>NZ_JBNKHD010000012.1:0-214749 GCF_050290165.1 Tenacibaculum sp. | reverse complement strand
TGGATTTTGGTCTTGAGTTCGTTATCAATCCTTGTTCTTGCCTATCAAAAATATTATATCCATTGTTTGCTAATACATCAGGTGTATTAATTGCGTCAATAGTAGTTTTGTTATAGTTTGCTGCTAAACTAGCTGATAATTTACCATTACCTAACTCTATATTTCTATAATTTAACACCAAATCACCTCCAGTAGTTTTGGTATCTCCTGCATTGATAAAAAACTGAACAGCAACCACATTGTTATCCTCTAAAATTTGCTCCACAGGATTTGTAGTAGTATTATCACTATCAGAACCAATCTGAGAAGAGAATAAAACTCGATCATCTACTTTTATTTGATAAATATCTAATGAAGCTGAAAAATCTTTGTTAACCTTGTAGGTTACTCCTGCTGATAAATTTTTTGAAATCTCGTGTGTTAATTGTGGAACGCCTAAAGCCTGAACTGCTGGATTATCATTTGCTAAAGTACCTTGCAATAATGGTTCTGACGAGCCTGAAACAATAATATATTGACTTAAAGTAATATGTGACTGATGTAATGTTGGCGCTCTAAAACCAGTACTATACGAAGCTCTAATCGCTCCTCTTTCTCCTAATTTATACCTTCCATTCACTTTCCAAGAAAAATTATCACCTGCATCAGAAAAATCTTCATATCTCGCAGCAGCACCTAATAAAAAATCTTTGTTTATATCGTAATCCAATTGTACATACCCAGCAAAGTTATTCCTAGACCACTTACCTGCTTCATCTGGTTTAATTCCTGCAAATGAATCAGATCCACCTTTATAATAAGATAATGGATCCCCTTCAAAAGCTCTAAAGCTTTCTTCTTTATATTCAATACCTACTGCAGTACTTAATTGTTCAGAGATTACCCCAGACACATCAAAATTACCAATAACATTCGTTAATCTATACCCTCCAGGTTTAAACGTTCTTGGAGAAGTCCCTCCAATAATCACATCTCCTGTATTAGTATCATAAGTAGTATGATCCACTAAATAATCTCTATTTACAGAATTATTAACCGTATAAAAAACATCATTAGCTCCATAAGTAATACTCGCATCAGCATTCCATCCTTCTGTAAAAGAGAATTTGACACCACCTGCATTGATATGATCGGTAATCTCAGCTTCAAAAGTTGGTTGATATCCTTTAAAATCTTCGGGGCGGGTAAGGAATCCTGTATCCCCTACATCATCTTGTCTCCAATATGGGGCTCTATAATAAGCAAAACTTTTACCATCTCTTTTGGTAAACCCGTGAAAAGAGTACAACGTAGATTTTTCACCTAACGGATGCTCTATATTTACAAATAAATCCATCTTTTCCATTTCTGGTTGTCCTACTTTCATTCCGAGACGCGGATTCTCTTGTGCCCACTCAACCCAATTAGGCAATGGATTTGCTGGTAAATCTGAAACCCCTGGAGAACCAGCTCTATTAGTTATTTCTTGGTTGTAATATCCAAGTGTTAAATTGATAAAACCTCCTTCCCCAAAGTCGAACGCTGTATTAAAATCAGCTGAAAAATTAAACCCATCTTTTTCTGAAGTAATTCCTGCTTTAGTTGAAAAAGTTGAAAACTCTACATTCTTTTTCAAAATAATGTTTAACACTCCAGCAATTGCATCAGAACCATATTGTGCAGACGCCCCATCACGTAACACCTCCACTCTTTCAATCGCTGCTGTAGGTATACTCTTTAAATCTACTCCAACCTCTCCTTTTCCTGGTGTACGATTTAGATACACCTGAGCACTTTGGTTTTTACGTTTTCCATTTATTAAAACTAGAGTTCTACTTGGTCCTAAACCACGTAGATCAGCTGGATCATAATGAGCTGTAGCATCAGAAATAGCCTGATTCTGCGCATTAAACGAAGGTACCTTAAATACCAACATTCTATCAAAAGTAGGCTTTCCACTATTTTGTAGCTCAGCCACATCAATATTGTCAATTGGCACAGGAGAATCTAATATTGTTCTAGGCTTAGATCTGTTACCTGTTAATACCACTTCATCCAAAACATTACCTTCTTTTAAAACTACCGTAAAATCGGCAATCTTATAAACTGTTTTTTCTAGTGTAGTAAATCCTACTGAAGAAAACACCAACGTAACTGGTATTCTCTTCACTTTTAGCTCAAATTGACCTTGCTCATTTGTACTTACTCCATTAGCTGTATCCTTCTCTAGAACATTTACAAAAGGAAGTGGTACACCACTTTCATCTGTTACCGTACCTTTAACTGTTTGTCCATTTATTGATGTAAAAGACACCAATAAAATACAAACAAGAAATTTCATCTTTTTTTTCATAAACACAGTATTTAGTTTAATTAAATTTTTAATGTTAAAAAAGTTAATTTTCTATAAACATACTAATATTTTATCCATTTAACAATAAAAACAATAAACTAACTCACAAAAAACACAACATAAAAACAACTGAAATCATGATTTTATCTTTAACCATCCTTTAACAAGCTTTAATTTCTTAATATTGTAGCTTTGTTTCATAAAAATCTAATTTATTTCAATTACTATGGATATAGATGTAAGAGCCATCAATGAAAAAATAGAAAGAGAAAGTGCTTTTGTAGACTTATTAACTACAGAAATGAACAAAGTAATTGTTGGTCAAAAGCACATGATTGAACGATTGCTAATTGGACTTTTAGGAAATGGACATATCTTACTCGAAGGTGTACCTGGACTAGCTAAAACTCTTGCTATCAACACCCTTTCAAAAGCGGTAGACGGAAGCTTTAGTCGTATTCAGTTCACTCCAGACTTACTTCCAGCTGATGTTGTAGGTACGATGATATACAACGTAAAAGAAAATGATTTTTCTATTAAAAAAGGACCTATTTTTGCCAACTTTGTATTAGCTGATGAGATTAACCGTGCTCCTGCTAAAGTACAATCTGCTTTATTAGAAGCCATGCAAGAACGTCAAATCACCATTGGTGATGAAACCTTTAAACTTGATGAGCCTTTTTTAGTAATGGCCACTCAAAACCCGGTAGAACAAGAAGGAACATACCCACTTCCCGAAGCGCAAGTAGATCGTTTTATGTTGAAAACAGTAATTGACTATCCAAAATTACTAGACGAACAACTTATCATGCGTCAAAACTTAAATGGTGGTTTTCAAAAGATAAATCCTGTAATTTCAATCGATCAAATTATTAAAGCTAGAGAAGTAGTCAATGAAGTTTATATGGATGAAAAAATTGAAAAATATATTCTAGATATCATTTTTGCTACTCGTTATCCAGAAAAATACAATTTAGAAAAATTACAACCATTAATTAGCTTTGGTTCTTCTCCGCGTGGTAGTATTGCTCTTGCAAGAGCCGCTAAATGTTATGCATTTATTAAACGAAGAGGTTATGTAATTCCTGAAGATGTTAGAGCTGTAGTAAACGATGTTTTACGCCACAGAATTGGAATTACTTATGAAGCTGAAGCTGAAAACATCACATCATTAGACATTATTAATTCGATCATAAATGAGGTACAAGTGCCCTAGGCAAAGTACACATACTCATTTATAGCTAACCAAAACCTACTATTACAATATTAATCCCCTTAAATTAGCTATCAATGACTTTTAAATTAACAACGTACAAAACATTAAAAGGAACGAAAAAAATTTTAGAATTAAAAAAAAGAAAAAAAACAGAAGCTGTTATATACAAAGATGACAAACCTAGTTACTATGTAAACTGTTTTGATTTACAAACAGAATCAAATGTAATTATGAACAGCTTAGTCTTGAGCCAACAAAGATGTATACATGAAGTTGTAAAAGAAATTGGCAAAAAGAACAATGTAAATTTATCAATACAAGAAGCGCCTTTTTTAGCTTTTGAAAAAAGCGTTGAATACACAGATATGGAGTTACCTCCATTACCTGAATCTTGGTTAAATTAATGGACACAAAAGAATTACTAAAAAAAGTTCGAAAAATAGAAATAAAGACACGTAGACTGTCTAATCATATTTTTGGAGGTGAGTATCACTCTACTTTTAAAGGTAGAGGTATGACTTTCTCCGAAGTACGCCAATATCAATATGGAGACGATATTAGAGCGATTGATTGGAATGTTACTGCGCGTTACAATGAACCTTATGTGAAAGTTTTCGAGGAAGAAAGAGAACTTACCATGATGTTGGTTGTTGATATTTCTGGTTCTGAGTTTTTTGGTACTTCAAATCAATTCAAAAAAGACACCATTACCGAAATTGCTGCTACGTTAGCCTTTTCTGCCATTCAAAATAATGATAAGGTAGGGCTAATTCTATTTTCAGACCAAGTTGAACTATATATTCCTCCTAAAAAAGGGAAAAGTCACGTGTTAAGAATTATTCGTGAGCTTATAGAATTCCAACCAAAAAGTAGACAAACCAATATCAGTGAAGCTTTAAAATTTTTATCTAATATCATGAAGAAGAAGGCTATTGTATTTATGCTTTCTGATTTTATGGATGACGGCTATGAGCGTACCTTAAAAATTGTTGGAAACAAACACGATGTAACTGGTATTCGTGTGTATGATAAACACGATGAAGAAATCCCCAATTTAGGAATGGTTTCTATGTTAGATGCTGAAACAGGTAAGACTCATCTGGTTAATACTGGTTCAAAATCTGTTAGAACTCACTATAAAGCTAACGCTATAAGATTGGTTGATTATTTTGAAAATGCTTTTACAAAAAGTGGAGCAGGAACCATCAATACAAGAGTTGATGAAAGCTATGTGCGAAAATTATTAGGTTATTTTAAACGAAAAGGATAAGAACAATAATGAAATACAAACTACTTTATATATGCTTGTTTTTAGCTTCTTTTAGCTTTGCCCAACAACCTCAGGTTAAAGCAGAAGTTGACACTACAAACATTAGAATTGGTGAACAATTTCAATATAAAATTTCTGTTGATGCCACTGAAAATGTCATCATTCCTAAGCTAGATAACTTAAAAGGGTTGGAAGTTATAGACTCGCTAAAAGCCGATACAATTAAAAACAAACTTGTTCAAAAATATATTTTAACAGGTTTTGATAGCGGTGCGTTTTACATCCCTCAACAACAAATATTTATTAGAAATCAAGTTTATTTAACTGATAGTTTGCTCGTAAATGTTGCTACTGTTCCTATCGATACCACCAAGGTTAAAAAATTCCCTATTAAAGGAATTAAAGGAGAACCGTATCAATTTGACGATTTCAAACAATATATCTGGTGGGCTGTAATAGCTTTAGCTATTATTGCTCTACTACTCTACTTCTTTGTTTTCAAAAAGAAAAAAGAACGACAAGAAATAATTACTGTTCCTTTGTTAGCCCCTTATGAAGAAGCTATTCAAAAACTAGAAGTGTTGGACAAAAAACTCTTGTGGCAAAACAACCAAATTAAAAAATATTATAGTGAATTAACGGATATCATCAGAGGTTACATAGAAAGAGAATTACATATTCCTGCTTTAGAAATTACTACTGATGAATTAGTTGATGTTTTAAAAGATTTTAACAACATAAAATCAATAGACACAACCAAGGAAACTATTGAAAAGTTAAAAGCATTGTTACAAGAATCAGATTTAGTAAAATTTGCAAAATCAAAGCCTTTATCCTACGAAATTGAGGAAGATAGAAAGGATGCTAAATTTATTATTGATAATTTAAAACCTAAAAAACAAGTAGAAGAAGATAATGTGGAATAATTTTGAATTTCATAGTCCCGAGTTTTTATGGTTGCTAATACTTATTCCACTATTAGCTTTTTGGAGTTTTTATTCTCGAAAAAAAGATAGTGCTAAGTTAAAAATACCAAGCACTCAAGGTTTCAATACACAAGGTTCTATTTTACCTAAACTAAAACCTGTTTTGTACTTACTGCGATTACTAGCATTAGGTTGTTTGATTGTAGCTTTAGCTCGTCCTAGAAATGTAGCGGTAAGCAAAAAAACAAAAACAAACCGAGGTATCGATATTGTAATGGCTATTGATGTTTCGGCTAGTATGTTGGCAAAAGATTTACAACCTAACCGTTTAGAAGCTTTAAAAAGAGTAGCTACCGATTTTGTAAATCTACGCCCAAACGATCGTATTGGTATTGTTGTTTATGCAGGTGAAAGTTTTACACAAACCCCAATTACAAGCGATAAATCTATCGTGAAAAGAACCATTTCAGAAATTAAATGGGGACAATTAGAAGGAGGTACAGCTATTGGAATGGGCTTAGGTTCGGCAGTGAATCGCTTAAAAGAAAGTAAAGCTAAAAGCAAGGTAATTATTTTATTGACCGATGGTGTTAACAATGCTGGTTTTGTAGATCCAAAAACCGCTACCGAGTTAGCCAAAGGAAATGGAATAAAAGTATATACTATTGGAATTGGAACAAACGGAATGGCTCCTTTTCCATGGGCTAGAGATCCAAGAACAGGTAAAATTTCTTTCAAAAACCAGCCTGTTGAAATAGATGAAAACTTATTAAAATATATTGCTAACGAAACCGAAGGTCAGTATTTTAGAGCAACAAACAATGCTAAGCTGAAAGCTATTTATGATGAAATTGACAAACTAGAAAAAACCAAAATAGAAGAGTTTAAATATTATAATTACTCAGAGAAATATCGATTATTAGTATTTATAGCAGGAATATTTTTACTCATAGAATTTACTTTAAAAAACACCCTATTTAAAAGTTTTATTTAAGCAAGATGTACAAACTAGAAGAACCAATATACTTTTATTTTTTTGCAATTATTCCAGTAATAGTTGTTGTATTTCTGTTGGTTTTATGGTGGAAAAAAAGAACGCAGAAAAAGTTTGCCAATGCAACACTATTAGTAAAAATAGCCCCCGACACTTCTACTTTTAAATCTATTTTAAAACTAGTTTTTTTCATCTTAGGTTTATCATTTTTGATTCTTTCTCTAGTGAATCCTAAAATGGGAACTAAGCTCAAAACAGTTAAAAGAGAAGGAGTTGATGTGGTCTTTGCTTTAGATGTATCAAGAAGTATGTTAGCAGAAGATATTGCCCCTAACAGACTAGAAAAAGCAAAACAAATTATTTCAAAAACTATCGATAAGTTAGGAAGCGACAGAGTTGGTATTATTATTTATGCTGGTAACGCCTATCCTCTACTTCCAATCACAACCGATCATGCTGCCGCAAAAATGTTTTTGCAAAATGCGGATCCAGATATGGTTTCAAGTCAAGGGACTGCTATTAATGAAGCTTTAACCCTAGCTAACACCTATTACGATAATGACGAACAAACCAATCGATTTTTAATTATCATTTCAGATGGTGAAGATCACCAAGAAGAAACCAAACAAGTAGCACAAAATATAGCCAACGAAGGGGTAAAAGTATATACCGTAGGAGTAGGAACCGAAAAAGGAGGTCCAATTCCTATAAAATTAAATGGCGCACTTATTGGTTATAAAAAAGATAGAATGGGAGAAACAGTAATTACCAAACGAAAACCAGATGTTTTACAAGGAATTGCTGATGCCTCAAATGGAAAATATTTTGATGGTAATAAAACAGAGAACCCAGTAGAAGCCATAGAAAAAATTATTGGAAACGCACAAAAAAGCGAATTCGAGACCAAACAATTTTCAGATTATAAAGACCAATTTCAATGGTTTGTTGCAATTGGGTTGTTGTTTTTAATTCTCGATATGTTTTTGTTTGATAAGAAAACCAAATGGTTAAAGAAAGTAGATTTATTTAATGAGGAATCTTAAATTCCATTAAGTAGTAATGTTGTATAGAATGAAAATTTTACGAAATATAATAGTAATCCTTGCTTTTACCTTAACTGCTGTAGTAAACGCACAACAAGATACGCTTAAATTACAGCGTGAAGCACGTGCTTTATTACGAGAAGGAAATAAATTATACAATAAACAAAAGTTCAGCGATGCCGCTATAGCATACCGAAAAGCTCTAGGTAAAGACAGTAAGTATGAAAAAGCTAGTTATAACTTTGGAAATACTTTATATCAAGAAAAAAAATACAAAGAAGCTGTTGAACAATACGAAGTAACTACCAAAACTTCAAAAGACAAGATAGCTCAGGCAGAAGCTTACCATAACATTGGTAATGCTATGATGGAACAAAAACAATATCAACAAGCGGTTGACGCCTATAAAAATGCCTTACGTAGAAATCCTAATGATGATGAAACCCGTTACAATTTAACCGTTGCTCAAAAAGAGGCCAAAAAACAACAGCAGGATCAGCAAAACAACAAGGATAAAAACAAAGATCAAAAAGATAAAAATCAGCAAGATCAACAGAAAAAAGACGACAAAGACAAACAGAACGATAAGAATAAAGATCAAAAAGGCGACGATAAGGACAAAAAAGATGATAAGCAAGATCAGAAAAATGACGATCAGAAAAATCAACAAAAACCTAATCAAGATCAAAAAGATAAACAAAATCAACAACCTAAACCTCAGCAAGGCAAAATGACTCCTGAGCAAATGAAACAGTTGTTAGAGAGTTTAAATAATGAGGAAAACAAGACGCAAAAGAAAATGAATGCGCAAAAATCAAAAGGAAGAAAAGTAAAACAAGAAAAAGACTGGTAATTTTTCAGTTGTTAAAATCTTAATTATTTTTAGACATTTTTGAAAAAATGAGTATGAAGTTGAAAGTATACATAACGTTATTAGTTAGTTTTATTACAATTACTCTTAATGCACAAGATGCTGCATTAACAGCTACCGTTAGTAAAAACAAATTGGGTGTAAACCAACGATTGCGCATTGAATTTTCAATTAACAAACAAGGTGCCGATAATTTTAAAGAACCCAACTTTACAAACTTTAAAGTTGTTGGAGGACCGAGTCAGTCTGTAAGCCAATCGTGGGTTAATGGTAAAGTCTCTTTTAATCAATCGTATACATACATATTGCAGCCTATAAGAAAAGGAGAATTTGACATTCCTCCAGCAAGTATTGAAATCGATGGAAAAACACTCACTTCTAACCCCATAAAAGTAATTGTTTTAGATGCCGTAGAAATTCCAAAAAACCCGAATGACCCTAATTATATTGCTGAACAAAATATTCATTTAGTAGCTGAAGTTTCCAAAGAAACTCCTTATGTTGGAGAAGGAATTTATATAGAGTATCGTTTATATTTTAGTGACAATGTGGGTATTTATGATAATGCTGTTACAGAAGCTCCTCAATACAACGGATTTTGGAACCAAGAAATTAAGCGTAATGGAATGCCTGTAAAAGAGGGTATGTACAACGGTGAACGTTATCGTTACGCTGTACTACACAAAGCCTTATTGATTCCTACAACCTCAGGTAAGCTTACAATTGACCCTATGAAAATGGATGTTATTGTAGCTGTACCAACTGGAAGAGCTGATTTTTTTGGAAACGTTATTACTCGTCAGGTTAGAAAAGAATTTGCATCAGCTAAAAAAGTAATCAATGCGAAAGCCTTACCTCTACAAAACAAACCTGAAGACTTTACAGGAGCTGTAGGTCAATTTTCTTTTGATGTATCTCTGAGTAAAAATACGTTAAAAGCTAACGAATCTTCAGAAATAAGTGTTTCTGTTAAAGGAAAAGGAAATTTAAAGCTATTTGAACTTCCAAAGATTGAAACTCCAAAAGAATTAGAAGTATACCAACCAGAAAGAAAAGAGAATGTAAGTATTGCTTCTGATGGTTTGAAGGGATCTGTTACCGACAACTACACTGTTGTTCCTCAATTTAAAGGAAAGTATAAAATCCCTAAAACTTCTTTTTCTTACTTTAACCCAGAAGAAAAAGTATATCAAACTATTACAACAGATGATTTATATGTTGATGTATTAGAAGGAAAAGAAATCCCTACTAATACAAATACTATTTCAAAACAAGATATAAAAGTTACTGGTAGCGATTTTAGATACATTCAAACATCTACTGATTTTCAACCTAAGCAAACAGAAGATTTCTTTAAATCTATATTGTTTTATATTCTTTTATTACTTCCAATCTTAGCGATTCCAGTTGGAATATTTATCCATAAGAAGAAAGAAGAACGCGATAGTGACATTCTAGGTAACAAATTACGAAAAGCAGACAAGCTTGCTAAAAAATATTTATTTGAAGCTCAAAAACAGTTAGGAAACAAAGAAGCTTTTTATGAAGCTTTAGAAAGAGCTTTACACAATTATTTAAAGGCAAAACTGGGAGTAGAAACCTCAGATATTAGCCGAGATAAAATCACAGATTTATTACACGATAAAAATATTGACTCAAGCACTATTGATAATTTTATTAGTGTACTTAACGATTGTGATTTCGCTCGCTATACTCCGATAACCAATGTTCAAATGAAAGAGGAGTATGAAAAAGCAAAACAAGTAATAACGCAATTAGACAGACAATTATAATGAGAACGCTAGCTATATTATTATTCTTATTTGTGTCAACAATTACGTTAGCACAAAATACCAACGATTTATTTTCTAATGCTAACTCTTTATACAAAGAAGGTAAGTATGAAGAAGCTATTAAATTGTATGAACAAATAGAAGACGGAAATGCAATTTCGTCAGAATTATATTTTAATCTAGGAAATTGCTACTACAAACTAAACAAAGTTGCTCCTTCCATATATAATTACGAAAAGGCTTTACAATTAAACCCATTAAACGAAGATGCTGAGAACAACTTAATTCTTGCTAAACGATTAACCTTGGATAGAATTGAAGCGCTACCAAAATCAATATTTCAAAAATTTAATGAAAACTATTTACAAAAATTCACTTACAATACTTGGGGTGTAATTACCATTGTACTTTCATTTATTACTTCTATTTTGTTCTTGTTATTTTATTTTTCGGATGCTTCGAATAAAAAAAGAATGTATTTTACCTCAAGTATAATTTCATTTTTATTATTAGCTGTATCACTTGTGATAAGCTACACACAGTATAGTCAATCTAAAAACACTATTGAAGCTATTATTTTTGCTGAAGAAATTTCAGTAAATAATGAGCCTACTTCTAGCTCTAGTGAAGTTTTCACATTGCACGAAGGAACTAAGGTAAACGTGCTGGACTCGGTAGATAACTGGAAGAAAATAAAGCTTTCAGATGGTAAAATAGGTTGGGTTCCTTCAGAAAATTTAAAGGAATTGTAACATTCGGAGTGTAAAAAATTAGCTATTTTCGCTCAATAATCTATACAAACTCATTTGAAATCTAAAATAGCCATCTTCTTTATTATCCTATTCGCAGGTATTATTATAGCACCTACGGTAGTTACGTTTGTAGATAAAGATCAAGATCTTACTATTTTTCTTAGTTTAAATGAGGAAGAAGAGAATACCAAAAGCTTAAAAGGGATGGAAATGACTATTCATCCTCAAGAAAGCAACAACAATACTACATTTACACATTATAAAATTCAAAAAAGGGAAAATGTACGTTTTCAATCAAAGAAGTACATTTCTCAATATCCTAAGATTTTAACTCCACCTCCTGAGTTTTTTACTGTTTAATCTCGAATTATTTAGTATCAAAATCATTTTTTAATCAATACTCTAAATCTTTTTTTGGAGTATAGAAAAACACATATTATGTTTAAAAATATCAAAAGCGACCTACCCGCAAGTATTGTCGTGTTTTTTGTTGCATTACCGTTATGTTTAGGTATTGCACTAGCAAGTGGAGCACCTCTTTTTTCTGGAGTAATTGCAGGGATTGTAGGAGGAATTGTTGTTGGAGCCTTAAGTGGTTCTAAAATTGGCGTTAGTGGTCCTGCAGCTGGTTTAGCGGCGATTGTATTAACTGCTATTACCTCGCTTGGGGGTTATGAAAACTTCTTAGTAGCGGTTGTTTTAGGAGGTATTATTCAAATACTTTTTGGAGTTCTTAAAGCAGGGGTTATTGGGTATTACTTCCCATCTTCTGTAATCAAAGGAATGTTAACGGGTATTGGTATCATTATCATCTTAAAGCAAGTTCCACATTTTTTCGGATATGATGCTGAACCAGAAGGTGCGGATAGCTTTATTGAAACGTCAGGAGAAAATACTTTTTCTGCTATTTTGCATGTCATGGATCATATTACTATAGGCTCAATGCTTATTGGTTTTATTGGATTAGCCATTTTAATTCTTTGGGATAAAGTTCTAAGTAAAAAAGGAAAAATATTTCATTTAATTCAAGGGCCTTTAGTAGCAGTTGTAGTGGGTATCATCTTTTTTATAGTAACCCAAGGAAATGAAATACTATCAATACAAGCTTCACATTTGGTAAGTGTGCCAATTCCTGAAAGCGCTGCTTCTTTTATGGAGCAATTTACATTTCCTAACTTTGGTGCAATTACAAATCCTGAAATTTGGATAACTGCCTTTACTATTGCTTTGGTAGCTAGTTTAGAGACCTTACTTTGTGTAGAAGCTACGGATAAAATAGATCCTGATAAAAATGTTACACCAACTAACAGGGAGTTATTGGCACAAGGTACTGGTAATATTATATCTGGATTAATTGGTGGTTTACCAATTACTCAGGTAATCGTAAGAAGCTCTGCTAATGTACAATCAGGCGGAAAAAGCAAAATGTCGGCTATTCTTCATGGTTTACTTTTATTAGTCTCTGTTATTTTAATCCCACGATTGTTAAATAAAATTCCTTTATCTATACTAGCTTCAATTTTACTAGTGGTAGGTTATAAATTAGCAAAGCCTAGTTTATTCAAACAAATGTATGGCTTAGGAAAAAAGCAATTCGTTCCTTTCATTATAACCGTAGCAGGTATTGTTTTTACTGATTTACTAACAGGTATTTCATTAGGGCTAGCTGTGGGAGTTATAATTATTCTAATTAAAAGCTACCAAAATTCTCACTTTTTACATATTGAAGATCAGAGTAACGGTCTACACAAAATAAAAATGACATTGGCTGAAGAAGTTACTTTCTTTAACAAAGGTGCTATTTTAAAAGAATTAGATAGACTTCCTTCTGACACATATTTAGAATTAGATGTTACAAAAACCCGATATTTGGATAATGATATTATTGAAATACTAGAAGATTTTGCTTTCAAAGCCAAAGAAAAAAACATTAACATAAAACTAATTTCAGAACGAGGTATTGTAGAAAATCCTCCAAGCTTTATTCAATTTTTTAAACTAAGACCTAAAGCTGCTTAAACTAAAGCACATATAAAATACATTTTAATTAAAGATTATTATAAAATATCATGAAGACTCATACTAAAGAAACACAAGCAACCATGACTCCAGAGAAGTCATTGCAATACTTAAAAGAAGGAAATTTAAGATTTCAAAATAATTTAAAAGCCAATCGTAATTTATTAGAGCAAGTAAACGATACTAGAGACGGACAATTTCCTTTTGCTACTATTTTAAGTTGTATTGATTCTAGAGTATCAGCTGAATTAGTTTTTGATCAAGGGCTAGGAGATATATTTAGTGTTCGAATTGCTGGAAATTTTGTAAACGTAGATATTTTAGGCAGTATGGAATTTGCCTGTAAACTAGCTGGTACAAAGTTAATTGTAGTTCTAGGACACACAAGCTGTGGAGCTGTTAAAGGAGCTTGTGATAATGCAGAACTTGGAAACTTAACAAGCATGTTAAGTAAAATTAAACCTGCAGTAGAAGCTGTTACTGAACCTAAAGAAGAAAGCCTAAGAAATTCTTCTAATTTAGAGTTTGTAAACAATGTTGCAGAGAAAAATGTAAAACTTACTATCGATAGAATTTTACAGGAAAGTGAAGTATTAGCCGAAATGCATAAAAATGAAGAAATTATGATTGTTGGTGCTATGTATGATATCACAGATGGTGCTGTTACTTTCTTTGAATAAACAGAATTGTTGTTTTTAATTTTTAAAGAGAATCTAAGGTAAGCCTTGATTCTCTTTTTTTTTACACTATAATAACTATCTTAGTATTTCTTTACATTAATTGACTTATGAAAAACCTATTCTCAAACTTTAAAGGTGATTTGTTTGGAGGTATTACTGCTGGTATTGTTGCCTTACCTTTAGCATTAGCGTTTGGAGTATCCTCTGGTTTGGGACCTAGTGCAGGATTATATGGTGCTATTTTCATTGCCTTTTTTGCTGCTTTATTTGGTGGTACTAACACCCAAATATCCGGACCAACAGCACCTATGACAGCTGTAAGCATGGTGGTAATAGCAGGGATTTTAGCTACAAAAGATGGAGATATTAACAAAGCGCTACCAGCAATTCTAACTGTCTTTTTACTAGCTGGTTTAATTCAAGTAGGATTAGGGATATTGGGTTTAGGTAAATATATCCGGTACATTCCTTATCCTGTAGTATCAGGTTTTATGACTGCCATTGGAGTAATTATTTTGGTTACTCAAATTCTTCCCGCTGTAGGTTATTACGCCAAAGAAGACACTCAGTTTGTCGAACAATTTAAACCTCAAGCAGAAGAATTAATATTAGAAAATATTTTAAAAGAAGAATCTGGAGAAGGTATATTAGTTCTTGAAGATTTTAAAGAAACTGTAAAAAGAGCTGAAGCTACCTCACAAGCAGATATTTTAAAAGAGAGTAAAATTATTGCAGGAAAAGAAGCTTCAGGCGTTTTAGGCACTTTTAAAGTATTACCACGAGCATTAAAGAATATAAATTGGTTAGAGTTAATTTTAGCTCTGGGTACTATCTTAATTATTTATGGATTCAAACGAATTACTACAACTATACCAAGTACACTAGTCGCCTTGGTTGTCATGTCCGGTATTGCTTTAGCTTTTGGACTAAACTATCGCCCTATAGAAGAAATCCCAGGAGGTTTTCCTATTCCTAATTTGAAGATTTTTTCACAATTTAGCTTACCCAATATTACTCCTTACATATTTACAGCATTAACTTTAGCATTACTAGGAGCAATTGACTCTTTATTAACTTCTGTTGTGGCTGATAATATGACTAAGACTAAACACAAACCTAATAAAGAATTAGTTGGTCAAGGTATAGGAAATAGTATTGCAGCTATTTTTGGTGGTATCCCTGGCGCTGGAGCTACTATACGTACAGTAGTAAACATTAACTCTGGTGGTAAAACTAAATTATCTGGAATGATTGCAGGGATCGTACTTTTAATTATTTTATTAGGCTTAGGACCTATTGCATCAAAAATTCCCGCTGCTGTATTGGCTGGTATCCTAATTACTGTAGGGATAGGCGTGATGGATTACAAAGGCTTAAAAGCTATTCCTAACCTACCAAAAGATACTAAAATAGGTCCATTAAAAATAAGCTCAGAAGTCATTATTATGTTAGTTGTACTAGTTTTATCAACTTTTTGGAATTTAGTTTACGCTGTCGGTATAGGTTTAGTAATTGCTTCTCTAATGTTTATGAAAAAAATCGGTGATTTAACAGCAGAACGCTCTAACCTTAAATCTCTGAAAGAGGAAGCTTGGGCTGATGAAAAAAAATTTCCAAAAGAATTTTCTGAAAAAGTATTTATAAAACATGTTAAAGGTCCTTTATTTTTTGGCTCAACAAGTGATTTTCAAGCATTAGCAAAACAAATTCCAACTACTGCTTCACATGTAATTATTCGCATGGATAGAATGCAATACATAGATCAATCTGGCTTATATACTTTAGAGGATATATTAGTTGATTTAGAAAAAAATGGAATTACTGTTTTATTAGTAGATGTGCTAAAACAACCGCGTTATATGATGGAACGTATTGACATAATACCTGACTTAATTTCTAAAGAACATATTTTTGATTCTTTTCTTAATTGTTTAGATTGGATTAAACAAAATGTAAAAGACTCAACCAAATAAACACACTCTATATTATGGATTTATCAAAAATATTTGAAAACAATAAAAAATGGGTACAGAAAAAGTTATCCATGGATACCGATTACTTTAAAAAATTAAATGAAGGTCAAAGTCCAAAGTTTTTGTACATCGGGTGTTCAGATAGTAGAGTCTCAGTAGAAAACTTGATGGGATTAAAACCTGGTGAAGTTTTTGTTCATAGAAACATAGCGAATATGGTTCCTGCTATCGATTTAAACTCTGCTTCAGTAATTGAATATGCTGTTGAGCATTTAAAAGTTAATCATATTGTGGTATGCGGACATTATTCTTGTGGTGGTGTTAAAGCTGCTATGCAGTCTGCAGATTTAGGTTTGTTAAATCCCTGGCTACGTTACATAAGAGACGTATACCGTTTACACAAAGAAGAGTTAAATAAAATTGAAGACGAAGAAACTCGTTATGATCGATTAGTTGATTTAAATGTGCAAGAGCAATGTGTTAATTTAATTAAAACTGCAGCTGTACAAAAAGCTTATAGAGATCGAGGATTAAAAGTATACGGTTGGGTATTTGATATTAAAACAGGTAATCTTGTCGATTTGAATATAGATTTTGAACATATCTTAGAAGATATTATGGAAATATACCATTTAGATTAAATCCTTATCTAAAAAAACAAAAACGGGTGAATTTCTTCACCCGTTTTTGTTTTTTATGCAGTAGTTTCTGATTCTTGCTTATTATCTTCCTCTTCCACATCTTTAATAATAGATGGAAAAATAGTAGGCGCTATCTTTTTTACGGGTTTATATAAAATAGATTCATCTAAACTTTCTTGTTTCACAAACGGAATCGTATCATTCATTTTTCCGAAGAAAATAAAAATCACGCTTAAAATTAAGCCAATTTTTAAGGCTCCAAAAACACCTCCTAAAATCTTATTTAAAATTCCCAAAGAAGCAAAATCAGCTATCTTAGTTAAGATTTTACCAAGTAAAGCAATCACTACAATTATTACTACAAAAGTCCCTGCAAAAGCCGCTAGAGAAATATATTTTTCTTCCCAGTTTACACTATCCTTCAACCAATCTCCAATAAAATAAGAAAAATGTATTGCTCCATAAACTCCAGCTATCAAAGCTACCAAAGAGGCTACTTCAACAAACAACCCTTTCATTAATCCACGTACAAAACCAAACAATAACAGGGCTGCAATAATAATATCGAAAGTATTCATAGTTATTTAATTCTTCCGCGTAAATATACACAACTCATTCATATCTTTGCTCTTTCAAAAAGTACAAATGACCAAAAAAACCAACTTAAAAGAAAAATGGGAACTTGTGATAACTCAGTTATCACAACAGTTTGCTGATGGTGATGAATTAACTATCGATGGAATTATTTATTTAATTGGTGTTCAAGAATTAGGGCAAGGACATAGAAAATTCAAAAAAGACGAAAAAGTTAATTTAATGCATATCGCCATATGTAAACTATTGGAACCTTATGGTTATTATGAGTTTGACTTTTTTGATGATGACGGTTGGCCGCATTATAAAACAATAACAGAGTTACCAAGTTTAAAACCCGGTGAACAAACCGTATTAATGAAAGAAGCTATTATTAATTATTTTGAAGAGATAAACTTTTTTTAAAAATTTTGTTTATTTGAATCCTGAATTAAAGTATTAGAAAACCACAACATTTCATAACAAACAAATATCAAACAACTAGAAAAGAGGTTTTAATTTTAGAAAAAAATAAAAGTGGTATACTTCTTGGAAAGAAGTTTGTAAATGACTAGTTTTAAAACCTTATTAATAACCCTTTAAAATATCATGATGAAAAAATTACTGGCTCTATTAATATTTACTACATCGATCGTTAGTGCTCAATATACTATTAAAGGTACAATGACTCCCCCAGAAAAAAGTGACTGGGTAATTCTTTATAAAATCGAAGGTGCCAAACAAAAGTATATAAAAGATACAACCATTAAGCATGACACAGTAATTATTGGTGGCGAAAAACAAATACTAGGTAAATTTAGCTTTGAGTTGCCAAACACAGCAGAAGCTGGAGCTTACAGAGCAACCTATAGAAACACTGGTGCAGGATTTGTTGATTTCTTCTTTAACAAAGAAAATGTTGAATTTGTTTTCAACCCTAAATTCCCAGAACAATCCCTACTTTTTACAAGTTCTAGAGAAAATAAATTATATAGCGAGTACAAACAAGCTTATAATAAAATTCAAAAGAAAATAGACTCGGCACAGGCTGCATATATTGAAACTGAATCAAGAGATGCTAAAAAAGCATACAAAAATGAGGTTAAAGAACTTGAAGATGTACAAGATACTTACGAGACCAAATCTGAAGGAATGCTAGTAAATCACTTCATTAAAGCTTCTCGTCGTTATAACTCATATAATATTCACGATAATATCAAAGATTATTTAGCTGCTACATCTGATAACTTTTTTAAATATATCGATTTCAAAAATGAAGCTTTATTTAATTCTTCTTTTTTAATTGATAAAATTAATGACTACGTTTTCTATTTAAACTATACTGAAGATAAAGAAATGCAACAGAAATTGATGAAAAAGTCGATTACTGATGTAATGAAAAAAATATCTTCTGATAAATTAGAAAAAGCAGTAATTTATTACTTAATTAGTACACTTACTGATAAACGTAACGGACCTGCCGTAGACTGGATGTTTTCTGAATACTACGACGACCTTCCTTCAGAAGATCAAGATGCTGACTTCAAAAAAGAAAAGCTAGATATTTTACTTGCAACAGTAGGTAGAATTGCTCCTGATTTTTCATGGAAAGAAAATGATGAAGATCAAAAACTATCTACTTTAGATGACGGAAATACTTACTTATTAGTATTTTGGAGTACAGGTTGTCCTCACTGTGTAAAAGAAATTCCTGAGCTTTATAAATACATGAAAACTCACAAGGAGGTTTCTGTAGTTTCATTTGGTATTGAAAATGACGAAATTGAGTGGACTGAGTTTGTTAAAGACTTACCAGAATGGCACAATGCTGTAGGAACGCACCCAGAATACAAGTTTGATAATGAAACTGTAAAGAAATATAATTTACTAGGAACACCATCTTATTTTGTACTAGATAGAGAAAAAAGAATTATAGCGATGCCTGATCACGTTCAAGATGTTCAAAAATATTTTGAAAACAACTAGGTCTTAATCCAAATAAATTAAAAAAAGCTCAACAAATTTTGTTGAGCTTTTTATTTTTTAGAAATATAAAAATGCATCTTCAATATGTTCTATTGTATATGCTTCACCTTCTTTTAGAACAGCTATAATATCAAATCGTGTTTCTACGTCTAAATCATGTTCATTAATATAATTATCAATTGCAGAAACTAAAAGTTTAATTTTCTTGGGGTTCACAAAATCTTGTGGATTACCAAAATAAGCTGTCGAACGAGTTTTAACTTCTATAGCTATTAATTCATTCCCTTTCATAGCTATAATATCAACCTCAGCTTTTAAAAATCGATAATTTTTTTCAACTACAGAATACCCTTGTTTAGTTAAATACTCTATAGCTAATTCCTCTCCTTTTTTGCCAAGTTCATTGTGTATTGCCATTTAAAATCTTAAATTTGAGTAAATTAAAAAACTTTTACCATGAAAAAAAATATGGGAAATAGCGATAAGGCAATCAGAACCTTAATTGCTTTATTTATTGCCTGCTTATCGTATTTTGATATTATTACTGGGATAATAGGTAATATACTGTTAGTGGTAGCAATTGTATTTTTGGTTACCAGTTTAATAAACTTTTGTCCTCTTTATTCCTTATTTGGTATAAATACTCGTAAGCCTAAAGAATAAATTAGTCAAACACAATAGTAGAAGAATTATCTTTATGTATACTTAAAGAAATCCTTCTTCCCATAATTAATGCTCTATTATCAGGTTCATGTCCTGCAGGGAAATTAAATAATACAGGGATATCTTTGGGAACAACTTCCAAAATTAATTGTTCTATCGAACTTCCCCAAGGAGTTGTATTTCTCTTAATTTTTGTCATATCTCCCACCAGAACTGCTTTCACCTTATTAAAATATCCTGCACGCTTCAAACTTTGTAGCATTCTATCTATCGAATACTTATACTCTCCTATTTCTTCAATAAACAATATTTTTCCATCCGTAGAAATTTGACTATCCGACCCTAACATCGAAGCTAAAATAGCAATATTACCTCCCACTAATTCTCCTGATATGTCTCCTACTCTATTCTTTTTTGATGAAGGAATGTGATATTCCAACTTCTCACCAAATAACGCTTTTTTAAAAGTAGCTATCGTTTCAACAATCTCCTCTGGTTTCTCTTCCATACTTGTACCCATCATAGCGTGTATAGTTTCCACTCCTAAATTATGAATATGATTGTGGAATGCTGTAATATCAGAATATCCTATTACCCACTTTGGGTGCTGTTTAAACTTCGTAAAATCTAACTGATCTATAATTCTTACAGAACCATATCCTCCTCTCGCACTCCAAATCGCTTTAATAGTAGGATTATCTAATGCTTCTTGAAAATCTTGGCAGCGCTCTTCATCAGAACCAGCAAAATGATCGTTTTGGTTGAACATATTCTTTCCGTATATCACTTTCAACCCCCAACTTTCAGCTAACTCTTTGGCTTTATCAATTACATGTTTTCTATTCTTTAAAATTCCAGCAGGAGCTACAATAGCAATCGTATCTCCTTTTTCTAGATAAGGCGGCGTTATTAATTTCATGCTTGAGTTTTGAGCGTTAACCATTGAACTTATAAAAATTAGCAGTAAAAAATAAAGTTCTTTTCTCATGAGTTACAAGGTTTAGATAGTAAAAGTACCTTTTTTGAATAAATTCCACTAGTATTACACCATTCATGTTTTTCAACAACTTCTTTTGGTGGTGTTAACGTATGTGTATCAAAGCCAAACTTACCATAAAAATCTTTCAAATTTTCAAAAGGTAAACACCAAACTATAGTATTTAGAAACGGATTATGATTGCATAAAAAATGAACAATCGCATCAGCAACTCCTAATCCTCTATAGGCATCAAAAACATAGATTCCTCCTAATTCGACATGTTGTTCATCAATTTTTACTAATCGCCCTAATCCACATTTTTTTCCATCCTTTTCTGCTACGACTATATATTCTTTTTCAAAGTTAGATGATTTAAAATCTATGGATTTGTATTGTGTATTAACCCAATCTATTTCTTCTTTTTCAGCTTTCCTAACAATAATGGTATTCATATTATGATACTAAATGTACTAATTAGTAAATGTACCCAATTTATAACAGTATTAAAAATTGCTTTTTTGTACTTTTGCAGTTTAATTTTTAGCACAAAATTCATGAATACACCTAAGAGATATACAATTACAGCGGCATTACCTTACACAAACGGACCTATCCATATTGGTCATTTGGCAGGAGTATATGTTCCTGGAGATATTTATGCACGTTATTTACGCCAAAGAGGAAAAGATGTGGCGTACATTTGTGGTTCAGATGAGCATGGGGTTGCTATTCCTATGCGTGCTAAAAAAGAAGGTGTTACTCCACAAGCTATTATTGACAAATACAACGGAATCATTAAAAAATCGTTTGAAGATTTCGGAATTTCTTTTGATAATTATTCGCGTACCTCAGCAGAAATCCATCATAAAACAGCTTCAGATTTCTTTACCAAATTATACAACGATGGTGAATTTATTGAAGAGGTTACACAACAATTGTATGATGAAGAAGCTAATCAGTTTTTAGCAGATCGTTTTGTAATTGGTACCTGTCCAAAATGTGGAAATGAAGAAAGTTATGGTGATCAGTGTGAAAAATGTGGAACGAGCCATAATGCTACTGATTTAATCAACCCTAAATCAGCAATCACTGGAAATGTACCTACTTTAAAAGAAACCAAACACTGGTTTTTACCATTAGATAAGCACGAAGCTTTTTTACGTGAATGGATTTTAGAAGGACATAAAAACGATTGGAAACCTAACGTATTAGGACAAGTAAAATCGTGGATTGATGACGGTTTACGTCCTCGCGCCGTAACTCGCGATTTAGATTGGGGAATTCCTGTTCCTGTTGAAGGAGCGGAAGGAAAAGTATTATATGTTTGGTTTGATGCGCCTATTGGGTATATTTCTTCTACCAAAGAATGGGCTGCTCGTGAAGGTAAAAACTGGGAAGACTATTGGAAAAAAGATGATACCAAACTAGTACACTTTATTGGTAAAGATAATATTGTGTTTCACTGTATTATTTTCCCTGCAATGTTAAAAGCACACGGAGGTTTTATTTTACCTGAAAATGTACCAGCAAACGAGTTTTTAAATTTAGAAGGGAATAAATTATCTACCTCTAAAAACTGGGCTGTTTGGTTACACGAATATTTAGAAGATTTCCCAAATCAGCAAGATGTGTTACGTTATACCTTAACAGCTAATGCACCTGAAAACAAAGACAACGATTTTACTTGGAAAGATTTTCAAGCAAAGAATAATAATGAGTTAGTTGCCATCTTCGGTAACTTTATCAACCGTGTGGTAGTGTTAACCAACAAATACTATAACGGATTAGTACCTGCTGCTGGTGAATTATCAGAAGCGGATGAAAATGCTTTAGAACAATTGAAACAATTCCCAGATGTGATTGCGAAATCTATCGAGCGTTATCGTTTTAGAGAGGCTTCTCAAGAAATGATGAATTTAGCGCGTTTGGGTAATAAATATTTAGCAGATGAAGAGCCTTGGAAAGTAATTAAAGAAGATGAAGAGCGCACAAAAACGATTATGAATATTGCTTTACAAATTGCAACTGGTTTAGCAGTAGTATCAGAACCGTTTTTACCATTTACTTCTGAAAAGTTAAAATCAATTTTAAACATTGATAATACGCTTACTTGGAATGATGTAGCTGAAAAAGACGTTTTATTAACTGAAAATCATAAAATAAATAAAGCTGAATTATTGTTTGCTAAAATTGAAGACGCCACTATTCAAGTACAGTTAGATAAATTAGAAGCAACTAAAAAAGCGAATGAAGCTGCTAACAAAGTGGTGGAGCCTCAAAAAGATACTATTGAGTTTGATGATTTCACTAAAATGGATATGCGTGTCGGAACTATTTTAGAAGCTGAAAAAGTAGCGAAAGCTAAAAAGTTATTAAAACTAAAGGTTGATGTTGGTATGGATGTTCGTACAATCGTTTCTGGTATTGCTGAAAGCTTTAAACCAGAAGATATCGTAGGGCAACAAGTAACCGTTTTATGCAACTTAGCACCAAGAAAAATTCGTGGAGTAGAAAGCCAAGGAATGATTTTAATGACTGATACCCCTGATGGCAAATTAGCTTTTGTGCAACCTTCAGAAAAGGTAAACAATGGAGAGTTTATAGCTTAAAACATATATTCATAAAATAAGAAACCTCGCAAATTGCGAGGTTTCTTATTTTACACATTCTTTAACCAACCTACGATACTTAAGCGAGGTCTTGTCAACGCTACTTTTACCTCATGCTCAGTTACATCACTCTTAAAAAAAGCAACTCTACCTCCAATCGGTAAAATGGTTTCTGTCTTTTCTTTGGTGTACAATACCAGCTCTCCTCCATCATCAACCTTCCAACCGTCATTTAAGTACATTACAAACGAAAACAACCTTCCGTTATCACTCTTAAACTGATCTACATGACGTTTATAAAAACTACCCACATCATAATAGGCATAATGAAATTCAAAAGCATTGATACTTGTGTAGCATGTTTTGTTTAGATACTCAGCAAATTCATTCATTTTCTGGATAAACATCTTTTCTAAATCATCCTGAGTTTTTTCGTTAATCCAGCAAATAACATCTCGTCTTATCTCTTTGTCTTTTGTATATTCAGAGTCTTTTCCAATACCCGCTCTATACATCATTCCTCCTTCATAAAGTTGCTTCAAATTATTCCGAAGTCCTGCTACCATATCCGCAGAAAAAAAGTCATCACAAACTCCAAACTCGTTGGAAATTAAGCCAGTAATCAATCGTTCATACTGTTGCTTATGCAATTCATTTACAGTTGTTTGCATTAATAAATTTAAAATTAGACTAACTACGAAAGGTAGTCTAAAAACATATAGATTGTACACCCTCAAATAAAAATTTATTGTTGTTTTTATAGTTTAGTAATTCTCTCATAGAGACAAACAATAAAAAGCTTAATTGTTAAACAAAAACTGCTTTTACTATATTTGAAACCTCAGAAATTTATGAGTTTATTTAATAAAATTGACATGAAAAAAATTGTTTTTGGATTGATAATGATGAATTTGATTTATACGTATTCACAAAAACAAGTTGGTAGCCTTAATTTTGAAATTAAGAATTCTTCTAAATCAATTCAAAAATCATTTTCAATATTTAATAAGTATAATAGCAATACTTCGACTTTTTTATTTGAAAATAAAGCTATTTATGCCTACTTATTGAATGAAAATTTTAATCTTAAAAAACAACTTACTTTTGAAATCAAAAAACATAAATACAATGTTTTTATTGGAAAAATATATGATAAAAAGGATAACTATACTCTCATTCTTTCCAACAGCAAGAGAACAAAGTTTGCTATAATTAAATTCCTTTTTGACACTAATAAAGTTCTATTAATTGAGGATAGTTTTGATACAAAAAATCTTCGCTTTCTTCAAAGTGTTAACAAAGGAGATAAAGCTCACTTACTTTTTCTAGATGAGAAAACATCTAATATAGTCTCACGAAATTATTCGATAAACAAGGAAACAACTTCAACTGTTTTTGATTTTAAAAATGAAAAGTTTTTTATAACAGACACAAAAGAAACGTCTTTAAAACAACTCTTAACTGATTATACGAAGCCTAATCATTCGGAAATTAAAAACATTGTTTATGAACTTACAAAAATTAATGATAGCCCATATAAAAATGAGTTTGTTCACAAAAGTTTTTCTACAACAACTAAAAGAAGTCAAGTTCCTCCTACTTCCATAGAGCTTTCTTCTCGATTAAATAAATTATACATTAACGAAAATAATGTTATCATCACCCTAGATAAAAACAGATTTTATACACAAGTCTTAACACTAAACTTAGAATACGGCACTTATTCATTTCAAAAAATAAAAAAACCTCTTTATAATGTCAGTAGTATGAATAAAAGATCTAATTCTTTTATCCATAATAATTTGTTTTTTCAAATTACTACTTCAAAAGAGGTTTTAAACTTCTCTATTTACGATTTGGAAAATAAAAGCTTTTTAAAAGAGTTTATAACTACATCTAGTGACTCCATAAAGTTTAAAAATTCTCCCATTATTCAAGAGGGAGGGGCATTTAAAGAGTATAGAAGCCTCGAACAAACTAAACAATTTTTAAGAAAAATGTCTCAAAGCAATGTAGGAATTGGTGTTACAAGCAATAAAGATGATTATGAAATAGTAATAGGGTGCGAAAAACAAACAGTTAAAGGTATCAACACTATTTCAACTATTTTAAGTATGGCGTTAGCAGGTTTTTCTCCCAACTTAATGGATACTAGTAATTTTTCACAAGCTGATTTTAATTCTTTTACTAATTATTTAACTACAAAATCGGTTCGCATTCATTGCCTTTTTGATGAGAATTTTAATCATAAAACTGGAAGAATTCAAGAGAATATATATGATAGAATAACAAACTTTATAAAACCTAAATTAATTATCGAAAAAGATGGTATTTATGAGGTTAGTTCACAAAATACAGAAGTTCCTCAAGCCATTGATATATTCAAAACTAGCAACTCTACCATCCTTGGATTCTATTTACCATTAACCAAAAAATATTCTTTTTACACCTTTAATTAAACTATGCAACTCATTTCTTATATAACCTCCCGTACCCAAATCTCTCAAAAATCAATTCAAAATACTATTGAACTGTTAAATGAAGATTGTACCATTCCCTTTATTGCTCGTTACCGAAAAGAAAAAACAGGAAACTTAGATGAAGTTGAAATTGGTCAAATTGTTCAATTCAAAGAACAATTTGAAACCTTAGAAAAGCGTAAGTCCACCATTTTAAAAGCTTTAGAAGAGCAAGAAGTTTTAACAGATGAACTAAAAAACAAGGTTGAAAAAGCAGAAGATTTAACAACGTTAGAAGACCTATACCTTCCTTATAAAAAGAAACGTAAAACCAAAGCAGAAACAGCTCGTAAAAACGGATTAGAACCATTAGCAAAGATGATTATGAGTCAGCGAGTAAATGATTTGGAATTTACCGCTTCAAAATACCTTTCGAACGAAGTAGAGCAAATAGACGATGCTTTAGAAGGTGCTCGCCATATTATTGCTGAATGGATTAACGAACGAATGGATGTAAGAAATAACATTCGTTATCAATTAGAGCGTTTTGCGACCATTGCAACCAAAGTCGTTAAAACCAAAAAGGAAGACGAAGCTGCTCAAAAATTTAAAGATTATTTTGATTGGGAAGAAAACCTAAGTCGAATTCCTTCGCATCGATTATTAGCTATTTTACGTGCAGAAAAAGAAGGTTTTATCCGTATAAAAATCAGTATTGATGACGAAAGAGCACTTCAAAAAATAGAAGACAGAATTATTCGTTCACATAACGAATGTGCAGAACAAATTGAACTAGCTATTGTCGATGCATACAAACGTTTGTTATTCCCTGCCTTGTCAAATGAAGCTTTAACTCTTGCCAAAGAAAAAGCAGATGAAAGTGCCATCAAAGTATTTGCTAAAAACCTACAACAGTTACTATTAGGTTCTCCACTGGGTGAAAAACGAATTTTAGCTATCGACCCAGGATTTAGAACAGGTTGTAAAGTAGTTTGTTTAAGTGCTCAAGGAGATTTATTACATAACGAGACTATTTTTCCGCATGCACCTCAACATCAGTCGAAAGAGGCGATGAATAAACTTAGCTCTTTGGCCGATGCCTATAAAATTGAAGCCATTGCTATTGGTAATGGAACTGCTTCGAGAGAAACAGAGCAATTAGTAAAACGTGTGTACTTTAAAAATACTGTGGAAATATTTGTCGTGAGTGAAGCTGGTGCTTCTATTTATTCAGCTTCCAAAATTGCACGAGACGAGTTTCCTAATTATGATGTAACTGTTCGTGGGGCTATTTCCATCGGACGTCGATTAGCTGATCCTTTAGCTGAATTGGTGAAGATTGAAGCAAAATCAATCGGAGTAGGACAATACCAGCACGATGTTGACCAGACACAATTAAAAAAATCACTAGATACTGTAGTAGAACACTGTGTTAACAAAGTAGGTGTTAATATTAATACCGCCAGTGCTTCTTTGTTAAGTTATGTTTCCGGTATTGGACCTAAATTGGCTGAAAACATTGTAAATTACAGAAACGTAAACGGAGCTTTTGCCAATAGAACCGCCATTAAAAAAGTTCCTCGTTTAGGAGGAAAAGCCTTTGAGCAATCTGCTGGGTTCCTACGAATTAAAAACAGTGATAATCCACTAGATGATTCTGCAGTACATCCAGAACGTTATACTTTAGTAAAACAAATAGCCAAAGATGCTGGTAAAAAGGTAGATGATTTAATTGGTAACTCTTCTGTTTTAAAACAAATTAAACTACAGCAATATGTAACCGAATCTTACGGATTACCAACTTTACAAGATATTATAAAAGAGCTGGAAAAACCAGGATTAGATCCTCGCGAAAAAGCCAAAGCTTTTAGTTTTAACGAGCATATTAAAACAATAGATGATGTACGAACAGGCATGGTACTACCTGGAATTGTAAACAATATCACCAACTTTGGTTGCTTTGTGGATATTGGAATTAAAGAAAGTGGTTTAGTTCATGTATCCAATCTATCTGATACGTTTGTTAAAGATGTAAATGAACATGTAAGTTTACACCAACATGTTCAGGTAAAAGTGTTAGAAGTGGATACTTCAAGAAAACGTATTCAGTTAAGTATGAGTTTTTAAAACAAAAGCCAGCTTTAAACAGCTGGCTTTTGCAATCAAAAATTGATAAATAGACACTAAAGGATAATTAATTTTATTCTTTTAATTAATGCGTTTTATAACTAACCTTCTATCATTTGCTTCTAAAACTACTTGCATTTCAGAGGTTGAGACAACTGCCCACTCTTTATTAAATTCATTTACAGGAACCTCAGAAAAATTTAAAGCTAATATGCTAGCATCACTCGATACTTCCCAAGATCCTACCATAACAACTCCATCTTTTTTCGCCTTAACAACATTATCTAAATAAAAATAAATCTGATAATTGGTAAAAGTTTCTGTTTCATCAACTCCGTTATTTTTAAAGTTCTCAACTGCCCAAACACTACCTTCGGCTAATAAAATAGCACTCAATTCATCTTTTACAACAGAACATTGACTTTTAAAACGAAGATGATTTCCTTCAAGTAATAAATATACACTTACTTCCCCTGAACCTCCTTTAACTTCATGTAGATACCAAATAGCATTAAAATCTGGAAAATCTGGAACGTTAACAACTATTTTCATGTTGTTAGCTTCTCCTGAAACTTCCCAACTGCCTTCATATACAGTTCCATTTTTATTTACTAAGATTATTCCCCCTTCTTTAAAATTAAACACGAAATCTTTGTATTCATCAGTAAGATACGTTTGGTCTAGGTATAGTTTATCTACAATCCATTCATTACAGTTTGCAAATATCTCTTTAACTCCTTCGATACTACATCCATCACAATCATCATCATTGTAATCATTGTCATCATCTTCATCACAACTATTTTTTGCTGCTGCTATAGCCTCTTCTAATTCTTGCATATTGTTAATATACACATATGTGTCTCCATTTAAAATCACCTTAAAAGGAAAATCTATAGTCACTGCTGCATAATCTTTTAAGTTCCCTATTAATTCATACATCTCTTCATCATTCTCTATGGTAAGGGTAAGTATTAACTCTTGATTTGAATTGAATACAGAAGCTGTAAGCGGGTAGTAAAAATCTAAACATTCAATATCATCATCATCTTCATTTTCTCCTTTACAATTTTGTGCTAAAACTTCTAACTCTTCATCAGAATTAACTGTTTTTACTGTATAATCACTTAGTATTACTTCAATAGGGTACGAAATAACTATAAAATCTACATCATCATCAAAAAGATCAAAAACATCTTCTATTTCTTCATAGCCATCTTTATCATTTACCGTTATTTCTTTAGAATTTACAGTAACAGTTACTGGTAATTTAACACTAAGACAACTAGCTCTATCAATAATATTATCATCAGAACCGTCTTTTGTAACAGTATATTTCATCAAATTAGCTACTGTAGAGTTTGCTACAAGCTCATTTTCAATTGGAGGGTTAATAATTTGAATTTCTTCGGTTCTACATGAAGAAAGTACTAGTAGAACACTAAATAATACTAAGGTTGTTTTTAAAAATTTCATAATCTTGGGGTTATTTATTTGTTTTAGTTTGATTTCTTTCGGCTTTTATTATAAAACAACTAACTTCTTTAATATCCCGAGAAAAATATTTTTTTATACCTTTCTCACTCTTAAAACCCTATTTTAGTTTGTCAAAACCTCTACATGATAACGTTTGTAATGAGAAGAATTTTTCTTTATTGTATGAAAAATATGCTCAAGAGTTAGGTAATTTTTTATACTATAAATATGGAGACACTTTAAATCCTACTGATAAAGTTCAGGATACTTTTATTAAATTATGGGAAAATTGTGCGAAAATAGTTCCTGAAAAAGTTAAATCTTTTCTTTATACCGTTGCTAACAATTTAATGTTAAATGCTGTGAAGCATCAAAAAGTAGTTTTTAAACATCAAGAAATAAAGCCTAAAGATTACACAAATGAGTCACCTGAATTTATACTTCGAAAAAAAGAGTTTTTACAGCGGTATGAAAAAGCATTATCAAACTTAAAAGAAGAAGAACGTGTTGCCTTTATGTTGAATAAAATAGATGGTAAAACTCACAAGGAGATAGGAGAAATATTAGGAGTTACAAAAAAGGTTGCTGAACACAGAATTTATTCGGCATTTAAAAAATTAAAAGATCAACTGGAAGATTTTAAATAAAAAATCGGGATTTTCACTAAGTAAAGTGTTTTATTAATATAGGCAATCACTCATGAAGAAGGATGATTTAATACAAAAATGGTTACGTAACGAATTAACCAACGAAGAACAAGCAGCTTTTAATACTTTAGAAGATGCTAGTTTTCTTGAAGAAATTATTCAAGAAGGTCAGCGATTTAAAGCTGACAAGCATATTTCTATACCTTCTTTTGAAAGCTTAAACAATCGTTTATCCTCTAAAAAAGCACCCCAAACAAATTGGCTATTAGTCGTTTCTAAAATTGCCGCAGTATTTATTATTGGTTTAGGTATATTTTATTTTTTCAATACTAAACAAGTAAATGTTTTTAATACTCAATATGCCGAGAGTAAAACCATTACACTTCCCGATAATTCGATAGTAGAACTAAATGAATTTTCTCACCTTGAATACAATAGTAATACCTGGAAAAAGCAACGAAGTTTGCAATTAAAAGGCGAAGCTTTTTTTGATGTTGAAAAAGGAATGCGTTTTGATGTTATAACTAAAAACGGAATTATAAGTGTTTTAGGTACTGAGTTTAATGTACTAGACAGAGACAGTATTTTTAAAGTTTCATGTTATGAAGGATTGGTACAAGTAAACTATAAAAATAAAATTACAAAACTACCTGTTGGAAAAGAGTTGAGTATTATTAAAGGAATAGAACAAAAGACCAGTACAATTTTATCACAACCAAAATGGTTGAAAAACATGAGTGTTTTTGAAAATGTCTTGCTTTCTCAAGTTGTTGCTGAACTTGAGCAACAATACAGCATTAAGGCACAACTTAGCATACAAAATAGTGATCTAAAATTTACAGGTGCTTTTACAAACAATAACCTTGAAAAAGCCTTAAAATCAATCACTCTTCCATTTAATTTATCGTACGAAATTAAGAATAAGCAACGTGTAATTATTTGGGATGAACAACAATAAATCCTTCTTTTTTTTAATACTCATCTGGTCTTTTTGTTTTGGCATACAAGCACAAACTGGACCTAAAAAAGCGCCTCTTAAAACGGTATTAGAACAAATTGCAAATACACACAGCATCCAATTTAACTACAGTAGTAGTTTAATTAAGAACATCTATGTATTTCCTATTTCTAATAAGCTTAGCTTAAGTAATAAACTTAAAAAACTAGAAGCACAAACAAGTTTTATATTTACTCGTTTAGATTCACAAATAGTTGGAATTTCATCTCCTGTAATAATTTGTGGATACTTAAAAGATTCTACAACAAAAACTCCTTTGGTTGGAGCAACTATTAAGACAGATAATAACTATACCGTTACTGACAACCATGGCTTTTTTGAACTTAAAACTAGAAGTAATTCTGAAAAAGTAAACATTCGGTTTATAGGTTATCATACAATTGATAAATTAGCAAGTGAGTTGTCTTCTACAGACTGTAAAAACCTTTTTTTAAGTGAACATCAAGAGTTAATTTCTAACATTACTGTCAATGGATATTTGGTAAAAGGTATTGATAAAACTATTAATGGTAACACTATTATCGATTTTTCAAAATTTACCCTACTTCCAGGATTAATTGAATCTGATGTGTTGCAAACTGTGCAAGCTTTACCAGGTATTCAAAGTGTAGATGAAACAGTTTCAAACATCACTATTAGAGGAGGCTCACACGATCAAAACCTTATTTTATGGGACGGTATAAAAATGTATCAAACTGGACATTTTTTCGGGTTAATCTCTAGCTTCAATCCAAAAATCACTCAAACTGCATATGTAATTAACAACGGTACTGATGCTTCTTACTCTAATGGAGTTTCGGGAACTATTCACATGAAAACAGCAGCTACTTTACAAACAGATTTCACAGGAAGTTTGAGTCTGAACTTTATCAATGCTAACATTTTTGCTGATACTCCTTTAGGAAAAAAGTCTTCACTTCAAGTGGCCGCTCGTAGATCTATTGACGATTGGATTAAAACTCCAACTTATCACAATTACTTTAAGCGCGTTACCCAAAGTACCGAAATAGAAAACAACGATAAAAACGTTACGAATTCTAATCAAGAGTTTAATTTTTACGACACCTCGTTACGATGGTTATATACTCCTACCAACAAAGATGCTATTCGAGTAAACTTTATTTTAATTGATAACAACTTAACATTTGATGAAACTGCAGTTGTAAATAACTCAACAGAGACCAAACAAAGTAGTTTGTCGCAACAAAGCATTGCTGGCGGTATTAATTATCATCGAAAATGGAATCCAAAATTTAGCACAACCTTACAGGTTTACGAGACAGATTATAATTTACAAGCTATTAACGCAAACATTCTAGATAATCAACGTTTTTTACAAGAAAACATCGTTTCTGAAACAGGTGTAAAACTGAAAGGTAACTACACTAAAAATAGCTGGAAATACAATGGTGGTTATCATTTTGTTGAAACACAAATAACCAATCGAAACGATGTTGATAATCCTAGGTTTGTAAGATTGTACTCTAATGTTATTAGAGAGCATGCCGTTTTTGGACAAACTCAATATCAAAACTCTAATAGTAACATTACTATAAAACCAGGGTTACGGATTAATTATATTGAGAAGTTTAACAAAATCCTTGTAGAACCTCGATTAAGTATTCATAAAAAAGTTAATGACGTTCTTTCTATAGAAGTTCTTGGGGAGTTTAAGCACCAAAATGTCTCTCAAGTTATCAATTTTCAGAATGATTTTTTAGGAATTGAAAAACGTAGATGGCAGTTATCTGACAACGATAGCATTCCTGTATTAAAAAGTAAACAGGCTTCAATAGGATTCACTTATAAAAAGAAGCAATGGCTTATAGATGCTACAGGATACTACAAAACTATTGATGGTATTACCACACAAAGTCAAAGTTTTACCACCAAATATGAGTTTAGTAAAAACAAAGGAAGTTATGATGCTTTTGGTATTGATTTTTTATTGAGAAAGAACTTCAAAAACCTAAATACTTGGTTAAGTTATTCATTTATTCAAAACACATATTTTTTTGACTATTTAGTTGAATATCAATTTCCTAGTAATTTTGATATTACTCATGCTATTACGGTCGGTAGTACTTATTCTAGCAAATTATTCAATATTTCGCTTGGACTAAATTATACTTCTGGAAAACCAACTTCTCAACCTGTTTCGGGTAATGAAATTATTGATAATGAAATTAATTATGAAAGTGCTAATAATAGTAGACTTAATAATTATTTAAGAGCAGATGCTTCTGCCCTGTACAAAAAACAACTAACTGATGATATGAGTGTAAATATTGGTGTTTCAGTATGGAACTTATTCAATACTAAAAATAGTATTAATAATTATTATAGAGTAGAAAATAATAGTGCTAATAGGTATTCTCGTTATTCGTTAGGTTCAACCCCAAACTTCTTGTTAAAATTAAATTTTTAACATAAAAAAACAAGCTGATTATGTAATCAGCTTGTTTTTTTATAATCTATAATTTCTTAGTTATTGATTGTCCAAGAGATATAATATAACTGACCTATTTTTCCTGATCCAGGAGCTACGTAATATTCTTTTCCAAATAAATTTGTTCCTCCAACTTTAATTCTAGATTTAATTGACGGAATTCTATAGTTTAATTGTGCATCTATTACTGTTCTTTCAGCAACATTTCCTTTAACAAACGTCGACACCCATCTATACTCATCTTGCCATCTTGCATTTACTCCAAAACCAAAATTATTAAAAAGGTTTTCGTTACCAAACTGTGCCTTTACTGTATGTTTTGGTGTATTAAAATTAGGTTCAAATAAACCATAATCTTTATCTTCATATTTAAAGTCTATAAAGTTATAGTTTAGACCAAAATCAAAATCACTAAATAGCTTTGTATGCATTCCAAAACCAAAACCATATGATTCTACTTGTGAGTTACTATTAGTTGTTATTGTAAAGTCTCTTACTAATCCTGCGCTAAATGCTTGGTTTGCTTCCTCGTCTAGTATAACTACACCATCTCTAATAAACCCATTCTTATTTTGTGGTTCTTCTAACTCAGCTTCTGTAGCTTTTCTATTTCCATAAGGATACACTTTTCCTGCATTAGGTACAGTAACATCTTGGAAAAATACAAAGTTATCATGTGTACTGTAAAAAGCATTTATATCTACATCTACATTTGTTTCGTTGTTTAAACGAAACATACTTCTGTACCCTAACTCTATTGTTTTTACTACTTCAGGTACTAGCTCATCATATTGAGATTCTATATAAGTATCTCCATTATATGTTGCTTGGTCATAATAAACACTTCTAGTTAATAATGAATTATTAAGAATCTCATCTCCTGTAACTGTTCTAGTGTCATAAACATAATTATTTTGTTGATTATCCCATCTTATAAAGTAACTATCTGGATAAGAAATACGTCTTAAGTTATCTCCAATTGCTCCTACATTAGTTTTTACTTGAGAATCAAAAAACATATATTGTTCTTGTATACTTGGGTTACGGAAACCTGTTTGATACGATGCTCTTAAAACATGATTTTTCTCTTCCCCTAAAGCATAATTTACGGCTAATCTTGGAGAGTAATTTCCTTCAAAATTATCAGACTTATCATAACGAATAGACCCTGTTAATTTTAATCTTTCTTCAAAAAATTTCTTTTGGATTTGTGTGTATACACCAAATTCTTCTATACTAACTTCCTCTTTTTTATCATTAAAAAGTGTTCCTTTAGATTTTGGATTATACTCACGATAAGAAGCTCCTACTTGTACATCTGCCCATTCATTTAATAATCTTTTAAAGTTATAATTACCATCTAAATGAGTGTAAGAGCTTTTTTCATAAAGTCTACTTCCTCCATCAGATATTAATGTACCTGTTATTCTATTAAACTCTCTATTAAACTCATTAGTACCTGGTACTAACCTATCTCTATCAGCATATGCTCTTGCTTCTTCTAATGATTTCCCTTGTACATATCTTTGATCATAAAATTCATCTGTATAAACTCCCATTGATTTAACAGCTTCGTTTAAAGTGCTTCCTGTTCTTGTTAAATCATAAGAGTTACCAGAATTATTTCCTGTGTAATATCCTCTTACATAAAAATCGTTCCCTTTTACTTCTAATTTATGTTGTCCAATATAATAATCACGCTGAGCTAATCTACTTGTTCCTTGAAAAAGATTATCACGTAATGATAATCTTGAAGTAAGTTGAATTTCTAACGATTCGTCTTTAAAAGGTCTGAAATATAAAGACCCTGAAAATCTAGCGTTTTTCGATTTAAAATTATTTCTAACTAGTTCTGCTTCTGTATATCCAGTTCTTCTTAAAAGAGTACCCCAAGCAATATTATCACTATCATAAAAGTTTAAGTCACGAAAACTCTCATCTCCGTAGGTGTTCACTCCATTATAATTAACAGTTGAACTTATTGTTCCATCTATCAACTCATTGGTATCAATCTCTTTATTTCTTAGATCATTAGCATGCCATTCTTCAGCTTCATAGTATGAAAAGTTAACTTTAGCAGCAAAAACATCATTAAACTTGTATCCCATTCTTACGGCAACATCATAAAAAGGATTATTTCCTCCTGCTTCTTGACTCATATAACCACTTTTAAACATAGTAGTTATTCCTGTGTGATCAAAAGGGTTTTTAGTATTCATAAGCATAATACCATTATAGGCATTGGCTCCATATAACGCTGAAGATGCTCCTGGTAAAATTTCAACACTTTGGATATCTAATTCAGAAACTCCCGAAAAATTCCCTGTGCTATAACTCAATGCTTGAGCTGCTGTATCCATTCCGTCAATCATTTGAACAAAACGTGTGTTAGCAAAATCAGCAAAACCTCTTGTGTTTATTGATTTGAATCCATAGCTACCTTCTCTAGAGTTAATTCCTTTTAAATTTGTTAATCCATCATAAAAAGAATTAGATGTGTTCTTTCTTATATCAGCAAGACCTAATCTTTCTACCGTTACTGGTGATTCAATAATTCTTTCTGGAACCCTTGAGGCAGAAATAATTACTTGATCTAATAAAAGGTTTTCTTTTAAAACTACGTTTACCTTTTTTTCAAAAGATATAACCGATACTTCTTCTGTCTTAAAACCAAAAGCAGAAACTATTAACGTTTGAGGTAATTTATTACTTGATAAAACGATTGTAAAGTTCCCTTCTTCATCCGAAACTGCAAATTTTTTACCACTTGTAATTTTTGCATTGTAAAATGGCTCTAAATATTCATCGTATACAGAACCTGATATTTTTACCTGCGCATAACTTGTTATAGCAGCTAAGGTAAAAACAATCATTACTAATTGTTTTTTTAACATTTTAAATTTAATTGATTTTTATTCTTCTAATGAAAAGTTTATTGGAAAACCGTACTTTACAGGTACACGCTTCCCTTTATTTTTACCTGGTTCAAAGCGTGGTAGCTTAGATACTACCCTTCTTGCTTCTTCATTAAGGATTTCTCCTCCATCAGGACCAAGGGTTTTAATATTTGTTACATAACCATCTCTATCGATTATAAATCGAATCCATACTTCTCCTTCAATATGATTTCTCACTGCTTCTCCTGGATAGCGGAAATGTTTATTAATATGCTTAACCATTTCTAAGTTGAAACAGTCAAGTCTTTCTTTTTTCTTTGCGTTTTTACACTTATCAAAAGAGGGTACTTTCTCCACGTAATAAAGCTTTTGTGCTTTCGATAACTCTTCTTTTGATAATTTTTCAGTAATTCTTGTTAAATTATCTTTATAATCTATCTCTTTAACCTCTTTTGTTTTTTCTATTTTTACTTCTTCTGAAGCTGAAAAATCACTAACATTTAAAGTACTAACTGAGCTTATAGCTTGGACCTTTTGCTTCTTAACAATTCTTTTTTTTAGATACCTTTTACTTGCTGAAATTTTAACTTTAATCTGCATGTCAGCTTTTTTCTTTGAGTTTTTTACAGGCTCAATAGTACATTTTGTTATACTATTAACATCCAACACAGATTCATCAGGAGATTCACATACTTCCTGCTGAGCATAAAAATTAAAAAAAGATAACAAAAAAACCACTAAAAGATACTTTCTCATATAAACAACTATATAATTAATAGACATAGAGTATTCTATGAATTAAATATGGTTCCGGGGAATGGAAATGGGCGGCAAAAGTAAGTGTTTTTTTAAAACTATTTAAACTTTTAAAAAAAGAATCTGAAAAAAATCAGATTCTTTTTTTAACTCTTTTTCAGTAACTTACCCACTTATTTATTTCCTAACATCAATAGTTCATTACAAACTACTTCAGTTACATAACGTTTATTCCCTTCTTTATCTTCAAAAGAACGAGAAGTCAATTTACCTTCAATCATTACTTCTTTACCTTTTTCTAAGTACTTCTCAATAATTTCTGCTGTTTTATTCCATGCAACCACGTTATGCCATTGCGTATCTGTAACCTTTTCTCCTTGATTATTTTTATACGTTTCATTAGTTGCTATAGCAAATTTTGCTAGCTTCTTTCCACTTTCAAGGGTAATAATTTCTGGGTTATTTCCTAAATTTCCAATTAACTGTACTCTGTTTTTTAATGCGTTCATAATAGTGTTTTTTAATATTAAACAGTTAAGACCTTGTCATTCAAACGAATTGACACTGCAAAGATGAAACAACATGCAAATTAAAAACGGTTAGTAAACATTTGTTTTCGTTTGTAATTGAATGTAATCGTTTAAATATTTTTTACTATCTTTAAAATCATTGCATATTTCTGTAAAATGAAGATTAGAAAACTTACTATAAACGACCTTGAAAGCTTACAAAACATTAGTATACAAACATTTTCTGAAACTTTTTCTTCTGAAAACAGTACTGAAAATATTACTAATTATTTAGAAAACTCTTTTTCAACAAAAAGATTAAGAGCTGAATTGAATGATTTAAATTCCCATTTTTATTTTGCTGAAATCGACAATCAGGTATGTGGTTATTTAAAAATTAATATAGGAAAAGCTCAAACAGAAATACAAAATGAAAATGCTCTGGAAATAGAGCGGATTTACGTACTGAAAGAATTTCAAGGAATGAAAGTTGGACAAGTACTCTTTGAAAAAGCAACAAAAATTGCCAAAGAAAAACATGTAGATTTTATATGGTTAGGTGTTTGGGAAAATAATCACAAAGCAATACAATTTTACCGGAAAAACGGATTCGTTGCATTCGACAAACATGTTTTTAGGTTAGGAAACGATGAACAAACTGACATTATGATGAAACTTAAGATAAACTAACGATATGAAATTTTATTTAGAAACCGAGCGCTTAATTTTAAGAGAGTTCAGAGAAAGTGAAACTGAGGGAATATTTGAGTTAGACTCAAACGCTGAAGTTCACAAATATTTAGGAAACAATCCAATTACTACCTATAAACAAGCAGAAAATATCATAACATTTTTTGAAGAACAGTATAAAGAAAGAGGTATAGGAAGATTTGCTGCTTTTGAAAAAGAATCAGGAGAATTCATAGGATGGTCAGGATTGAAACTCAATACAGGAGAAGAAGAAGAATTAAATGGATTTACTGATTTTTTAGATATTGGTTATCGTTTAATTCCGCGTTTTTGGGGTAAAGGATACGCTTCTGAATCAGCTTTTGCTTGTTTAGACTTCGGCTTTAAAGAAATGAATTATGATATTATTTATGGTGCCGCTGATGTAGAGAATATTGGTTCTAACAAAGTTCTACAAAAGATAGGCTTACAATTTGTAAATGAATTTGGTTATAAAGGAGTAGATGTTAACTGGTACAAACTTAAAAAATCAGCTTATGGAAAATAAAAATTGTTTGGAGTGTGGTGAAAAGGTAATCGGAAGAATTGATAAAAAATTCTGTTCCGATTACTGCCGAAACGCCTTTAATAATAAAGTTAATAAAGAAAGTAAAAACCTTATACGAAATACTAATAATCGTTTACGAAAAAACTATAAAATTCTTTCCGAGTTAAACATTTCTGGTAAAACTAAAGTAACACGTCGAAAACTATTTGATAGAGGTTTCGACTTTAAATTCATCACATCTCTCTACACCACAAAAACAGGGAACTCCTATTTTTACGTATATGATCAAGGATATTTAGAGTTGGAAAATGAAATGTTTTTATTAGTTAAACAAGATTAACTATTCCATGTATTCCCTTTTAGCTTCATTGCTGCAATTAATACATCTTTTTGGCTAATTTGACCAACTAATTTCCCGTTTTCTACAATAGGAAAACGTCTTCTACGAGATTGTAAAAACTTATTAGCTGCATCTAAGATGTTCATATTTCCATCAATCGTTTCTACTTCTTTAACCATAGCTCTACCTACAGTACTATTTTCCATTGGCAAATTATAATATCTACTTTCTGAAATCTGTTTTATACAATCTCCTTCAGAAATAATACCTACCAATTCATTTTTATCATTCACAACTGGGCCTCCTGATATTTTATTATTAATCAATATGTTTATAACTTCTTCAATCGGTTGCTCTTCTTTAAATGTAATTAACTTCTTGGTCATATAATCTGACACCAAAATTGGCACCTTCTCTTCTTGAGGTGTATTTGACCTCTTCCCTTGAAAACTTTTAATAGCCATAATAATAAAATTTGCTATTAAATATACTGAATTTTAATCGATTATACATTTTATAAATTAAAGAATAAAATTACCTATTTTTATATGGGATAAAATTAAACTATGAAGACATCAAGAAATTACCTCGCAGTAATTGTTATCATTTTAACAGTTTATTGGAGCTTTAAAGACATAACACCTAGTGTATCATCTCCTAAAACGAAGATTAAAACCACAGATTTTTCTATAGATAATGCACTATATCATCTAAAAAACATTTCTCAAAAGCCACATTATACAGGTTCTACTGAGCATACAGAAGTTCAAAACTACCTTGTAGAAGAATTAAAAAAATTAGGGATAGAACCAGAAATTCAATATCAAACTGCTATTAATAAAAAATGGAGAGCTGCTACCACGACAGAAAATATCCTAGCTAGAATTAAAGGAACTGAAAATAGTAAAGCTTTACTGCTTTTAACACATTACGATTCCAATCCACACTCTTCGTTAGGTGCAAGTGACGCAGGTTCTGGAGTGGTAACTATTCTAGAAGGTATCAGAGCTTACTTAGCTGCTAATAAAATTCCAAAAAATGACATTATAATCCTTTTTTCAGATGCTGAAGAATTAGGGCTGTTGGGTGCACAAGCATTTGCAGAAAATCATCCTTGGGCTAAAGACGTTGGGTTAGTTTTAAATTTTGAAGCTCGTGGTAGCGGAGGCTCAAGCTACATGTTGATGGAAACCAACGGTAAAAACAAAAAGCTGTTAACTGAATTTTTAAATGCAAATCCTAATTATCCTGCTGCTAACTCATTAATGTATGGAGTATACAAAAAGCTCCCTAATGATACTGATTTAACGGTTTTTAGAGAAAAAGGGAACATCAATGGATTTAATTTTGCATTTATTGATGATCATTTTGATTATCATACCGAACAAGATTCATATGAAAGATTGAATAGGGAAACCCTATTACATCAAGCAGATTATTTAACAACTACTTTAAATTATTTCGCAAACGCAGACCTTACTAACTTGAATAGTAATGTAGATTATATTTACGTGAATTTCCCCTTCATGAAGCTTTTAAACTATCCTTTTTCTTGGGTTTTACCAATGTTAATTATTGCTTTTTTACTATTTATAACTTTAATTCTTGTAGGAATTTATCGAAAAAAGTTAACAATTATTGGACTGCTTAAAGGATTTATTCCATACATCATTTCATTAGTAATTTGTATAGGAATATCGTATAGTTTATGGCGATTGTTATTAATTATACACCCTCAATATACTGACATGTTACATGGATTTACCTATAATGGTTATCAGTATATTGTTGCCTTCGTATTTTTAAACCTCTGGCTTATTTTTAAAATTTACAACAACTTAAAAGAGGCTAAAACAACCGATTTATTAATAGCTCCTATCACTTTTGGATTACTTTTAAACTATATTATATATATAAATTTACCTGGTGCAGGCTTTTTAATTATTCCAGTATATATAGCATTATTTATTTTAGCTATTCAACTTTTTATGAATATTAGAAAGGAATCTAAAGCTACTTTATTTGCTATTATATCAATTCCAACAATATATATCATTGCTCCTATGGTGGAGTTATTTCCTGTAGCATTGGGGTTGAAAACATTATTTATCTCTGCTATTCTTTTAGTATTACTTTTTGGCTTTGCACTACCTATTTTTTACCAAGAAAAACAAAAAAATGGTTGGCAAACTTTAGCTGGATTAGTCTCTCTAGTTTTCTTCATCATCGCAACTTTTAACAGCGGTTTTTCGATAGATAAAAGAAAACCTAACAGTTTAGTTTTTATTCAAAATTCAGATACAAACACTTCTTATTGGGCTAGTCATAATAAAACTTTAGATGGTTATACCAAACAGTTTTTTAATGAAGACTCTCCTCAAGGAGGCACAGGTTTAATTGCAGGAAATAGCAAATACAACACTCCCTTTAATTACTATACAAAAGCAGAAAATAAAAACATAAACATCTCAAACATAACAATTAATCAAGATACTATAATTGATAGCCACAGACATGTATCACTTACCATTACACCTACTAGAAAGATTGACAGGTATGAGTTAGTTGCTAACACTAAAATAAAATTGGATGATTTTACAATTAACGGGGTTTTGTACGATTCTGGTAATGCTTTTAGCACCGAAAAAGGAACGCTATTAGTGTATCAAATGGCTAATACAGACAAAGCCTTGACTCTTTCTTTTACTATTGATAAAAACATAAAACCAGACATCATTTTAAATGAAATATCAAATGATTTATTATCAAACCCTAAGTTTACTATAAAACCTAGAAGTGAAGTAATGATGCCAATGCCATTTGTTATTAATGATGCTATTATTTGCACTAGAAAACTTCAATTATAAAACAAAAAAGCTCAACGTTAACGTTGAGCTTTTTACTTCAATATATTTTATTTTAATCGATATGAGAAACACGTAAGGTATTTACCATTCCTTTTGCTTCAACAGGCATTGAAGATAAGTTAATCATAAAATCTCCTGATTTTACAAATCCTTTCTCCTTAGCAATTTCATTAATATCTTCAATAGTGTCATCAGTACTTAATTCTCTATTATAGAAATAAGCTCTAACTCCCCATAATAAATTCAATTTTCCTAAAATTCTTTTTTCTGAAGAGAATGCTAACACATGAGATTTAGGTCTCCAAGCTGAAATTTGAAACGCTGTGTATCCACTGTTTGTTAGTGTTGATATCGCTGCAGCATTAATATCGTCAGCCATTTGGGCTGCGTGATGACATACCGATTTTGTGATAAATCTATTCGTTCTGATATGAGGTGGTTCTTGAGGAACTTTAATCAAATCTGAAAACTCAACACTTCCAATAATTTCGGTCATTTTTTGTATTACTCTTACTGGGTGTTTCCCTACCGAAGTTTCTCCTGAAAGCATTACAGCATCAGCTCCATCCATAATAGAATTGGCTACGTCATTTACCTCTGCTCTTGTTGGTACTGGATTTTCTATCATCGTTTCCATCATCTGTGTTGCAATAATCACAGGAATTCTAGCTTGTTTAGCTCTTAACACTAGACTTTTTTGGATTAAAGGTACATCTTGCATTGGTACTTCAACTCCTAAATCACCACGTGCTACCATTAATCCATCACAATAAGGAATTAGCGCATCTATATTTTCAACAGCTTCTGGTTTTTCAATTTTTGCTATCACAGGAACTCTATAGCGAGATTTTTGTTTAATCAAATCTCGTAAAATACGTAAATCTTCAGGTGTTCTAACAAACGAAAGTGCTATCCAATCAACTTCTTGCTCTAAAGCGAAAACAACATCTTTTTTGTCTTTTTCAGTTAACGCTGGTAGCGAAATCTTGGTATTAGGTAAATTAACTCCTTTTTTTGATTTTAAAACACCTCCAACTACTACTTTGGTAACAACTTCTGTATCTTTATCTGTAGCAATTACTTCAAACATCAGCTTTCCATCATCAACCAAAATCTTCTCTCCTACTTTCACATCTTTAGGAAACTGCTGATAAGTCATAAAAGCCTTTTCTTGCGTTCCTTCACATTTCTCAGTAGTAAAAATAAAGGTGTCTCCTGCCTTTAACTCAACTCCTTCTTCCATTACCCCTACTCTAAGCTTTGGGCCTTGCAAATCTGCTAAAATGGCTACATTATACCCTCTTTCTTCATTAATTTCTCGTATTTGTTGAATACGTTCTCTTACTACATCGTAATCTGCATGTGAAAAGTTAATTCTAAAAACATTTACTCCAGCAGCTGCCATATCAGCTAAAATTTCTTTTGTACTAGTTGCTGGTCCTAATGTTGCTACAATTTTTGTTTTCTTGTTGTGTGGCATATAATTTAAAAAATTAAGAAGTCTTTCGACTTTAATGTGTTTACCTCTATTTGATATGAGGTTATAATTTGTGGGATTTGATTGATTTTTTCAATAGTTTTTACAATTGATTCATAATCAAATCCGCCTTCTAGTTTCAAAAAAAAATCAACCTTTTTTTTCTCTGGTATCAAGTGACTTATAGAATCACTTTGCTCAAAAAGACTTATAGATACTTCTTTACGAATTGATTTATATACATTAGAAATTAAAAACCACTTTTGACATAGTTTCATATTTCTATACTCATACACGGCAAATGAAGATTTGTTATTTCTTTGAACAAAATCTAAATCGTAATTCGTTCTATTGAACTTAACCTGCAAATATTGATTTAATAAATATGCTAACTTGTATTCATTCAGAATGGTATGAATACCTATCAATGTATAATCATCGTTAGAAAACTCATCAATATTCAACTCATAAACTGGCATAAAAACAATAATTTGCTTTTTGCTAAATTAATGAATGTATCTAAAATAGCATGTAAAATTTGTGAAAACGTTTAAGTCTAAGTGTTAAGAATCTGACATTTGATTTTGCATAGCATAGTACACTCTTTTGGCTGCAATTTCCTCTGCTTTCTTTTTTGAAGTAGATCTTCCTTTTGCTATAATATTACCATCTATACTAACACGTACACTGAAGTATTTTTTGCTTTGATTTCCTGAATCTTCATACGATTCAAATTTATACTTCTTCTTCTTTTTTTGGCACCATTCTATAACAAAACCTTTATAACTAGATATTTTTCCTTCTAGTCTTTCAATATCAACATACGGCATTATTACTTGTTCGTAGATAAACTGGTGGCAATAGTTATATCCTCTGTCTAGATAAATAGCACCAATTAAGGCTTCAAATATATTACCATGGATGTTACTACTAACATGCTCTTTTGAAATGTTGCTTTTTATGAATCGAACTAAATCAAGATCTTTCCCTAAGCTATTCAAATGTTCTCTACTTACGATCTTTGAACGCATTTGAGTTAAATACCCTTCGTCTCCATCGGGTACTTTTTTAAACAAATACGATGCAATTACTGTACCTAAAATAGCATCACCCAAAAACTCTAGTCGCTCATAGTTAACAGGATTCCCTTTACTATCGGTCAGCTTTAAAGATCTATGCGTAAATGCTTTTTCATAATAAGATAACTTAATTGGTTTAAAATTAAGTAATTCTTTTAATTCGTAGTAGAAAGCTTCGTCTTCTATATTTTGGGGTTTGACGATTCTACGAAAAAAATTCATAAAAAATTAATCTAGTTTTCTAAAGGCTACACAAGCATTATGACCACCAAAACCAAATGTATTACTCATCGCAACCTTAATCTCTCTTTTTTGAGCTTTATTTAATGTTAAATTTAACTCTGGATTGATGTTTTCATCAACATTGGTGTGATTAATCGTTGGGGGAACAATACCATGCTCCATGGCTAATAAAGAAGCAATCGCTTCAATAGCACCAGCAGCACCTAACAAATGTCCTGTCATGGACTTTGTTGAATTGATATTAATGTTTTTAGCATGATCTCCAAAAACTTCAGAGATCGCTTTTAATTCTGCAACATCTCCTAGGGGGGTTGAAGTACCGTGAGTGTTGATATGGTCTACGTCTTCTGGTTTTATTCCAGCATTTTCAAGACAGTTCTTCATTACTGCAATTACACCTATTCCATCAGGATGAGGTGCTGTCATGTGGTAGGCATCAGAAGACAACCCTCCACCAATAACTTCAGCATAAATTTTTGCTCCTCGAGCTTTGGCATGTTCGTATTCTTCTAATACAATAGCTCCTGCTCCTTCCCCTAAAACGAAACCATCACGTTCAGCATCAAAAGGTCTTGAAGCTGTTTCTGGGCTCTCGTTTCTAGTAGACAAAGCATGCATTGCATTAAAACCTCCCATACCAGCAATTGTAACAGCGGCTTCACTACCTCCAGTTACAACTACATCACAATGACCTAGTCTGATATAATTTAATGCGTCAATCATTGCATTTGCAGATGATGCACAAGCAGATACCGTAGTATAGTTAGGTCCCATGAATCCATTCTTAATAGAAATGTTTCCTGGTGCAATATCTGCAATCATCTTTGGAATAAAGAATGGGTTAAATTTTGGAGTACCATCACCTTTAGCATAGTTCAGTACTTCGTCTTGAAATGTTTCTAAACCTCCAATACCGGCTCCCCAAATAACACCTACTCTTAACTTGTTAACTTCGTCTAAATTTAACTTTGCATCAGCTATAGCCTCATCAGAAGCAACCATTGCATATTGAGTAAATCTATCCATTTTACGCGCTTCTTTTCTATTAATGAATTCAGTCGCGTCGAAGTTTTTAAGTTCACATGCGAAACGAGTCTTGAACTTGGCAGCATCAAAATACGTTATAGGTGCTGCTCCGCTAACTCCGTTAACTAAGCTATTCCAATACTCTTCTTTATTGTTTCCTATTGGCGTTAATGCGCCAAGTCCAGTTACTACAACTCGTTTTAATTGCATATAATCTTATTTTTTTGCGTCTTCAATATAGCTAATCGCTTGACCTACAGTACCAATGTTTTCTGCTTGATCATCTGGAATTTGAATATCAAATTCTTTTTCGAATTCCATGATTAACTCAACCGTATCTAAAGAATCTGCTCCTAAATCGTTTGTGAAGCTTGCTTCGTTAGTTACTTCGTTATCGTCTACTCCTAATTTGTCTACGATAATTGCTTTTACTCTTGATGCAATGTCTGACATAATTTGTTTGTTTTAAAATTTAAAATCGTGGCAAAAATACAAATCTTAGTTATTAATTCTAACTTTTGCTCAAAAATGTGATGTCTAAATTAAAAAAAATACCTGAATATTTTACTACAAATACCATCATTGTTAATAATTATTCTTTTTTTTGTAGTAACATAACTACTGAAATTTAACATGAAACGCATCGTGATTTTAGCCTCTGGGTCAGGCAGTAACGCAGAAAACATTATTAAATACTTTCAATCAACTCAAACTGCAATTGTTACTCATGTGCTGTCTAACAATGAAAAAGCTAAAGTTTTTGATCGTTGTGAAAAATTAGGTGTAGATGCTTCTTTATTCGACAAAGAAAGCTTTACAAAAGACGATACAGTACTTAATTTTTTACAGGTAGAAGCAGATTTTGTCGTTTTAGCGGGGTTTTTATGGCGAGTTCCGGCAAAAATCATAGAAGCTTTCCCTAATAAAATTATCAATATCCACCCTGCACTATTACCAAAATATGGAGGAAAAGGGATGTATGGGATGCATGTACACAAGGCTGTAAAAGAAAATAAAGAGCCTGAAACAGGAATCACTATTCACTATGTGAATGAGAATTACGATGAAGGGGCTATTATTTTTCAAGCAAAAACTTCAATTTCTTCTGAAGACACTCCTGAAACCATTGCTCAGAAAGTTCATAAATTAGAATATGAGCACTTTCCGAAGGTAATTGAAGAGGTTATTTTACAAAATGAGTAAAAAGAAAAAATACTACGTCGTTTGGAAAGGTAAAAAAACAGGTGTTTTTTCATCTTGGGATGCATGTAAAAAACAAATTGACGGTTTTACTGGAGCTCAATACAAAGCTTTTGCTGATAAAAAAGAGGCTGAAATTGCTTTTAGCAAAAGTTATAACGAATACAAAGGTAAAGACACCAAAAAACCTACCTTATCAGCTACAGAAAAGGCTAAATATGGAACTCCTATTTTAGAAAGCATTTCGGTTGATGCTGCTTGTTCAGGAAATCCAGGATTGATGGAATACAGAGGTGTTTTAACTCATAGCAAAAAAGAAATTTTTAAAATGGGACCTTTTAAAAATGGAACCAATAACATAGGTGAGTTTTTAGCTTTAGTTCATGGTATTGCCTTATTGAAAAGCAAAAAAATGGACTTATACCCTATTTATTCTGACTCAAAAATAGCTATGGGATGGGTTAAACAAAAACAATGCAGAACGAATATTGTTTTTGACAGTTCTAATAAAGAAATTCTAGACTTAATTAAACGTGCAGAAAACTGGCTACAACAAAACTCTTATAAAAACCCTCTTTTAAAATGGGAAACTAAGGCTTGGGGAGAAATTCCCGCTGATTTTGGAAGAAAATAAAAAACCGAGTAAAAATTTACTCGGTTTCATTATATATCTTAGTTCAAATACTAACTTACTTAATAGCCATTTTAGTTTCTTCTTTCCAAGTTTGTACACTTGCTATAGCATTATCTTTAAAGTCGATTTCTTTTAAACCGTCTTCTTTCCACATAAACCATTTCCCTACTTTCTTTCCAGCTTCATAATGACCTATGGCAGTTTTATTTCCTTTTTCATCAAAAGAAGTCCAGGTGCCTTCTAATTTTTTATTCTTGAAGAAACCTTGCTCTTTAATTTTTCCGTCTTTGTAAAAGTAAGTCGCTTTCACTAAGTCTCCAGCTTTTTCAAACTTTGGCTCTACTTCTTGAGCTTGTAATAATGATACTGACAAAATACAAGCAGCTATTATTAATTTCTTCATATCTAAAATTTTTTAAAGTTAATACCTGACTCTACAAATATAATAAAATTTTACATATTTGAAACATTTAGATAACATTAAATTAACATTAAAACACATAAATAACTGATTATAAAGAAAAAACTACTTTTAAATAGTTTATGTTTACATAACATTGATCTAAATTTACATAACATTAACCTTAAAAAATACATTATGGCTGTAATGAAAGTTATTGAAATCTTAGCAAATTCTGAGAAAAATTGGGAAGATGCTACGAGAAAAGCAATTAAACAAGCTTCAAAATCTATAAAAGGAATCAAATCTGCATTTGTGCAATCACAAAGTGTTGTGGTAAACGATGATGAGATTACAGAGTTTAGAGTAAATCTAAAAGTAACTTTTGAAGTTAACTAACTAATTACTTCTTACGGTTTTGATAATTATCAAAACCGTATATTTTTGTAAACTAACAAATAATTCTATGAATAATACACATTACTTTTTTTTAGGCTTAATAGCATTAATCCATATTTATATAGTTGTTTTAGAAATGTTTTTATGGGTAAAACCTAAAGGTATCAAGACTTTTGGATTAAAATCAAAAGAGTTTGCCGAAGAAACTAAAGTTCTTGCCGCAAACCAAGGTTTATACAACGGTTTTATTGTCGCAGGTTTAATTTGGGCAATAGTATCTCAAAAAACTGATGTAGCCATCTTTTTTATTAGTTGTGTTTTTGTAGCTGGACTTTACGGTGCTTATTCCACAAAAAAACCTCGTATTTTTGTCATCCAGTCTATACCAGCTATAGTAGCATTCATTAGCATGATGCTTTAACAACAAACAAACTACTGCTATAAATCATTTATTAATAACTTAAACTACCATACCAATTATGGAACAGTACATTGAAAAATTAAAAGAACTCACCATCGATTATGCTCCAAAAGTTTTAACCGCATTAGCCATTTTAATTGTTGGTTTATTGGCTATTCGTTTTATCGTTAGAGCTTCAAAAAAGGTAATGCAAAAACAGGGATTAGATGTTACGCTGCAAAAATTTTTAGGAGACTTGTTTAGCTGGTCTTTAAAAGCTTTACTATTTGTTACAGTTATTTCAAAGCTTGGTGTTGCTACCACCTCTTTTGCCGCCATAATTGGTGCTGCTGGATTAGCCGTTGGTTTGGCCCTTCAAGGTTCATTATCAAACTTTGCTGGTGGGGCTTTAATTATGGTTTTTAAACCTTTTAAAATTGGAGATCTTATAGAAGCCCAAGGAGTAACTGGGGTTGTAAAAGAAATACAAATTTTTACTACCCATGTAAATACTCCAGGAAACAAATTAGCCATTATACCTAACGGAGCTTTATCTAATGGAAACATCATCAATTATACTGCAGAAGGAAAGTTACGTGTAGACTTAACTTTTGGCGTTTCTTATGATGCAGACATTAAACAAACAAAAGAAGTATTAATGGAAGTTTTAACTTCAAATCCAAAAGTATTAAAAGAACCAGCCCCTACAGTTAACGTATCTGAATTGGCTGATAGTTCAGTAAACTTTGCTGTTAGACCTTGGGCTAACACTACAGATTACTGGGACGTTTATTTTAAAACTACAGAAAATATAAAATTAGCTTTAGACAAAGCTGGAATTGAAATCCCTTATCCTCATTCTGTGGAAATACAAAAACAAGGTTAACGTTTTTTTTCAGGCGTTACCACAAAATCTTTTAAGTAAAAAGGTTCAAAATAAGCGACATCTTCGATGTCGTTTTTTTTGTATTTATCAAAACTTAATTGTGACATTTCTTTTGCCGATGGATATTTAGCATCTAAAAACACTGCATTCTCATGCGTAATTATTTCTTTACATTTCTCAGCTCCATCCCCTAAAAAATACACTTTCCCTTTTTGTAAATATTCTTGAAATGAATTTTCATCAATAATTTCAGCTTTAATTTCTCTTACTTGTTTATAGTTTGTGTCATACACAGCCGAATACACTTCCATACGGCGAGCATCTAACATCGGTACAATTACACCTTCCTCAGCAGTAAGTTGATGCGCTAATGATTGTAAAGTTTCAATTGAAATTAATGGCTTATCAAAAGAAAAGCACAACCCTTTGGCTGCTGAAACACCTATACGCAAACCAGTATAAGACCCTGGACCTTTACTTACAGCAACTGCATCAATCTGATTATTTGAAACATTTGCTTCTTCAAGTACTTTTTGAATAAATGGATGTAACTTTTCTGCATGAGAATAATTACCGTCATTCAATTCTTGTATCGCTAAAGTTTTTCCATCTTTAGCTAAACTAACCGAGCAGTTTTTTGTTGCTGTTTCTATATTTAAGATTGTTGCCAAACTGAAATTTATTTTTGGCAAAGATACATTTTATATAAAGTTTTATAAAAGTGTTTAACCATTTCTCTATTCTCATAAAGAAAAACCCCATTAGCAAAAAGTCTAACGAGGTTCTTCCAACAATAAATATTTCTTTTTGATTAATCTACTACTGATTCTCCGTAGTAAAATTTCAATACTTTTGTTTTAAATACATAATCGTACTTTGCTCTAATCATGGCTCCTTCTGCATTCACCAAACGATTGCGTACTTGGTCAAAATCAAACTGAGTCATAGACCCATAATCATAGCTTACTTGTGCATTTTTGAAGGCTTCTTGTTGTGCTTCTAAAGATATTTGAGCTGCTTCAAAAGCTTTAGCTGCTGCTTTAGCATCTAAAAAAGCTTGCTCGATAGTTTGCTGTAATTTTAATTTTTCATTTTCCAATGCCAATTCAGATTGCTCTTTATTAATCATCGATTTGGCTACTCTATTTTTTGTTTGAAAACGATTAAATATAGGAATGTTAAGAGATAAACCTAAACCGTATCCCATATTATCTTTTATCTGTTTGAAAAGATATGTGTTTGAAAAAGCATCGTTAAAAAAATGTTGGTATGAACTTCCTGCACTAGCATCAAAAGACAATGTAGGTAAATAGGCTCCTTTCGCTATCTTTATACCAAAATCGGCATTTTCAACACTTACCTCTGCCTTTGCTATTTCTGCTCTAGTAGTCATCGCTTTATTGAAAACAACATCTGAACTGTTATATAATAATGATACTGATGGCGTATCAACCTCAATCTTAGCTACATCAAAGTTTTCAGATGAAACTTGTAATAATTGAGATAAACTTAATAGAGATAAATCTAAATTATTTTGTTGTGTTATTACGTTTTGTGCATCAGTAGCTGCTGTAGATTGAACATTCAATAAATCTCCTTTAGGTATTGCTCCGCCTTCAAACTGAGCCTTGGCTCTTTCTATTTGTTTTTTACTAATTTCTGCTTGTACTTCTGCTACATTTAAATTTTCTTTAGCAAACAAAACATTTAGGTAGGTATTAACAACATTAAGTGTTATGTCATTCTCAATTACCTCTAAATCTAATTCGCTTCCTTTAATTCCTAATTTGGCTTGTTTATAAGTATTTAAATTTCTAAAACCATTAAATAATGTAGTAGACGATCTTAAACTACCACTTAATCTAAAGTTGTCTGCAGAAACCCTTGTTCCATTTTGCCCTATCGAAGAACCAAAGTTTAAAGAACTGTTACCTGAAGCACTTAAGTCTGGTAAAAAGTTCCCTTTGGCAATTTCAGCATCTTTTTCTGCTAGTTGTACATTTAAACGATTTTGTTTAACTGTAATATTATTTTTTATAGCGTAATCTACACACTCTTTAAGGGTCCATTGTTTTTGAGAAAAAACAGCTACAGAAGTAAGTATAGCCGTAAATAATGCAATTTTTGTCTTCAAAAGATGAATATTTTTTTGTTTAAAATTATTAGCTAATTGATATTTCAAAAACGAAATATATTGCTTTTCTGTTAATTAGAAAAACCATTAACAGTTTAACAAACACTGTATAAAACAGCTAATTATTTGTAACTGCGCTTATATGACGAATAAAAATACTATATGTTACAAAAAAATATTTCTATTTGTAGATTTTAACTATTTGCTTTCTTTTTGTGGCGATAGATAAAATAGAATAGTACTCCTACTAAAATATAAGGAAACACCATTAAATAAGTAATTCCATTGTTCACCCCTTCAGCGATAGTTTCATTACCTCCTTCAACTACAGCCTTACACATAGCACATTGTGCTGAAGCTTTTGATGAAAAACCGATAAATAACAGATATAATAAAAACTTTTTACGCATAATAAGGCGATATCATTAAATACACAACTACTCCTGTCACCGCTACATATAACCATAAAGGAAATGTAATTTTAGCTATTTTTTTATGCTCAGGAAAATTTCCTAACCTTGCTCTCATAAATGTAATTAACACAAATGGGATAATTACAATAGACAATAAAATATGCGTTATTAAAATAAATAAATACACATATTTAATTATTCCTTCTCCTCCAAACTTAGTAGAATCAGATGTCATATGATATGCAACATACATTACCAAAAACAATGCTGAACATACAATTGCTGTTGTATTTAGCTGTTCGTGTAATTTTCTTTTACCATTTTTAATTGATATAACCGAAGCTACTAATAAAACCGCTGTTAATCCATTTATACTTGCATATATTGGAGGTAAAAAAGACAATGGTTCTACATTAGGGATTCTTATTCCAAATAAAGCAGCTACTGCTATAGGTATAACAATAGATACAATCGTAATAAACTTTTTATATTTTTTCTCGTCTGTACTCATTGATTATTCTTTCAATAATAACTTAATATCTTCTTTTAATTCTTGAATTTGATTCCCGAAATTATGTTCATCTAATGCACGGTAATACATAATTGGATTGCCATGTTCGTCATAACGAGAACGGATGTATCCATCTTTATCTACCAAGGCAAATAACCCTGAATGCTCAAATCCTCCATGACTTACCTCTCCTTTACCAACATATAATTTGAATCCGTTATTTGATAAATCATATACCACATCTTCAGACTTACCTGTCAATAAATGCCAGTTTTTATGATTAATTCCATTATCTTTAGCATATTCTTTTAGCTGAGTTGGAGTATCAATATCTGGGGTAATAGAGAACGAAGCTATTCCAAAATTTGGATTCCCCATAAATTCATTTTGAATCTCTACCATCTGCTTATTCATTAATGGGCAAATTGTAGGGCAAGTAGCAAAAAAGAATTCAACCACATACACTTTGTCTTCATAATCTTTATTAGTTATGGTTTTTCCATTTTGATCTACAAACTCAAAGACAGGAACTTTATTAAACTTATGCAAATTAGCAGTTTGAAAATGTGCTATAATTTTAGGAATAGCATAAATACCAAAAAGTAATACTATAAATGAAATACCTACGTATGAATAATTTTGTTTTTTCATAATTCAACTATTCTAAATTTCTCTATCAGCGTTATTCTTTTTTAATGCCAAACGATACTCTGCTAATACAACTTTTACATCATCTTTCATTTTATTGTTAAGATTTGCTACAGATTGCATATCGTATCCAAATAATTTACCATCTGCACTATCTTCGTCATCTGTTCGTCCTCTTAAGTTAACATCTTTGTCAATTATGAAGGCTTTTGATGAGTGCAAATTAGTATCTAATGACTGGTTTGTATTGAAGCTATTATATAACATGGTTATTTCTTGCTCATCAGCAAAAACAAAACTCCATTTCACCATATTAGTATAAGCTCCTATTTCTTTTTGAAGCTTTTGTACATCCGCTTCTACTTCATTTGGAGCAATTACAATAAGTTGAAAATCTTTAAATCCATAAAAAGGCTTGTATATTTTTTCATTAAGATTAAACAACTCTCCTTTAACTTCTCCTACTTTAGTTCCTAAAAAAGTAACAATTGTTATTCTATTATCAAATTGATGCTCGTTACTAATTGAAGAAACGTTAATTACATTTTTGGTGAGTACTGGTAATTTTGCAAAATTATTAATTCCTAATGACAAAAATATATAAAACAACAATGGCACTATAAATAGTGCGAACAATACAATATATTTTTTTGGTATACTCATTTTATTATAAGTTGAATACAAAAAGAGGTGGTTTAACACCACCTCTTTTCTTTATTTTAATATTACTACCATTTTACTAATGGTGATAGTGTATCGTATAAGTAACCACCTTCTATTAACACTAAGGTTACTAAATAGCAAATTAAGAATACTGCTGTCCAAACAACTGAGCGTCTAAACCAAGTTTTCTCGCCTTCTAAGTGCATAAAAGACCAAGCTATATAATATGCTTTAACTAAGGTTAAGATAATAAATATCCAGTTTAATATATGAGTTCCTAAAAAGTCATTAAAAACTAATACTCCTGGTCTTATAATACCTAAAGCAACCTCTACCGTTGTTACTATTGTTAAGATTGCTAAAACAATCCAAATTCTTTTTGTATTTGATTCGTGTGCGTGACCCATTTTTACTATTGTTTTTTGATTATACTAAGTAGAAGAAGGTAAATACAAATACCCAAACTAAATCTACAAAGTGCCAATATAAACCTACTTTTTCTACCATTTCGTAGTGTCCTCTACGCTCGTACGTACCTAACACAACATTAAAGAAAATGATAATATTGATTACGATTCCTGAAAATACGTGGAAACCGTGGAAACCAGTAATAAAGAAGAAGAAATCTGCAAAAATTGGGTTCCCATATTCGTTTACATGTAAGTTTGCCCCTTCAACTACCATTTTAGCTTTTGCTAATTGAGCTAAACTTTCTTCTCTTGATAAGATTGTTTTTTTCTTAGTATCAGGACTTAATTGCTCTGTTCTGATTAATAAAGAAGGATCGTTTTTAAATGCTTCTTGAACTTGTGCTACTGAGTATTGAGAAATAGTTCCTTCTTTTTCGAACCATAATCCATTTTCTCTTTGGTGCTCAACTCTACCGTCTTTTCTTTCATTATGCACAAAATCTGCTAAAGCTATTTGATGACCATCTTTAACAAATTGTAAGATATGATTATCAGTAGTTTTTACAGCTCCATAAGAACCTCCAATAAAATTTTTCCACTCCCATGCTTGTGATCCAACGAAAATAATACCGAAAATAATAGTTGCAAACATATACCAAGCAACCTTTTTTTGTTGCATTTTATGACCTGCATCTACCGCTAACACCATAGTTACTGATGATACAATTAAAATAAATGTCATTAATGCTACATAATACATTGGTGCGTGTACACCGTGTAACCCTGGAAAGTGTGTAAATACCTCATCGGCAATTGGCCAAGAGTCAATAAATTTAAAACGTGTTAAACCATACGCCGCTAAAAAGCCAGAAAAAGTTAATGCATCTGATAAGATGAAAAACCACATCATCATTTTACCATAACTAGCTCCAAATGGCTTAGCGCCACCTCCGCCCCAGGCTTCTTTTTTGTCAGAATTTACAGCAATATTTGCTCCCATAAATCTCTTTTTGTTAATTTTTGTTAAATCAGTGCGCCAAAATTACGCATTTTTCATCATCTAATAAAATAGAAAAAGAAAAATAGATAAATCCACAATACATCTACGAAATGCCAGAAGATTGCACCCAGTTCAAACCCAAGCATATCGGCTGATGAATATTTCTTTTTAAAATGATTATAAATAACAACCAATAACACAATTACTCCTGCTAAAAGGTGTAAAACGTGCATAAAAGTTATTCCTATTATAAAAGATGTAGACACAGTACTCTCTGGTCCTGTAAAATACAACCCTGCATCTTTCAACTCATTAAACCCTATATATTGATACAACACAAAGCCCAACCCTAGTACTAAGGTAAGCAACAATAGGATAAATGAGCCTTGTAAATTATCTTTCTTTAATAATTTTTGTGAAAAAAACAGTGCAACGCTACTTAAAACAATTAACACTGTGCTCACATAGAACGCTTGAGGTAAATCGAACGTAATCCAATCTTCACGATTCATACTTACTACATAAGCACTTGTAAGTCCTGCAAAAAACATAACCATACTAATCATGGCAATCCATAACATTGGTTTTGCCGATTTACGTTTGGCTACTTTTAACTCCTCTTGTATATTTTGTTCACTCATTAATGTAAAAATTTATCAACCACATATATTATGGGTACAATTGTAATATAAAAAACACTTGCTAACATTAGTTTACGCGCATCTGTGTTCTTTTCTGTTTTGTATAATAGTATTCCGTAATACAACATCAATACTCCTAATAGTAATATAATAACCGCTGTTAATGGATGTATATAAAAATTACCAGTTACTTTTAATACAGGCGCTATTGACATCAAAATCATAATGCAGGTATAAAAAATAATTTGCACCACTGCCCCTTTGTCTTTTTTATCCATGGGTAACATATGCAACCCTGCTTTATTATATTCTTCAAACTGTAACCAACCTATTGCCCAAAAGTGTGGAAACTGCCAAAAAAACTGAATCATAAATAAAAATCCAGCTTCAATACCAAACTTGCCTGTTGCTGCTACCCAACCTAACATAAAAGGAATAGCACCAGGAATGGCTCCTACAAAAACAGCCAAGGGTGTTACTGCTTTTAACGGTGTATAAGCGCTCGTATATAAAAAGATAGAAATTGCCCCAAACAATGCACACTTAGGATCAATTGCATATAAAATAGCAATTCCTCCAATAGTAAATAGTGTTGCAATTATTAAAGCTGTCGTATTTGACATCCTTCCTGAAGGTAACGGGCGATTTTTTGTTCGTTGCATCACCGCGTCTATATCTTTTTCAATTACCTGATTAAATGCATTTGAAGCACCTACCATTAAATACCCTCCTAAAGCTAATAATAAAACTGTAGTATAATTAATAGTATCGGCTCCTAATAAGTATCCTGTTATAGAAGTAAAAACCACACTAACAGATAATCCTACTTTCGTTAATTGTTTAAAGTCTTTAATAACTGTCTTAATCGAGGTCTTTTTATGTACAGATGAAACGGAATTCACTTCTATTTTTAAAAAATTTTTGCAAAGATATTTTATTCTTATTGAACCACCATAAATTTTTACTGGAATTAAAATTTGAAAAAAAATGAAAAAAATAAAAAACTGCTTTGTAATTAAAAAAATGGTGTTATATTTGCACCCGCATTCACAGCAATGCACGTTCATTAAAATAATAAATGACTACGCGAAAGTAGCTCAGGGGTAGAGCATCACCTTGCCAAGGTGAGGGTCGCGGGTTCAAATCCCGTCTTTCGCTCAAGCCTTTTTTAAAGAGAGTATGCTGAAGTGGTGGAATTGGTAGACACGTTGGACTTAAAATCCAATGAGCCGTAATGCTCGTGCGGGTTCAAGTCCCGCCTTCAGTACTAAGCCTCACTTTTATTAGTGAGGCTTATTTTTAAAAGTAGTCATTTAACAATATAAACGCAGAAGTGGTGGAATTGGTAGACACGTTGGACTTAAAATCCAATGAGCCGTAATGCTCGTGCGGGTTCAAGTCCCGCCTTCTGTACTAAAGCCTTAACAAATTTGTTAAGGCTTTTTTGTTTTTATCTCCTTTCATTACTCTATAAACCTTAGCAAAACAAGCCTTCTACAATTTTAAGAAAGTTAATGTACATTTGTAATCGATCTTTAAACAAGATTACTTCAATACATCAATGAAAAAACAACAATTGCAAGAAACTAAAGAATTTCTTCAAAATAAAGGCATTACAAATCCAGAAATTGGAATTGTTTTAGGAACAGGATTAGGCAAATTAGTTAATGAAATTGCTATTGAACAAGAAGTAGCATATGCAGAAATTCCACATTTCCCTCAAGCTACAGTAGAATTTCATTCAGGAAAATTGATTTACGGAATCTTATCTGGAAAAAAAGTACTGGTAATGTCTGGTCGTTTTCATATGTACGAAGGCTACAACTTATGGGAAGTAACCTACGGAATTAGAACCATGCACGCTTTAGGAATTAACACTTTATTGGTTTCAAATGCCGCTGGTGCCATCAATCTTTCTTATAAAAAAGGAGATATCATGCTAATTGATGACCATCTAAACTTACAAGGAAGTTCTCCTTTAGCATTTAAAGGAGCTAACCAATTCGGAAATATTTTCGCCGACATGCTAGAACCGTATTCTAAAAAATTGAATGCTAAATTGAAAGAAATTGCCCAAACAAACAATATCGATTTAAAAGAAGGTGTTTATGCTAGTGTTGTAGGACCTCAATTAGAAACTAGAGCTGAATACCGAATGTTGCAAATATTAGAAGTTGATGCTGTAGGAATGAGTACCGTTCCTGAAGTCATTGTAGCCAAACAACTCAACATTCCCTGTGCTGCAGTTTCGGTATTAACCGACGAATGTGACCCTAAAAATTTACACCCTGTAGATATTAGTGAAATTATTGAAATTGCTGGTAAAACTGAACCGAAAATGATTACACTCTTTAAAGGATTAATTGATAAATTATAGCACTACAGGTACTTTCACAATTTCACCAATCAGAATCCGTTTTCATAGTATGATGAAAATAATTAACAAAATACAGCTTCAACTTAAAGAGAAAAAAAGTTTACGGCTTTTGTTGAAATACACAACAGGATTAATTCTTTTTGGGGTTCTTTCTGTAATACTGTTATTTTCTTTAGTGTATTTTGAAGTGTTTGGTAAATTACCTAACAAAGAAGAATTAACATCTATCATTAACGAAGAAGCTTCTTTAATCTATTCATCAGACGATGTTATTATCGGAAAAGTATTTGCAGAAAACCGAACAAATGTCAAATTAGAACAGATACCCAATCATTTAAAAGAAGCACTCATTGCTACAGAGGACAAGCGATTCTATTCTCATAATGGTTACGATGGTCAAAGTTATGCTCGCGTTTTTTTTAGGAGTATTTTACTAAGAGATGCATCTGGCGGTGGGGGAAGTACCATTACGCAACAATTAATTAAAAACCTCTATGGTAGACAGTATCATGGTTTTTTAAGTATGCCCATAAACAAAATCAAGGAACTTATCATAGCGAGTCGAATGGAAAATTTATACACAAAAGATGAAATCTTATTGCTGTATTTGAATTCGGTTCCTTTCGGTGAAAATAATTTTGGAGTAGAATCTGCTGCCAATCGATTTTTTAATAAATCTGTCAATGAATTAAAAATTGAAGAAGCTGCTGTGCTTGTGGGTATGTTAAAGGCTAATACATATTACAATCCGAGGTTAAATCCAGAGAATGCTAAAAAACGCCGCAATACGGTTCTTCAATTAATGAACAACGAAGCGTATTTAAACAAACAAACTACCGATAGTTTACAAAAACTACCCATTGCACTTAACTATAACAATCTCGACTTAAATGTAACCGCGGGGTATTTTACACATCAGGTAAAGAAAAAAGCTACTGAACTCATAAAAACGATTAATGATTCTATAAACAGTACGTATAACTTAGAAACAGATGGTTTAAAAATCTACACAACGCTAAATCATACTATCCAGAAAATTGCCGAAAAAGCTGCAAAAGAACAACTCGTTATCAAACAAAAACAGTTAGACAAAGAACTAGCTTCAAATAGTTTAAAAAATAGGTGGTTAAAAAAACAACAGTTTACAGCTAAAGACAAACAAGATAGAACTTTGAAGTTATTTGATTGGGATAGTACTAAAACCATTACTGGAAACAAGATTGATAGTCTTTGGTATTATGCTAAAATGTTGAATGCTTCTGTTTTGGTTACAAATCCGAAAAACGGTGCTGTAATAAGTTGGGTTGGTGGAAATAATTTCACAACGCTCCCATTTGATATGGTTTTATCACATCGTCAAATAGCTTCCGCTTTCAAACCGTTTTTATATACTACTGCTTTAGAAAATGGATTTTCACCTTGTGACTATTTTGATAACGAAGAAAAAATATATCCTGAGTTTGATAATTGGAAACCTCAAAATGCTGACCATAACACTACTCCAGATAGTAAAGTTGCTTTGTGGTATGCATTAATTAAATCTATGAACATTCCTAGTGTAAATCTCTATTTTAAGCTAGAGAAAGAGTGGCTAACTAACACTTGCGAAAAATTACAATTTCCTAAAATTACTGATGATGCTCCATCTATTGCATTAGGAACACTTGATTTATCTCTTTTTGAAACCACAAGAGCTTATGGTGCTTTTGCTAATAATGGTGAAATGAATGATTTGTACATGATTCATAAAATTACCGATAAAGAAGGAAATATTCTTTATGAAAATAAAGAACAAAAAGCAGAAAGAGTATTTACGGAAGAAAGCACACAAACCCTAACATCTATTTTACAACAAGCTGTTGAACAAGGTACAGGTGCTAAAATAAGAAGCACTTATAAAATTAAAAGTCCGTTAGCAAGTAAAACAGGCACCGCACAAGACTATACCAATGCTTGGTTTATGGCTTATACCCCTAACATTGTTCTTGGCACTTGGGTTGGGACTTCTAAAAATGAAATACACTTTAATAGTGGAAATGGCTCGGGGTCTTCTTTAGCATTACCTATTGTAGCTAACATACTTAAGGAAATAGAAAATAATTCTGAATTAAAGAACAAATATTTAACCCCTTTTGACATTCCAGAAGAAATTTCTTCCTCAATCGATTGTCCTCCTTACAAGGAAAAAGGAATTAAAGGTTTTTTCAATAGACTTTTTGGAAAGAAAAAGGAACCAAAAACTAATCAACAATAAATCTAAGCAAATAGTGTAGCAAAAGCTTCTTCAATCTTACTCACTAAAATCAATTTTATAGAATGATTTTTACTAGTAATTTTATTGTATTTTGAAGTTACAAAAGTTTTATAGCCTAATTTTTCTGCTTCAATAATACGTTGATCTATTTTAGATACAGGACGAATTTCACCTGCTAAACCAACCTCTGCAGCAAAACACACATCTGGATTGATAGCTAAATCTTGGTTTGATGATAAAATCGCCGCTACGACTGCTAAATCTATCGCAGGATCATCTACTTGAATTCCCCCTGTGATGTTTAAAAACACATCTTTAGCTCCTAATTTGAATCCTGCACGCTTTTCTAACACTGCCAAAATCATATGTAAGCGTTTCAGATTGTACCCTGTGGTTGTTCGTTGTGGAGTTCCATAAACCGCTGTTGAAACCAACGCTTGAATTTCTATCATTAACGGACGAATTCCTTCTAATGTTGAAGCAATTGCAGTTCCGCTTAAATCAGCATCTTTTTTAGAGATTAAAATTTCTGAAGGATTCGATACTTCTCTCAACCCATCAGATAACATTTCATAGATTCCTAATTCTGCTGTAGATCCAAAACGGTTTTTTTGCGAGCGTAAAATTCGGTAGGTATGATTTCGGTCTCCTTCAAACTGTAATACCACATCTACCATGTGTTCTAAAATTTTAGGTCCTGCAATATGCCCTTCTTTATTAATATGGCCAATCAATAATACAGGAGTTGCCGTTTCTTTCGCAAATTTGATAAGTTCTGCTGAAGTTTCACGTATTTGTGAAATACTACCTGGTGATGCTTCAATGGTATCCGTATGCAAGGTTTGGATAGAATCTATTACCAAAACATCAGGCTGGACATCTTCAATATTTTTAAAAATCTGTTGTGTATTGGTTTCTGTAAGGATTAAACAGTTAGGATTTTTTCCTTCTACACGTTCAGCACGCATTTTTATCTGCGACTGACTTTCTTCACCAGACACGTACAACACTTTTTGTGGAATTTGTAAAGCGATTTGCAACAGTAAAGTAGACTTCCCAATTCCTGGTTCTCCACCTAACAACACCACCGCTCCTTTCACCAATCCTCCACCTAAAACTGTGTCTAATTCTTGATTTTTAGTGCCAAAACGCTCTTCTGGATTCAATTGAATATCTTCAACTCGTAAAGGTTTTGCTACTCTTTTTTGGATGTTTGAAGGCGATTTCCAACTTCTTTTTTCTTCTTTTTGAATCACTTCTTCAACAATAGTGTTCCATTCTTTACACGAGCCACACTGCCCTACCCATTGTGCATGTTGTGCACCACAGTTTTGACAGAAAAAAGTAGTTTTGGTTTTTGCCATTAGATTTGTAAGATTTACCTACAAAGAAAAGAAAACTATTTGTTTTTATTATAGATTGGTAATAGCAAAAACGCTAATCCTCCGAAGACAATAATCATAAGAGTTTGAGCTGTCCACATAATCCAACCAAAGGCGGTTGCTGGTTCTTCTGCAATTCCGAATAATGCTAAGGCTCCAGCAACAGCTACAGGATACAACCCTATTCCACCATTAGTAGCTGCAATAGCAAATCCACCAGCGATAAAACCGATTAAGATTCCTCCTAACGGAACATGTAATCCTTCAATTGCTGGAATCGTTGCCCAAAACATTAACACATACATTACCCAAATAAATACTGTATGAAATATGAATGCCCATTTCTGTTTCATTTTGAAAATACTGGTCACTCCTTCTATTAATCCAACTACAAAATTCTTGATTTTTAATCCGATTCCTGATTTTGCTGTTTTTACAAATCTTGTAAAAACTACAAACACCAAAACTAACCCTCCTAACAGAATTCCAATTTTAATAGGGTCAAAATTTTTGGTTAATAATTCAAAAATAAAATCAAATTGAACAAATAAGGTAATTGCTATAATTGTCAGCATCATTATTAAATCAGCCATTCTTTCTGCAACGATAGTTCCAAAACCTTTTTCAAACGGAATGCTTTCATAGTTCGTCATTACGGCTGCACGCGATACCTCTCCTGCTCTTGGTACTGCATAATTTACCAAATAAGCTACCAAAACCGCCATAGTGCTATTACCAAAATCAGGTTTATACCCCATAGGCTCTAGCAAAAACTTCCAACGATAAGCACGTGATAAATGACTTAAAACACCAAAAAATAGCCCTAATGCTATCCATTCATAGTTAGCATTTTTAAAGTATTGAAATAAGGTTTCGATTGATATTTTTGACAATGAATACCAAACTAAAAAACCTCCCAAAATGAGAGGTAATAGTATTTTTGCAATTTTCTTTACTGGTGTACTCAAACTATTCTAGCAAGTTGTTTTCTTCGTTAGGAAACACTAATTGTGGCTTAAATTTCTTAGCTTCTTCTAATTCCATAAAAGCATATACAATTAAAATAAGTACATCTCCTTTTTGAACTCTACGAGCTGCCGCTCCATTTAAAGTTATTTCACCACTTTTTCTTGGTCCTGGAATTGCATACGTTTCTAAACGCTCTCCATTATTGTTATTCACAATCTGTACACGTTCTCCTTCAATAATTCCAGCAGCATCCATTAAATCTTCATCAATGGTGATACTTCCTATATAGTTTAAATCCGCATTAGTTACTTTAACACGGTGTATTTTAGATTTTACTACTTGTACTAACATGCTGCAAAAATAGTTGTTTTTTAATGATTAGCATCTTGTTTTTAGATGATTTTAACATCTTACAAACTTTAGAAAACTGTAATTTATTTGCTTTTCAAACCTATATTATCAATCAAACGAATGTTTCCTGCAAAAACAGCTATAAAAGCACGGAATTTTTTGTTGGATTCAATGTTTGTTGCTGTTTGTAGCGTTTGCTCATCTGCAATAGTAAAATATTCAAGCTCTAATAAAGGATGTTTTTTAAACTGTTTTTCCACCCATTCTGTTAATTCTTCAGCATTTTTTATTCCGAATTTCTTTTTTACCTTTTTTAAGATTTTATAAATGAATGGTGCCACTTCCCTATGTTCTTTGGTTAATCGTACATTTCGAGAACTCATTGCTAATCCATCTTCTTCTCTAAAAATAGGTCTTCCCTTTATTTTTACTGGTAGCTTATACTTTTCAACTAACTTTTTGATGATTTGCAGCTGTTGAAAGTCTTTTTTCCCAAAGTAAGCAATATTGGGCTCTACAATTTCAAACAAGGTTTTTACAATGGTACCTACTCCATCAAAATGTCCATCTCTAAACTTTCCTTCCATTTGATGCTCTAATCCATCAAAATCAAACTTTTCTGAAACTATATTTTCTGCATAAATTTCTTCTACCGAAGGAAAAAACAACACATCGCAATCAACCGACTCTAACAAAACCACATCACTCTCATAAGTTTTAGGGTATTTATCTAAATCTTCTTTATTATCAAACTGGGTAGGGTTTACAAAAACACTAACTACCACAACATCATTTTTCTTTTTTGCTTTTTTTATTAGTGATAAATGCCCTTGATGTAGAGCTCCCATAGTAGGGACAAATCCGACAGATTTTTTTTCTTTTTTTAAAGGAGATAAAAACGCTTTTAATTCGGATTTTTGCGTAAAAATTTTCATTGTTTATTTATTGAAATGCATGCAAAATTAGCAATTTAACACGATTTTTGCATTATATTTCGTATTTTTGCACCTTCAATAAAAGAGACCGATTTAATGAAGGATAAGAGAATTTTATATGTTTCGTCTGAGGTAATACCATATTTACCCGAAACAGAATTATCGTCTACTGCATTTAATGTTGCTAAAAATGCACATTCTAAAGGAATTCAAACTCGTATTTTCATGCCTCGTTTCGGTGTGATTAATGAGCGAAGGCATCAATTACATGAAGTAATTCGTTTATCAGGTATGAACTTAATTATTAACGACATGGACATGCCTTTAATAATTAAAGTTGCTTCTATTCCTAAAGAAAGAATGCAAGTGTACTTTATTGATAATGATGAGTATTTTAAGCGTAAAGCTGTATACTCTGACGAAGATGACAAACTATTTGACGACAATGATGAGCGTATGATTTTCTTCGCTAAGGGTGTAGTTGAAACAGTTAAAAAACTAAATTGGGCTCCAGACATTATCCATGTTCATGGGTGGATGGCCTCAATGCTACCTCTATATTTAAGAGAATTTTATAAAGAAGAACCATTGTTTGCTGAAAGTAAGATTGTAACTTCGCTTTACAATAGTGACATTGAAGATTTAAATAAAGAGATGGCAAATAAAGTTCGTTTTGATAAAATTGAAGAATCAAAAGCTGCAACAATCGAAACGCCAAGTCATACTAACATTTTAAAGAGCGCTATTGAAAATTCAGATGCTGTTATAAAAGGTAGTGAAGTTTTACCAAAAGAAATAGAAGATTTTATTGAAGAAAGCAATACTAAAGTCTTAGATTTTCAGTCAGAAGAAACTTTAACTGAAGCATACTTAGAATTTTACAAAGAAAACGTTTTAGAATTAAGCGAATAATACAAAAGAATGATTAGAAAAATTGGTGTACTAGGTATTAGTCTGTTATGTTTTGCAGCTATTATATCATGTGAAAAAGACTTTAGTGATATTGGTACAAATGTAGTTAATAATACAAAATTTGAAACAGGAGAAATCTTATTAGATGTTGAAATAAACCCTATAAATATTGAAAATGTTCAAGCCGATAATATCAATGCTAGCATTAGCGAATATTGGTTAGGAGTATATAACAATCCGAATGCGAAAAAAATTGAAGCTTCAATTATCTCGCAGGTTGGGTACGTTTCTGAATTAAAAAATACAGCAGGGATTGATACTATTCTAACCTTAGAAAAGGTTATCTTAAAACTTCCATATCCTGCAACTTCTACTGGAACTACAGATGGGGTCACAAGTTTTAAGTTAGACTCGATTTTAGGAAATACTAGTGTTGGAACCTCTGTTGTTGTAAAACAAAATAATACCTACCTTAATATATTAAACCCCAGTGATCCATCTAAAAAGAATACTTTTTTCTCTGACTCTGATTATGAAGATATTCAAGACTTAAATGAGGTATCAAATTTTACTTTTACCCCAAAAACAACTCATACTTATTATGATTATGATAGGGTTGATAGAATAAATCCTTCTAACACATATAAAGATACTATTAGAGTAACTAAAATTGTCAGTAACGATACAATAGCTATTCCTTTTTTAGCGATCCCATTAGATGTTAACAAAATGAAAAGTCTATTTTGGGATAAGTTTGAAAGTACTGAGTTTTCTTCAAAAGATGAATTTAACAATTATTTTAGAGGTTTAATTATTGAATCCACTGGTAACGATGGTGTTTTAGTTCCTTTTAACCTTGCCTCATCACCTGCTCCTTCTTTAGATTTTTATTACACAAAATCTATAATGAACGGTACAACAGTAACTGATACTATAAACAAAAAATATTCTTTTCCATTATCAGGAATAAAGAATAGCCATTATAAAATGACTCCGGCTAGTTCACCAGCTCCTGCAAATAATTTTGTTATTCAAGGTACTGCTGGTAGCTTGGCAGAAGTTACAATTATAGATAACACTAAACTCCAAGAGCTAAGAAGTAACAATTGGTTAATTAATGATGCTTTATTAACTTTTTATGTTAATCAAACCATAAGCACGGAGGCTAACCTTCTTCCTCAACAACTATTTTTATACCAAAATAAAGATAATGGAACTGGAGGAACTTCTCCAACTCAACTTTCAGATGCATATAACAACCCTTCAACATATGGAGGCCTATTACAAAAAACCGATGATGATGCTCCTGAAAAATACACCTTTAGAATTACTGATTATATTTCTAAACTATTAAATGGAGAAGAAGACTTTACTACTGACCCATTGGTTCTAAAAGTGTATAATCCTACAGATAATCCGGTAATTAACAACACGTTAAAAACTAGTATTAAAACATACAATTGGAACCCTAGATCAGTTATCTTGTTAGATGGGGATGAATCAGCTAATGGAGCTAAAAGAGCAGTTTTAAAAATATCATATTCAAAAGAGAAGTAAGAAAGTTATGTGTGGAATAACAGGATATATTGGACATAGAGATGCTTATCCAATCGTAATTAATGGTTTAAAACGTTTAGAATATAGAGGCTATGATAGCGCTGGTATCATGATGTATGATGGAGAGACTATGCATTTATCAAAAACCAAAGGAAAAGTTTCTGACTTAGAAGTAATAATTAACAAGGAAGAAGAGCGAAAAAAAGGTAAAATAGGAATTGGCCATACTCGATGGGCTACTCATGGTGTTCCTAACGATGTCAATTCACACCCTCATTTTTCTCAATCGGGAGATTTAGTGATTGTTCACAATGGAATTATTGAGAATTATGACACTATTAAGAAGGAACTAATCTCTCGTGGTTATCAATTTATAAGTGATACCGACACAGAGGTTTTAGTAAATCTTATTGAAGAAATAAAAAAGACCGAAGGTTGTAAATTAGGCAAAGCTGTTCAGTTAGCATTAACAAATGTAATTGGAGCTTACGCTATTGCCGTTTTTGACAAAACCAAACCCGATGAAATAGTAGTAGCTAGATTAGGGAGCCCTATAGCTATTGGAATCGGAAAAAATAATGAAGAGTTTTTTGTGGCTTCTGATGCTTCTCCTTTTATAGAATACACAAAAGATGCAATTTATCTTGAAGATGGTGAACTTGCCATTATTAAGAAAGATAAAGGTATTAAAGTTCGTAAGATTGAAAACGATAAAGAAATTGATGCCAATATTCAAAAACTACAACTAAATCTAGAACAGATAGAAAAAGGTGGATACGATCACTTTATGCTGAAAGAAATATACGAACAGCCTAAAGCAATTATAGACACCTATAGAGGTAGAATGCTAGCAAATGAAGGCGTAATTAGAATGGCCGGTGTTGATGATAATATCTCTAAGTTTTTAAATGCAGATAGAATTATTATTGTCGCTTGTGGTACCTCTTGGCATGCAGGATTGGTTGGTGAATATCTTTTTGAAGATATGGCACGTATCCCTGTTGAAGTTGAATATGCTTCGGAGTTTAGATATCGTAACCCAATAATTACTCCTAAAGATGTTGTTATAGCCATTTCTCAATCAGGAGAAACCGCAGATACATTAGCGGCTATTAAATTAGCTAAATCAAAAGGAGCCTTTGTGTTTGGTATTTGTAATGTTGTAGGATCTTCAATTGCAAGGGAAACGCATGCTGGAGCTTATACACATGCTGGACCTGAAATTGGAGTAGCATCTACTAAAGCTTTTACTACTCAAATTACAATACTTTCTTTAATTGCCTTAAAACTTGCTCAGGCTAAAGGAACTTTATCAACATCTGCAGTAAATACTTATTTACAAACAATGCAGCAAATTCCTGCACAAATTGAGAAATTATTGCAAATTAATGAGCAAGTTAAAGAAATAGCTGCCGTATATAAAGATGCTAAAAACTGTCTATATCTAGGTAGAGGATTTAACTTTCCTGTAGCATTAGAAGGAGCTTTAAAATTAAAAGAGATTTCATATATACATGCAGAAGGATATCCTGCAGCTGAGATGAAGCACGGACCTATTGCTTTGATTGATGAAAATATGCCTGTTTTTGTAATCGCAACAAGTAGAGGACATTACGAAAAGGTAGTTAGTAATATCCAAGAAATAAAATCAAGAAGTGGTAAAATTGTCGCAGTTGTTACAGAAGGTGATGAAATAGTAAAAGAAATTGCTGATCATGTGATTGAAATTCCTGATACTGAAGAAGCATTTACTCCTTTATTAACTACTATACCATTCCAGTTATTATCATACCACATAGCTGTTATGTTAGGTAAAAATGTAGATCAACCAAGAAACTTAGCAAAGTCGGTTACAGTTGAATAAAATCGATTATTTTCAATACTATAAATCCTGAGAAGTTCTCAGGATTTTTTATACTACATTTTTAAAATAATCTATGAAAAGTATTTTCTAAAACATAAGAAGTCGATAACATAAAACTAACCTTCTGAATTAACAAATTGGGCACTATTTAAAGAGATAAATTTATAAGTTCTACAAAATCAAGTTTAATTCTTAAAAACTTTTCAAAAAAAAGCAATAAAAAGAAATAAATTCTTCAATGTTAACCTGAAGTAAAACACGTATAAAATCAAAACTCAATTTACTTAAACACAATACTTTATTAACCAACAAAAACACACTTAACACACTCTTTTACAATACTTTTACAATATAAAATTTATCAATAAATCTTTATAAACCTTAAACCCTAAAAAATGAAAAAGTTATTTGTATTAGCATTCGTTACTTTAATGAGCACTTCTGTATTTTCTACAAATGATAATCCAGAAAAAGAACAAATTAGAACAAAAATTGTACAACTTCTAGGTAAACCAAATTTTGTTCTTGACAAAGATGTAAAAACCACTGTAGAACTTTTAATAACTAAAAACGGTGAGATTATAATCTTAGATATCGATTGTGATACTTTAAAAATACATAATTACATCAAAAGTAAACTAAACCATAAAACTATTGACAAAAATTTAGAACTAAATAATAGTATCTATAAAATGCCTTTAACTATTAAAAAGCAAAATTAAACTCAGTATTAATTCCCCAACAAAAAAACCTCATAGAGAGCTTCTATGAGGTTTTTATTATATTATATAGTTTGATTACTATACTACACCTTGGTCTAGCATTGCATCAGCAACTTTTACGAAACCTGCAATATTTGCTCCTTTAACATAATCAACATATCCATCTTCTTGTGTACCATATTTTACACAAGCTTCGTGAATATTGTTCATAATTGAATGTAATTTAGCATCTACTTCTTCACGTGTCCAAGATAAACGTAAAGAGTTTTGAGACATTTCTAAACCAGAAGTAGCAACACCACCTGCGTTAGACGCTTTTCCTGGAGAGAATAAAATCTTAGCTTTTTGAAATACTTCAATAGCCTCTGGAGTAGACGGCATGTTTGCTCCTTCAGCAACACAAACACATCCATTTTCAACTAATACTTTAGCTTCCTCACCGTTTAACTCGTTTTGAGTTGCACATGGTAAAGCTACATCACATTTAACGCTCCATGGTCTTTCACCTGCAAAGAATTTAGCTGATGGATACTTTTCAACATACTCGCTAATTCTTCCACGCTTAACATTCTTTAACTCCATTACAAATGCTAATTTTTCAGCATCTATACCTGCTTCGTCATAAATGTATCCTGAAGAATCAGATAACGTAACTACTTTACCTCCTAATTCTGTTGCTTTCTCAGCAGCATATTGCGCTACGTTACCAGAACCTGAAACAACTACAGTTTTCCCTTTGAAAGAATCACCTTTAGTTTTTAACATGTTCTCAGCAAAGTATACATCTCCATAACCAGTAGCTTCTGGACGGATTAATGAACCTCCCCAAGTAGCACCCTTACCAGTTAATACTCCAGTAAATTCATTACGCAAACGTTTGTACTGACCAAACATATAACCAATTTCACGACCTCCAACACCTATGTCTCCAGCAGGAACATCAGTATCAGGACCAATATGACGTGCTAATTCAGTCATAAATGATTGACAAAAAGCCATAACTTCACGGTCAGATTTTCCTTTAGGATCAAAGTCAGAACCTCCTTTACCTCCACCCATTGGTAAAGTTGTTAAAGAGTTTTTAAATACTTGCTCAAACCCTAAGAACTTTAAAATAGATAAGTTCACTGATGGGTGAAAACGTAAACCTCCTTTGTAAGGACCAATAGCAGAGTTAAACTCTACTCTATACCCTCTGTTAACTTGAGTTTCTCCGTTGTCATCAACCCAAGGCACTCTAAACATAATAGTACGCTCAGGTTCAACCATACGCTCAAGTAATTTTTTTCCTTGATATTTTGGATTGTTTTCTATAAACGGAATTACTGTTTCTGCTACTTCATGTACAGCTTGCAAAAACTCTGGTTCATATGCATTACGTCCTTTCACGTAATCCATAAATGCATTTATTTTAGATTCCATAAAACTTAGTTGTTCTGTTATTATAAATTTTAAACAATTTTACCATGCAAATATAATTATTTTACAATTCGTTAATTTCTATTTAGCTCTTTATTTTGTGTATTTTAACACGGTTTAGGCAAACACTTTTAAAAGCTCTTTTTTTTCCGCAAAAAAACGTAAATTTGCGGCTTAACTTTTGGAAAGATTATGTTAGATAAGGTAAAAGAACTAATTGGAGATGTGCAAGCTTTTAAAGCAACCTCTAAAGAGGAAGTAGAAGCTTTCAGAATAAAATATTTAGGAAGCAAAGGTTTGTTAAAAGATTTGTTTGCTGAATTTAAAAATGTTGATGCTGAGCTTCGTAAGGATTTTGGGCAAGCATTAAACAATTTGAAGAAATCTGCCGAAAAAAAAGTTACTGAGTTAAACGATGCTTTAGAAAGCGCTACTGAAGATAAAGGTGTTTATGGCGATTTAACTCGTCCATCTGAACCTATCAACTTAGGCTCTCGTCATCCAATTTCTTTAGTAAAAAATCAAATCATAGAGGTTTTTAACCGAATTGGTTTTACAGTATCTGAAGGACCAGAAATTGAAGATGATTGGCACAACTTTACTGCTTTAAACTTACCAGAATATCACCCAGCACGTGATATGCAAGATACTTTCTTTATTGAGAAAAATCCTGATACCTTACTAAGAACACATACCTCATCGGTACAAGTACGTTATATGGAAAACAACGAACCTCCGATTCGTACAATTTCTCCTGGACGTGTGTTTAGAAACGAAGATATTTCAGCACGTGCACACTGTATTTTTCACCAAGTAGAAGGATTATACATTGATACTGATGTTTCTTTTGCCGATTTAAAACAAACCTTATTATACTTTACTAAGGAAATGTTCGGAAAATCTAAAATACGCTTACGTCCATCGTACTTCCCATTTACTGAGCCTAGTGCCGAAGTTGATATTTACTGGGGACTGGAAACAGAAACTGATTACAGAATAACCAAAGGAACGGGTTGGTTAGAAATTATGGGATGTGGAATGGTAGATCCTAACGTTTTAAAGAACTGTAATATTGACCCAACAAAATATAGTGGATATGCCTTCGGAATGGGGATTGAACGTATAGCTATGTTGTTATACCAAATTCCAGATATCCGTATGTTCTACGAAAATGACAAACGTTTCTTAGAACAATTTAAATCGGTAATTTAATTTTAAAGATAAATTCAAAAAATAAAAGACGAAAGCGTTAAACTTTCGTCTTTCCATTTTAAAAAGTTTTCAATGAGAAAAGATATTGAAATTCCTAAAGTAACTGGCGTAGAAATTGCAGTGGTTTTAGAAACCAATGAATTTGACAATAAAGAAGATTGGAATGTGTACATTCTAAATAGAAAAGATGTCGATTTAGAAATGGTAGTGATTGTTTCACAGGGCTTTTCTGACTCCAAAACAACTTCTGTTTTTCGAAGAAAAATAGATAAACTTCCTGCTAATAGCTATCAGAAATTTGAATTGATGCAACCTAAATTGTTTGCTTTAGATAATCGTTTTCAAGTAACCTTTTTTGAAGGAAATACTTTGTATGATAAAACTTTTATTTTTCAAGCAGAAACTATTCAAGAAGGTTTTTTAAGAGATATTGAGTTCTTAGGAAAAAGAGGAATTGTTTGTAAATAAAAGACGAACCACATAAAATTCACAAAAGAGCGATAGTTGTTAATTCACAGCTATCGTTCTTTTTTTATGCACACTTTTAGTATTTTCGTTAAAAATCCTATTTCATGTTTTTAAGCATTCAAGACTTAGTTGCGCAGTTTTCTTCTTGGGTATGGGGAATTCCTTTATTAATATTACTTATTGGTGGCGGATTATACTTGTTTATCTATTCAGGGTTAGTTCCGTTCAGATACATTGGTCATGCTGTGGCTATTTTAAGAGGAAAATACGACAAAGCAGACTCTCCTGGAGATTTATCACATTACGAAGCCTTATCATCTGCCATAGCTGCTACGGTAGGAATGGGAAATATTAGTGGAGTTGCAATAGCTATCGCAACGGGTGGTCCTGGGGCTATTTTTTGGATGTGGGTAAGTGCTTTTGTAGGAATGGCTACCAAGTTTTTCACCTGTAGTTTATCAGTAATGTATCGTGGAAAAGATGAGAACGGAAATGTAAAAGGAGGTCCAATGTATGTAATTACAGAAGGTTTAGGAAAACAATGGAAACCTTTAGCTGTGTTTTTTGCTTCAGCTGGATTAATAGGAACACTCCCCGCTTTTCAAGCAAACCAACTAACTCAAACTTTAATAGATGTTTTTCAGGTACAAAAAGAGAATGATTTTGTAGCTAAACTGCTATTAGGAATTACCATTGCAATTATTGTAGCCCTAGTTATTTTTGGAGGAATCAAACGAATTGGTAGCGTTGCAGGTAAATTAGTACCATTAATGGTCGTAGTTTATTTAGTTACAGTAGGTACTATTTTAATTTTAAGAATAGAAAATGTCCCTGGTATCTTTTCTTTAATTTTTGAAGATGCTTTTTCAGGAAAATCAGTTTTAGGAGGTACCTTAGGTGTTTTGATAATTACAGGAGTAAAACGAGCTGCCTTTTCTAATGAAGCTGGTTTGGGTACCGCTCCTATGATGCACGGAACAGCAAAAACTAAAGAACCTATTCGAGAAGGATTAGTTGCTATGTTAGGTCCTGCTATTGATACCCTATTAGTATGTTCTCTAACTGCTTTAGCAATTTTAGCTTCAGGAGTATGGAAAGATTTTCAGGGCAATGGAATTTCAATGACATTGGCTGCTTTCGATGCGGTGCTTCCTTACAATTCAGGAAGTGTGATTTTAACCATTTGTGTATTGATATTTGCTTTTTCAACCCTATTTACCTACTCTTTTTACGGATTTAGTTGTTTGAGTTTTTTAACTAATACCAAAATAGGAAAGAACTACAACTATATCTACATCCTTACCATTGTAATTGCCTCAATCATCAAATTAGACTTTGTTATTAATCTAATTGATAGTGCCTATGCTTTAATGGCAATTCCGACTGTTTTGTCAACGCTGATTTTAGCTCCCAAAGTAAAAAAAGAAGCCACAAAGTATTTTCATAAATTAAAAACTAATTCATTTGAATCTTAGATAGCTTGTTAATTATCTTAGAAGATAAAGAGTCTATTTTTTTAGATGTTTCTTTTACATATTCTTGATGACTTGTTGAATCTTTTACCATATCAAAAGTCGTTTTAGAAGAGTCTATATACCAGTCTTTCCAAGCTGAAATAATAGATATTTGAGTTGATATGGAGTCTCCTTTTTGTAATGCAATTTCACTCTGTTTTTCTTCTTCTTTTAATCTCGATATACCAGCCTTTTCTATATTTTCTAATATTGATTTCGCAGTAGCATCATTTCCATTTAATAAAGTATAAGCTGAAGCCAATGAGGCTACTCCTACGTTTTTAAGAGTTGCTTTTGAAACTTTATCGATTCGATCATTATCGGTGTGATAAAACTGATCGGTAAAATGCCAGAATAAAACACTTGGAATGTTTCTTTTCAAAAAAGGTACGTGGTCACTTCCTCCTTCAAACGGATTTGTATTAACCACCCAGTTTGTTCTTTTTCCTTGTTCTTTAAATTTATCAATTAAAAAATCATTCAAATAGTGCGGAGTCATTTCTTCCAACTTCATTTTTTGCCCTCCCCATTCTGTGTGTTTATCATTACCTCTTGTCCAAATAGCACTAGGATCAGGCATTTTTTCAATTAAAAAAGTCCCGCCCGTTTTTTGGGTATCTTCTCCAACCATATCTAAAGAAATTCCCCATTTAATATCCTTTGCTCTTATGCTATCTTCTTTTACATATCTGTTTGTTGAAATAATTTCATCTCCCCATAAAAAGGTTAAAGTTCTATTAGGTACAAATATGTTGTTTTTGATAAGCTCAGCAGTAAGTGTAGCCATTTCTAAAGCAACTCCAACACCTGTAGCATTGTCGTTTGCTCCAGGTTCTTGTATATGAGCGCTAAAAACCAGACGCTCTTTAGGATACTTATTTCCTTTAATATCGGCAACAATTGTCAATTCCTCTGATGGGTAGATATTAGTTTCAATATTGACATCTAAAGATACTTTTCCTTTTAACAATGTTACTTTTAATTCTTCTTTAGCCTTATAAGACATGGCAATTGCCCAGGATTTTACCTCTTCATTTAATGGGATAGATCTAAATTGAATAGACGTATTATTTTTTTGAGGCTGTAAATAGTTAGGATTGCTATACGTAATAAGCCCTAAAGCACCGCTTTTTACAATAGCTTGATTAAATATTCTGTGAGGATCTGTTTCAGCAAAAACAATTTTCCCTTTAATATCTATGTCTTTCAGTTTTTTTAAGTCTTTAACATATACTACTTCAGCTGTCACACCTTCTTTAGGTGTACTATAAGAATTTAAAGCAATCATATTTCTATTCGTACTATGCTGTAAAAGAGGAATATCTTCTCCAACTATTTTTACGGAAGCATTCACAGATTCCCAAGTAGGATTTTTTAAGGGTCTTTTTTCTATTCTATAGGTTAAAATATCACTACCCGTAGCACTATCTTCTTTGACAAAACCTGCTTTTTCTAATTCTTCTGCAATTTTGTATACACTTTTATTAAAGCCTGTATTACCAACTACACGCCAATATTTTTCTACAAAAGAAGTTGTTTCATAAGCTAAATCACCTGTAAACTCTTCATTTAAAATATCAAAATAGTTAGAAGAGTTTAAAACAGGAGCTGCTTTTTCATTTTTACAACTTAGAAATAATAACAGGATAGGTAATAGCAAATAGTTTTTTTTATCCATAACTGTTTTTTACGTGTTTAAATGTACACTTTTTATATTTTTCGGTGTTGGTCAATTTTACTTTTAAATGACGATAACTAATTTAGTATGTTACAAAAAACTGTAAATTCTATTGAAACTTAGAAAAACCACTAGATGTTTTCAGGAACTAAAAATGAATGAATTTTAAGAGGCAGTTGCTACTTCTTTGAATATCGTTTTACTCTCTCCCTATTGGGTAATCTTCATAAAAATCTTCAAAAGTTTTATCGGTGGTATATTTATCTCGTAGTACTTTGTAAACCATTAACACTACTAGTAACTGACCGATAACTGTAAGTATAAACATCCACCTAAAACCTATATTAGTAAAGGCCAAAGCAGTTAGCACAAATAAAAACACAGTGGTAAACAATACCAAAAGCATAGCCGAATTCTTCATAATCATCAAATTACCCTATAATTTACAAAAAAAATAACAACTAATAAAGCTCTAATTATTTTATAAAGAGTTCCTTTAATCTTTAAGGTGACTTTGGGGTATTTATTTTAAGATATAAAAAGCAAGTTAACTCACTAACAACATTTAATGCTTTTTAGCATAAAGAAATTTATGGCTTTAAACGTACACTTTTTATGTCTTCTTGTACTTGTCAATTTTGCTTTCTTAATGACAACAACTTTTTTAATATGTTACAAAAACTGTAAACTTTATTGAAATTTTAAAAACATATTTTCAGAAATTAACAACTAATAATTTTTAGTAACCTAGCTTTTAATAAAATCAAATAGAGTTCCAACTAAATTATCAAGCTCTTCATTGTCTTTAATCAAATCGGAATATTTATAATTTGACCCCACTACAAAACTTGCTAATTTGTTTTTATACTCGTTTCTTAAAGTACCTGATTCTGATTTAAACTTCTTAATATTCTCTTCTGGAATTCCTGCATTTAAAAATTGTGTTTTATAAAACTCTCCTAACCCTAATCCTTTGTAATCACTTCTTTTAAAATTAATTTTCTTAGCCTTCTTTATACTTATTTCATCCGTCAATAGCTCAGGTATAAAATCATGAAGAATTTTTACGGGAAGTAAATTTTCTATTTCCTTAACAATAGTATTTTGATATTTAAAATTCCCTTTCTCACTAGATAGTTCTTCCAATATTTTTCTTCTCCTAAATTTTTCTCCCCCCTCTTTCGCGTTATCACTATCTGCTATAAGGTATATCTTATTTGACAAAGCAAAAGAGTTTATCTTTTCCTTAACCTCTTCATCATCAAATTTTTCTTCCTCATTAAAAAGGTAATGAGTTATTAAATTACCTCCATATTCAAAAAAGGCAAAATCAATATCTTCTTTTAAATGGGATTTTTCATCATTATAATCACAGTAAACTTTTAAAAACTTTGACAAATATTTCCTATCAGTAGGGCCTTCTACCCAAAGAGATGTATTTGCTAAAAAAACGGAAGTATTATTTACACCTAAAACATCTAACATTTGTCTACTTGGTTTAACATTAACTTTTATAAAGTGCTTATTTTTTTCGATTTTTTCAAATTGAAAAAAAGAAACCTCATCACTTCGCAAAGTGAGATCTAAAAAATGATTTGAATGTGTGGTAAAGAAGAAAGTTAAGTTTTTATCTAAAATAAATTTGTTAGTTAAAAGTGTCTCTATAAATATTCTTTGAAAGGCGGGATGCAAATTTGTTTCTGGCTCTTCTATATAAAAGCTTTGTTTTTTTACAGCTGTAAAAATTGGAAAAAGTAATAAAATCAATGATTGTATCCCTTCACCTATTTCATTCATTCCTCTGTAATTTTGTCTATCAAAATCAATATGTATTAAACCTGTACTTACATCAGGAATAATCTCAATTCTTTCCCCCTCAAAAAAAGTATCGCTTAAAAAATCTTCAAATTTTCTTAAATCTCTATGATTTCTTGAATTTTGGGTCTCTTTATACTTATCAAAAAAAGTTAACCCTGTGTAAATATTCTTGTTTTCTTGTCCATCAAAATAATATTTAGAAACTATATAATCAAATGAATCTGTTTTAATATGTTGTGATCCTATTAAAGCTCTTAAAACTGGGATGTAAGTTTTTACTTTAAAATTATTCTTCAAAGAAAAATTTAACTCTTTATGAAGTCTTTTTATTTTTTCTATACTCTTTTCAACATTCTCTTTAAGTATGTTATCTTTCACATATTCATTTTTTTTCTCTAAAAGCTTTATCCTCTCTCCTATATCATTACTATTACTTTGACTAAAATTCTCTATAATTTTATAGTCTTTTTTTACAACTTCTTTTATTTCTTCTTCAAAAGCATTTTTACTTAAATTCCCATTATTCTCATAATTCCTAGAAAACTCTAGTTTTAAGCTATTAATTTCTTCTATTAAATCAATATAAGAAGCTTTATCAGATATGTGGCAATCATAAGTTCTTAGTTTTAAAAAGCCTCTCATAAATCTACTTTTTCCTGAATTATTTGCTCCAATAAAAAAATTCAATCGATTTATTTCAATTTCGCCAGAAAACAAATTTGTATTGTCTGATATTCTTTTTAAAAAAGTTTTCTCTTTTCCTCCATCAAGAATTACATACTCTGGAGTTAATAGCTCTTTAGGGATATCTATCTCCTCAAGGTTTCTTATATTTAATTGCATCTATTTTTTTCTCGAAGATATTATTTTTTACTACAAATAAAAATATCAATAGTTCCGTATAGTAATTTTTCACATCCTAACAATTATCCGTAATTTTGCGCAGCTAAAATTTCAAGAAATGTACAGAACGCATACTTGTGGCGAGTTAAGAGCATCGCACATCAATACTGAAGTAACCCTTTCTGGATGGGTACAAAAATCACGTGATAAAGGTTTTATGATTTGGGTAGATTTACGTGATCGTTACGGAATTACACAGTTAATTTTTGACGAAGAGCGTACTTCTAAAGACTTAATGGAGAAAGCAAAAACTTTAGGGCGTGAGTTTGTAGTACAAGTTACAGGTACCGTAATTGAACGTCAATCTAAAAACGTAAACATTCCAACAGGTGATGTAGAAGTTTTAGTATCGAACTTAGAAATTTTAAACGAGGCCAAATTACCACCTTTTACTATTGAAGATGAAACTGACGGTGGTGAAGATATTCGTATGAAATATCGCTATTTAGACATCCGTCGTAATCCGGTAAAAAACAGTTTAATTTTCCGTCATAAAGTATCGATGGAAGTTCGCAAATATTTATCTGACAAAGGATTTATTGATGTTGAAACTCCGTATTTAATCAAATCTACTCCAGAAGGAGCGCGTGATTTCTTAGTACCTTCTCGTATGAATGCTGGTCAATTTTATGCCTTACCACAATCACCACAAACCTTTAAACAGTTGTTAATGGTAGGAGGTATGGATAAATACTTCCAGATTGTAAAGTGTTTTAGAGATGAAGATTTACGTGCCGACCGTCAACCAGAGTTTACACAGATAGACTGTGAAATGGCGTTTGTTGAGCAAGAAGATATTTTAGAGATTTTTGAAGGAATGACACGTCATTTATTGAAAGAAATCAACGGAGTAGAAGTAGAGAAATTCCCACGTATTACTTTTGATGAAGCGATGCGTAAGTACGGTAATGACAAACCAGATATTCGTTTCGGAATGGAATTTGGCGAGTTAAACGAAGTAGCACAACACAAAGACTTCAAAGTTTTTAACGATGCCGAGTTAGTAGTTGGTATAGCTGTACCAGGAGGAAACTCATACACTCGTAAAGAAATTGATAAATTAATCGATTGGGTAAGGCGTCCGCAAGTAGGAGCTTTAGGAATGGTGTATGTAAAATGTAACGAAGATGGGAGCTTTAAATCATCGGTAGATAAATTCTACGACCAAGACGATTTAGCAAAATGGGCAGAAGCTACTGGTGCTAAAGCAGGAGATTTAATCTGTATTCTTTCAGGAAAAACAAACAAAGTTCGTGCGCAATTAAGTGCTTTACGTATGGAAATGGCAGAGCGTTTAGGTTTACGTAAACCAAACGAATTTGCTCCTTTATGGGTAATTGACTTCCCTTTATTAGAACTAGATGAAGAAACAGGGCACTACCACGCAATGCATCATCCATTTACCTCTCCTAAACCAGGGCAATTAGAATTGTTAGATACCAATCCAGGTGATGTAAAAGCAAATGCATACGATTTAGTATTAAACGGAAATGAAATTGGTGGAGGTTCTATCAGAATTCACGATAAAGAAACTCAAGCAATCATGTTTAAACACCTAGGATTTACTGAAGAAGAAGCAAAAGCTCAGTTTGGATTCTTAATGGATGCTTTCGAATACGGAGCCCCACCTCACGGAGGATTAGCTTTCGGGTTAGATCGCTTGGTAGCTATTTTAGGTGGACAAGAAACCATTCGTGATTTTATTGCCTTCCCTAAAAACAATTCAGGTCGAGATGTAATGATCGATGCACCTGCAACTATAGACGATGAACAATTACAAGAATTAAGCATCAAATTAGATGTTAAAGCTTAAAATACAAACCCTGCAAATTATGCAGGGTTTTTTATTACCTTTAATGTACAAATCGTTACACTTCTTGAAAAAGGTTAAACTACACAAAAACTAATCAGTATTAAATCATGAAACATCCCGTTTCTAAAAAGCTTAATGAACTAGAATCAACCGCCATTTGTGGTAATGATATTAGTTCTTCAGTATTATATGTATCCGCTTTAGCTATTGCCTTTGCAGGTCAGTACGCATGGATAACTCTTTTAATAGTATCAGTAGTACTGTTTTTATTCAGAAAAATATATGGAGAAGTAGTTGGCGCAATGCCGCTAAATGGAGGTGCTTATAATGCCCTGTTAAATACCACCAGTAAACTAATGGCCTCCTTTGCAGCAACACTTACCATACTCTCTTATATGGCAACCGCTGTAATTTCTGCCAATGAAGCCATTCATTATTTGCACCATTTAATTCCTTCAATGCCTATTATTATGGCAACGATAGGACTTCTATTATTTTTCGCATTGTTAACTATAGGTGGTATTACCGAATCGGCTAAAGTAGCGGTTGGTATTTTTATTTTCCATTTATTGTCATTGATAGTATTAACCTTTTTTATTATTTTCTATTTATCACAAAGTGGTATAGATATTCTTTTTACAAACTGGCATCATCAGTCTGAAAATGGAATTCTATATGCTATTTTCTTTGGTTTTGCTGCCTCTATGCTAGGAGTGTCTGGATTTGAAAGTTCGGCTAATTTTGTTGAAGAACAGCAAAGAGGTGTGTTTCCTAAAACACTAAGAAATATGTGGATAATTGTAAGCATTATTAACCCTTTAATGGCTGTTTTTGCCTTAGCTCTATTTGCAATTCCTGTTTTACAAAGTGCAGATTACCAAAACACCTTATTAGTTCAAATGGGTGATTTTGTTGGAGGAGAATGGGTCGCTGCTATTATCGCAATAGACGCCTTCCTAGTATTAAGCGGAGCTGTTTTAACGAGTTTTGTTGGAGTTACTGGTCTATTGGAACGTATGACGCTAGATAGAATAATGCCACAGTTCTTTTTGAAAAAGAACAAGAAAGGAAGTTCTTACAGAATCATTATTTTATTCTTTATACTAGCGGTTTCTGTACTATTAATAACCAATGGAAATGTTGGTTTATTAGCAGGTGTATATACGATTTCGTTTTTATCAGTAATGGCATTATTTGCTATAGGAAATATCCTTTTAAAAATTAGGCGAAATAAGCTTCCAAGACCTGAAAAAGCAACTTGGCTATCAGTTTTTTTAGCTATTGTTGCCGTATTGAGTGCTTTAGCAGGTAATATATTGATGGATCCTAAAGATAATTTACCAAGTAATATTGTAGTATTTCTAGACTACTTTATTCCAACCATTATTTTTATTATCATTATGCTAAATCGTACTGTTTTACTAAAACTTGTACTTCGAGTAATTTATGCCATATTCAACCCTGTAAGAAGGTTGGTTTTGAATATGGATAAACAAATTACACAAACTGTAAACAGGATAAACGATCAAGAATTTGTGTTTTTTACCAAAGGAGACAATATTGCTACACTTAACAAAGTAATGCTATATATTATTAAAAATGAACACACTCGAAAAATAAAAATTGTATTAGCGCTTGATAAAGACGGAACCGTCCCTATAAACTTACCTGATGAAATTAGTTTTTTAGACAGAGAGTATCCAGAAATTAAAATCGATTTTCAAATTATTGAAGGAAAATTTAGTCCACAATTAATTAAAAAGCTTTCAGAAGAGTGGAACATACCTATTAATTTTATGTTTATAGGATCGCCAAGTGATAAATTTCCTTATAAAGTAGAAGACTTAGGTGGAGTTCGATTAATTATTTAAGTTTTGATAAATATCTTATGGCTAAGATTTATATTTAAAATACTTTTGTAAGTAAAAACAACGAGTATAAAAAATTAGCTACAAACTGTTGTTATGCCATCATCAAATAAAGTTTTAAAGAAATTTCTTATCTGGAGATATAAACATATTTCTAATAGAAGATTTATATACATACTAAGTGTTCTAGTTGGATTTACCTCTGGCTTAGGTGCTTTAATTTTAAAAAACTTTACACATTTTATTCAAGAATCACTTGAAGGAAAATTAGTACACTATTATCACGAGGTATTTTACTTTGTTTTTCCTATTATTGGATTTTCACTGGTATACTTAGTTATAAAATATATAATTAGAGGACCTGTAAGCCATGGTATTCCCTCAACATTATTTGCCATATCTAAAAGAAAGGCAATTATGAAGCAATACCAAATGGTTGGTTCAATTTTAACGGCTCCAATTACCATAGGTTTTGGAGGATCTGTAGGATTAGAAGGACCTACCGTTGCTACTGGCGCTGCAATAAGTTCAAATATTGCACGAATGTTCCATATGAACCAAACCACTCGTAATTTAATGATTGGGTGTGCTTCTGCTGGTGCTTTATCATCTATCTTCAAGGCTCCCATTGCTGCTATTGTTTTTGCTATTGAAGTCTTTAGTTTAGACTTAACCATTGCCTCAATGCTACCTCTTTTACTAGCGTCATTGTCAGCAATTATGACCTCATATTTTTTCTTTGGGAATGATGTTTTATTACCTTTTAGAATTGAAGATGTGTTTACTGTTGCCGATGTTCCTTTTTACTTATTTTTAGGTTTAGTCGCTGCTATTACATCTGTATATTTTACTGAAGTATATGAACGTATACAACGTTTTTTTGACAGCATAAACTCCCCTATTAAAAAAATCATATTTGGAGGAATCGCTATTGGTATCTTAATTTATTTTATTCCTCCTTTGTATGGAGAAGGGTTTGGAGTAATTAACAATCTAATAGCAGGAAACCCTGAAAAAGCACTTGAGAATAATTTTTTATCTCTAAACGTATCTAACGAATTAACTGTAATAGCTCTCCTAGCAGGATTGGTATTTTTTAAGGTAATTGCCAGTTCGTTAACATTTGGTGCAGGAGGTGTAGGAGGTATTTTTGCCCCAACACTTTTTATGGGAAGCATCATGGGAAATTGTGTTGCTAAAATCATAAACTACTCAGGCGTATTTCAAACTTCCATATCTGAAAGTAATTTTACATTAGTAGGTATGGCAGGTTTAATGGCAGGTGTTTTACATGCTCCTCTTACAGCTATTTTCTTAATTGCCGAAATTACAGGAGGGTATGAATTATTTATTCCTTTAATGCTTACTTCAGCCATCTCTTTTGGTATTGTTAAATACTTTCATCCTCATTCTGTTTATGCTATGGAATTAGGTAGAAAAGGAGAACTGATTACTCACGATAAAGACCATGCTGTACTTACCTTAATGGACATTGATAAGGTTATTGAAAACAACTTTGTAAAGCTCTATCCTGAAATGACCTTGAGAGAAATCGTACATAAAGCTGTTGTAAAATCGAGCAGAAACATTTTCCCTGTAGTTGATAAAAAAAACAAACACCTTTTAGGAATTATATTATTGGATGATATTAGACCTATTATGTTTGACACTACTTTGTATGACAGTATTAAAGTAACCGATGTTATGCACAATCCGCCAGAAATAATAGTACTTGGCAAAGATAAAATGACTGATATTATGAAAAAATTTCAAGACAGTGGGGCTTGGAATTTACCTGTGGTTCATAAAAACGAGTACTACGGATTTGTTTCTAAATCGAAATTACTTACTGCCTACAGAAGAAAATTAATCGAGGTTACTTCTTAGATAAAAACGTTACCATTTTATCAGGAAAATCGGTAAAGCCACCGTCAATATTCGCTTCAAAAAACAAGACTTGCATCATTTCTTCAAAAGAAGAAAACTCGTCTAGTTGATCTGCTCTAAATGTATAGGGATGCACTTGCAATCCTAGTTTATGAGCATCTTCAACTAAGGTTGTAAGCTGCCACTTGTCTCCTGTTTTTTTGTTTAAAATCTGCTTATACCAAGGTCCTAAACCATCAGCATACGTTGCATAATAGGGCAATTGCTCTACTTCTTCAGGAAATTCAATTAACTGTACTAAAAATAAATTAGATTTAAGTTCTTTTCGAACTCGCTCCAATTCTTTAGCATCAAAACACTGAAATATACAGTTGTCTTTTGAGGTTTTATAGCCATACTCTGAAAGAATTTTCAAGGTAATTTTAGCAATATCTTTTCCATGTTGATGATGAAACTCTGGATTTTTAATTTCAGGATAAATTCCAATGTTTCTCCCCATTGATTGATTTAGACCTTGAATCAATTCTATTTCTTGTTGAAAAGAATGTAACTTAAAACTTCCTTTTCCTTTCGGAAATCGGTTTGGATATACTTGTGCTCCTGTTTTTGGGTTGAAGCGCTCAGTTACATTCAATTGTTGTAATTCTGCAAATGTAAAATCAATTACATAAAAACGACCGTCTTCTCGTTTTCTTTCAGGAAATTTTTCAGCAACATCGGTAACATCATCCAACTCAATATCATGAATAACAATGGGAACATCATCTTTACTCAACACAAGATCTTGTTCTATATAATCAGGATTCATTGCATACGCCATGGCTTTGGCTTCCATTGTATGTTCAGGTAAATATCCTGATGCTCCACGATGGGCAATAACAATTTTTGTATTCATATTTGTTGATTTTTTTGTAGGAGTACACCCAAATAAAACAGCTAAAAAAATAAGGGAATATACTCTATACATTTTCTAAAAGTATATTTGTATCGTTAATGCAATCATCGTAAAAACAGTCAAAATAATTACTAACGGAATAACAAACCTCAACCACTTATCATATCCAACTTTTACAATTGCTAAGGATGCTAAAATTAAGCCTGTAGGGTTGATAAAAGCAAATAATCCCATTCCATATTGATATGCATTAACAATCACTTCCCTACCTACTCCAACAGTATCTGCTAACGGAGACATAATTGGCATTGTTAACACAGCCATACCTGAAGAACTTGGAATAAAAAAAGACAACCCTGAGTAAATAAACAACAGTACGTTCGTAAAAATTCCTTTAGACATGCCTGTAGTAAATTCACTTGCATGTTGTAAAATAGTATCACTAATTAATCCCTGATCCATTAATACAGAAACACCTCTTGCTATTCCAATAATAAAGGCAACTCCTAATAAATCACTTGCTCCTTTAACAAAAGTATACACAAAGTCTTCTTCTTTCATTCTTGCCAAAAACCCTATTAAAATAGCACCTATTAAAAACACTACTGTCATTTCTTCAAACCACCATCCTAAACGAGAAACACCATAGATCATAATTACGAAACACAGTGCAAAAATGGTCAATATAACACGTAACCTTCCTGTTAATGTATGAGTACTTGAAATAGCATTTCCAAACAAGTTTTCGATCATTTTCTTTTGATCATAAATAATAGATTTAGAAGGATCTTTTTGAACTTTATTTGCATAACGTAAGATATAGATTACACAAATAATAATTCCTGCAATAAGCATAAGTAATCTTCCTGTAAAACCTGTTGTCCAATTAATTCCTGCTGCATCCGAAGCTATAATTACACTAAACGGATTTACCGTTGAACACATAGTTCCTATAGATGACCCTATATATATACTCGCCAATGCCACTATAGCATCATACTTTGCTGCTAAGAATATGGGAATTAAAATTGGATAAAAAGCAATGGTTTCTTCAGCTAACCCAAAGGTTGTTCCTCCAACAGCAACTAAAGTAGTTACTACAAAAATCAACCAATATTCTTTTCCTTTCAAAGCTTTTGCTAACCATGCAATTCCTGCATCAAAAGCACCTGTATAATTCATTATTCCTATGATACCTCCTAAAATTAATACTAATAAGATAATATCTGATGATTGAATAATTCCTTTTATAGGAGATTTGAAAAAATCTAAAAATCCTTGAGGTTTAGAATCTAATTGAGTGTAAGTTTCCGGTACACTAATAGGCTTCGCTATATCTCCATTGGTAAATTTTTCCAACGGTATTTTAACCCCTAAAATTTCCAACGTTTCTTGATTCGCTGGCATTGATTTTATCTCTTCTAAATGCGTATAAGAAAAGGTATTGGTTCCCTTCTCATACTGCAAAGTATCAAACTTCCCCGCAGGGATTATCCAAGTTAAAATAGCTACAAATCCTGCTATGATTAATAAAGTAGTGTGTGGTGTTGGAAACTTGATGTTTTTCAAAGTAAAAATTATTTATTCTCCATAAAAGTAAAAAAAACCGAGAGATGTGTATCTCTCGGTTTTATAATAATTCTAATAATTATCGGGAACGTCTTTAAAAAAAGACTTTTTCTTTCTAATTAATCATTGAAGATCTAACTCCTCCTGGGGCAAAAATGGCTCTCATTCTATTACGTTGACCGTCTGTAAACATATACATACAAGCATCATCAGTATAGTCCATATAATTCATTGTCATATCAGCAGATTTACAACTAACATCTGGATATGATGGACATCCATAATTTGCAGCATCAGAAGATGGAGTATCTTCCACGAAATCGTCTTGACGACATCTTCCATCACCCCAAATGTGACGTAAATTTAAATAGTGTCCTATCTCATGAGTTAAGGTTCTACCTAAGTTATATGGAGCTGCTGAACCTCCTGGTAAACTAGAATATAATATAACTACTCCATCTGTTGCAGAGTTTCCTCCTGGAAACTGAGCATATCCTAAAATACCTCCACCAATATTACACACCCAAATGTTTAAGTGAGTTTCTGGAGTAATTGGTGGGTAAGCTGCTTTTATAGCATCGTTAGTTCCCCATGAAGATTTGGAATCATTGTGTCTAAAAGTACCCGCTAGTGTAAAGGTAATTTCTGTGTTAGTAGCATCGTTAATAAAGTTAGTTGCTCCTGATGGAAGTTGATTCGTATTCGGACTTGTAAAATCGCTATTAATTACATTGATTTGAGATTGGATATCCGAATTACTTACTTGACTTGCATCTGGTAATACTACATGAAAGTAAACAGGTATTGAAATATTTAATCCATCTTCAATAGGTTGTACATCCACATCAGCATCACCACCTCCATTATTTCCTCCATTTCCACCTCCTGGTGTTCCATTTGGTTTTTTACTATTCAAAAATTTTCTAGTAGCATATTCAACATCATACATTTTCTTGTACAATCCTGGGGTTTCTTGAAGTTGGCGGTTTAAAACTCTCATTGAATGACACAGCTCAGTAACACCTTTAGCTTCTTGCACTTCTGTCTTTACATAAAAATCACTCATATCGATTGCTTCTTGAGTTGGTAATGCTTCGTTTTTTGAATTTTCTTGACAACCAATAAAAGTTCCTAATATCACTATTAGTGCTAAAAAAAGTTTTTTCATAATTATAAATTTTTTAAGGTTAGTTATTTGTGTCTACAAGATACCAATTTTAAAGTTAAAATAAAAGTAACATAATGTATACTAGTTATTTACACCTAAAACAAAAGAAAAAGCCAAGAGATAAATACCTCTTGGCTTTTAAAATAATTATAATAATTATTGAGAACGTCTTTTAAAAAAGACCTTGGTTTTCTAGTTAATCATTGAAGATCTTGCTCCTCCTGATGCGAAAATAGCTCTCATTCTGTTACGTTGACCATCTGTAAACATGTACATACAAGCATCATCAGTATAATCCATATAGTTCATAGTCATGTCAGGAGTTTGACAGCTAGCGCTTGGATATGATGGACATCCGTAGTTTGCAGCATCAGAAGATGGAGTATCAGCTACGAAATCATCTTGACGACATCTTCCATCACCCCAAATGTGACGTAAGTTTAAGTAGTGACCAACTTCGTGAGTTGCAGTTCTACCCATGTTATATGGAGCAGAAGACCCTCCTGGTAAGCTTCCAGCTAATAATACTACACCATCAGTAGAAGAGTTACCTCCTGGGAATTGAGCATATCCTAAGATACCTCCTCCTATTTCACACACCCAAATGTTTAAGTGAGTTTCTGGAGTAATTGGAGGATAAGCAGCTTTTACAGCATCGTTAGTTCCCCATGAAGATGTAGAATCATCATGTCTGAAAGTACCAGCTAAAGTAAATTGAATTCCTGTACTAGTTACATCATTAATGAAATCAGTAGCTCCTGAAGGTAATTGATTTGTATTTTTAGTGCTAAAATCATCGTTTAACACGTTCATTTGCGCTTGAATTTGTGTATTTGATACACTGTTTGAGTTAGGTAAAACAACGTGTACATACACAGGAATGTTAATAGTTCCTAATCCGTCTTCGATTGGTAATACATCTACATCTCCACTTCCTGATCCACCTCCTGGTTTCCCTTTTTCTGCAGATATTTTTCTTGTTGCATACTCAATATCATACATTTTTTTGTACAACCCTGGGTTTTCTTTAAGTTGACGGTTTAAAACTCTCATTGAGTGACATTGCTCAGAACCACCTTTATGAGAAACTTCTTCAGTTTGCACATAGAAATCGCTCATGTCAATTGCTTCTTGAGTTGGTAATGCTTCGTCTTTAGCGTTTTCTTGACATCCTACTAAAACAGAAGCTGCTACAGCTAGTGTTAAAAAAATTCTTTTCATGTTGTGAAAAATTAAAAAAAATTAGTTAATTAAAAATTGCCTTAGGCAACGAACTTTGCTAAAAAACTTTTGACATCTATTTTAGCTTACTAATTAAGTTGCCAAATTATTGCTGTTTTAATAACAATATGAAGGGTTTTTTAACGATTTGCAATATATAACTTTTTTTCAATGTCAAAAAAAAGTTAAAAAAAAGTTAATTTCTCAGTATTCATCACTTACGAACAAGGATTTAACCTCTTTTTCTTAACATTAAATTTTAACAAATAGATTAAAAAAACGTCAATTTTTAACAACAACAAATAAAAAGCCTGCATTTTAACCTCTTTTTTTTTGCATTTTTTTCACACAAATAAAACAACCCTAAAATCTGTAAAAAAATATATCTTTATCAAAACTTTAAAAATTAATTATGGAAAATTCATTTAACCCAAAAGTTCTTGTATCACAAGTCTCAGAAGCTGATAGAATTGCTTTTTACAAAAAAACATATACACATGTAGCTGGTGGTGTATTTTTATTCATATTGTTTGAATATTTATTTCTACAAAGTGCTACAATAGTAGAATTTGCTTTGTCTATGACTCAAGGATATAGATGGTTATTACTTTTAGGTGGTTTTATGCTAATTACTAATTATGCTGAAAGTACTGCATTAAAAACTTCAGATAAAAACTTACAATACTTAGCATATTCAGCATATATTTTTGCTGAAGCCTTCATCTTTATTCCGTTGATTTATATTGCAATTGTTTATACTAATAATTTTGAAATCATTAAACAAGCAGGGATTGTTACTTTGGGGTTATTTGCTGGAATTTCATCCGTAGTATTTATCACTAAAAAAGATTTTTCTTTTATCAGAGCTGGTTTATCTGTTGGATTTTTTATCGCTATCGGATTGATTATAGCTGGAGCTTTATTTGGTTTTAACTTAGGATTGTGGTTCTCAGTTGGAATGTGTGTATTGGCTGCAGGATCAATTTTATATCAAACCTCAAACTTAGTTCATAAATTTTCTACAGACGATTACATTCCAGCAGCATTAGGCTTGTTTGCTTCTTTAATGTTATTATTTTGGTATGTATTACAGATATTTATGTCGAGAGATTAAAAAAAAATACCATATTAAACTAAAAAAGCCTCCAATTGGAGGCTTTTTTTATAACTATTTTTTTGTATTTTAACTTAACATCATTTGGGCTTTTTTTACTGCGCTTACTAACACATCTACTTCTTCTTTGGTATTATAAAAAGTAAATGAAGCTCTTACTGTTCCTGGAATACAGTAAAAATTCATAATAGGTTGTGCGCAATGATGTCCTGTACGAACTGCTACTCCTAATTTATCTAAAATAGCCCCAACATCATATGGATGAATTCCTTCTAAATTAAAAGATATTACCGAGGTTTTATTACTAGTTCCGTAAATTTTTAATCCCTCTATTTTTTCTAACTCCGCTGTAGCATAAGCTAACAATTCATTCTCTTGTTGTTGAATATTGTCAAAGCCAACCGAGTTCATATAATCTACAGCAACACCAAAAGCAATACCACCACAAATATTTGGTGTTCCAGCTTCAAACTTATGAGGTAAACCAGCATAGGTTGTTTTTTCAAAAGTAACCGTCTCAATCATTTCTCCTCCACCTTGATATGGTGGCAATAATTGCAATAATTCTTCTTTACCATACAACATACCAACTCCCGTTGGTCCACACATTTTATGTGCAGAAGCTACATAAAAATCAACATCTAACGCTTGTACATCAGGTTTTATATGTGGTACCGCTTGTGCTCCATCAATCAACACATAAGCACCAACCTTGTGTGCTGCATCAATAATTTCTTTCACAGGATTTATCGTTCCTAAAGCATTTGAAACATGATTACAAAAAACTAGCTTTGTTTTAGAATTAAGCAATTCACGATACACATCCATTTGCAAGGAACCATCTTCATTCATCGGGATTACCTTTAGAATTGCTCCTGTTTTTTCACACAACATTTGCCAAGGCACAATGTTAGAGTGATGTTCTAAGGCTGAAACAATTATTTCATCACCTTCTTGTAAAATTGATGCAAATCCAGATGCCACAATGTTTATTCCGTGCGTAGTTCCAGAAGTTAAAATGATTTCATAAGAATGCTTTGCATTAAAATGCTTCTGAATTTTAATTCGTGCTTCTTCATATTTATCTGTAGCCTCCTGACTTAAGGTGTGCACACCTCTATGAATGTTGGCATTATAGTTCGTATAATAATCAACAATAGCGTCGATAACCACTTGCGGAGTTTGTGAAGTTGCTCCATTATCTAAATACACTAATTTTTTCCCATGTATTTCTCTATTTAAAATTGGAAAATCAGCTCGAATTTTATCTACAGTAAACATATAAAAGTCAAATTTACCGCAAAGGTAGGGCTTGCATTTCAAATACAAACATCAAATAATTAAATTCTTACATTTGCTAAAAACAGTCTAATATGAAAAATTTTAAAAGAATACTTTTCCTTTTTTTAATTGCTTTAGGCATTGCTATTTTTTACAACTATCCTAAGCTAAATATACTGGCTGGGTATTCTGCTAAAAATACCGCTTCTTCTGTATTTCTTGCAGGAAGAACTCTAGAATTCACAGATGCTAACGACAACAACTTTTCACCTATTAATATCACTTCTGATGAAATTAACATAGAAGAAAAATCGGCTACAGGTTCAGTTTTCGGATTGTTAAAAAGAAAAGCTGTATATAGAAAAGGACTAGGAGCTGTTTTAATCACAAACGATTTCGATACCACCAAACCTCAGCTTACTCCAAAACGATCAAACCCTGACAACACTACTCCTTTCCCTTATGGGAATGCAGACCAGAAAGACAGTGTTTTTTCAAATATAGATTACACAAAACTCAACGAAACTATTGATACTATTTTTAATGATAGAAATCAAACTCGATCAATTTTAGTTGTTTATAAAGACCATATTATTGCTGAAAAATACGATACTGGTTTTAGCAAAGAATCAGAACAATTGGGATGGTCTATGACCAAAAGTATTACGGGTACTTTATTTGGCATTTTAAAATGCCAAGGTAAAATTGATGTTCAACAAAACCATTTATTCCCTGAATGGGAAAATGATGATCGTAAAAACATTACGATTCACAATTTATTACAGATGAATTCAGGATTGGAATGGAATGAGGATTACAACACGATTTCCGACGTTACCAAAATGCTATTTTTAGAAAAAGATATGACCAAAGCTCAAGTAAACAAACCTTTAATAGGGAAACCAAATGAAACTTGGAATTATTCTTCAGGAACCACCAATTTATTGTCTGGTCTTTTACGTAAGCAATTTAACACCCAACAAGAATATCTCGATTTTTGGTATAGCGCTTTAATTGACAAAATTGGCATGAACTCAATGATTGTCGAAACCGATATGAGTAATCACTTTGTAGGTTCTTCATACGCTTGGGCAACTGCAAGAGATTGGGCTAAACTCGGATTACTATACCTACATAATGGTGAATGGAACGGAGAGCATTTGTTTGATAAAGATTGGGTAAGCTATGCTACAACCCCTACTCCAACTTCAAATGGCAGGTACGGTGCCCAAATTTGGTTAAACAAAGGTGGTAAACACCCTGATGTACCTAAAAATATGTTTTCTTTTAATGGATATAAAGGTCAAAATGTATTTATTTTGCCAGATGAAGATTTGGTAATTGTTCGTACTGGACTTACCAAAAATGCAGATGTAAACACCTTATTAAAAGGTATAATTGAATCCATTAAAAATTAAACCATGAACCCTTTTTATTACGTACTTTCAGTAAACGGATTGCTTTTTTTATTCAGTCTTATTTTTCGCTTTTTCTCCCCAAAGAAAATCAATAGTATTTATGGATATCGCACTAATAAAACAATGAAGAATGATGCTATATGGCAATTTGCCAACACTTTTTTCACCAAAGAGTTCTTAAAATATTCAGCTGTTTCATTAGCTGCTGCTTTAATCTTGGCTTCTATAGCTAAAGAACTTACTTGGCAACCTATGGCTATTATGCTATTATCATTAGCTGTAGCAGTTATTAAAACTGAACAAGAGATTAATAAGAATTTTGATGAAGAAGGAAAGAAACGCAAATAATTACTTTGCGTATTCTGCCTTTAACAATTTAATATCATCAATAATTTTTTGCATGTTTTCTTCCTTGGTTCCATCATACGAACCTCTAATACGACCCTCTTTGTCAATCAACACAAAGTTTTCAGTATGGATAAAATCATTTTCACCTCCATCTCCCTCGTCTAAAACTGCAAAATAACTTTTACGTGCTAAATCGTAAATATGCTTTTTATCACCTGTGGTCACATTCCACTTCCCATCAATAACACCTTTTTCTATAGCATATTTTTTTAATACAGAAACACTATCCATCACAGGAGTTACCGAATGCGATAAAAACATTACTTCATTATCATTTTTATAATAATCTTGTAATTCACTCATATTATATGCCATGGCAACACAAATGGTTTGACAACGTGTAAAAAAGAAATCGGCTATATATATTTTATCTTTATAATCAGCATTGGTAATTGTATCACCATTTTGATTAATCAGTGTGAATACACCTACATGATGATTTTTTGTTTTATTTCTTACTGAAGCATCTACCAATTTAGGATTGATATCTGCCGGATTGTAAATAGGTAATTTTTTATCAACCTTTACTAAATGGTAATAAACAGGAACTCCAATAGCACAAAAAACTAGAAGAAAAATTAAGGTGCTTTTTGATTTTTTAAAGAATTTAATATCCACAGTACTAAAATTTTCTACAAAAATACGACTAAAAACAAGCTTTGTACAGTACTATCCTAAAAAGTTTGTTAAATCCAAAGTTCAACTACAATACAAACTTTTAGAACTGTACTGAAAAACGTACATTTGTCAGATTTAAAATTTTAGACAAACACCTTTTATGGAAATATTAATAAAAGCATCTCAATTTATTTTAAGCTTGTCGCTCTTAATTGTGTTACACGAATTAGGGCACTTTATTCCAGCAAAATTATTTAAAACTCGCGTAGAAAAATTCTATTTATTCTTTGACTACAAATTCTCATTGTTTAAGAAAAAAATAGGAGAAACTGTATATGGTATTGGTTGGATTCCTTTAGGAGGTTATGTAAAAATTGCAGGTATGATTGATGAAAGCATGGATACCGAACAAATGAAACAACCTGCTCAACCATGGGAGTTCCGTTCAAAACCAGCATGGCAACGTTTAATAATTATGCTTGGTGGAGTTTTTGTAAACTTTGTGTTAGGTATTTTAATTTACATTGGTTTAATGTGGGCATATGGAGAAAAATATCTACCAAATGAAAGTTTAAAGGATGGTGTTTGGGTGCAAGATCAATTAGGAAAAGATTTGGGATTAGAAACTGGTGATAAAATTTTAACAATTGATGGTGAAAAAATTGAAAAATTTGGAGAGCTTCCTTTAGGTTTTATTAATGGACATAATTATACCATAGAAAGAAACGGAGCAGTAACTGAAAAAGTAATTCCTACCGATTTCATCTCAAAATTAGTAGATAGAGGTAAAGATGTTGGTCCTTTTATAAGCCCTAGGCTTCCATTTGTTATTGGACAAGTTCCTGCTGATTCACAAAATGCTAATGCAGGTTTTGAAAAAAATGATATTTTCACTCACATAAATGGACAACCTACTAAATATATTGATCAGGTAGAAACTGCATTAAACCAAAACAAAGGGCAATCAATAAACATCATTGTTAATAGAAAAGGGACTTCCAAAAATTTAATCGCTAAAGTAACGGAAGAAGGAAAGTTAGATTTATACAAAACACAACTACCTTATTCAGATTTAGAAAAATTAGGATACTATAGTTTAGCAGAAAAAAGCTATTCTTTTGGAGAAGCTATTCCTGCAGGTGCTAATAAAGCTTGGACAACCTTAACCAACTATATTAAGCAAATGAAAAAGATTTTTAACCCTAGTACAGGTGCTTATAAAGGTTTAGGTGGATTCATCTCTATTGGAAGTATTTTCCCTTCAGAATTTAGCTGGCAAACATTTTGGAACATTACTGCTTTTTTATCTATCATGTTAGGATTTATGAATTTATTACCAATTCCAGCCTTAGATGGTGGTCACGTAATGTTTACTCTATGGGAAATGATAACAGGTAAAAAACCTGGTGATAAATTCTTAGAATATGCGCAAATTACAGGATTTATCTTATTAATAGCTTTATTATTATTTGCTAACGGAAATGATTTATTTAGGTTATTTAAATAACCTAAACATTTTTCATAACTACATAAAAAAAAGCATCGTACTTAGTACGATGCTTTTTTATTAAACCTTTATTTTCTTCGGTTATTTATTTAAATTTTCAGCAGCACGTCTTTCTAACTCTGCCTGAAATTCTTCCATAACTGGTTTTACGGTACTTTCTGGTATATCTGCTACTTTGATGTACATTAATCCGTCTATTGCATTATTAAACTTCGGATCTACGTTAAATGCTACTAATCGTGCATTCTGTTTTACGTATTTCTTAATCAGTACTGGAATACGTAATTCTCCTGGTTCTAATTCATCGATAATCTTATCAAACTTTTGCATATCTGCTTCAGTAGCATCAAAAACAAAATCTTTATCGGCATCTTTTAACTTTACCTTAAATTCTTTCTTAGGATGAATATACTGTGCCACATATGGATCATAGTAATGCGACTTCATAAACTCAATCATCAATGATTTTGAGAATTCTGAAAACTGATTACTTATACTTACTCCCCCCATTAAATATTTATGCTCAGGGTAACGTAACGTAACATGTACAATTCCTTTCCATAGTAAGAAAAGAGGCATTGGTTTTTGTTGATATTCTTTAATAATAAAAGCGCGTCCCATTTCGATGGTTTTCTCCATCATAGGATATAATTCTGGTTCTATTCTAAACAAGGTTTGAATATAAAAACCATTTATTCCGTGTTTTTTAAAAATATCTTTTCCTAAGCCCATTCTATAAGCTCCAACCAACTTCTTTTGGTCATTATCCCACAAAAATAAATGGTGATAATATTTATCAAACCTATCTAAATCAATTGGTTTATTGGTTCCTTCTCCAACCTCTCTAAAGGTAATTTCACGTAAACGTCCAACCTCATGTAGAATATTTGGAATTTCCTTTGCGGTAGCAAAAAACACTTCATAATTCTTACTTTCCAACAATCTACTTCCCTTTTCTCTCAAAGCATTTACCTCCTTTACAAATAAATCTGGAGATTTTTGTGAGGTAATGTTTTTGACTTTTTTCGGAATTTTAAGGTTTTGTGTTGACAATATTTTTTGAGCAGCTTTCTCATACGGATTTGCCAACATATATGTTTTTCTTCGTAAAAACTGATAAAACTCTGGAATTTCAGCATAAGCATCTTGGTCTTTTACTGAAATTGGTTTACCAATTCTCACCTTAATAACTCTATGTTTTTGAGATAATAATTCAGATGGAAGTTTTGCTGTTCTAAGCGTATCACTAATTTTAGATAACGTATAAAATAGCTGACTATTTTTTGCATGGAAATAAATAGGAATTACTGGTACCTTCGCTTTTTTAATCAAGCGTACAGCTCCTTGCTCCCATTCTTTATCTACCACTAATTTACCATCTCTATAGGTTGAAACTTCTCCTGCAGGAAAAAGCCCTAAAGGATTTCCTTCTCGTAAATGCGATAATGCACTTTTAATACCTACAACACTCGATTTTGCGTCCTTATGATTTTCAAAAGGATTTACAGGCATTACATAGGGCTTTAAAGGCTCTATTCTATGTAATAAGAAATTAGCGATTATTTTATAATCGGTTCTGTGCTCTAATAAGAGTTTTAATAATAAAATACCATCTATTCCTCCTAATGGATGATTAGAAATAGTAATAAACGGACCTTCTTTAGGAATACGTTTTAAATCTTCTTCAGGAATTTCAAACTCAATCTGAAACTCATCAAGCAAACCATTTAAAAAAGGTAAATCCTTTTTATGCTTGTGCTTATTATAAATTTCATTGGCAGTAGAAATTCTCAAAACTTTCATCAGCAACCAACCTGAAAACGTTCCGAAAACTCCAAACTTATCAGCCCCTATTGCTTTTGCAACTTCTTTAGGTGTTACTAATCCCATACACAGTTATCAATTGACATAACTGCAAATATAATTCATTTTTTGCTAGCTTTTCGTGTTTTCTTGAATCACTAATTGTGCTGTTTCAGTATTAATTTGACGAATGATTGATTTACCTCGTTTTCTGATAGTTTCTATGGCTTCATCATTAAAATGACGGATAGTAAATAACGTAGCATTCTTGTATGCTCTAATCTTATATGCTCCTTTTAAATCGTTGTAAAAGTCTTCAAAATTATTATACTTATCTTCTACACAAACCGAAAAACTAATGGCTGAGTTTTGTATTAAATTTACTTTAAGTTTATAATCGTGTAGCTTTTTAAATACATCACTAATATTATCTTCAACCATAAAAGAAAAATCTTTAGCCGAAATAGCTACTAAAATCTGGTTTTTCTTTACAATGAAACATGGAACTTCAGGTGTTATTTTCTTTCCTCTCCCAACACATGTTCCAGACTTCGTTACATCTTCAAATGAACGTACATATAATGGAATATTCTTTTGCTCTAATGGCTGAATTGTTTTTGGGTGAATTACAGAGGCTCCATAAAATGCCATTTCTATAGCTTCGGTATACGAAATCTCTTGCAGTAAAGCTGTTTCAGAAAATACTCTAGGGTCAGCATTTAGTACTCCCTGTACATCTTTCCATATCGTAACACTATCAGCATTTAAACAATACGCAAAAATCCCTGCTGTATAGTCGGATCCTTCTCTTCCTAGAGTAGTGGTTTCTTCTCCAAAACCTCCTAAAAATCCTTGAGTAATATTTAATTGAGAAACATCTACTTTTTCTTGAATTTGTCGTTCTGTTTGCTCCCAATTAATCTTTGCATCGCGATAATTACCATCGGTTTTAATGAATTCTCTTACATCTAACCATTGATTTTTCACTCCTATTTCAGACAAATAAGCGCTTACAATGGTAGTGGATAATAACTCGCCAAAACCTACCATTTGATCGTATACATAATTGTAATCTTTGGATGTATTTCGAGCCATGAATCCACTCAACTCACCAAATAAATGATTCACCTTATTATATACCTCATGTTTTGGAGAAAACAGGTCGTCTATCATCTGTTGATGGAAGTTCTCTACAAAACGTAAAGCCTCATTAAAATCTTCTTTTTTATAAAAATAACCATCCACAACACGTTCAAAAGCATTGGTCATTTTTCCCATGGCAGAAATTACTACTAGTGTATTTTCTGTTCCTTCATGCTGCAATACCTGTGCAACATTTTTTACTCCACTTGCATCTTTTACTGATGCTCCTCCAAACTTAAATATTCTCATTACAAAATTGTTGTAAGTTTTGTTCGTTCATATGGCATACTCTCCACCCGTCGTATACAGTTGCTCCTGTACTTTTATAAAAATCAATAGCTCCTGTATTCCAATCTAACACCTCCCAAGCTACTCTTTTACACCCATTTTCATAGGCGTAGTTAAGTACCGATGTATACAATGCTTTTCCTGCTCCAATTCCTCTTTTAGATTGTGTTACCATCAAATCTTCTAGGTGAATTGCCTTTCCTTTCCATGTAGAATAGCGTTCATAAAACAATGCCATCCCTATAATCTTATTATCCTCTTCTGCTACAAAGGTTTTAAACTTTGGTGTATCTAAAAAACCATCTTTAATGATGTCTTCAACCGTAACCTCAACCGCATTTGGTTCCTTTTCAAAAACAGCTAACTCAACAATTAAATCTAAAATAGCTTGTGCGTCTTTTTGTTCTCCTGCTCTAATAATAAAACTCATTTCTTAATTTTTGGGTAAAGATACTTCTCTTAAAATATTCTGTTAAAACAAATAAAAAATTAAAACATATCATTTTTTTTTGTTGAAAATTTTAAAATACTAAATAATTGTAAGAACGTAAAAAAGTTGGCATCTTTGTACGCGCAACACAAACATTTAACATGGACAATAAGCACATGACTCTTGGTGAGTTTATCATCAGTAAACAAAAGGATTTTAAATATTCTTCTGGTGAATTATCTCGTTTAATAAACTCTATTCGTTTAGCTGCTAAAGTAGTTAATCACGAAATTAGAAAAGCTGGATTGGTTGATATTACTGGAGCTGCTGGTGATATTAACGTACAGGGTGAAGCACAGCAAAAACTTGATGTTTTAGCTAACGATTTATTTAAGCAAACATTGATTAATCGTGAAATTGTTTGTGGTATTGCTAGTGAAGAGGAAGATGACTTTGTAATTGTTGAAGGTCAAAACAAAGCTAACGAGAACAAATATGTGTTGTTAATGGATCCTTTAGATGGGTCATCAAACATTGATGTAAACGTATCTGTTGGAACCATTTTTTCTATTTACCGAAGAATTTCTCCTGTTGGAACACCTGTTACCAAAGAAGATTTCTTACAAAAAGGTAGCGAGCAAGTAGCTGCAGGATATGTTGCTTATGGTACCTCAACCATGTTAGTTTTTACAACTGGCAATGGAGTAAATGGATTTACCTTAAACCCTGCAATCGGTACTTTTTACTTATCGCACCCAAACATGCAGTTTCCAGAAATAGGCAAAATCTATTCAGTAAGTGAGGGATATTTTACCCATTTCCAAGAAGGAATGAAACGTTTCTTGGTGTATTGTAAAGAATTAAACGAAGCTGATAATCGTCCGTATACAGCACGTTACATCGGCTCATTGGTTTCAGATTTTCATAGAAACATGATTAAAGGTGGGGTATATATTTATCCTGCTACAGCCATCACTCCAAAAGGAAAGTTACGTTTATTGTACGAATGTAATCCTATGGCTTTTATTTGTGAACAAGCAGGAGGAAAAGCTTCTGATGGTTTTACACGCATCATGGACATTAAACCAACTGAACTACATCAACGTGTACCTTTTTATTGCGGAAGTAAACAATTGGTTGAAAAAGCAGAAGAATTTATGAGTGAATTTTCTGCTGATGATAAACCAACGTACTAAAGAATAGTTATTATTTATACTCAAATAAATTATCCATAAGGCAAACAGTTGTTTGCCTTATTTTTTTGGGTTAAATTTACATTCGGAAAAACGAAAAAATTAATCTATTAAAAAACAAATAATTATGGCTTTTAACTTACCAGAATTAGGATACGCTTACGACGCTTTAGAACCACATATAGATGCTAGAACTATGGAGATTCACCATACTAAGCACCACCAAGGATATACAAACAACTTAAATAATGCTATCGCAGGTACAGATTTAGAAGGAAAATCTATTGAAGATATTTTAACTAACTTAGATATGAATAACGCTGCTGTACGTAATAACGGAGGTGGTTTTTATAACCACTCTTTATTTTGGACAGTAATGAATCCAGAAGATAGAGGGTATTTAACTGGTGAGTTAAGAGATGCTATCGAAGCTGAATTCGGATCGAAAGAAGCGTTTATTGATGCTTTTTCTAAAGCAGCTGCTACTCAATTTGGTTCAGGATGGGCTTGGTTATGTGTTCACAAAGGAGGGAAAATAGAAATTTGTTCTACTCCTAACCAAGACAACCCATTAATGCCAGGAGTAACTTGTAGCGGAACTCCTATTTTAGGATTAGATGTTTGGGAACACGCTTATTACCTAAACTACCAAAACCGTCGTCCTGATTATATTGAGGCTTTCTTTAAAGTAATTAACTGGAACGAAGTAGAAAGAAGATATGCAGCAGCTAAATAATTTTAGCTTTTGTAATAAATAAAAAAGACCTGCAAAATGCAGGTCTTTTTTTATACAGCTTTCTGTAATCGAAAACTTTTTGTTCTTTCTTCAAAACTTGTTTGTTCTACTGGTAGAACAGCATTTTCAAATAATTCTAGTAAATCTTCTGAGTGTTTTGCTGAAGTTAATTTTATCAAATCAAAATACACAAAAGAACTCCAAAGTATCGCTTTCAATTCTGTCTTATTTTCATTCCACATTCTAATTTCTACCAATAAGTTTTTAGCTCCATAATGAATTAACTGCGAATCTATCGTTACCGTTTCCATTAAGGTTGCTGGCTTTAAATACGCTATTTGATGCGAACCTACTACCCAACTCTTTCCTCTTTCTTTTCCATGTTCGTAAATATCTAAATTGTAATTAGCAATCAACTGATCTTCTCTAGCATTGATAAGATAATTGAAATAGGAAGCATTATTTAAGTGATTAAAAGGATCACAATCTTGAAATCTAATTTTTATTTTGCTTTCTAAAATTTTTGGGATATCCATACTGTAAAATTTAAAATATACCAATCGGTATATTAATGGTTAAAAAAATATTATTTCTGTAATTCTTGTTTTATTATTTGCTGTAATACTGTAGATACATCTTTTAAGTAACTTTCATCATTCATAATATGTGTCATATACACTGCTCCTTCAATCATATAAAAAAAGCGTTTCGCGTATAGCATACTATCTATTGAATTTTTAATTTCATCAGTTTCTTTTGCTTTTTCAATAAGCATAGAAAACTTCTCTAAAATCCTGTGATTATACGATTGAACCAATTGAGCAATTACCTTATTTTGATTGTTAGCGTCTACGCCGATATTTAAAATAGGGCAACCTCCAAATTGCTTATTGTACTCATAATAACCTTCGTAAAAAAGAGCCACGTTAAGTAACATTTTTAAAGGTGTCTCACCCTTATTAACAGTTTCATTAAGGTCTTTTAGTACTTTCCTTACTGAAAACTTAAACGATTCTATAGCTAACTCTTCTTTATTCTCAAAATGACCGTAAATAGCTCCTTTTGTTAAACCAGTAGCTGCTGTTATTTTTGACAAACTCATAGCAGAAAAACCGCTTCTATTAAAAATAGGAGCAACCGTTTCAATAATAAACGCTTTTGTTCTTTCTGACTTAGACATCTATCTCATTAAAATATCAACAAATATACAAAATATACTGATTGGTATATTTTGTATTAATAAAAAATCCGAAATATAGTAACTTCGGATTTTTCATTTATCTATTCAATGCTTGCTCTAAATCGGCTAATAAATCATCGATATCTTCTACCCCAACACTTAATCGAATTAAAGAATCTGTAATTCCGATTTTTAAACGTTCTTCTTCAGGAATGGATGCGTGCGTCATCGTCACTGGGTGACTTACCAAACTTTCTACACCACCTAACGATTCAGCCAAGGTGAAAATTTTAGTATTTTCTAAGAAAGTCAAAGCTGCTTGTTTACTCTGGTCTTTTAAACGAAAAGAAACCATTCCCCCAAAATCATCCATCTGCTTTTTCGCTACTTCGTAGTTGGGGTGGCTTTTCAGCCCTGGATAAAACACTTCCTCAACTTTTGGATGTGCCTCTAAATATTCAGCAATGGCTTTTCCATTTTCGCAATGACGTTGCATACGTAAGTGTAAGGTTTTTATTCCACGTAATGCCAAAAACGAATCCATGGGTCCAGCAATTGCACCCACAGCAAACTGAATAAAGTGTAATTCTTCTGCCAGTTGAGCATCTTTAACCATTAAAGCTCCCATCACCAAATCGGAATGTCCTCCTAAATATTTGGTAGCTGAATGCATTACAATATCAACTCCTAAATCTAACGGACGTTGTAAGTAGGGAGTTGCAAACGTATTATCTACAGCAACTAGAATATCAGTATTTTTTGCTTTTACTGCTTTGGTGATTTCCTCAATATCTGCAATTTTCATTAGCGGATTTGTTGGGGTTTCTAGCCAAATCAGCTTTGTCTTATCAGAAATCGCCTTGGTAACATTGGCAACCTCATTCATATCAACAAACTGAAATTGCAATCCGTATTTCTGAAACAATCTGGTAAACATACGGTAGGTTCCACCATAAATATCATCACCTGCAACTACCTCATCACCCGGATTTAAAGTTCGTAAGACACAATCTATCGCTGCTAAACCAGAGGAAAAAGCAAATCCATGTGTTCCATTTTCAAGAGATGCAAAAGCTTTTTCTAAAGCTGTACGTGTAGGATTGGCTGCTCGTGAATACTCATACCCTTTATTTACCCCTGGACTTGATTGCGCATAGGTTGAGGTTTGAAATATGGGAGGCATTACCGAACCTGTTGCTTCTTCATGCTGTTGCCCCCCATGTATGGTTTTCGTATTGAATTTCATCTATTGACATTTATTGTTTTTCATCTGAATGAATGTCGAATTCACGAGTTTTTACACCAATTTGGTCAAATTCATGATAATACCCAAATGCATTCCTTCGTGTAAATTATTAAAAGTAATAGCACTTTCAAAAGAATCTATCACAAAACCTGTACTCGTTTCGTACTCTTGATATTCTTTAAAAATACCCTCTTCAAAATCTTCTTGTAAAGTATCTGGTAACCCTATTAGCAATTCTTTTACTTCTTCAAATTCTTCTTCAGTAAAATCTTTCGTTGGAAAAGTCCCTTTTCTGTAACCTTCAATTAACTCATCAGGTGCTAAACAATCCAATCCTGATAGTTTATAGTGTAGTAGTTGCTGCGTAACCACTAGGTGCGCCACATTCCACGCAATATTATTGTTGAATCCTTCTGGAATGATATGTAATTGTTCGTGCGATAAGTTTTCTATTCTTTTTAAAACTAACTCTCTCGATTTTTTTAAAGCTTCAAATTGTTTGTTCATTTTTCTAGTTATTTTAGCTATTTCAAAGATACCTATTTAACCATGAAAACCTATAATGCATATTTGTTATTTAATGGTTAAAACTAATCGCTATAACCAATACAATAAAAGCTTACATACATGAAGAAAGTTTATTTTTTACAAACTTGTGATACTTGCCGTAGAATTTTAAAAGAAGTGAATCTTGATGGGTTTGAAAAGCAAGAAATAAAAACCCAACCAATTACGGTTGCTCAATTAGAAGAAATGCGTGCAATGACCGACAGCTACGAAAGTTTATTTAACAAGAGAGCCAAACTGTATAAAGAAATGGATTTAAAAAATCAAGATGTTACTGAAGCAGACTATCGCCAGTATATTTTAGATGAATACACTTTTTTAAAACGCCCAGTTTTTATTGTTGACGATCAAATTTTTATTGGAAACAGTAAAAAAGTAGTAGATAGTTTAAAAGCATTGCTTAGTTAATAAAAAAACTCCGACATTATCAGTCGGAGTTTTCTATAATACTAATTTATATGCCTCCCTTCGGCTACGCTCAAGGAACTCAGAAATCTTTTTAATTTGAAGCTATGCTTTTGTTTTTGGTAGATGCTTCTACCATAGCTGATAATTCGTCCATGGTAAGGTTGGTTTTAATTCCTAATAATACCATTTCGTCACTTTTATCATGAACGTTTACAATAATTTCTTTGATACGATCTTTTGTTTCTCTGAAATACACTGTTACCTTTTCGTTTCCATCTTTTACTCGTACCAAGGTTTTTAACCCATTTTTTCGAGCAAACTTTTGAAAGTCTTTTTGAACTGAAGGTGTCTCATTATTAAATACCATAATTTTATAATTACGTGCTTTCTTTAAAAACACTCCAAACTCATCGGTGTCTTCATCAGAAATAAACATGTTAGCAAAAAAACTAGGGATGTTTAACGATACCTCTGCCTTGTCTTTATTAGATTGATAGAACTCTTTAAAGTTTTGTTTTTGGGCAAATGCTGTGCTTAATACAAAAAGGGAGAAAATAATGGTTGCAATTCGTTTCATAATAGTAGTGTTTTAATTGAAGACGATTGCTGTATGCATTTGTTACAAATAAAAACTATTGTCATTGCGAACGCAGTGAAGCAATCTATTCTCTATTAACAGATAGCCACGTCGTTATCTCTCCTCGCTATGACGTTTGTTATTACTGTCAAATACTTTAATGGTAAAGCTGTTAATTGCTCACTTATATTTGTTACAAATAAAAAAGCCTTAACTTATTCAGTTAAGACTTTTAGTTGGCCCACAAGGACTCGAACCTTGAATATCGGTACCAAAAACCGGTGTGTTACCATTACACCATGGGCCAGTGTGTGCACTGCAAATATAAAAACAAAGTTTTATATTTTTTACCACGAAGCATATTTTTTTATAAAAACACACCTTATACTATCTTACTATTTATCAAGCACTAAACACTACCATAACTTTATATTGGTAGATTTTATATGATAATTTTATTCTTAAAGTATCTTTTTTTAGCTCTTAAAATACAAAAACTACCTCACCATCAAATGCAAGGTAGCTTCTTTTTTAACTTATCGTTTTGCCATTATAAATGGCTAATAATATGCTAGTTTCTTTTTAAACCCTTTTAAATCTTGCCATTACGTTATCGCTAAATGTCAAGGTGCGGAGATAGCATCTTCAATAATAATCAATGGAGAAATATCGCTAATAATCTCCACACAATCATTAGATGTAAATATTGCAAAATGTTCTATCATTTCCGATCCACCATCTACAAAAAAGTCATTTGACAAAAACTCTATATCCTTTAAAAAAGAAGAGTTTTCTACTTTACAAAAAGTAATATTACGCACTTCTTTAGACAAATTATTCCAATATTCTAACAAGTAAGACTCATCCAAAACTCTATAAGCAACAATCTTTTTAAAGATAATTTTTATATTTTGATATTCAGATTTTATAAATATCTCTAAATATTTATTGTATAAAACCTTATCAAGATAAACATCGCTACCTTTATCATAACTCTGCCCTTGACTCTCTATATCCCATAAAACGATTTTATTAATTGCTTGCATCATACCTTATTTTAATCCTCTGACCACTAGACCCTTTAGCTGGGTTTATTTGAATTGTAGGCCTACTAACACTCCCTGAATTAGCTCCAGTACTACCATTTCTAACGGATATAGTCCTACCATCAGGTAATTTCCCTCTCATCCCTATAAATTTTGAGTTATTTATTTCTTTAACTTGCTCCAAACCTTCTATTGATTTAAACTCTCGTACAGCATCATCATAAGAACCTGTCCTAGATAAATAAGCCTCAGGAGCATTAGGTTTTACCCTAATCTGATTCGAAGAATTAATTAAGTCATCTACCTGAGTTGCTTTTTGGGCGACCTCCTCTATTGACGAAATCTTTGGTGCCGCTTTTTCAAAAGGCTGCTCAACCATTCTGATTGCATCGTCAATAAATTCAGCACCTGCAACATTATCAACCTTATTAATTTGTGTAGCTGCTTTCTTAGCCAATTTAGATGTCCTCCAACTGTAATATGCTGCACCTAACTTATCAAATAAATATTCACTTGCAATCAAAGATGGAGCTTCTCTAAACCCTTGTGCAACCCCCATAGACAATTGCAAGTCTGGGCGATTTAAATATACTTCAGGATCAATAATAGTCGGTGCTTTTTTAATTATAGCATTTTCTTGTTTTATATTAAACCCTGGGTTTCTAGCCTTAAATTGTTCTATTTGACGCTGCATTTCCATAGCTTTATAAAACTCCGCACCATTAACAAAACCATTTGCTCTTGCTATTTCTGCATCTGTCTTAGATTGAAAAGCATCAGCATTCATTACAACAGGACCTACAGCTCGTTCGAATATAATTCCACTTTTATCTATTACCCATTGTGACTCTAGACCTTCAATCTCTGTACCAGCAATTACAAAGTTTTCACTAAATGCATACGGAGAATTAAATGGATATTCTTTAAACAACGGATCTACCGCAAAGAACCTACCCAATCTTGGATCATGCATTCTAAACTTATAGTTTATAGAATTTCCTTCACCTTTTACTTCATCGTCTTTTTCTTGCCCTTGGAAGCCATAACGGTAGCTATCTGCTTGTCCGTGCCTATTTGGCATGAGCATACCAAATGGGTAATAGTCGTTATAGGCTATAACCTCTGGTATAAAGATAGTGTTTTCTACCACTGGAGCGGTTGCATTTTCGTCTTTCTTTTCTAATATTAAATTAGATGCTACCGCTGTAAAGCTATTATCAGATGAATACAAGATGAGATGTAACACTTGATAATCGGTTGCTTCAAAAGCAATTGTGTTTTCACCAGTAACTAAGTTTCCTTGATACACAAATGCCGCTGTATTTTCCATATCAGAATCGGTAGACATAGCTATAGATACATTGTTTGCCGTATTTAAGTCTGCAATCGTAAAACGTATACGATAACTTCCTGGTTCGTAATCGTACGATAGCATTGTTGGCTCTCCTCCTTCTGGTGCTATTTGTAAAGCATCAGAATCGTATTCTGCTCCTTCCCAGCTTAAGGTTCCAAGATTACTTTCAACCGTTGTATAAACCTCATTTGGCGTTGCCTGTTCTTGTTTTGCAACTTTACGATCGCTTATTACACTTAGCACATTACCCAAGTGGTTGCTTAGCTCGTAGCGTTTTTTACCTATGGTTCTTTCAAAATCGTCACCTTGCACAAATTCAGTTGCTGTTAATTCTTCATTTACATTAACTAAACCTAACCTGCTGCTACCATAAATTTGGTACTCTTTTACTGCAAGTTTATTATTGGTTCCGCTTTTGTTATTTTCATAAACAGCTAATACGTTTCCTTGTGCATCACGAACATAAAAAGTTTTTACTTCACCATTGGTGTCTGTTACTGTTTTGCTTAACCTATTACCCAACCCATCATAGGCAAAACTAATAGTTTTTGCATTTTTAACAATTTTAGCAACTTTACCAGAAACCGTCCATTCTATTTCATCTATTCCTTCAGTTTGGTCTTTTACTAGTTGCCCTATTTCGTCGTATACATAATTATGGGTACTTTTATTATTAGCATCGTATATAATACCTGCACTAGCCAACTGCGTTATTTGGTCATCTATATCAGATTGGAATCTGCTAGATGGCTCTGCATCTTCAACAACAGCTAATTGATTGTTACCATTTGGATAATGATAGGTAAAGTTATCCATTGGCATAACAGTGTTGTCTTTTAACGCTTCTCTTTTTAATTGCGTTAAGTTTCCGTTTTTATCGTACTCGTAACTCGTATGAACGTTTTGAACATTACTGCTCGAAATAATATTCGAGTTCATGCTACTTATACGATTTAATTGGTCGTATTGGTAATGGTTGTAAGCTGTTGGCAATGCAATATTGTCTAAATTTTGCATATTGGTAACCATAGCCTTTATATTACCATTGTACAAATTAGCATTGTTATGAGAAAGCTGCGTGTTTGTAGTTACTGTAAAATAATTTTCAGCAGTAGCTTTACGTGGTTGGTAATCGCCATCGAAATACGATAATGAATAGCCAAACGCATCTTTTGCAACCTTGTCTCCATCTTTACCAAAATCGTTAGCAGAGTTTAGATTTTCACCATTAACCCCTTTTAACCAACCTTGTAAGGTATATACATAATCTAACCCTTGTACATCTTTCTCTCCTATAATAGTTCTAGCCAATGGTCCGTGCTCATAGTAATTATAGCTAGCATCGGTATCCCAAATAACACCGTTTTGAGAGGTATATACTTTTACTATTCGGTTATCAGCATCATAATCGTACTTGTGTATAAATTGATCTTTCTTGTCTTTTTGGTAAATAACCTTATGTACATTTCCGCTTATTAAGTCATACTCATAGTCTACGACCTTAATATTATTATTAGTACTGGCTAAATCTGAATCATTAATCTTGGTTGCTATCTTTTGTACATTACCGTGTACATCGTACGAATAGAAAATAGCATTGTTATAGTTGGTATTATCGCCTTTGTACTCATCAAAATACGATACACTTGCTACTCTATTTCTTAAGTTTTGTTGCTCAATAGGAGCTAATGTTGGGTCTATATAATCGTAGGTAGTTTTGGTTACTTCTACTTTACTTATTCCTTCATCGAAAAAGTTCATAAAAGTTTCTTCTCCTTGATTGTATTTCACCAATTTTCCTAAATCATCAATATAATAGCTTACAGCTCCTCTACCTCCTGTTGGACGTATTTCTCCAGCTTCTATAATACGACCTAATTCATCATATTCTGTATAACTTAAATACCCTGGGCTATCTTGATGCCCTGATCCTTTTTTCTGCTTCGCATTTTGTGAGGCTATAATACGCCCCAAATTGTCATAAGCAAATTGAGTTATACCACCATCTGGTGTTTCTTGCCATACTAATTGGTTTAACGAGTTATACTTATATTTTGTTTTAAGCGTGTGGTTTTGTGTAGCTCTGTCAACACCTTGTGGAGGCACTGTTTGTGCTAAATTACCTGCTTGGTCGTAATAATATAAAGTATATTGATATTCTTTGTCAGAGTATGCTGCTGTTAACCCTTCTGTAACAGTAGCTAAGGCTTGTGTTGTATAATCTCTTATAAACTGTTCACGTAAGGTTGTTAAATAGTTTAAGTAGTTTTCGTTTGTATACGTATTTATTAAACTTTCAGCTAATTGTGAACATACATCTCTTGGTTCAGGTAATGATAATTCGGCAGGTGCCATTCCTTTTGGTGGACATATATTTGGATTATCATCTCTAAAAATACCATCTACATATTCTTGCCATGTATAATCACCTTCTTCTAAGGTATAGGCTTTGTAACTATCTATTACCGACTTCATGTCTTTATACCCATAGTTTAAATAGGTATTACCAAACTCTGAGATTGTAATAAAGTATGGATTATCTACAGTACGGCTACCTCCTAAAATTCTATTTAAATAGTATAAATAATCTTCCGTTAGGTATGCATAATTCATTGCACAGAAATACTCTTGACCTTCATCAAATTCATTTGTTGGGTCTTCGGCAAATCGTTGGTTTATGAATTCTTCTGGCAAGTAATAGCCTAAAATATTTGTTTCTATTACTTTAATTTTATTACCGTACGGGTCTTCAATTTCTTTTAACTCATTGGCATCCATTCTAAATCCATCAACTCCTAACCCTATTTTGAATGCTCGATATTCATCCGTACAACTTTTTGGTGCTACTGGTTGTGGAATACATGGACATTTTGGTTCGTTGGTTTCATTCTCTGATGGAGTCTCAGTTGTTTCTCCTGAAGCTATATCATAAATATCTGTTTCTTTACTCAAATATTTACATGGATTTCCCACTATTGTTGGATTATTTGGATCATACTGTAGAAATGTTAGTGTTAACGATCTTTCCTTTTCTTCACCTGATTTTAACCTAAATCTAAAGTTAAACTTGACCTTTCTATTTAATTGATCTACATCAACAAGGTTTATATCCAAAATCAAATCTATATCATCCCATTTACCAAACGTAGCCTCGACACGCATAGCATGGGTAATATCATTTTTTGTTGTTCCGTCAGCTGCGAACTCATTAAAATAAAGATTAAATGACTGTGGTGTCCAGTTTACAAATCTTCCTATACTGTACTTGTACTCATTAACTGAACCTATAATATTATATTCTTGAACAAAACTTTTTAAATCACTCCCCATATCAATAACATCATCATAAGTCTGTATATGATCTGCTGTTTCAAACTTAGGTGTGTGAATCACTTCATTAATTGCATTTTTTAAATGAGTTTGGAAATTTGCTAATATCACCCCATCTTTAATACAATTCTCACACACATCTCCAACACCATTGCCATCTACATCAACTTGACCTACATTAGCTATACTAGGACAATTATCGCAAGCATCATCAATACTATCATTATCGGTATCGTTACCTGACGGGGTAAAGCAAACTCGTGATATTAAAATATCACAAAAATCTTTTGTCATCCAATTATCCCATCCTCGTGTTTGGTAATAAATAACCTCTATTTTACTTTGAATAGTATTTCCTAAAGCATTTGTATAAGTTAGTGTAGCAAAGTAACTTTTACCTCCATTGTACTCTTCTCCAAGATATGGTAGAATAGGAATAGATAGTGGTGCTATTTCTAAAAATTCAACATTTTCAATTGACTTTACCTGATTCCAATTATCTCCATTCAAATAAATTCTAAAGTTATCGTGTCTTCTATCATCTTCAAATATGTCATACCCAATATTAAGAAGACCTTTACTATCTATATTTAAGCTGTATGTTTGATTTGAATCCGGTTGGTTAAACCCTATATATTTTGTAAAAAATTGGTAAAAATTATTAGACTGATACTGAATAGAAGTTGTTCCAAAATTAGGAACTGAAATAGCTTCATTTATAATATTCTTTAAATCTGTAGCAAACCCATTAGCTGTAGTAGTATCTACATTACATACAACAGAGTTACTATCGCATGGGGTTATATTATAATCTCCTCCACTACCTAAATCTTGTCCAACACCTACAGGATTGCTAGGTTCTATACCTTGATTTATGGTACACTCTCCTATTTCAACTTGTGTGCTTCCAAATATTACAACCTCTTTTATTTGCTTGCTTCCTTCTCTTACTGATGCCAAAATTTTGAAGAAGTAGGTCGCTATACCATCATTAAGTCGATAATCCTCATAATAAATATCAGAAAAACCATTGATACTCCAACCAGAAGAGGTTAGTGTTTCATAACTTGCCCAGTCTAAACCTGTGCCTTGTAAACTTAATTGACAAGCTTCTTTACCTTGAATAGATAAGGTTAACATAGAACCTTCTGCACTTCCTGCTATTTTTACTGCTTCAGCACTTACCACACCTCCTACAGCTTCAAATAATTTATTTGTTATATACTGACCTTTAAAATCATATTCAAATGACTGCTTACCTAGGTTAATTTTTGTTCCATTACTATCCTCGTCTTTTACTAAACCATTTAAATAATACTCTAAATCTAGTGCCAATGGGCATTTTCCTGTTTGGGTATATTGATGATAAGCATTATTGTTTTGACTTTCATTAAGTTCATCATCAGGAATTTTATCTGAATCGTGTAAATAATCAACAGGTACAAAGCGTTTCTGCTTATTTTCCCATTCATCAGTACTTGCACAATAATTTGTGCTATTGTTTATATACTCGGGCACACTTGGGTAATACGTTACATCTGCTTCCTTCATTACCGTAACAGTCCACCACCAAACGTGCTTTTTTACCTTAAACCTTACCCTCTTTTTAAATACCTTAGTATAGTCTTTCGTTGCTTCTCCTGATTTTTTACCAATACAATCATTATATATATTTCTTTGAGAAGCATAATGATTCATGAACACATGTTGAATTTTTTTCTTCAACGATGTATAAAAAGAACTGTATGTTTGCCATACTAAATTCTGTTGGCTTTCAGGCAAACTTTCAACTAATGATAAGGTGAAAGCTGGTCTTTCATCTTTACTTTTATAATCTTCTTGAACTCCATTGCCTATAACCGCCATATAAGCAGCTTCTAACATTCTAAGTGGATTCAATGGATCTTCCAACCTGTCTTTACCATAGTCAGGTGGTCCACCTACCATATATTCATACATCTTAGTAATTGCATAGTGCATAATGTCTCGTCGTGCTGCTAAATCATCATTCACTCCTGGAATTATAGTATTAAAATAGGGGTCATTATCAAATAATTTTAGCTCCCCATTTAACTCCGTGCTTAATAACCCTGCTTCTTTTGCATTTGCATACGACTCTATTTGTCCAATATATGAATCAAACTCATCAGAGCTTAATGTTTGTTTTTGTACAACTTTTCTACGAGGATCGTATACGTCTATCTCACTAGTTAATTTACATTGTGCTTGTGCATATAGGTAATATTCGTACTCTGGGTGATATGGCAGTAATGATTTGGCCCACGATTCTTGCCAATTATCTACAAAATCAAAAACACTTTTTAAATTTTGTGGGCGCACCCATTTTTTCCCATCTTCTTCAAAATAATCACCATTATATTCTGGTTCATATTTACCATTGAATAGTATTAACTCTATTTTAGACTCTTGTCCATCCGCATCTAAATATTTTCCTCCAAAAGGTTTACGCCAATTATTAGGTTCGGTACCTTCATGTGGCAAGCTGTTATTTTCGTTAAAAATACTTAGTGGATTTACTACAATTAATTCTCCTTCTGCGTTATCGTCTAAATCATCTTCAAAGTCACCATACTGCCCTCTAGGACTCATATCATTTAATAATAAGGTTTCAGAAATATCACATCCGTCAAAAACCATTTGAGTTGTGTCACAAGGTGCTTCACATGTCGCTACCCCTTCTTTAAACTCTTGCTGATATGTGGCTTCTAATCCTTCTACTAGAGGTTGCTTTTCTAAAAAAGCACTCGGTATTTGTAACTTATGGTCTAAACCATAATCAAAACCATCGCTTACCTCAAAGTATAATCTTAAACTTGTTGTTATATAAGTTTCTTGAGCCTCTGTATAGGCTTCTTTGGTATATTTATATGAATACCCTTTATTAAAATCTTCTATTAACCAAAGTTCGTTTTGTTTTACATCAAAAATATCTATAGACTTATCACTCCACCCTAAATCTCCTACTCCATCATACTCAAAAGTAACACTTAACGAAGCATACAGTTTATTAAGTTCGGTTGTAACATATGTATTTTGTTCTTGCTTATATTGGGCTACGGTAAGTTGATTTCCATCTTTGTCATAAATAACCATATCTATCCCATAGTCTAACACACATAATTGACAAACAGTTAAACAACTTTTCACCTCTACCTTAGGTGCAAAATCATTAGGATCTACATAACAATTGTTTTCAGGGTTCGTAAACTGACTAATGTATTTATCTGCATAAAAATTTAATGAGTCTTTATTTACCATCAGTTTTTTAGCAACTCCATAAGTTCCTAAAGGTAATACAACATTGAATTCCTTTTGCTTACTTACCTCTCCTACAATTATATCATTTGCCTCAGATGGTACTACAAATTCATCACCACATTCATTCTTTACCGAAAAATTAAAATCATATGTAAATGGAAAAGTTAATCCTTCATTACACTCAATTGGTGTATAGCTTTTTTCTTGGTTTATATTATATGTAAAGTCAAAACGTGTGTTCTCTTGATATGAAATAACTTGTTTATTACTAATAAAAGTATCATCTGTATTAGATGGTTCAAAACTACTTGTGCTTCTGTTTTGTAAGATACTTTCTGTTATGGTATTATGTGTTAAATCTCCCTCACCTTTTTCTTCTTTTAGGCCAACCATATTAATAGGGCTATCACCTACTAATGCTGTAGCAATTGTTCTACCTTGTGCATCAATGTAACTTACACTGGTTTGCTTATTTGGGTCAATGACTATATTTTTTTTATAGTGCTCTAAATTTCCTACATTTTCACTTCCAAATAAACGAGTTAGTTCTACTTTATTTGGAGTTGTGTAGAAATACCTCATTTCATGCCCAGTACCTAATTGGTGATTTTCTCCCACACCACTTTTTCTATTGATACGACCAGTATTATCTGGTGTGTACTCTACCTGTGAAAAAGGAAAGCCTTTAGCGTCTGGAACAAAATCTTGCCAATTATTTTTTACTGTTGTATTACTAGAATAATATTTACTTGCTCCTGTTGTATTTGACATACTTAAAACAGGATTCTCACATTTAGTTTCACTATCTATATCAAAATCTTTATAGGTGTAGATTTGATTATTTAAATTTTTGTTAAAGTCATTGTAGTAATTAATAGCTTTTTTCTCTGTAGGAACAGGTAAAACTTCTACTGAAGGTCTACCTTGGGCATCGTATATAACTTCACCTACTATTACATTGTCATCTGTATTTATTTTGGTAACCGTTTGACGGTTACGTAAGGTTCCATCAAAATAACTAACTACTTCTTTCTTCTTTCCTTGTTCTGCATATGAAGCCTGATATTGCCAGTTTTTAGTAGCTCCTTCAATATTCTTAATTTCAAAATGTGTCCAATTAGAAACTTTCCAATCATCACCTCCTACAGAACTCCATTTTGTGTATTTTTTTGATTTTTTACTTGCATCTAAAAACCTACCTACTCCTCTAATTCTTGCTACGATAAAACCATTATCATATATATTAGATATTTTATAGTTATCATCACTTGTTTCGATTCTAGTATTACTTTGTGAAAAATCTTTAGTACTAAAAGGTATATCTGAAGACGTTAAAAAACTCACCACTCCTCCTTTACTAGGTTTTCCATAGTTATCTACCCAACTCCATTCAAGCTCATAACTTTCTACATTATTTATCTTGCTCCATGTAAACTCTAACTCATTGGTAGTATTATTTTCTTTTATTTGTAATCCAAAGCTAGGTAATTCAGGAAGTTCAGAAATAACATCATTATCACTCCATACTTTTATATATACATTTCCTGGATTATTGAATGAAATGAGTCCAGATTCATCATATTTTATTTCTAAAACCTTAACCTTAACACCAAATGAAGAGAATGATTTGACAGCAACATCTTTATATAAATCTCTAGTATTTGATTGATTATTCACTACATTCAACTCCAATTGTCTTGTAGTTGTAACAGCTCCGTAAGCATCTAACTCTTCTACATTAAGTTTTACTGTAGTTGTACCCTTAGTATAAGGTGCAGTATCCTTCAAAATACCAAGTTCTACATAACTTTTTTTAGACGCAATTACAGATGTGCTGTTTGCATCCAAAAAAACATTTGTAGAATTATAAACTGCATCAGTAACGACTAAGTCTTGTGCATAAAATTTTACACTCGTAAGTATTAATAAAAATAATAAACAGCGTGACTTATTTAAAAATCGTAAAGTTCTTATCATAGTTCTTTTTTTATAACTCTTTATTTGTTTTAAGGTTTACTACCTCATATTGTCTTATAGCTCCTAAGGGTTTGTATGCCTCTTTTTCTTTTTTTATGTATCTTTCAATAGTAAAGACCTTGTTTAAGGCTTCTAAGTTTGATGTTTTATACCCGTCAAATAAAACTTCTAATTTTACATTTGCTTCATCAGATTTTCTTAGATCATCAGAAAAATTCATTTTAGCTAAATAATAGAACAATTGTCTTTTTAATCTATAAGTTCTTTTATCTAACTCAATTATTAATTGATTAAAAGGCAATTGGGTGATACTTCCTTTTGGGGTAAGTTTAATTTTCCAAATTTTAGAATCTTCCTCAATTATTTTTGCATCTAAATATTTAAATAACTCCTCTAACCCCAAATGTAAATCTTCAGGTTTTTCAACTCCATTATCTATTAATATTGCTTTTTCATCATGATTAATTTTTAAATATGTATTTGCTGTGTTTATTATTTCTACATTACTTAAATTAGTATACGAGTTATTTAACTTCTTATAAAAAGTTCCTTTTTGAACTTCATACGCTAAAGTTTCCGAATGTCCTTTGTAAATTTTATAAGTAAGATTTACTTGATATTCTTTATCTTTTTCAACTCTACTTTTATATAATTCAAGCACATTTTTCACATTATTTTGAGCAATGATAGAAGAAAAAGATGCAAAAAATAACAGGACTGTTATTTTTGTTAGTTTATTAATTTTTGGCATTACTAGACCTTGTTTCTTGTATTGTATATATTCCTTTAGAAGTTTCCTTTTTTACTCTTACCAAACCTCCTTCTTTATCATATTCGTAATATGTAGCATAGTTATTTTCATCTAACTCTGCCATTAATTTCTTTGTTTTGTTATCATATACAAAGCTCTTTATACTTGCATTGAATGGGAAGATTCTTATATCGTCAAAGTAACTAGTAGTTTCAGAGGAACTATTAATTAATTCTATAATTAAGTTATTAGGGGTAACTTCTCCTCCATTTGGAGTTTTTATAACAAATACTTCTTCAATTCTCTGCCATCCATCAATAACATTACCCTTTGGATAAAAATCACCTATTGCTACAGGATCTGACAACGCTCCCCCTTCAAGAGCTAGCGTATACAACCTAATTGCTGAATTAGTATAAACAGCTTGTTGGTTGCTGTTAACACCTTCTTCTTTCACCCAACCACTTATTACGTACTTTTTTTCATATATAGGTCTAAATGAAGTACCTGGCGTAGCTTTTATTGCTTCAATATCTATATTAACTCCTGTTATATCGCTTAAAGTTGTAGCTTCTACAGGTCCTACGTATAAATCATTGCTTTGACACTCTGCTTTTATATAAAAAACATAAGCTGTAGAAGGCTCCAAACCAAGTATATAAAACTCGTTAATATTAGTGGGTGTTGTTATCGTTTTATAGGTGCTTGCATTCGCTAAATCAAAAACTCCAGCTTTACCATAAGCAATAGTTAGAGGGGAACTCGAATTAACTCCAGATTTCCAATGAATTCTAACACTCTCTGTAGAGGCGCCATAAGCTAAAAAACTTCCAGTATCAAGAGCCACAGGTGCAGGTGTACAACCTGTTAGTGTTTTTGCAGTTGCTTTTGTCCAATACTCAACATCCTGACATATGAGTTTTATGTAAAAATCGTATTCTGTATTAGCTTGTAAATTATTAAATGTCCAACTATTAGTAGAATACGTATTTGCTATTCCTAGATATTCTGTTGTGTTAACGATATGAAAGTCTTTATAACCATATACTATCTCTGCACTAGCAGTATATCCTCCTGGTTCATTTGCATAACTTAACCACGATAATCCAACAGAACTATCTGTTACAGCATCCGCTTTAAAATCTTGAAGTGTATATGTGTATTGACATTCTGGTACTTCTAGGTCTATTGCTTGTAATCTTAGATCTATTTTTTGATCTTTTTGATCCACTTTTTGCCTTTTCAGCTCTATTTTTTGATCTTTAAAGTCTTTTCTTTGCCTTTTTAACTCTATTTTTTGTCTTTTTTTATCTAATTTTTGCCTTTTTAACTCTATTTTTTGAGCCTTTGGAGCTTTTTTTTGAGCTAACATATTTTCTTTTCCAAAAAGAAAAAATAAGACTATAATAATATATATGTAATTTTTCATTTTCTTTTTCTTAGTTACAATCATTACAGCTAAAATTTCCATTCTCAACAAGAAGTATACCCGTGAATGCATCTGAAACCACCATCTCTTTTTCGAAATATTGACCAGGAGTAGGATCAGCACAAGCGTTTAAATCAGTAACTCTATTATTAGAATGCGTAACTCTTTTCCTTCCTGTAGAACCCAATGCAATATTATATTCATAACCGTTTACATAATATTTAGCATTTGAATTAGGACTACCCACGATATCAAATTCAGCTGTAAACCCACAAACAGAACGTGTTATAACAATATTCTCTGCTGTAACCCTAACAGATTCTTCTTTATACATACAATCTCCACAAGTGAAGGATTTTGATCTATTTAACTTAACTTCTCCATTGACATCAGTAATTATTACTTTTGCTGTACCAACACTAGTTGATGGTGTAGCATAAAGATCTTCGCATGCATAATCTCCTGGAGCTGAAGCTCCAGTTACTACTTGTGCTTCTCCTTCAGTATTAAGGGTGACTGTACTCTCTACCCCCCCATTAAAATAAGTAATGGTTTTATTGGGTTGTCCTACAATAGTAAAAGTAACATTGTAATCACACCCTACTTCACCTGTAATGATATCTTTAATTGTAAAACTTTCCACATTTTTTTCACAAACATCACCTGTTCCATTTCCATCACTATCCATTTGATCTGGATTACCAATGTTAGGACAGTTATCGCAATCATTATGTATACCATCGCCATCTATATCATCTACTCCACTGGTAATTGGTGGACATGGGTTTGCTGATACACAATCTTGAACCTCTGTAGTATTGACATCTTTTAAGTTCTTTATTAAACTTACTCTAGATTTTGGTGTTACCGCTATACTTTTTCTTCCTGTATGGGCTTCTTTTTCGGTAGCCATCGTATAAGCGTCGACACCATAAATATCTCTAAAGCTAAAATGTGAGCTTGTTCCTGCTTCCTTTGTTTCTTCATAGTCTTCAAAACCATCAAAACCAATTTCTTTATACATAGTATTTGAAGCCACAGCTGTAGGTAATGTGTAATTATAACCATACTGCGCTGCTGAGTATCTATTTAAAGCATCTTTGTTTTCTAACTCTACACCGTATGGTGCATATTGGGTTACTTCACTAGCAAAAGTCCATTTTTTTGCCGAACTCTTATCAATAGCTTCTGCATTGATTTCCCATTCACCATTACCATATTTATAAAATGGTGTAAAGCTTGTAAAATACCCATCTTCTCTCGTATTTACATTATCTGAATGGTATCTTCCTGTTAAGTAAGCCCAAGATCTTTTCGCTCTCCAATCTCCTCTTATATTGTATACATATGGGTTTATATTATACTTATCATATGTATTTAATAGTGCTGTATTATTTACATTATCTGTACTTCCTTCAGGAGCATTAGGGTATGATTGATACATTGTTGGCTCCTCAACATAATACTTATTCCCTTTCTCATTTACAGGTTTCCAGTAATCGCTATATTCAACTGCGCTACTATTTATAATTTTAGAATCTTGTGGATTAACGTTATAAAAAGAAGGTAGTGTTTGTCTATACGTTGTATCATCATTTACTATTGGGTTAATCTTAGTTGTGATACTTGCCATAGAAGCATTTTGTAAATTTCTATGTCCTGAACGTGCCACCTCAAAAGTTACATTCTGATCTATTCTATCCTCTTCAGGGCAATCATTTAAAATCTCTCCATTCTGCTTCATTAAGATAACTTCATTTCCTTCTACATTTAAAACCCATACCTTCTCGTTAATATCCTTGTATGCATTAAACAACCCTAGTTCCATTATTATCTTCTTATATGAAACGTAAAGCTCATCACCTGGTAGTAAATATTCATTTGCTATTCCATTACTTAGTTTAAACTTATTCCCTTCAACAGGAATAAAACTTCCTGACACGGCAATATTTTTACTAGCTGCTCCCATACCTTTGTACTTCCAATAGGCTGGATAGTTAATATTAAAATAAGCATCATCATACTCGTTAACTGTTTTGGTTACTAAAACTTGACCTGTATTAGCGTCCCAAGCAATATTTTGCGTTGAAGCTTTCGCTCCTAAATCGTACGCTATCTTCTCTTTTAACAAACCATGCTTTTGTATCACCTTAGTTGTTACAGCAGTATGTAAAACGGTTTCATGTTTCGCATATTTAGGTAAAGAACCTGGTATTATCGCTGGACAAATCCACACTAAAAATCCAGCTACATTTAAATTTACACCTACTGTCCTTTCTCTAGAATAACTTTCTCTAAAATCATTAACAACATCATAATTTACACCTACTAATTTTTGACTTATGACTCCTTTCTCATCTACTACACTAACTCTATTTTCTATTTCTCCACTACCTTTCTCATAATATTTATACTCAACACCTGATAAAGGGTTCTCTTGATTCTCTGCATATACCCATTGCCCTTTAGGTTTTCCATTCATATCATTACATTCAATCACAAAACCTTGTGATGCTGTTATATGCTTTTTTACACTAAAGCTCAATAAGTTTTTAATAGATCCTGTTTTATCATAAAATAAATTTCTCTTGTCTAATTCAGAATGTTTTGTTACTGTTGGATAATCAAACGACGTATAATATTCGTGTACAACTTTACCAGTAGCATGCTTACTAACTCCTTCATAAGGAATGTTTTTTACCGTTACTCTACCATAGGTAACTGCTGGGGAAGGGAAAAATGATTCTCCTATTGGTTTTTCTACAAAGTTAGATTCTTTAGGAGCCAATACTTTATCTGCTCCAGAAGGACTTTTATCATAGAAAGGCATTACAAATGGATTTTCTTTACTTCCATTAGGTTCAAAAGTAGCAACACCGCTTGTTGTTCCATCTTCTTTTTCATAAGAATACACCTGTCCATAGAATTTTTTGTACAATGGGTTGTCATCGTTTCCTGTCATCACATCCCAGTTATCACTCATTTGGAGTTTTTTAACCCTAACTCCTCCTCCAAACTTTCTTTTAGTAGGATTTACTAAACGTAACCACGATTTTTTGGGTTTAAACTTATTAGCGCAACCTTTATCTCTTAATTTTTGATTAGGCGCTACTCCTATATCAAATAAGCTCCCTATCGATCCTACTAAATCTTCAACTACAGAGACAAAATCATCATTCCTATATTCTCCTCCTTGACTATAAACAATCCTGTTCATGTTTTTTCGTCCAAAGTACATACCTGCCTTAGAAATCGGATTCACCTTTCTATCACCAGACTTACCATCAAGTTTTACAAACTCCATAGGTATAGATAGATAATTATTCCCTTCAGAATCATTAATTTTCGTTATCTCCCTATTCTTATCAAAATTTAAATACCCTGAGACAAAATCAAATTGATTTTTCATTTTTGTCATGCTTAATAAAAACTTGAAGAAAACAGGTTTATCTTCAATCCCTTTATAAAAATCTTCCGCTTTAAATTCTTTTTGATTTTCAGGGATTTTCACATATAGGTACTTATTATCCCAAAATGAATACAGTACAGTATTTTTTAAGAATTGATCATTTTCAGGTATCGCTTTTTCTCCTACACCTATAACCTGATACAGCTGCATTATTTCTTTATTCTGAACATACTGATAGTCGTCCGACTCATATTGCACCCCCATATTACCACCTGAAGGTAGTCTTAAAGATGTTAATGTCCAAGCAGTTGTGTTTTTGTCAGCTTCTTGTTGACTATTTTGAAGTGTATAAGGAAATTCTGAACTAGAAGGCTCGTCATTTAAATCACAACTACCTGTATTAGCCTTATAGTTACCCCAAATATCATACCCTTTTAAATCATAATTAGGGTTGGAAACATCATCAAAAACACCGTCATTATTAGTATCTATTTGACCATAATTGAACTCATATGGCATATATGCTCCCATGTTAGAATTCTCATAGGTAAAAAACACTTTTTTTAATGTTAGTTTACCTCCATCGTTTGATAATTCATTTTCTAATAGCTCCGTTGAATTATTGTTATTTGGTAATTCTTTACACAAAGAATAATCATAAACAAAATGTGCTGTTTTTATAGGAGTGGCATTTTCCTTTTTTTCTTGATACTCTTTCTTAGAATACAGCAAAATTTTATCTATTTTTTTACTTGTAACAGTTGCTGATCTACCTCCATTTTCTCCTTTAACTGCATAACCGTCTTTTCTGTCTGATAATTTAAAAACAGCAATATGTGTTTTGGTTTCAATTGTATTTATATACACCTGCTCTCTCTCTCCATACACATAGTTTCCTTTTTGATCGTTTTCATGAGAGTATAACCCTTTGTTTAAAGTCGCTCTGTTTTCTTGGTAAGGAACCCTCCATTTATAGTCATAAGCATCTGAATAATTAAACTTTGTGTAACTACCAAAATCATCATCCGAAATACCATCTCCTGTTCGGTCTTCATAATCTGTTGACAAGACACTGGTTAGTAAATATGAATGCGCATAAGCAGGTGTTGTTATTCTATTGAAAAAATTATCAATCCCTGCATTATTCCCACTAGTATTTTCAATATTTGGAATATATTCCACTAAACCATCAGGTGAACATCCACTAGAATTTGTTTCATTAATAGCAAATGTTGCTTCCTTTTTTACTTTATTATATGCAGTTTTACCATATACATATCTACTACCATCTGGTTTTATAACATTAAACCCTGCTGTATGATGTGGTCGTGCATTTTCATTAAGTGTAAAAAATATAGAATCAAATTTTTTGGCGTTATCAACAGTTACTTTTTGAATTAACTGATTACGCAGTAATCTATTTTCTCTTTGTAATTTTCCTTCAAATGATTTAGGGTCTTTATTATCTATTCTATTGAACTGGTTTACTGTTCTTCTTTTATATCTTTTCCCTGAAATACCTATTCCCACTGGAGATTCTGCGTCTAATAAATCCGTAAACAAACCTCCTACTTCATTTTCACTATCTACATTTAATTCTCCTGTATTTCTAAAGTATACTTTCTCATAATCTAAGTTATTACTTTCCTTTTTGCTTACTTTAAAATTTTCTAGAGCATAATTTTTTCCATTTTTATCCCAAAGTCCTGTTCTTGCGTAAGTATCAGACATTTCAACGTCTACTCCTACGGCAAAAATCCACCCTCCTTGAACTTCTACACCAAAGCTTTTGCTTGTTCCAGAATCAACTACCGTTGGATCATTAATAAAACCTATTTGACTTCGATAAGGTCTAAAAGCTCCTGAAATCCCTTGCCCATTGATAGAATACATATCGTACGTATAATTGGTAATAGGTAAAATGGTTGTGTTTTTTGAAAAATTACCATCTTTTTCCCTATTAAAGTCCAACACTCCGTTATTAGAAGCTTCATTTTTATCAGTATTTTCATAACCAAACCCTTTTACTTCTTTCCATTTCTCTTTTGGGTTAATGTATTGTGTAGAGCCATACCCAGTTACTTTAACCTGACCACTGATACCAAAAGTTGTACCTCCTACAGCCGCATTAAATGTGAAATTATCAGTTAATACTGAAACTCTTTTAGTAGGAGTAAACAAGATGTTATCATTATTAGAAATAATTAAACCTCCCTGACCAAAATTTAGACTTTTATAACCTAACCCCGCACTTAAACTCAAAGAAGTTAAAGCTTGCCTTGAATTAATTGATGCTCCTAAAGATGCTTGTGTTGACAATACCCCTTTTTCTCCTAATTTCGTACTTAAAGAAATAGACGGACTTACTGTTGGACCGTCTGCTACTGACCCTGAAACATTAACCCCTACACTTGCTGCATCAGACAATTTAAAAGAGATTCCTATTGAAGGCGTAGTAGTCACTCCGTCATAGTTATTGTACTGTACCCCTAAACCGATATTAGCTCCTAACAACTCACTTTTACCAAAAATAGATCCACCTACTCCAAAATGTGCTCCAACTGTTCTATTAGCTTTAAAGTTGTTTTCATAAATTAATTTATCTCCATCAAAATCATCTGGCAACCCTCTTACGTTTCTTTTTATTTGACCTACGTTTAAATTCCAACCTAACCCTACCCATGAAGCCTCCTGGTCCATATTTACTCCAGAATTATAGGATAAATTTAATGGATAACCACCAACATCCATTATTGGAATATTGTAATTAAAGTCTCCCGATGTAAGATCTACCATATCGGATGTACCTATAGGTGTAAATGAATTAAACTCTGGTTGTGACGGACCTCCTGTTAAAGCATAAGTCTTATAAACAAAAGTTTGAGGAAAAATGATATTTAGGGCTATATACACAGATATAACCTTAAAAAAATGGTTGGTTCTATAAAATTTCATTTGGAAAAAAACGGAATGTATGTGTGTGTTACTTTTTCTTTTTAAGCGTTATTTTTTTATTTCTTATTTAAGCAGCGCGAAAGTATAAAAAATTATTTTTTTAATAAAAATTTAAGTATTCCTTTTTCAAACAATTTATCGTTATAAACAAGTTTTACTTCAGTGTTTATCTCATAAGGAAAAGAAAAAAAGATTAAAACCCTTTTATAAGGAGCTAATGTGTAGTTTCTTTCAAAAAAAACTCCTTTTGGTTTAATGGTATCTCCTTTACTTGTTATTGCATAAAAATCTCTCTTTATATTAAAAGACAAATATTTTACACACTTCTCATAATCAAAATTTTTCTTTTTAAACAAATCTTCTCCTTCGATCTGTTGAAAATCTAACTGAATAACTTCTTCTTTTTTTAATTTTTCTCTATAAAGGTCTAATGAATCCTTTTGATCTAGATTTTTTAAAATATAATAATCTTTTGGCAGTATTGCTGCTGTATAAAAAACATCTTCAATTAAAATTGTTTTTTTAAATCCTTTATAATCCTGATTATTAAACTCAAAAAACTTTACATTATCTTTAAAGTTAGTTTCATTCACCAAATCATTGCTTAAACCCCTGGAAATCTTCTCATTACTATTGTTTGTAATTTCATTTTTCACACTTTTTCTTTCTTCTTTTTTTATATTACAACCTACAAAAAGAGAAATTCCAAGTATTGTAACCAACTTCTTTTTAATTCCCTTCATATTTAAAATTTGCATAGTTGATAAATTCATCTGTATAATCAATGGTAGAATTACCATACATTATATTACCACTTCCTTGTGCCCCTATAATAAGATCAAAATTGTTTTCTTCTCCATAATCTTTAACATAAGCATTTAACCTAGTCCATACTTTTTTATTAATTTCATTTTTAACATATATGCGTATCTCTTCTAGCTCTTTTTCTTTGTTAGATACCCTTCTTTTTAAATCAAGATATTTTTCAGTTTCTTTTTTATCTACTTTGCTATTCTTGTTTTTTAAATCACTTTCTACAATAGACATTGCCTTAACTAAGCTATCGTAAGCCACTAATTCTGGCTTATACTTTTCTTCATTTATCCTTCCTAGTTCTTTTGTCATATTAAATTCTTTAAAAACCCTTACATTATCAATAAACACAATTGTCTTTTTTTTGTTCTGCATTAAAAAAACACTCCAAATTAGTAAACCTACTATCAACAAACTATTAATTGCACTCCATATATATTTAGACTTCATACTTTCTTTATTTTTTTATTATCCTTTTTTCTGCTTCTTGTTTTAATAATATTGAATCTCTGTAAACCTTGTAAACAAAAAATTCATATTCTTTTATTTTTTCCCCTTTTTTCATTTTCACAAAAGCTCCTTTAACTTTTAACAGTACCAGTTCTTCGCCTGTTTCTTTTTTTAATGTTCCTAAATATTTTACAGCAGGCCAGGTTACTTTTTTTCTCTTTTTTCTTTTCTTTATCGTTTGTTTTTTTTCAACTACCTTTTTTTTAATTTTAGCTTTCCCTAGAAAGGGATCTCTCTCACAAAAGAATAACTCAAAATTCTTATTACTACTTTTTTTTACAACAAATGTATTATTAATGACTCTATCACTAACAGCACTCTCCTTGCCTTTACTATAAAAGAATTTATATATTACCCCTCCCCATATTGAAAGAACTATTATTAGTAGTATTCTATTTATTATTGCTTTACTCAAAATCTAATTGCTTTTAAAGTTTTGAAAAAGTAACTCTGCATGCAACTCTTCTCTCTTTAACGAATGGTTTTTTTTCTTATAAAAACCTACACTATTGAGTTTAGACTTTTTGAATTCCCTTTCGACTTCGTACATTATTTTTATTAGTGAATTGTAACTTCCTTTTAAGGTGAAAAAAGTAGTGACTAGAGTATACTCTTTTTCCTTTACAATATGAGTTTTCTTCAAGTTTGTTATTTCTACTACATTTTCTTTACTCTTATTTGATAAAAACTCTAAAATTTCCTGTTGAATGAAATTTTCATCAAAGTCATCTTCTCCCAAGGCCTCTTCTATTTGCTCAACTTTATCCTTTAAACTCAATATGGAATCTTTAATTCTTTCTTGATTTATATTTTTTGAAGAGTGGAAAAAATAGTTTGATGTTTCATGATAAGTCCTTTTTAAAACCCTCTGATAAATTACTATCACCAATAATAATGTGAATAAAAAAAGTAGCTTCTTTTTTACTTTATAGGTAAATTTTCTATTCATCATTTTAACAAAACTTGTATTTCAAAATTTGTTTCATCTCTCTCTTTTTCATATTTAACTATATTTATCTTTTCTACACTTAGAACGCTTTTAAGTTTGTTTATCCAAGCATTAAAATCACTCATATCTTCAAAAGAACCTTCTACAAGTATTTGCTTTTCATTAATAACAATTTTTTTATTTTCTTTTAATTCTTTCTTATGAGGAAAAACTTCTAGTCCTGACAACTTAACTTTTTCAGGTAACGTTTTAACTAACTCGTTAACATAAAAGGATAAAATATTGGTTTTATAAAAACCTGAAAGTTGTAACATACCCATTTGTTGCTGCTCTCTTTGCTTTAGCTCTTTTAATTGTCTTTGCTTACTAGCCTCCACGCTACGCTGAACTTCAATTTCTGAATTTTTAAAAGCAAAAAACTTTCCCACAGAATAACTTAGAATTGCAACTATTAATAAAATAATGACACTTATTTTACTTATAAAATTAAACTCTACCTTATGTTTTAACTCTTCTTTGTTTTCATCTAAAACCTCCCCTTCATATACATTTATAATATTATTAGACGGATAAAAACAATTAAACACTGACGATAATATCAATATCTCTTCATTAACAGTTAACTTATCTGTCAAGTATACTTCCTCAAAAGAAGGTTCTACATGTGTACAAACTCCTTCTTCATATTTTAAAAGTATTCCACCAACAAGTTCTTCTTCGTTTGATAGATTATTCTTAAATAACAGATTAAAAATTATCCCCCCAATATAAATATCTAATAAAAAAAACTGTTTGTTTGAAAATTCATCAATCAAAGAATCTACGACACTTTTTCTTATTAATGCTAAAAACCTCTTTTCAGATTTATCTGAATCATAACGAGTTGAGTAAAACTTACTTTCTGAAGACTTGAAAAGAACTTCATTTTCTGAGTATAATACTTCATCTCCTAAGAATATTAATACAACAGGTTGATCCATTACAACCTGCTTTAATTCTTCAAGTGAATTGGTAATATGAAGACTTTCTTTGTCAAGCTCTAAAACTTCTCCTATTCTACAAACTCTTGTGTAAAGATATTTTACTATTCCTTTATAGAATAAGACTCTTACTACAGCTATCTCTTCTTTTAATTGAAAAATTTTCATAATTAATAATAGACTGTTGGCTTGATAAACATATGTAGTTTCGTTTTTTTCTTCTTCTTGTTTCGCCCACTAAAAAACCATTTAATAATTGGTATCCTAGAAAAAAATGGAGTTCCGGTTCCTGAATTCTTTTTTTCTGCCTCATCAAGTCCACCCAACAAAATCATTTCTCCATTTTTAACTCTGATTAAAGATTCAAATTGTTGTGTTGTTTTACTTGGAGGAGCTGTCTCTCCAACTCTTCCCGTAAAAGCACTTTTTTCAACCACAATATTTAAAGTCACATTTTCATCCTTAGATACAAAAGGCTTGATTTTCAGACTTAAATTAGCTTCTGTAGGACGCCATTGTCCTGACTGTAATACATCATTATTTCCAACACCTCCTGTTATGAGTTGATTGGTTTGTTCAAAATAATAATCTGTTGCTCCTATTTTAAAATTTGCCTCATGCCCATTCAAAGTGGCTATTTTGGGTGTAGACTCTAACTTAATAATAGCATTATTTTCTAAAGCTTTTAATCCTAAATAAAAATTCTGAGGAACTTTCCCTAGATTAACTATTCCTAAGCCATTAAAAGCATCTATTAACTTATTAATATTATTTGAGTTTAATTTAACATCCGTTGTTGGAAATGCATTTTTCAAAGATGAAGTTTGCTCACTATCAAATCCTGCTTTTAACCCTGTTTGAATCTCATGTGATTTTTCATATTGAAAAATTATAACCTCAATTTGGATTACTGGCACATTCTTATCTATTTGCTTTAAAAAAGACTTTAATTCTTGAATTGCGGAGAAATGTCCTGTAACTACTATACCATTTAGTTCTTTAAATTCTTTTATTTCGAGTTCGGAAATTATTCGAGAAGGAATCGATCTTTGAACATTTTCAACTGCTCTATTTTTCATCCTTATCAACTCAGTTATTCTCAGTCCTTCCTTATTTTTTTCCCCAATTAAAAAGTAATCGACTTCTTTTTTAAAAGTATACCTCGTTCCTTTCAATAAATGCTCTAAAACCTCTTCAAAATTTAAACTCTTAACTGAAAAAGATGTCGTTAGGTTTTCATCTATTTTAGAATACAAAAAATAATTTTGATTAGATTTAAGTGCTACATTATAAAGCACATCTATTATAGGAACCTCATCCGCCGCTACATCAATCGAACCATCATTATTTAATTTAACATATAAGTTATCATTTCTTCTAGTGATTCTGTTTCCTTTAATGGTATGAGATTGTTCAATTTTATTCTGTATCTCCTTTTTCGATTTAGCATCAATAAAATAATACCCTTTTTGATCTTTAGTTACTTCAAGTCCATTTGCTTTAGAGAGCATATCTAATGTTAAATCCACAGACTTATCAAGTACATAACTAGTTATGAGGTTATTTTTAACTTTTGGAGATACAATTATATTTTTTTGAGTTTTATTGGTTATTTCTTTAGATACAAGAAACAAAGTATCTCTAACCAAGTTTAAAGACAATAGCTCTTTTTGAGAGTTATAAGAAACATTTATCTTTTTGGGAGATTTTTTCTCTTTAACAATTTTCTTTTTACTAAGGATTATAATTTTGTCCAAAAACTGAACATCCAAGTTGTATTTTTCTATTAAAAACAAAAAAACATCTTTGACCTTAACATTATAAAAATTATTGATTACACTTTGATCTAATGACTCTTCAACACTCACATTAAGTTTATGCTCGTTACTTAATGCCGTTACAAAATCGTACAAAGAAATTTGAGACACGTTAACTTGCACTAACTCATTTAATCCGGGTTCTATTTCTGAGAGTTTTTCTAATTTTATTCGTGTATTATCTTGCCCAAAAGCAAATTGAACGAATAAAATTAAAAGTAATAGTATTTTTTTTTTCATTTAATTAGCATTAATAAGTATTGAATAAATTTCTTTCAATGAAGTTTCTCCCTTTTCCAATAAGTCAAATGCTTTTTCTGGAAGAGTTTTTATTCCTTTTTCTTTAATGATTTTTGAATAATCTTGCTCTTTTTTATTCATTTCTCTTGCTATATCATTATCTATAACAACTAATTCATAAATTGCTCTCCTACCTTTGTAACCTGTATAATGACACTTTTCGCACCCCACAGGTTCATAATGATATTCTATCTTTCTTTGAACTTTGTATGTACTTGGAAGCATTTCTTTGCTAAAATTTTCTTTACTCTTACACTCATTACACAATTTTCTAAGTAAACGTTGAGCTAATGTAGCGTTTATAGTTTCCGAAAGTAAAAATGAAGGAATGCCCATATCTATCAATCTTGAAATGGTTCCCAATGCAGAATTTGTATGGATTGTTGACAATACTAGATGCCCAGTTAAAGAAGCTCTAACAGCCATTTCAGAAGTTTCTTTATCTCTAATCTCACCTAACATAATAATATCTGGATCTTGTCTTAAAAAAGAGCGTAAAGCGCTTGAAAATGTTAAGCCTATCTCCTCATTAAGTTGTATTTGATTAACACCATCTAATACATACTCAATAGGGTCTTCAATCGTCATTATATTCTTCTCTGTATTATTCAACATCTTTAACGTTGCATACAAAGTTGTTGTTTTACCAGAACCTGTTGGTCCACTAATAAGTATTATGCCATTACTCTTATTTACTGACTCAATATATTTTTTAAGTTCTTTTTCTTCAAAACCTATTGAGGATAATTGTAGATTATCTGTATTCTTCCCTAGAATTCTCATTACAATTTTTTCTCCAAATTGAGTAGGTAGTACAGAAACTCTAATATCATAACCATCAATCTTTGCTCTTCCATCTTGAGGCAATCTCTTTTCCGTAATATCAAGATTTGACTGGATTTTAACAATATTAACTATCTCAGCGTAAAGATCTTTTTTTATTCTTTTTTTCTCAACTAGTACCCCGTCAATCCTGTATCGCACTCTGGTATAATCTTCATAAATTTCAAAATGAATATCACTACTACTAAAAGATATAGCTTCGTTTATGACTTCTTCTAAAACACTTGCTTTAATTTTTTTAGCAACTTCTTCTGTTGTTCTGTATTTTAAAACCAGTAGTTTTTCTATTTCAAAAGATTTTCTAGGAACTACTTTTATTTTTTTTCCTAAAATTATTTTAAGGTCATTAACGACTGTTTTTATTTCTTTTTCTTCATCTATGAAAAATGTTATTTCCTCTTCGTTTTCTTCCTTGGGTATAACCCTATAATGCCAAGCAAATTCCTTGGTTATTATACTATCAAGATTCTTCATCTATAAAAAATATCCGTTGTAAAAATCAAAACCCAATACCTCTCCTAAAAATAGTGTTATCATTAAAAAAAATGATAAATATCCTGCTAAAGGCACCGTTTTTCTCTCATCTAATTTTCTTTTTTGTACTATTATGTGAAGAATTAATGAAAAACACATTCCTACTATATAAAAAACAGCATAATTCGCAAAACTAAATAAAGGAATAATTACAACTAAAAACACTATGTCTCCAATAGCTATTCCTAAAAAAAAATCTTCAGTAACCTTCTTCCCCTTTAAATACATATATGCCCATAAGAGGATTAGATTAACCCCTAAAAACAACATATTCATGTATAAATTGTAGAAAAGATTCTCTTTAAGATAGAAAATAAGACTTGATAAGATTAGTACCCCAAGAAAACACACAATATGTACCTCTCTATCTTTGCAATCTTGAAGAAATATCATTATTAAACAAACAGAAAGTAGAATATATAAAAAGGGTAGCATTAATCTTTAACAGTCTCTTTTAGATTTCTTTTTTCGTCAATCTGCCATTCATTAAACACTCCATCACCGTCAAAATCTGCTAAAGCCCTTGCTTTAGCCACAAAACTATTACTTGAAGCTTCTTCTATAGTTATCAGATATACGGCTTGACCGTTTTCCTCTATTGTTTTTTCTTGCTCAAAACCTAAATCTTCAAAATTATCAGCATACTTTGAGTGTCTGTAAAAGTAATTTTTTTGTAAGCCATGTAAATGAGCTAACATATTTTGAGCTTCTAAAGATTTCGCTTGAGATATTACTGCTGTTTGGCTAGGCATTACCAATAAAATAAGAATTCCTATAATTGCTAAGACAACTAAAATTTCACTTAAAGAGTATGCTTTTAAACGATTTTTATTTTTTTTCATATTTTTTTTTGGGGGCAAATATATAAATTAATTTGAGTTTAATATTTTACTTAAATCAAACATTGGTAAATACATTGCTATCATTATTGTACCTACTAATCCTCCTATGATAATAATAATAAATGGCTCTATCAACACCCCTAATCTCTTTGATTTTGTATCAACCTCTTCTGTATACTGTTCTGTCAGATAATTAAACATTTCATCTAATTCGTTCACTTCCTCTGACACTTTAACCATTGAGACTAAATTCACATCATATATTTTATGTTTTTTTAGACTATCACTAAAAGAACTTCCTTTAACAATATCATCCTTGATTCTATCTATAGAACTTTCTATTGGATAAAACCCAATCATCATTTTCACAAAGCCCAATGATTCTACCAATGAAACTCTTGACGACAACAATAAATTTAATGCTCTACAAAATCTTGATAAATAGACTGCTTTTATCATCCCTCCTATAAAAGGAAGTCCCAGCAGTATCTTTGATATTAACTTCCTATATTTTTCAGTGTTTCTATATTTTATATACACAAATACAACTAACACCGTAGCGCATGTAAAAAAAGCCATTATATAAGAAAAGTTATTGGAAATATATATTATCTTTCTTGTTAAACTAGGTAATTCACTATTGAACTGCCTAAAAACTTTTTCGAACATTGGAACAACACTTCTTAACATAAATATTAAAACAGCTATCGTTATAAGAATGACAAAAAAGGGATATGTCAATACAGTTATTATCTGACTTTTTAATTTATGCTTCCTATCATAAAAAACCTCTAACTCCGCTAAGACTTTAGGTAGACTTTTAGTTTCTTCTCCTATTGCAAGTGTATTGATTTCAAAAGGCGAAAAAGAGTTAGTTACAGCAATTGAATCTACCAGAGACCTTCCTTTCAGCAACTCTTGATGAGTTTTAATCATAAGAGATTTTAATTCTTTTTTTGAAGTTTGATTCATTAAAATAAATAAAGCCTCCTCAACAGTTATTCCTGATTTCAATAGTACTTTTAGTTCTCTATAAAATTTCGACTTAATCTTATCACTAAGTTTGTATTTCAAAACATGTGTTAATCTAGATAACACTGGTTTTGAATCCTTTTTTTTTGAAGGTGTTTCTTGTTTAAACTCTCTTACATTAATTTTCATACCCTAAAAAACTATTAACCAAAACATCAACCCCATAATCTTTCTTAATAAACACATGTGTTTTCTCCTTCAGAATATCGACATCAAGAACAAAACTCAACGTTAACTTTTCACCATTCTCTTTAATGAAAACTGGATTAATTTTCTCTACTCCTGCCTTAACAAAAAAAGTATCAATTATTCTTCCCTCTTCTCTATAAACAACACCTTCCCCAAGAACATATCTAATCTCTTTGTCTTTATACTTCAATTTTACAACCTCTTTTTTTACTTTTAATTTTTCACATTCAAACACATCTCTTTTTAATGCATTTTTAAAATATGTATATTCTAACAAACTGTCTTCTGTTTCGGTAAACATATATAACTGTCTAGTTAACGAAGAGAATAGAGCATATGTAACAACAACAACAACGCTAATTATTAACATACTAATTAGCATTTCAATAATAGTGTATGACTTTAATTTACTTTTCATCATCTCTGAGAAAATACTCTTTTTTTAAAATTACTTTATCATTTTTCAAAACAATTATCTCCAACAAAAACCTTTTTTTACCTTTATTTTTTCTTCTCCGAATAATGTTATACCCTTTAAAAAAATAGTTTTTCTCTTTTTTTTCATCAATTATATTAGAATCATACCTAATTTGCTCAACCTTATTTAATAATTGATGATATATTACTTGATTACTCACATTATTAGTTACATTAAAGAATATCATAAGTCCCATTGTAATAGCTATCGCTATTATTGCAATAGCAACTACACTTTCATATAATGAACTTGCTTTTACCTTACCTTTTTTATAACCTCGCATAAACTATCATTAACACCAATTGCATTTATCCTGTAAAAAAACTTTGGAAGTTTAAACAACTTAAAATCTAATAATGCATTTTGATACTCTGATTCTTCTGTTTTCAAATAAAATTCACGAACATACATCCCTCCATACATCTCTCCTTTAAACTCTACCTCTCCTGAACAATATAAATCTCCATATATGCTGGAATTCTCTAATACTATCACTTTACTATCTTCCTTTCTATCTGAAACACCAACAATTAAACCCGATATTTCACTTCCTTTCCCTATTTTAATCTCAACATCTTTATTACTACCTTCTAAATAAACAACTGAAGGATACTGTAACTCTACATTTTTATTAATTATTATTTTTTCTGTAGCGTATATTTGAATTGCTCCTTTAAAACCTTCTTCAAGCTCAACAGTAGCCCCTATTACTATTACATCGTTTAATTTGTTATTGTTTTTCAGCAGAATTTTATTCTCTGATTCTATTATATAGTTTCCTGAAAGATTTAAATTCTCAACTGTATTTGCTGAAAATCTGGTTTTTTTTGTCTTACTAAAAAAACTATTTATCTTTTCATTGTAAATTCTCTCTTCGGAAATATTAACAGTATTTTCTTTTGTATGAAACTCTCTAGGTGTAGGTAATTCATTTATTGCTTCTTTTATATTCCCTCTTTTATGTATAAAACTACCTTCATACCCAGATAGATTTAAGTTAGCAATTTCTTTAAATGGCACCTTAACATCTCCTTCTATAATTGATTTCCCTCCCAAAAAAAAATGCTTATCATTTCTTGACAAAAACAAAACTGTACTGTCGCTTACCTCATCTTCTATAAAAAGTGCTTCTTTGATAGTATCTCCTTTAAAACTCACTTCATACTGAAGCATTTTTAGAGCCCCCCAATAACTTTTTCTAACCTTGGCATTGCCCCCCCCCCCTGTTAAAGGCACTTTTACATACCTCTTCTTTATACCATTATGATTTACTAAAGCATAATTTATTGTTGATTCAGCTTCTTCTATTAGAGCATTATCAGTCTCTAACCTTGTAAAAACCTTATTACTAAGACTAACAAGCATTATGAGAGTAAACAACAATACACTTATTACTATTATTACGAGTAATGCATATGACAAAGAGCTAGATTGAATCTTTCTTTTTACGCAGCTTATCCCAAAATGTTTTAGCATCTTCATCTACCAACTTTCCTTTTTTGAATTTCTTTTTCACTCTTTCTTCCTTATTCCACCATATACCGTGCTTCACCCCTCTGCTATACCAACCATATTTAATCAGTTCTCCATTTTTATACTCCTCATATTTACCATTTAAGAAACCATTAAACCAATTATTAACAATTCTTGTATCGCCTATATACTCTTCCCACCTTCCTTCTTTTCTTCCCTTTTTATAACATCCTTCCTTTAATAAATTAGATCTCACATCAAACAACTGAAGTCTACCTTCTCTAAGCCCCTTATTCCAAAACTCAATTTTTTTTTGTCCTCCTCCATTATACCATTCTTTCCATTCGCCTTCTTTTAAACCATTAAGAAAACTTCCTCTCTCAACCATATCTCCAGAACTAGACAAAACCTTAACAAACAAACCATTAAGAACTTTTCCTCTAACTCCATATATGGATGATTTTATTCCTTCAATGCTGTACCAATAAAAGCGTACTCCTTTCCTCAAACTTACCTTATCCCCATCAGATACATGAAACTCATAAACAAAATTCCCATCATCATATTTTCTTTTGCTCTTATCTTGGCAAAAAGTAGATAACGAAAAAAACAGAATACAATAGATATATATAAACTTCATAACAATATAATTACATGCTTTTTTTAGGCAAATAAACAATATTTTCAAAATAAAAAACACTCAATAATCATAAATTCTTTTAATCAATCATCGAAGTGTAATGTTTTGAAAACAGTAAAACTTATAATAAAGAAAATAAAAAAGTCTTAACTAAAATTAGTTAAGACTTTTTGTTGGCCTACAAGGACTCGAACCTTGAATATCGGTACCAAAAACCGGTGTGTTACCATTACACCATAGGCCAATTGCTTATTGCGGGTGCAAATATAATACAAACTTTTATTTTGACAAATTTTTTGTGTTTTTTTTCATTTAACACAACTTTATATCAGTTCTCGAGTTATGAGTTTACTCAAAATTATATTTTTGTTATCAACAAAAAATCATAAGTAATTAATACATTCGTACTTTATATCTAGATAAAAAACTATGACTGAGTTTAACTATAAAAAATGGAACATAATTTTAGGATGGGTTTCATTTGCAGTAGCGTTAATCACTTATACCCTAACCCTTGAACCTACAGTAAGTTCTTGGGATTGTGGAGAATATATTTCAACCGCAGTAAATTTAGAAGTAGGACATCCACCGGGAGCTCCTTTATTCCAGATGTTGGGTGCTTTTTTTGCTATGTTTAGCAGCGATCCTAGTCAATGGGCTAGAATGGTCAACTTTATGTCAGGATTAGCTAGTGCTTTTACCATTTTATTCATGTTCTGGACCATTACCAATTTGGCTAGAAAAATGGCTGTAAAAAATGGAAACTTTAGTAAAAATGAGGCAATCGCTGTACTAGGTAGTGGATTAGTAGGTGCTTTAGCCTATACATTTTCAGATAGTTTTTGGTTTAGTGCAGTTGAAGGTGAAGTGTATGCAATGTCATCTTTCTTAATGGCAATATTATTCTGGTTAGGCTTACGTTGGGAAAGTGAACTAAGCACTCCTAGAGGGAATAAATGGTTAGTATTAATCAGTTTTGTAGTAGGATTGTCTTTTGGAGTACACATCTTGTCATTACTAGTAATTCCTTCCATTGTTTTATTGTATTTCTTCAAAACATATAAAGACATCACAGTAAAAACAACAGCGATTGCAACCGTAGTTGCGATATTAGTTTTAGCCTTTGTCTTTAAATTCCTATTCCCTTTTACCTTAAAATTCTTTAGTGTTGCTGAATTATTCTTTATCAATCAAATAGGATTACCATATAATTCAGGAACCATCATTGCAGCACTTGTTTTAATTGGACTTTTCTTTTTTGGATTAAAATACACGCGTAAAAAGAACTTTGTTACCGCAAATACATTGATACTATCTGTATTATTTATCATGATTGGGTTCTCGTCTTGGTTAATGTTACCAATTCGTGCCAATGCAGATACTATTATCAACGAAAATAACCCATCAAGTGCACGTGAGTTATTGGCCTACTATAATCGTGAACAATATGGTGATGCGAATGTTTTTTACGACAATTACTATTCTGTTGCCTTCGACAGAGAACAAGATGCTGAAAATCCGTACAAAGATGACAAACCTAAGTACGAAAAAAAGGATGGTAAATATGTAATTGTAAACAAATACAAAAATGTAATTCCTAATTACTCAAGCAAACATAAAGGATTCATCCCTCGTATGGTTGATCCAGGATCTGAACAACAATACAAAAGTATTGCTGGAATTCCTGCTCGTAGTAAAAGACGTCCTACTTTTATAGAAAACATAAAGTTTATGATTGATTATCAGTTTGGCTACATGTACGGACGTTATTTTATGTGGAATTTCGTTGGACGTCAAAACGACATACAAGGTCATTTAGATGTTGAAAATGGAAACTGGTTAAGTGGTATTAAATTTATTGACGAAGCTCGTTTAGGCTCACAAGAAAACTTACCTGACGATATCAAAAACAATAAAGGTCGTAATGTCTATTTCTTCTTCCCTTTTATTTTAGGGATTATAGGTTTATTATATCAAGTAAACAGAGACAAAAAGAACCTTTATGTACTTACCTTATTCTTTGTGTTTACTGGATTTGCCATCATATTTTACACAAACCCTAAGCCATTTGAGCCACGTGAACGTGATTATGCAGTAGTTGGCTCGTTTTATGTGTTTGCCATTTGGATTGGTTTTGGAGTATTAGCGCTTTATGATTACTTTAAAAAGTATGCCAGCAAACGAATTGTAGCTATAGCGGTATCTGTAGTTTCGTTACTTGCTGTCCCTACATTAATGGGCTTCCAAAACTGGGATGATCACGACAGAGCTGATCGTTATTTAGCACAATTAAACGCACAAACCTATTTAGAGAGCTGTGACCCGAATGCTATCCTTTTCACTATTGGTGATAATGATACTTTCCCTCTTTGGTACATGCAACAAATAGAAGGTGTACGTAGAGATATTAAGATTGTAAACACAAGTCTTTTTCAAACGGATTGGTACATCGATCAAATGAAAAAGAAAACCTATGATGCGGATCCTATTCCATCGCAGTTGACACACGATCAATACAAATATGGCACATTAGATATGGCATATCATTATCCTATTCCGCAGTTAAAAGATTCTGTACTGTCTATAAAAGATTTTATGAGATGGATTGCTAGTGATAATGATGCTACTTATTTAGAAACTGGTGAAGGGTCAAAAGAAAAATTCTACCCAACCAATAGAATTCGTATTCCTGTAAATAAAGAAAACGTGTTAAAAACAGGATTAGTAGCTCAAAAAGATGCTGATAAAATTGTAGACTACATTGATATTACTGTAGATGATAGAGGATTATCAAAAGCACGTCTTTTAATGCTAGACATTTTAAACAACTTCGACTGGAAACGACCTATTTATTTTACAGGAGGGGCCAATGCTGATGAGGAATACATCTGGTTGAAAGATTATTTACAATTAGACGGAATGGCGTATAAACTGGTTCCTATTAAAACCTCAAACCAAGGAAGAACTATTTTTGACATGGGACGTATTGACCCTGAAAAAATGCTTGCCAATGTGAATAAATGGGACTGGAAAACAATCAATAATGGTAAAATATACCTTGATGAACAAAGCAAGAGAAATGCTATTTCATTACGCAACAATTTAATTCGCTTATCAGAAGAGTTTTTACAAGAAGGAGACTCTGTAAAAGCTAAAGACGTGTTAGATTTATCATTGTACAAAATGCCTATTAAAGATTTTGATCACTACAATTTCTCTTTAGGGTACCCTGAACTGTATTATCGTATAGGTGATGTTGATAAGGCTCATGAAACTGCTGATACCTTAGCTGACATTTTTAAACAAAAACTTCAATATTACAGTACTTTTAAAGGCAATGATATAGAGTTGGTTATTGATAATTTAGAAACTACTTTGTATATGTATCAAAATTTAGTGCAACAAATTACTAGATACGACAAAGACCAAGCTTATGGTAAAAAGTTTTTTGAAGATTATATAAATCACGCTCGTTTATTCAAACATTTAATGCCTGATGAAGAGCCTGAAGTTCCTGAAGTGCTAGACACCATTAAACCTTAATTAATGAGGTTGTATTTTATAAAAACACCACGTATACTTAAACAATTATTTGCTAAGTATACGTGGTCTTTTTCTTCTAATAAAAAAACTATTTATCTCACTTTTGATGACGGCCCTATCCCTGAAGTAACCGAATTTGTACTTGACCAATTGCAACAATTCAACGCAAAAGCTACCTTTTTTTGCATTGGGGATAATATTCGAAAACACCCAGCTATTTTTTCAAGAATTATTACCGAAGGGCATTCCGTAGGAAACCACACGTTTAATCATTTAAATGGCTGGAAAAGCAACAATACTAGCTATCTTGAAAATATTGAGTTGGCTGAAAAATCAATTCAGCAATCATACACCTCAACCAATACACAGCAAAAACTATTTCGTCCTCCTTATGGAAAAATCAAGAGAAGTCAGGCAAGGCGATTGATAGCAAAAGGCTATAAAATTATTATGTGGGATGTATTATCGGCTGATTTTGACAAGACAGTTTCAAAAGAAAAGTGTGTACAAAATGTACTTAACAATACGCAAAACGGAAGCATTGTCGTTTTTCACGACAGCATAAAAGCCAGTGATAAACTATATTACACACTGCCTATATTACTACAAAAATTTTCAGAGAGAGGTTACGAATTTAAGGTGATTTCTTAAACGTATTGTTGCACCAAACCAATTAGCGTATTCGCATCTTGCTCACCTGTTTGACGCCATTTCATCTCTCCATTTTTATAAATCATAAATGTAGGATTTCCTTTGACGCGCAAAGCCTCAGCAAGAATTTCATTTTTTCTAATATCAATCTTAATTACTTTAGCTTTGTCTCCTAAAGCAGCAGCCACATCTCGAAGCGTATCTAAACTAGGTTCAAAATCACTCCAATCTGCATAAAAATCAATTAACACTGGTTTGTTAATACTTATAATTTCACCAAACTTTGTCATCTTTTGCATAAGTTTTATCAGTAAGGAGTCTAAAATTACTAATTTTTTGTTAGGTAAATATTATTTTAACCTTAAAAATACTGTGAATCAAGCTTTTTTTAGTTCTATTACGGTAATTTCAGGCCAAATACCTACTCTACCTGGAAAAGCATGGTATCCAAAGCCTCGATTTACATTAACATACCTTCCAAATTCTTCATACAAACCAGCCCATTGTTTGTACATATATTTAGCAGGACTCCATTTAATCCACCCCGGAATTTCAATTCCAAATTGTAAACCGTGTGTATGACCACTTAACGTCAAATGATAGTTAAAATTGTTTTCCTTTACCTTATACTCCCAATGACTAGGATCGTGAGAAAGCAATATCTTAAAATCATCTTGTTGAATTCCCTCAGAAGCTTTTTGTAAATCTCCAGCTTTATTAAATCCTTTTCCCCAGTTTTCAATACCAATCAATGCTATTCGTTGTCCATCCTTTTCAATATAACGATTTTCATTCAACAATAAATCGAACCCTATTTTAGGATGAATCTCCTTAATGGCTTTAAAATTGGCTTTTTTAGCCTCTTCTGAATCCCATTGAGAATAATCGCCATAATCGTGATTCCCAAGAATTGAATATTTACCTATAGGAGCTTTTAATTCAGAAAACATAGGAATCCAATCATTCATTTCATGAGCAAAGTTATTTACGACATCACCTGTAAATAAAATTACATCCGACTGTTGCTCATTAATTAAATCAACTCCGTACTGAATCTTCTCTTTATTATCAAAACTTCCCGAATGAACATCAGAAATATGTGTAATTGTAAAACCATCAAACGCCTCAGGTAAGTCTTTAAATTTTAATTGATATTTCAGTACTTTAAAATTGTATTTCCCTTTAAAAATACCATAAAGTATGGTAGCAAATGGAATGGCTGCTAATCCTAAAGCTAATTTAGCTACAAAACTTCTTCTGCTTGCCAATGTTTTGGTTTCTTCTCTTGAAAAAAACGAAATCCCTTTCTGAATTCCTCTTACCACATCTTCCCCAAACATCATTACTAGTATAATTAACTTAGGTAACATCGCTAATAAAAGCATTCCGAAAGCCCATTGAAACTCTCTTGTTTGACCAGAACTCCTATCATAAGTAAAAATGATATAAAAGAAATTTAGGTATGCTAAAAAACCTAACAATAACCATCCGTAATGAATAAATTTACTTTTTGTCAACGTTCTTATTGCTTGGAAAGCGTATGTTTCAAATACAATAATTAGTGCTGATATTATGAGAAGTGTTACTAACCAACGAGACATATTTTCTTATTTACAAAAAAACAAAGATACTGTGATTCTTAAAATTGGTTTTTAACATCTTGTTAAAGTTTCGTAGCTTTACCTGCGAAGTACACAATAGCTATAATTACCGACTTCTTTTTGTAAACAAATCGGTATCAACAATTTATTTCAACAGGCTTAATATATACCATGGCAGATCAAAAACGACTTTTCTTACTCGATGCATACGCGCTTATTTTTAGAGGGTACTATGCTTTTATAAAAAATCCACGTATCAACTCAAAAGGATTGGATACCTCAGCAATTATGGGATTCACAAATTCCTTAATGGATGTAATAAAACGCGAAAAGCCTGATTATTTAGCGGTATGTTTTGATAAAGGAGGAAGTGTAGATCGAGTAGATGTTTTTCCTGATTATAAAGCCAATCGTCAAGAAACTCCTGAAGCTATACGAATTGCGGTTCCTTATATTGAAAAAATATTAGAAGCCATGAAAATTCCTGCTATTGTAAAAGAAGGATATGAAGCCGACGATATTATAGGAACCCTAGCTAAAAAAGCAGAAAAAGAAGGTTTACAAATATACATGGTAACTCCTGATAAAGATTATGCTCAATTAGTTTCTGACAACATTTTTATGTATCGCCCACCACGTATGGGTAATGGATATGAAAAATGGGGAGTTGAAGAAGTAAAAGCTAAGTTTGAAGTTGAAGATCCATTACAGGTGATTGACTTTTTAGGTATGATGGGAGATTCTGTTGATAATATTCCTGGATTACCTGGTGTGGGTGAAAAAACAGCTAAAAAGTTTATTGCTTCTTATGGTTCTATGGAAGGCTTACTTGCCAATACCCATGAATTAAAAGGCAAAATGAAAGAAAAGATTGAAGCCAATGCGGAACTTGGTTTACTTTCAAAACAATTGGCCACCATCATGCTAGATGTTCCTGTAGAATTAGAACTGGATAAGCTAATTTTTGAACAACCAAACATTGAGGCTACCAAAGAAATTTTCACTGATTTAGAGTTCCGTCGTTTAACAGAAAACTTCTTAAAAACATTTGCTTCTCCAGAAGAGATTCAAGAAAATTCTTCTTCTGTTGAAAAACCAAAAACTGCAAAAGCTAGCACTTCTGGTCAATTCGATTTGTTTGCAGCTCCAGGTAGTGGAAACACTTCAGAAGAAACTAATATCAACGGATTTAGAACCATTGATAACACCAATCATTTTTACCAGTTAGTCAACACACCTCTTTCAAGAAAACTTTTATTAGAAAAGTTGTTAGAACAAAACTCTGTGTGTTTTGATACTGAAACAACAGGTTTAAAAGCATTAGAGGTTGAATTAATTGGAATTGCTTTTTCTTGGGAAGCTAACAAAGGATACTATGTTGCTTTTCCAGAAGACCAAGAAGAAACTACAACTATTTTAGAAGAGTTCCGTCCATTTTTTGAAACGGAAACTATTGAAAAAATAGGTCACAATTTAAAATACGACATCAAAGTATTATCGAATTACAATATACCTGTAAAAGGTAAATTATTTGACACCATGATTGCGCATTACCTTATCAATCCAGATATGCGTCATAACATGGATGTACTTTCTGAAACCTATTTAAACTACCAACCCGTTTCAATAACTGAATTGATTGGTAAAAAAGGTAAAAATCAACTTTCTATGCGCGAAGTTGAATTGCCGAAACAAACTGAATATGCTGTAGAAGATGCAGATGTAACTTACCAGTTAAAAGAGCATTTTTCTAAGGAATTAGAAAGCGGAAACGTTACCAAACTGTTCAACGACGTTGAAACCCCGTTAGTTTCTGTATTATCAGCAATGGAAATTGAAGGAATTAACTTAGATACTGACTTTTTAAAGTCTTTATCAGTTGAGTTAACCAAAGATATTCAGCAATTAGAACAAAACATTTACCAACAAGCTGGAGAAGAGTTTAACATTGCTTCTCCAAAGCAATTAGGCCCTATCCTATTTGACAAATTAAAGTTGGTTGACAAACCTAAAAAAACAAAAACAGGACAATATTCTACTGCGGAAGATGTACTTTCGTATTTAGCAAAAGATCATCAAATAGTAGCTGATATTTTAGAATATCGTCAGTATAAAAAATTACAAAGTACTTATGTTGATGCGCTTCCTAATGAAATCAACCCAAAAACAGGAAGAGTACACACGGTGTATGCGCAAGCGGTAGCTGCTACTGGACGTTTAAGTTCAAACAACCCGAACTTACAGAACATTCCTATTCGTACAAAACGTGGACAAGAAGTACGTAAGGCTTTCATTCCAAGAAATGAAGATTATGTTTTATTAGCGGCAGATTACAGTCAAATTGAATTACGAATCATCGCTGCTTTAAGCGAAGAAGAAACTATGATTAAAGCCTTTCAGCATGGAGAAGATATTCATGCCTCTACTGCTGCTAAGGTATTTAATGTTCCTATTGAAGAAGTAACTCGTGAGCAACGTAGTAATGCTAAAACGGTAAACTTCGGAATTATTTATGGAGTTTCTGCCTTTGGATTGAGTAATCAAACCGATTTAACGCGTTCAGAAGCCAAAGAATTAATTGACACCTATTACGCTACCTACCCTAAATTAAGAAGTTACATTGCTGAACAAGTAGATTTTGCTCGTGAACACGGATATGTAGAAACTGTTTTAGGACGTCGTCGTTATTTAAAAGATATCAATTCTCGAAATGCTATTGTTCGTGGTGCTGCAGAAAGAAACGCAGTAAATGCACCTATTCAAGGCTCTGCTGCTGATATTATTAAGCTTGCCATGATTAATATTTACAAGCGTTTTGAGCAAGAAAACTTTAAATCGAAAATGTTACTACAGGTACATGATGAATTGGTTTTTGATGCTCATAAAGATGAAATTGATATCATTAAACCTATCATTAAACAAGAAATGGAAAATGCTTTTAAGATGAATGTTCCGTTAGATGTTGAGATTGATACAGGGGCAAATTGGTTAGAAGCGCATTAAAGTTTAGTAATCGCTTTTTCTAAAATCTCCTTTACCTGAAGTTTTAAACTCTCAGGTTCAATTATTTTAGCATAATCTGAAAACACAATGTACCATCTTGAAAAACCGTGTTCAACATAGGGGGTCATAAAAGTCATTTCTACTTGATTCCCTTTGTTTTTTTCAGATACAAAACCGTGTTGCCATTTACTATTGCTTATATATCGCACCACACTTTTATCTACAGAAATAACAACTTTTGTTTTTGGGGTATTTTCATACTGACTGCGATATTCATCTAATGTAATATGTTCTCTAGTAAAATTATTTTGGGTTGATTTAATAGCCAGCATTCTATCGGTTCTAAACTGTCTGTATTCGCTTCTTAAATGACAAAAAGCTAACACATACCAAAATCCTGATTCGTGATAAATACCAACTGGCTCCACAAAACGCTCAGAAGGAATTTCACTGTTTAACGCTTGATATTTCAAAAACACTTGTCTTTTTTCAGCAATACTTTCAAACAACGTTTCAAGTGCATTTGGTAAACTCTCATTGAATAATTTATGTGTAGGATCAACCAATATTTGCGATTCTAAAGCCGAAATCCAATCTTTTTCACGACCACGTAACACCGATTTTAGTTTCATCATGGCAGATTCGTAGTAATTCCCCAACGATTTATCTACAAACTTTTGCATTAACTTTTCGGCAGCCACAAAACTACCTACTTCTTCTCTTGTAAACATAACAGGAGGTAAACGATATCCTTCCATAATAGAATAACCAACACCTGCTTCGCTTATAATAGGTACCCCTGAGGCTTCAAGCGTTCGTATATCGCGATAAATGGTACGTAGGCTTACCTCAAATCTATCAGCTAATTCTTGTGCCTTTACAATACGCTTGGACTGCAATTGGATAAGAATAGCTATAATTCTATCAAAACGTTTTACCGTATCTATACTCATAATGCAATAACATATTTCCCAAAGATAGGACTTCAGGTTGAAGTATGTTTTAAATTTTGGCTTCAACATAATGATTTCACTTCTTATGGCATACAAATAAACATACGGCAAGTGACAACCGCTTGTCAATAGTATTTTTTAAAATTTATTTTTTACTGTTGACATAAAGCTGTCACCACCCCATCATAATTTTGGTTTCAAATAATAAAAATTACAATTATGGAATCAACAACAACCACATTACTAGAACAAGTAATTACCCCTTCTGATTTATTAAAACATTGGCAAGGACACCGAGGTTTAACCCGAAGAGTTATTGAAGCTTTTCCTGAAGAAGCCTTTTTTAACTATTCTATTGGAGGCATGCGCACTTTTGCCGAAATGGTTATGGAGCTTTTAGGTATAGCGGGTCCTGGCATCAAAGAAATTGCTACTGGAAAAATCCAAGAATTAATTGAACAGGTAGATCATGGTAACAAAAAAGCAAAAATTCTTGAACTTTGGGATGAAGCTACCAATGAAATAAACACTTATTGGGCACAGATAAAACCAGAACAATTTCAACAAAGCATTAAAATTTTTGGTCAATTTGAAGGTACGGTTTGGTCGTCAATCTTCTATTTTATGGATAATGAAATACACCATCGCGGACAAGGATATGTTTATTTACGTGCCTTAGGTATTGAACCCCCATATTTTTATGAACGTTAATCAAAATTATTTGAAATGAAAACAGTTTTGGTATTTAAAACATCTGTTACAAAAAACAAGGAGATAAAAATTGTGCAACCTACATTAAGTCGTTTGATTGCTAAAAATGACCGCTGGAATTTTGATTTAGAGGATTGTGACAATATTCTTCGAGTAGAAACCCAAATGGTTAAAGCAGATGCAGTTTTAAAAGCATTGCAGTATCATGGGTTTTATTGTGAAGAACTGTTATAAACATCAGAGTTAACAATCTGCATTATTTCAAAGGAGTAAAACAAAAATAATGAGAAGTTAAACCTTATAACTTCTCATTATTTTACTTGATATCGTTTATTTAATTACAAATGTTTCGTTTTGAATCCAGTTAGCTCTTAGTTTAAACACAGTTTCTAAATAAAGAATTTGCTCTGGTTGTCTACGCTCTAAAAAGTTTCCTGTATCCCAAACATGGTTATTATTTTCATCAATAATGGCTCTCACATTGTATTCCTTTGGTTCTAACAAGGTAAACTCTACTTTTTTAGATTCAGAAAGACAAACTGTTTCCATTACCTCATCTTTAACTAGTAATTGGATAATAACGGGATAAGGCGTTTCTTTTTTAACATCTAATACAATACTACCATAATCATCTACAGCACGAGTAGTAAATTTATAATCTAAGGTATCATTTGTAGTCTCATAAACATCGGTTATTCCTTGAGGCAGTCCTTTAAAAACATAACCTTGTTTTGGTTTCTTTTCAAACAACACTGCTAGTTTATTAATCGATTGTTTTTTTAATTCAAAAGCTACATCTACAGTATCTTTATCAACCAATGAAAACTTCGATTTATCAAAAGAGACTATCGGATTGTTGGTTTGAAGAAACATGGTGTCTTTTAAATGTAAAACACCACTTACACTTGATGCTACGGATAAAGAATCTATTTTCTTTTTTCTTAAAAACACTGTAACAGTATCCTTAAGGTTTAGGTTGTTTACTATAAAATTCAAAGAATCTTTTTCTATTGGAGTGTGCCAGTAGTTCAAGGTATCTTTATCCTTTTCAAACTCAGAAAACGACTTAAAGTCTTCAGGAACTTCTGACAATAACTCTACATTCATATTTTCTTGTTTTCCTTCAAAACCAAACTGAATTTTTCCTCTCGTTACCTCTTTCCCTCTTTTGAATTGATACGGTTGAACTTCTTTAAAAAAACGAATTGGTTTATTTACCAAGCTGTCAGCAGGTAATGTAATGGTGTCTGCTACAAAACCAATCTTATCTGTTTTGCTATTAAAAACATAATCGTTTCCTGGCTCCTTTAAAGCCAACATTAAATACTTACCTTCACGCAAATTACTAAATTCAAAATTTGTAGAATCTAACGTACTGGTTACATAATTGGGCTTTTGCTTGTAAATAATTGAGTCGTTATAAGAACTATCTAATTTATACAACAATACACTTACCTCTTTTACTTCCTTTTTATCAAATGCATCGGCAACTGTTCCTTTAATTTTTAAGGAATCGATATAATCTCCTGTAGAAAACACATACTTAAAACTCTCTAACTTATTATTCTCATTATTATCTTGAACTGCATTCCCGAAGTTAAAAGTATACGTTGTATTGGGCTGTAATGTATCTAAGATTTTTATATTGATGTATTTACTAGGTGTTCCTTGAGGTGTAATTAGTGGTGGATTTTTCATTGGAGGAGAAACCACCAATTGCTTATGCAAATCTTTTAAAACAATATATTCATCAAAATAAATACGAATGTTGTTTTCTTTAAAATGTATCGTTTCATAAGGTGGATTTGCAGTAACCATAATAGGTGCTTTTTCATCTTTTGGACCTCCTTCTGGCCTTCCTTTACGGGCACAACTACTTATTATAAATGCAAAAAGTGTTACTAAAATAAGATGTTTATTTCTCACAAATTGATGGTTTTAAATCCAAGTTCAAAAGTAGTAAATTAAGATGGAATGCTGTTAGTCTTTTTGTGTATAGGCCATGGTAGCAATACTAATTGTTATATTTTTAGTTTTTAATAACTCATTTGCACAAGCTTCTAACGTTGCTCCTGTGGTGATGACATCATCTATGAGAAGAACATGTTTGTTTTCAAAAATTGTAGTATCAACAAGTTTAAATTTTGTTTTGCTATCAGAAAAGCGTTCAAACCGTTGTTTTAATGTTTGGGTTGTAGCTTTTGAAGTTCTAATAAGAATATTAGGTTTATATTCAACCTTTAAAATCTTACTCATAGTTTCTCCAAATAAAGTCACCTGATTATACCCTCTCTTTTTCTCCTTTTTTGGGTGTAGTGGTACAGGAATAATATAATCTACATTGGTAAAGACTTTCGCTTCTTTTAATTGAGCACCAAACCAATTTCCTATAAACCCTCCTATTTCAGCTTGATTCTTATATTTTAATTGATGAATCAATTTTTGAGTAACCCCTCTTTTTTGATAGTATAAAAAAGAACGAACATTTTGTACTGGTACTCTTCCATAAAAAGTTGACGTTAATGTAACATTTATATGCTTGTTATCGTCTATAATTGGTAGATCGTTTTTACAAACGGTACATAAAAATTGTTCGTTGGGTAGTAAAGCAATTTCACAATTAACACATAAGTTAGGGTAAAATAAATAGAATATATCTTTTAAAAATTGCATCTTTACAAGCCATTTTTTAATAGAAAGATACAAAAAGTAACAAGAAAACTATATTTTGGGTAAAAAGTTTAATTTTTTTAAAGAAGCTGTAAAAAACTATAAAACCTCTGGAACAGTAGTTCCTAGTTCTAGATATCTAGCAAACAAAATGCTTGAAGATCTCGATTTTGATACAGCAGAAGTAATTGTAGAACTAGGCCCAGGGAATGGAGCAATTACACATCATATCTTAAAAAAAATTCAACCTAATACCGTATTAATTTGTTTTGAAATTAATGACGCTTTTTACAAAGAATTAAAGAAAATAAAACATCCTCAATTAATCGTCTTAAAAGCTTCAGCAGAAAATATTAAAGGTGAAATTGAAAAACTAGGATATTCAAAAACCGATTATATTGTTTCTAGCTTACCATTAACCATTATACCTAAAGAAATATCTCATTCTATTTTAGTAAAAAGCTATAATTTCCTTGAACCAAAAGGGTTATTCATTCAATATCAATATAGTTTAACCTACTATAAAAAGTTAAAAGAAGTTTTTGGTGACAATATCAATTTAAGTTTTGAACCTTTAAACTTCCCTCCTGCTTTTATTTATAAATGCGTTAAAAAATAAATAGTATATTAGCCCGAGTTATAAAAAAATATCCATCATATTCATCTTTTGTAATGATGACCCCTTCCAAAATAAAACATAAAGGTTTCACTGCCTTTTTACTTCTTTTAGTGATGGTTATAGGATTTTTATCCTATCAAAACGCTAAAGAGTATACTGAATTAAAAAAAGTTTTTGAGCTCGAAAAAAACGAGTTAGAATCTGAATTAACATCAATTATAACAGATTATAAAGAGACTTATTATAAAAAGAATGAATTTTCTTTAAAACTAAAAGATAAAATCCATAGAGTGGTTCAACTTAGAGATTCTGTTAAAAACTTAAAAGAAACTGACTATAAATTCATTCGATATTATAGTAAGAAAACTAAAGAACTGGTTGCAGAAAATAAAGTCTTGTTCTCTAAAATTGACTCTCTTAATAAAATTAACGATAACCTTCTTTCTAAAAACGATAGTGTTAATAAAGCCCTAATAAAGAAAGAAGATCAAAATACTAAGCTAGCATCTATCAATCGTTATTTACACATAGAGAAACAAGTGCTTAAAGAAAAAATAGCAAGTGCTGAAGTAATTGAAATTTCACCTATAAAAGCAAGAGCTATGAGAAAAAGAAATAATGGAAAATACACCTCAACAACTAGGTCAAGCAAAACTGATGCTTTTAAAGTAACTTTTGATCTATTAGAAAATAAATTTATAAATTCTGGGCCAAAAGAAATAGGTATTCAAATATTAGACGAAAGTGAACATGTCCTTTCTCCCCAAAAAAAGTTACATTTAAAAAATAACAAAAATATATGGTGTAGTGATGTATTTGTGACTGAATATCAGAACAAACAATTATCAATAGTTTCCCTCGTTAATATAGATAATAACAAAATAAATACTGGTACATACCACATCAATGCTTTTGTAAATGGTGTACATGTTGGCAATAACACTATAGCACTTAAATAAAAACAAATATTAAAATTAACTTAATCAATCCCCCCTAAAATCATGAACCAACAAAAAAAGAAAAATGCCCTAATAATTGTATTAGCAATCTTATCGTTAATCCTTGTTTATTATTCTTTTCAAAAATCGAATCAATACGAAAATCTTCATAAAATATTTCAAGAAGAAAAAGCTGAATTACAGCAAGATTTAGATGAAATGATTAAGGATTATACAGGTGTTGTGGTAGAGAAAAAACAATTAGCTGATAGATTAGATATGGAGTTAGCTAAAATGAAAAACCTAAGTGATTCTATAAAAGGTTTAAAATCTGAAAACTTTAATCTTTTAAGCAAGTATCGAAAAAGGTTAGCTAGTTTAGAACGCGAAAACAAAAAACTATTTATACAAATAGACTCTTTAAATAGCGCCAACGAAGCTTTAACTCAAGAAAATGTTATTGCTAACGAAATTTTACAGCAAAAAGATAGTGCAAACGTAACTTTATCTGAAAAAAACAAAGAACTAGAAGCTAAAGTTGCTATTGGTGGAATTATTAAAACAACACCTGTAAGAGCTATTGCTATGAAAGAGCGCAGTAGTGGGAAATTAACCTCTACATCTAGATCAAACAGAACAGATGCCTTTAGAATTAATTTTGATCTTTTAGAAAATCCTATTACAACTCCAGGTCAAAAATTAGTTCATATTCAAATTATGAATGAGGATAAAAAAGTAGTGGCTCCTAAAGGGAAAACTCCTTTAAAAGATGGAAACCAAATTCAATACACAGACTCATTAGATGTAAATTATAACAACACTAAATTAAGCTTAGTGTCTTTGGTTTTGGTAAACCGTGACGATATCAAAAAAGGTAAATATACAATTAGTGCTTTTGTTGATGGTGTGTATGCAGGAAATACTACCATAAACCTACGATAAACATATACTAACAAAAAATTAAAAAAAGCGATGTTTAAACATCGCTTTTTTTATGTAATCTAATAACAAAAGTTTCTTTTGAACGCTCTGAAATCAACAAATAAGGAACTATTATTGATGTTGATATAAATAATCTTAATAGCGTATTGGTTTCATTAGTACTAATTATATTTTCATTCGAAAGACTATTAGCTAACATGTAGTCTACTAATATAAAAACAAAATTTCCTATTAAAAAGATAGAGTAAACTCTAGGAAAACTACTTCTTCTCTTAAAAAACAAAACTATAGCTAAAGGAAGAAAAACAAGAATAAAAGAATTAAACAAAACCTCAACAAACAATAAAACTCCAATCATAAAGTTTGAGTTCATAGATAATAAAATCCATTCTCCTGTTATATAAACATCATTAGAAATTAAATTAAAAATAACTCTAAGAGGAGAAAAGCATAACCCTATAGCTATTAGCACCAACCATCCACCAATTTGTTTATTTTCCTCAAAATAAGACTCTATGATTGGCTTAGGATCGTACCTGTATAATTTTAGAGCTAACCATGAATAAAAAATTAATAAGGCAATAAAAATAATTGGCCCTAAAATTTTATACCAATTACCAGCACTAAGGTTAGTATTATATTGCATAATACTATAACCAATATTATTATCTAACTTTTTTAAATCTGAATAAAAAGATTTAAACTCATCTACATTTACATGGTCCTTTTGACTTTTATACAAATGATCAATTGTAACTATATTACTTTTATTATCATAGTAAACATTCATATCATAAAAAAAGTTGTCATTATTTACTGAAAAACTGGTTTGATCTACATTCCAATTTCCTGGTAACTGTACAATTGTTTTATGGCTTCTTTCAATTGGGTAACTTAAATAAAAAGGTGTGTTTCTCTCATTCTTACTAGGCATGCTAAGTAAGTTAGTAATTGAATACGGGTAAAACTCTATAACACCTTGGTTGTTATTAAAAACAGATGGCTTCCAAATACTGTCAATTTGGTATAACTCAATTACAGTTAACTTGTTTTCTTTTAAGTTATCAATAAACTCAGGATTTTTTTGGCTTCGGATAGTAGTATAATAATTAGAATAAAAGCTTTCATATTCTTTTTTTATTGAAGAAATACTATTGTTTTTATAATATCCTCTAATTACATCCGCTTCAGAACTATAATAAACCGTTGTTATTGTTAAGCTAGCTCCTTTTGTTTCTTTATTTAAGACATATTTGTCCGTTACTTCAACTAAATTATTGTTAACCGGCGCTATCTCATCTAGTTCTGTATTCCCTTTTTTTAACACTAATCCATATCTATAATCAGGAAAAGGAGTACTGTTATATTCACCTCCTTGGTTTGTTATTGTAGGATCATAATAAAGTTCATTTTTGTCACTATCAATAATTTTCACAACACAATGATCAAAAAGATATGCCGATGGAAATAACGCCGTTATCGTATTCTTTAAATATGTACTAACAAGTATTGGATATGCTTCAATGCCCATTTTGTTAAGCATTGTAACTAACAATAAACTTTTATCTTTACAATCACCATAACGTTGCTCAAAAACTTTATTCGGTGGAAAAGGTTTGTAAGCTCCAATACCATTCTCTAAGCCTAAATACCTAATTTCATTTTGAACAAAATCTAAAGATGCTTTAATTTTCTGCCCTTCAGTTTCATTATTTTCCTGAATTTCATCAACCTTTTTTACAAGTGCATTAGATAGTTTATCATTATGTTTAAAAACATTAATTCCCCAATCTACAACTTCCTTCCAAGTACCTCCATAGTTACTAATATTTAAAACTGCAGAAGTAATATGCCATGAAGGAATATTATCCTCATATTCAAAAGGTTTAATATTTTTTTCATTTATTGTATAAATGTTTTTCCCGTTCTTTTTTTCTGAAATTAACTTAACCTTGGTGTTAAAAAGCTTGGTGTGTAATGGTTTTGTTGATTGAAATTTTAAAAACAACATACCTAAAGGTGTTGAAGTTTCAAGATTAAAGGTAGAAGCATACTTCCCTTTATGAATAGGATTAAAACCTTTTATGGTGTAGCTATATTCTATAACATCTCCAACTCTAACATCACTAATATTGGTCATTGCAGTAATAGACCCATCATAAATATAGTTTTCAGCATTAAGTTCTCTTCTCAACAAATTAAACTCAGAAGATTTTAATTTATCTATTTTCTTTCCTTCTCTTGTTACAAACAATGAATGAAGAAACAGTTTTTGATAATTAGGATCGTACTCTATATTAATTGTAGACGAAGATTGAACACCAACATTTTCAGTAATTTTTGTAGCTGTTTTAAAGTAGTCTTCTTGACTATCAAGGTTTATTTGCTCATCGTACAATAACATTAAACTACCTTGATCAACTTCATTTGAAGCAATTTCTGGGTTTAATTCATATTCATTTAAAGTTACCCAATCAGGAGTTTTAATCTTACGTACTTGCCCTTTTAATGTTGTGAAAACTAAAGCAAATACTAAAGAAATAATGTAGTTTTTTTTCATAGACTTTTCAAAGAGTTTTAATTAATTAGCAATTCTTTGCAAATGTATATTTTTGAGAATAATTATTTAGTTTAATTAATTTATTTTTGCAGAATGGCAAAACAAGAAGATCAATTTAAAAAGGTATTATCGCACGCTAAAGAATACGGTTATGTATTTCAATCATCAGAGATTTATGATGGATTAAGTGCGGTATACGATTATGCTCAAAACGGAGCAGAGTTAAAGAAAAATATTCGTGAATATTGGTGGAAAGCAATGGTGCAAATGCATGAAAATATTGTTGGTATTGATGCTTCAATATTAATGCACCCAACTACTTGGAAAGCCTCAGGTCACGTAGATGCTTTTAACGACCCATTAATTGACAATAAAGACTCTAAAAAACGTTACAGAGCTGATGTTTTAGTAGAAGATTACTGTGCTAAAATTGAGGCTAAAATTGATAAAGAAGTAGCAAAAGCTGCAAAACGTTTTGGTGATACTTTCAACAAAGAAGAGTTTGTATCAACTAACGGACGAGTTTTAGAGTATCAGAAAAGAATTGATACTATTCTTAGCCGATTAGCAAAATCCTTAGAAAAGGAAGATTTAGCTGATGTAAAAGCCTTGATTGAAGAATTAGAAATTGCTGATCCGTTAACTGGTTCTAAAAACTGGACAGAGGTAAAGCAATTTAACTTAATGTTCGGAACTCAATTAGGAGCTTCGGCAGAAAGTTCTATGCAAGTATATTTACGTCCTGAAACAGCACAAGGAATTTTTGTGAATTTCTTAAATGTTCAAAAAACAGGTCGTATGAAAATTCCTTTCGGAATTGCACAAACAGGTAAAGCTTTCCGTAACGAGATTGTAGCTCGCCAGTTTATTTTTAGAATGCGCGAATTTGAGCAAATGGAAATGCAGTTTTTTGTAAAACCAGGAACTCAAAAAGAATGGTACGAAAAATGGAAAGAAACCCGTTTAAAATGGCACTTATCATTAGGAATGGGGGCTGACAACTATCGTTTCCATGACCATGAAAAATTAGCGCATTATGCTGATGCTGCTGCTGATATAGAGTTTAAATTCCCGTTTGGTTTCAAAGAATTAGAAGGTATTCACTCTCGTACCGATTTCGACTTAAAAGCACATGAAGAATATTCAGGAAAGAAATTACAATATTTCGATCCAGAAGAAAACAAAAGCTATGTACCATACGTAGTAGAAACGTCTATTGGTTTAGACAGAATGTTCCTAGCTGTTTTTTCAAACTCATTGCAAGAAGAAGAGCTAGAGAATGGTACAACTAGAACCGTATTAAAATTACCTGCTGTTTTAGCACCAACCAAAGCTGCTATTTTACCATTAGTTAAAAAAGATGGTTTACCAGAAGTAGCCCGTAAAATTGTTGATGATTTAAAATGGGATTTCAACGTTTCTTACGATGAAAAAGATGCAGTAGGTAGAAGATATCGTCGTCAAGATGCAGCAGGAACTCCTTTCTGTATCACTGTTGATCACGATACTTTAGAAGACAATACTGTTACCATTCGTCATAGAGACACTATGGAACAAAAACGTGTTAAAATAGAAGAATTACGCGACATTATTAATCAAGAGGTAAATATACGTTCTTGGTTACAAAAAATGGAAGCATAGCTTTTAAAAGCCTTAAATAAATTAAAAAAATCCTAAGCCATTACCTGTTTAGGATTTTTACTTTTGTAATAAATATGTTTATACAATGAAAACAGTTATAAAAATACTTTTTATCATCTTTTTATTATGGATGATAACTGGCGCCTATTTGTTAAATATAGAACATCCCAAAGCACAAATAGTAATGGGATTAGGGGTTATGTATATGTCTTTTATATTAATGCCCTTATTTATTTATCATAGGTACAAAGATGGAAAGTATAAAAAATACGTTATCAATAATGATAAGGACAAAAAAAAAGCTGAGGATTAATCCTCAGCTTTTTTTATTTTATATCACCTCTTTATTGTAAAGTAGGCGAATAGTTCGTTGGATAATTATCTGGCTTTGCTAAACCATTTTTTCCAACACTAAAGTTAGATCCATATGTTGCATCAATAGCTGCTAACATTTTATTAGCCATTAAAGCATATCCTCTACCTGTTAAATGAATTCCATCCAAACCAACTAAACCACCAGTTACCAAACTAGTATTCATATTGTAACGTCCAAATTCTAAACCAACTGTAGAGGCTTCTTGTAAAATTGCTTTAAAATCTACAAAAGCATACCCGTTTGCATCAGCCATTGTCTTAAGACTTGTATTATAAGCATCTGTTGCTGCTTGAATTTCTGCCTGCTCACTAGGAACTAAAACCCATTTATCTTCCAATGGTAAAGACACCCCTTCTACAGAAAACATTCCTGCTAACTGTTGTGGTAAACCTTGAGCCATTAAAAATTGAACAGAATCCGTATTTACCTCTCCTATCACATTCTTACTAGGTAGCACTAATAAATCATCAGCCGTTGCTTGTCTTGCTTGCCCATAGTAAGCTCCTAATAAACCTGCTACTTTCTGTAAAGTAGTATTGTCTGTAGGCAAACCAAAACTCGCTACAAAAGGAGGGAAAGTTGGACTAGCTAAAAAAGCCTGCGTCATTTGATCTCCAATATACACTAATGATTCATCCTTAATAACTACAGCACTAGCAGCATCTGTAGCAAAAACTATTGAACGCTCTGGAACTCCTAGCGCTGCAAAAACACCATTAATTGCTCCAAAAACATTGTTTAACGTAGGTATTTGTGAACCAAAACTTGGGTTACTTGGATCTAATGGTGCGTACGGTACAGTTGTAAAATGAGGTAAACTTGTAATATATGGTAAGTTTGCCACTACACCTTTTGCTCCTGTTGCTTTTAAAGCCGTTTCAACCGTACCTAAAGCAAAATCAAAAGTTGCTGTAGCTGTAATTGGACTAGATCCATCACCTCCTGAGATGGCATATCCTAACACATCGTTTCCTCCAAACTCAGACAACGTAAAAAATGTTGGGCTTTGACTAACTGCTAATTCAATAATAGAAGCGTCTGTATTGCCTGCCACTCTTACAGCATAAGGGTTTGCAGCTGCTGGGAAATTAGCTAAATTCCCATATCCTGGTGCAATAAAATGTGTACTCTTAGCTCCTGGTACTCCTACATTATTAAATGGCCCTGTTGGGTTATTTAATGCAAAATCAGTAGTTGATATTGCCGCTGGGTTAACATTACTTAAAGATATTGGTCCCTCACCATTGAAAGTTAATCTTACATCAAATAACCTTTCTCCAGTTACTGGATGTAGTACAGGATTTCCTGCTAAAATTAAACCTCCATAATTATCATTCATTAAGGGTTGTGTAAAATTTCCTCCACCAACCATAGCAAATTTTTTAGCTAAAGTATTTGGAAAAGAATTTTCTTGACCTGTTTTAAACAAAGCATTATCTGTAAAACCAGCTGTAAAAGATGCTCCAATGGCAACATATTTTGAAAAGTCTGCACTACCAGCACTTAATGCTATCGTACTTTCTGCTTCACCTTTTATTTCGGGTAAATTATTATCTACATCACAGGCAACAAAACCTAAAAATAACGCAGATAAAAATGTATATTTTACTGTATTTTTCATTGTTGAATTTTTTTAGTTATTGATTGTCCAAGAGATATAAAATTGAGAACCTATTGCACCTACTCCTGGAGCACTTAAATACTCTTTTCCTGTTAAATTAGAACCTCCTACTTTAAATACAGACTTAATTGAAGGAATTGTATAGTTAACTTGAGCATCCAGTACCGTTCTTTCTGATACTGTACCTTCTAAGAAAGTTGATTGCCAATAAAATTCATTTTGCCAACGAGCACTTACATTAAATCCAAAATTTTCAAATAGGTTAGAATGTCCAAACTGTGCTTTTACTTTATGTTCTGGTGTATTGAATCCAGCTTCAAAATCAGGATCCTTAGCTTGGTCGAAATCAAATTTAGACCATGTATAGTTTAATCCTACATCGAATCCATTAAAAATCTTAGTATTTAATCCTAACCCTACTCCGTAAGAATTTACATCAACCGTTGAATTTGTTTTTACACTAAAAGTTCTTACCTTGTCTCTATCTCTTAACTCAGATAAAGTAGGGTTTGTATTATTCTCATCTAAAAGAACCACCACATTTTTATTTGAAATAAAATCAGAATACATATTATAGTAGGTACTAAAATCAATTGATATTTTATTTTCTCCTAATGGAAGCGCAGCACGATAACCAATCTCAAAAGATTTTACTTTTTCAGGCTTTACTAAGGATGTTTTTACTAACTCAGGATTATCTGCATCAATTGATGCAGCAGAATACCCTCTATTAAGCACATCCTCTCCTGTCAAAGTATAATTATTATTTGATGAATCGGTAGTCGTTGTAGAAAAACGACCAATATTATCTGGTGCTGTTCCTAAAATATATCCTGCTCCTGTAGCCAAACCAATATATTGATCTTGTGTAGTTGGATTACGGAAACCTGTTTGGAATGATGCTCTAAAGTTATGGTTCTTCATTTCTCCTGCGGCATATGCTAATGAGACTCTAGGTGTAAAATTACCATTAAAATTATCTGACTTATCATAACGTGCAGAAGCTGTTAATTTTAAGCGATCGTCCATCATTTTCTTTTGAATCTGTGTATATACACCGTATTCTCCATACTTAATAGGTCCATCATTATCAGTATAAATAGTTCCATAAGAATTTAGTCTATACTGTCTGTAAGAACCTCCTACTTGTACCTCTGCCCAGTCGATATAATCACGTAAGTTTAAATTACCATCAGCATGATAGTAGCTTGTATTATCTCTAAACTTCGAACCTGTTAATAAGTCTGGATCTGATGTTACTTCATTAAATAATCTCGTAAATTCAGCTGAACCTGGTTCTGGTCTTCCTGTATCAGCAACAGCTCTTGCAGCTGCATGATTTGAAGCAGGAACTCCAGGTATTGCTCCTAAATAAGCCGCAGCATATTGTTGGAACCAATCAGAATTAGGCTTCCACTTACTATTAATATTAATGGCAGCAAAACGAGTATCGTATGAGTCTCCTGCATCTTCACCTGCATAATATCCTCTTACAAAGAAGTTTTTACCTCTTACCTCTAATTTATGCTGTTCCATAAAGAAGTTTTTCAGGCTGTAACGGTTTTGTCCTTGATAAATAGTATTACCTCTACCATATTTAGAGTTCCAGATTATTTCAACACGATCATTACCTAAAGGACGGTAATGAATTGCCCCATTAAACTTCACACTCTTAGCCTCATTAGACATTAAATCAACTTCTCTATAACCTGTTCTACTAACTTTTCCAATAGCACCACCTAAATCAACAGACACCTCATCACCATATGTATTCACCCCATCATAATTAGGATCATCTGCATGACTAGTCCCTGAAATATACGTTTCTCCAATTCCTCTTGTATTTCTGTAATCTGTTGCGTGCCACTCTTCTCCTTTTAAATATGACAAGCTAGCTTTCACTGCAAAATAATCATCAAAAGCATGTGCCATTTTAATTGTAGCATCATAATAACCATTATCTCCTGCTGCTTCTTGACTTGTTAAACCTGCTTTTAATCCTACACTAATTCCTTGTTCATTAAAAGGGTTTTCACTTTGCATTAACATGATACCATTAAATGCATTGGCACCATATAGGGCTGAAGCAGCTCCAGGTAAAATTTCTACACTTTTAACATCTACTTCAGAAATTCCTAATAAATTTCCAATTGCGAAGTTTAAGGCTGGAGATGCATTATCCATTCCATCTACCAACTGAACGAAACGCTCGTTACCAAAAGTAGCAAAACCACGAGTGTTAACTGACTTAAAAGTTAAACCTCCTGAGTTAATATCCACTCCTTTTAAATTTTCTAGTCCATCGTAATACGATGCAGAAGCTGTATTTTTAATCGCTCTTGAATCAAAACGTTCAATCGTTACAGGTGATTCCATAACACGTTCTGGAGTTCTCGAAGCCGATACAACTACTTCATCTAAAGAAGTTGCATTTTCTGTTAAACTAACCTCAACCACTTGATTGTTTGTTGTTATTTCAACAGTTTTTGGTTGATACCCTAAAGAAGAGATTTCAATAGTAAACGGCGGGGTATCAGTTACCGTCATGGTAAACTTACCGTCAAAATCAGTAGAAGTACCTACTGCTTTTCTTGAAACTTTAATGTTTGCTCCTGGTATTGGTTCACCTAACGAGGCGTCTTTAACCGTACCAGTGAAGGTAGTCTGAGCAACCATTATTGCAGTGCCAAATAGCACAAATGCAACTAGTAATAGTTTTTTCATCATAATGTAAAATAATTTGTTAACTGTAGTGCAAAATACAATTTTTTTTCATTTGCTAAATATTTAGCGCTTTTTTTTAAAATTCCACTAATTTATCACTTAAAAGTTTAGTAATTCCAAATTTTACATTTTATTCTCAAATTATTATCTATCCTCTTTTACAAATTGTATTTTTGCCTAAACTTATTTGCAACCTTGGAAATTACACATTCAATTTTTGATTTCATTCCTACTCAAAAAACAATAGTAACCATTGGTACTTTTGATGGTGTACATGTTGGGCATCAAAAAATCATTGAAAAACTAGTACATGAAGCAAGGTCTAATGGTAAAAAATCAGTACTACTTACTTTTTTTCCACACCCAAGAATGGTATTACAAAAAGATGTTGCTATTAAATTAATCAATACTATTGATGAACGTGCACAACATCTTGAAAAGTTAGGATTAGATTACTTAATAATCCATCCTTTTAGCAAAGAATTTTCAAGACTTACTGCCTTAGATTTTGTTAGAGATGTTTTAGTTAATCAACTTAATATCTCTAAGTTAATTATTGGCTACGATCATCACTTTGGAAAAAACAGAGAAGGTAATATCGAACAACTAACGGAATATTCACATTTATATGATTTTACGGTTGAAGAAATTCCTGCTCAAGATATTGACGAAGTTTCAGTAAGTTCAACCAAAATTAGAAAAGCCCTTGCTAATGGACAGTTAAAAACTGCTAATAACTATTTAGGGTACAACTTTTCTCTAACTGGAAAAGTAGTCAATGGAAAACAATTAGGAGGGAAAATTGGATTTCCAACAGCCAACATTGATGTTCCTGAACACTATAAATTAATTCCAAAAACTGGAGTTTATGTCGTAAAGTCTACTATAGAAAACTCTATTGTATATGGAATGATGAATATTGGTAATCGTCCCACAGTTGATGGCGAACATCAAACCATTGAAGTTCACTTCTTCGATTTCAACCAAAACCTATATGGTAAAGAATTAACAATTGAGCTATTATATTTTTTAAGAGATGAACAAAAGTTCGATTCTGTTCCTGATTTAATTTCCCAACTTGAAAAAGACAAACAAACTTCTTTAAACTACCTTAAAAACAATTAGCCTCTGGCATTGCTTAAGTCTGTTGCTTATTTTATCTTTGCTTTTCTAAAAAAATAAAAGATGTTACAGGTTCAGTTTATTAGAGAAAACAAACAAACTGTTTTAGAAGGGTTAGCAAAGCGTAATTTTGCTGATGCAGAAACAATTATTGAAGAAGTATTAACCGCTGATGAAACGCGTAGAGCTACACAAGTTTCATTAGATAATATTTTAGCTGAATCTAACAAAATATCCAAGGAAATTGGTGGGTTTTTTAAATCTGGTAAAATTGAAGAAGCAAATCAGTTAAAAGCAAAAACAGGTGAATTAAAAGAGCAATCTAAACAACTAACTGAAGAACTGAACCTTGCTGCTGACAAGTTAAATGAATTGTTATACCAAATTCCTAACATTCCTCATGCTTCAGTAAAAGCAGGAAAGAATGAGGAGGACAATGAAGAGATTTTTAAAGAAGGTATTATTCCTGATTTAGGAGAAAATGCTTTACCTCACTGGGAGTTAGCAAAGAAGTATGATATTATCGATTTTGATTTAGGTGCAAAAATTACTGGTGCTGGTTTTCCTGTGTATAAAGGAAAAGGGGCTCGTTTACAACGTGCTTTAATCAACTATTTCTTAGACAAGAATACGGCTGCTGGTTATAAAGAAGTGCAGGTTCCTCATTTGGTAAATGAAGCTTCAGGTTTTGGTACCGGTCAGTTACCTGATAAAGAAGGACAAATGTATCATGTAACAGGTGACAATTTGTATTTAATCCCTACAGCTGAAGTTCCAGTAACTAACATGTTTAGAGATGAAATAGTACAAGAAAATGATCTACCTATTACTGTAACAGGTTACACACCTTGTTTCCGTCGTGAGGCAGGAAGTTACGGTGCACATGTTCGTGGTTTAAATCGTTTACATCAATTTGATAAAGTTGAGATTGTTCGTATTGAGCACCCTGATAATTCATACAATGCCTTAAATGGAATGGTAGAGCACATTAAAGATATTTTACGTGAGTTAAAATTACCGTATCGTATTTTACGTTTATGTGGCGGTGATACAGGATTTACCTCTGCCCTAACATTTGATTTTGAGTTGTATTCAACTGCACAAGAGCGTTGGTTAGAAATTAGTTCTGCTTCAAATTTTGAGACTTTTCAAGCAAATCGTTTAAAATTACGTTTTAAAAATAAAGAAGGAAAAAGTCAGCTAGTACACACTTTAAATGGAAGTTCTTTAGCTTTACCTCGTGTATTAGCGGGTATTTTAGAGAATTATCAAACTGAAAACGGAATTAAAATTCCAGAAGTATTAGTTCCATACTGTGGTTTTGATATGATTGATTAATAATCTTTCGCTTATAAAAAATAAAAAATCCCAAGCCTCAATTACGACGCTTGGGATTTTTAATTAATCAATCCCCATTGAAAAAAATATCTTTAATTGGCAACCACAGCTACCATTAATCTCTTGTATTTGTTCATTTCTAACAGTGCTTCAAAATATTGAGTTATTTGACCTTTTCTCATAAACTCATTTGCATTCTGCTTTGCTATCTCGTATTGTGTAGTAAAGTTTTTCATAGTATACATTGTTTAATTGTTGTTATCAATAAGACAAAGTTCGTGCCAAAATGTTACATTACTTTTCAAAAAACCACCACTTTTAATAGTATTTTAACAATTATGTTCTGTATTTTTGATAGATGAAAAGAACCATTATTTTATTTAATTTATTGATTTTGAGCTTATTTTGTTACGCACAACAAAACGAGTTTATTATTGCTGAAAATTATTTTAGAAATAATGAATACGAAAAAGCAATTCAACTGTATAAGCAATTATACGATCAAAGCCCATATAACACTAATTACTTAAAAAGGTTAATCACCTGTTATCAAGAAACAGAGCAATTTACTACAGCTGAAAACCTTCTTACTGAAAAATTAAAAGAAAAACCTAACTTAACTTATTTGCATGTAGTTCTTGGGTACAACTTTGAACGTCAAGAAAAAATAAACGAAGCAAACAACCAATATCAAATAGCGATAAAGTCTGCTGATCAAAAAAACAGTTATGGTACTTTAATTGCTGGGTTATTTAAAAGCTATAACAAATTAGATTTTGCTATTGAAGTTTATCGAAAAGTAATGGCTAACAATCCAAAAGCTAATTACGGATTTCAACTAGCCCAAATTTATGGTGAAAAAGGAGATTTTGAACAAATGTTTCAATCTTATATAGACTTGGTTGATAAAAACGATAATTACCTCAACAATGTAAAACGCTATACAGGCAAATACATTAATGATGATAGCGAAAATGAAAACAATATGCTGTTTAAAAAAGCATTGTTACGAAAATCGATAAGCAACCCTAAAGATGTTTGGAATGACTTACTCGCTTGGTTATTTATCACCCAAAAAGAATATAACAAAGCATTTATCCAAGTTAAAGCTTTATTAGCTAGGAATCCTGACAATTTGGGTAAGATTAATGATCTTGGTAAGATTTCTTTAGAAAATAAAGATTACGAAACTGCAAAAAAGTGTTTTGATATTGTTATTGACAAAACCAATTATCCAAAAGATAAGTTTAACGCTATTAATAATAATTTAAAAATAGCTATTGCTACCAAACAACCCAATATTGATGAGCGTTTTAATGCTATTTTTAAAGAATATGGGGTCAATAACCAAACACTATTTACTCAAATAGCTTATGCTAACTATTTAACATTTACAAAAAACACCCCGCAAGAAGCTTCTCTTATTTTAAAAAAAGCTTTAACCTTTGCGAATTCAAAATTCATGAAAGCTTCTATAAAATTAAAATTAGGTGATGTTTTGGTGTACATGGGTAAATTTAATACAGCCTTAATTTATTTTTCTCAAGTGCAAACAGAGTTTAAAAATCATTATTTGGGTCAAGAAGCTCGCTTTAAAGTAGCGCAAGCCTCTTATTTTAAAAATGATTTTAAATGGGCTAAAGCACAATTGAAAATATTAAAAGGATCTGCAACACAATTGATTGCAAATGATGCTGCCGATTTATTTCTTACCATCTCTGATAATGAACCTAAAGATAGTATCCCTTCTGGACTAAAAGAATATGCCAAAGCCGATTTGTTAGCTTTTCAGAATAAAAACGACAAAGCTATTGCTATTCTAAACGATGTTATCAAAAACTTTAAAGGGCAGCCTATTGAAGACGAAGCACTATTTAAACAAGCCCAATTATTTAGTAAAAAAGAACAGTATGAAGAAGCTATTTTAAACTATGGTAAAATAATTGCATTAGATCATACAGGAATTTATGTCGATGATGCATATTACCATATAGCAGAATTGTACAATAACGAATTAAATGACCCCGAAAAGGCCAAAGAGTACTATCAAAAGATTATTTTTGACCACCCATCAAGCATCTATTTAGTTGATGCTCGAAAAAAATATAGAAAATTAAGAGGAGACAATATTTAATGAACTAATCTGAATAATATGTACATATACAACGTAACGGTAAATATAGACGAAAGTATTCATGCTGAATGGCTAGTTTGGATAGAAAACCACATTCCTGAAGTATTAGCTACAGGACATTTTTTAAGTGCAAAAATGACACAAGTTTTGGTAGAAGAAGAAATGGGGGGTATCACTTATTCAATTCAATATACTGCAAAAACTCGTGAAGACTTAGACAACTACTATAAACATAGCGCTGAAAAATTGCGAAACGACGGGTTAAAAAAGTTTGCCGACAAAATGTTAGCTTTTCGTACCGAGTTAAAAGTAGTAAATGAGTTTTATCCAACTGTAACTAGTAATTAAACTATGAAAAAACTATTTGCTTTATTACTCTTATCTTTAGTTGTTTTTGGCTGTAAAAAAGAAACAAACAAGAGTGACTCTAAAATTATTGAGATTGTAAAAACGTCACGCAATACCTACCAACATATTTCATTTTTAAAAACAGAAACCTTTGGGAATGTTCCTTGTAATGGAATGGTTGTGGTAAATGACAATGAAGCATTAATCTTTGACACTCCTGCAACTACAGAAGCCACAGAAGAATTAATTAACTGGGTAAAAGACTCTTTAAAGTGTGAAATCAAAGCAATTATCCCAACACATTTTCATGTAGATTGTGTAGGTGGTTTATCTGTATTTCATCAAAAAGGAATCCCTTCTTATGCTAACCATTTAACAAATGAATTAATTGACACAAAAGAAGCTAGTTTACCAGAAAACACATTTAATGGGAGAAAAGAGTTTTTTTTAGGTGATAAAAAAGTAATTGCTCAGTTTTTTGGAGAAGGGCATACTAAAGACAATATAATTGGTTACTTTCCAAATGATAATATTCTTTTTGGAGGGTGTTTAATAAAAGCTGATAATGCTTCAAAAGGAAACTTAGATGATGCTAACATTTCTGATTGGTCATCAACAGTAAAGAAAATAAAAGAAAGTTATCCCGATATAAAAACTGTTATCCCTGGGCATGGTGATAGCGGTGGTGTGCAACTTTTAGATTACACTATTAAAATGTTTGAAAAATAGAGAAACAATGACCGTAAGAGCGAAAAAACATTTAGGACAGCATTTTTTAACCGATGAAAACATTGCTAAAAAAATAGCAGATACCCTTACCGAAAAAGGATACGATAATGTATTGGAAATTGGTCCAGGTATGGGAGTTTTAACCAAATATTTGCTAGAAAAAAAACCAAAAGTTACGGTTATGGAACTTGATTCAGAATCGGTAACTTATTTACAAGAAACTTTTCCTATTGAGCATATTAAGCTAGATACCTCAAAAGAAAAGTTCAACATTATTGAAGGTGACTTTTTAAAGAAGAATTTTACAGAGACCTTTAATCAACAACAAGTGGCTATTATTGGAAACTTTCCTTACAACATTTCATCACAAATTGTTTTTAAAGCTATTGAAAACCGTGAGTATGTCCCTGAATTTTCAGGAATGTTTCAAAAAGAAGTAGCGCAACGAATTGCCGAGAAAGAAGGTAGTAAGACCTACGGAATATTATCAGTATTAACACAAGCTTTTTACGATGCTGAATATTTATTTACGGTTCCGCCCTCAGTATTTAATCCGCCACCTAAAGTAGATTCAGGAGTTATTCGTCTTATTAGAAAAGAAAATTACACACTCCCTGTTGATGAAAAATTATTTTTTAGAGTAGTAAAAACAGCTTTTAATCAACGAAGAAAAATGCTTCGCTCTAGCTTAAAATCTTTCAATCTTTCGGATAGCTTAAAAGAAGACCCTATATTTGCGATGCGTCCCGAACAATTATCGGTACAAAAATTCATTGAATTGACCCAAAAAATAGCTCAAGACAATAGTTAAGAGATGATTTGAAAATAAACAAGTCTTATTTTGAATTAGATTTCGGAGTATTCAAATCTTGATTACCGAGTAAAATCGTAAACGATGGCATTAGAAATTACAAAAGACTTATTAGAACACGTAGAAGATCTAATACAAACTCAAAAAGATACTACTCTTTCTGAGTTCTTTTCAGACTTTCACCATGCAGATATTGCAGAGGTGTTAGATGAGTTATCTTTTGAAGATGCTGTCTATATCATCCGTTTACTTGATAGTGAAACTACATCTGATGTATTGATGGATGTAGATGAAGAGGTACGCGAAAAAATTCTAGAGCAACTTTCAGCCAAAGAAATTGCTGAAGAAATTGATGAATTAGATACCGACGATGCTGCCGATGTTATTGCCGAACTTCCTGAAGAGCGAAAGCAAGAAGTAATTCAACAAATTGAAGACCGTGAACACGCCAAAGAAATTGTTGAGTTATTACGTTATGATGAAGACTCCGCAGGTGGTTTAATGGCTAAGGAATTAGTGAAAGTAAATGAGAACTGGAATGTACTTACCTGCGTAAAAAAAATGCGTCAACAGGCTGAAGAGGTTACCCGAGTACATTCTATTTACGTAGTAGATGATGGAGGAAAACTAAAAGGTCGTTTATCATTAAAAGACTTATTAATGGCTTCTACTCGTTCAAAAATATCTGATGTTTACATTCCTAAGGTAGATTCGGTAAATGTAAATGACAAAGCAGAAGAGGTGGCTAATATCATGCGTAAGTATGATTTGGAAGCCATTCCTGTTGTAGATGAATTAGGCGTTTTGGTAGGAAGAATTACTATTGACGATATTGTTGATGTAATTAAAGAAGAAGCTGAAAAAGATTATCAATTAGCAGCCGGTATTACGCAAGATGTTGACTCTGAAGACAGTGTTTTACAATTAACTAAAGCTCGATTACCTTGGCTATTTTTAGGTATGGTTGGGGGACTAAGTGCTGCTAGTATTATGGGGATTTTTCAAGATGCTATGGAAAAAAGTCCCATCCTTTTTTTGTTCACCCCTTTAATTGCAGCGATGGCTGGTAATGTTGGAGTACAATCATCAGCAATTATAGTTCAAGGATTAGCGAATGATGGAATTAAGGGGTCTTTATGGAATCGTTTATTAAAAGAAGTTTCGTTGGCAATGCTAAACGGAGCAATTCTTGCTATTTTATTATTCTTATTTGTATGGATAGCCAAAGGGGATTTTCAAGTAGCCGCCGCTATTGCTATTTCATTATTTTCAGTAATTATTGTAGCTGGTTTAGTGGGCACTTCTATTCCTTTAGCTTTGGATAAATATGGTATTGACCCCGCAATTGCTACGGGACCTTTTATTACTACCAGTAATGATATTTTTGGAATTTTAATTTATTTTTCTATAGCCAAAATAATTATTGGCTTTTAATCTATAGATTCTACTTTTTCTATCAAGTTATCTATTTTTCCTTTCGGAATAAATCCTTTAAGCATTAACACCGCTCCAAAAACAATTAAAAGCACTCCCATTCCTCTTTTTATACGATAAATTACCAATGGTGTTAATTTACTTTTAAGCTGTTTGGCTAGTAGTATTTTTCCTAAATCGGTAATTCCATATCCTGCTATAACTGTAGCAAAATACCAAAATAAATAGGTTGGGTTCATATCATAGGTAGGTCCAATAACCACAATTAAACCTAACCAAAATGCCAATACACCTATATTAATAAAGTTTAAAAAGAATCCTTTTAACAATAATTTCAAGTAGTTATTACTTTCAGGAATTATTACATCAGAAGCTTCTGTTTCTTTTTTATTGTTTTTATCTAAATACGTTAATAATCCATAAATAATTAGCACTAGACCACCAATAAGAAATAAACGTGGGTCGTCTTTTATCTCTTCCAACAAACTTCTACTCCCATAATAGGCAATTAACATGAAAGAAATATCTCCTAAAATTACCCCTAAGTCAAAAGCAATTGCCGCTCTAGCACCTTTTAAAATACTAGTTTTAATTAACATAAAAAACACTGGCCCAATCATAAAAGCCATAAAAACACCTACTAAAAAAGCGTTTTTAAAATCGTAAAAATCCATAGCTATAAAATTACGCCTTTACCTAAACATCATCAAAGTCTATTACTATTTTCTGCGTTGTTGGATGTGCTTGACATGTAAGTATTAAACCTTCTTCTAATTCATCATCAGTTAAAATAGAATTTTTTGCCATTACTGCTTTACCTTCAGTAACTTTAGCTATACAACTACTACAAACCCCTCCTTGACACGAGTAAGGCGCATCTAATTTATGACGTAAAGAAGCTGCCAAAATAGTATCGGTTTTCTCCATCATAAAAGTGTGTTCTTCATCATCTAACACCACTTTTATCTCCGATTTTCCATCTGGAATGTGTAATGCTGCTTCTTCATCTGAAATAGTAGCCGTAAATAATTCAAAGTAAATGTCTCTTTCATCAAACCCATCTTCTTGAAGTGTCTCAGAAACCGTTTGAATCATTTCTTCAGGACCACATAAATATGCCGAATTAAAAGAAATATCTTTATGAAGGTTCTTTACAAAATAATTTACAAGCCCTTTATCAATTCTACCTAATTTACTATTGGTTCTCACCTCTTGGCTAAACACATAGTGTAAATTAAATTGAGTAGGATATTTAACTACTAAATCATTTAACTCATTGTAAAAAATGGTCTTATCTGCCTTTTTATTTCCAAAAACTAAGGTAAAGGTTGAAGTAGGTTCGTTTTCTAGCACCGTTTTCACCATTGATAAAACAGGTGTAATTCCACTTCCTGCAGCAAATGCAATATAGTTTTTTTGAGGTTGAGGTTCTAAAATGAATCTCCCTTCTGGTTCAGAAACCTCTAAAAAAGTGTCCTCTTTCAGTTTTGTGGTTGCATAGGTTGAAAATATTCCGTGATCAACGGCTTTTACAGTCACTTTAATTTGCTTACTGTTAGGAGAAGCACATATAGAGTACGCTCTTCTTATTTCCCTATTATCTAAGGTAGTTTTTACAGTAATATATTGTCCTGCAACAAAAGTATAATCTTCTTGTAATTCTGCTGGAACATCAAATAAGATAGAAACAGCCTCTGGTGTTTCTTTTATTATTTTTTCTATACGTAGTTTATGAAATGTAGACATCTATTCTATTTAAAGAACTACAAAAATAAGAAACTCAACACGAACTAAAGTTAGGGTTATTATAAAACTTTAATTCTCCTACTTTTTGCCTTCAACTACAATTACTATTTCTCCTTTGGCTGGTTTTTCAGTATAATATGATAATACTTCTTTTACACTTCCTCGTTTGGTTTCTTCAAATAGTTTGGTCAGTTCTCTAGAAACCGATATTTGTCTGTCTTCACCAAAATATTCAGCAAAGTTTGTCAGGGTTTTTAATAATTTATGCGGACTCTCATAAAAAATCATCGTACGTGTTTCTTCAGCTAAGAACTGTAAACGTGTTTGACGTCCTTTTTTTACGGGTAAAAAACCTTCAAAAACAAACTTATCATTCGGCAAACCAGAGTTTACCAATGCAGGTACAAAAGCAGTCGCTCCAGGTAAACACTCTACTTCAATGTTGTTTTGTACACAAGCTCTAGTCAATAAAAAACCAGGATCAGAAATAGCGGGAGTACCAGCATCCGAAATTAATGCAAACGTTTCACCACTTTGTAAACGTTTTACAATTGTATCTACCGTTTTATGCTCATTGTGCATATGATGCGATTGCATTGGTGTGGAAATATCAAAATGCTTAAGTAGTTTTCCGCTTGTACGTGTATCTTCAGCTAAAATATAATCTACTTCTTGTAAGACTTTAAGCGCTCTTAACGTAATGTCTTCTAAATTCCCAATGGGTGTGGGTACCAAATACAATTTGCTCATACAACAAAACTACAAAGTTTTTGGTCTAAAAAGTTAGGAATCTCCACCTTTTTGTACTTTTGCTATATGTCGAACGACCTATTGAAAAACATTCAGATTCCTGCTGATTTGCGTAAACTAACATCAGAAGAATTGCCTCAACTTGCCCAAGAATTGCGTGAGTTTATTATTGATATAGTTGCTACAAAAGAAGGGCATTTAGGCGCTAGCTTAGGTGTGGTAGAACTGACCATTGCTCTCCATTATTTATTTGATACTCCAAACGATTTGTTAGTTTGGGATGTGGGACATCAAGCATACGGACATAAAATTTTAACAGGAAGAAAGGATGTTTTTCATACCAATCGTCAATTTGACGGGATTTCTGGCTTTCCAAAACGCTCAGAAAGTGAATATGATACTTTTGGTGTTGGACACTCCTCTACGGCTATTTCAGCAGCTTTAGGAATGGCAATTGCTTCTAAATTACAAGGCATTGAAAAACATCATATAGCGGTGATTGGTGATGCTTCTATTGCAAGTGGAATGGCTTTTGAAGCCTTAAATCATGCTGGAGATACCAATGCAAATCTTTTGGTTATTCTAAATGATAATGCGATTGGTATTGATCCGTCTGTAGGTGCTTTAAAAGATTATTTAACGAAAATCAAATCTCCTCGATTAGAAGTTGAACAACACAATATTTTCGAGGCATTAAACTTCGATTATTCTGGCCCCATCGACGGACATAACTTTGAAGAATTACTCTCAGAATTAGAACGCTTAAAAAATATTCAAGGCCCAAAGTTTCTGCATGTAATTACTACCAAAGGAAAAGGGTTACGACAGGCTGAACAAGATCAGGTAAAATACCATGCTCCAGGGAAATTTGATAAAATTTCTGGAGATGTATTACCAAAAGAAGAAAGTAAGTACACCAAATTTCAAGATGTTTTTGGAAAAACCATTGTTGAGCTAGCTCAACAAAACGAAAAAGTTGTGGGTATTACTCCCGCAATGTTGACAGGAAGTTCCTTAAAATTTATGTTAGATGCTTTTCCTGATAGAACTTTTGATGTAGGTATTGCGGAACAACATGCAGTAACATTGTCTGCAGGTATGGCTACCCAAGGACTGATTCCTTTTTGTAACATTTATTCTACCTTTTTACAACGCGCTTACGACCAAGTAATTCACGATATAGCTTTGCAAAACTTACCTGTAATTTTTTGTTTAGACAGAGCCGGATTGGTTGGTGAAGATGGAGCAACACATCATGGGGTTTTTGATTTGGCCTACTTGCGTTGTATTCCAAACCTTATTGTATTTGCTCCTCGTAACGAAATTGAGTTGCGTAATATGATGTTTACTGCTCAACAAGGATTGGAGCATCCGATTGCAATTCGTTACCCAAGAGGTAAAGGAAAACTAGAACAATGGCAGCTTCCTTTTGAAAAAATTGAAATTGGGAAAGGAGTTTGTTTAAAAGAAGGAACTCAACTAGCAGTGTTATCTATCGGAACTATTGCTGATAATGTATCAGAAGCGATTAATCAGCTTGAAAATAAAGAAGTTGTTGCACATTACGACCTGCGTTTTGTAAAACCTTTAGATAGGCAACTTTTAAATACTATTTTCAAAAAGTTTGATACCGTTATCACTATTGAAGATGGCACCATCAAAGGTGGATTTGGAAGCGCGGTATTAGAAAATGCTTCCGAAGTAAATTATCAAGGAAAAATTAAACTATTGGGTGTTCCTGATGAATTTATACATCATGGTACTATTCAACAATTACAGGAAGTATGTGAGATAGATTCAAACTCTATCAAAAAAACAATTCAAAATTTATTATAAAAAAGGCGAAATACTGAAGTATTTCGCCTTTTTATTTTTAGTAGTTACTATTTATTTCTTCACTATTTTTTCAGAAAGTTTCTTTTGTCCTAATTCATCATAAATTTCCAAAACATACACTCTTTTATTAGGAATTATAGAAAGGTCAATCGAATTATTAATTACTGGAATCTCTACCATTTTTTTTCCTGCCATGTCTATTACTTTAGCAATCCATAAAGTCGTATTCTTTTCTCCTTTTATGTAAACTTTTTCAAACACAGGATTTGGATAAATAGTTATTTCTGAACTTTTTGCTACTTCTTCTTGAGTACTTTTTAGTTGCATTCTCGCAGAAGTATTTAAACATACTTGCTTCGTTTCTGAAGAGCCAAAACTTCCTCCTGAAGCTAATACGTCTCCTTTACTATTAGTTATTTCATATGAACCACTTCCGTAACTACAACAGATACCATCTCCATACTCATCATTAATAGTAAATTCATAACACCCTATAGGTAAACATTCGGAAACAGTAACAGATTCTCCATTTCCTTGAGTATAATTACCGCCACTTAAAACTGTTTCTCCATTACTATTTTTCAAAGTCCAAGAAGTTTCAGAAGAGTACTTATCAAATGTAATAGCCACATTTAAATCTTCACAATTTGGTGTTTCTCCACCACCTCCATTATCAGAGCTTCCTGTACTATAAGTAACTACCAGCTTTGGTGCATTAGAACTACTTCCATCATATGACTCTGCCGTTCGCTCACCTGTTCCTGAAATATAAAACATCATTGAATTACCCGAACTCCAATTAGATTTGCTTACAATGTATTGTACTAACGCTTTTAAACTTGGTGTTCTTTGATCTGTACCAGATGCTCCAACTGAATTCCAAGGGTTTGGACTCCAAGCAACCGACTGACTATAATAACTTCTTAAAGTAATATTATAGCTTTGAGTAGTTATATCTGGCGCATTTGATGAGTCTTGAACCTTTACTGTTAATGAGGTGCTACCAGAATTTGTTTCATCTGTTGTAAATTGAATATATGCGTCTGTTATTGTTGCATTAGCTGGGATGCTCAAATTTCGGAATAGCATACCTATATGCTGATTTCCTTTTGAACTTCCGTCGTATACCAATTCCAAATCAGAGCTATTCATATACATGGTTCCTGAAGATTGGTACTCTTCTGCATCATCATTTGACCCGTTAATTACGGAAGTAATAGTCTTCGAAACACTACCTACAAAAACTGTAACTTCTTCTGAAGTTGTTTCGTTTCCTTCATTATCTGTTGCTACTGCTTTAATCGTATATGATTGGTTGTCAACACTAGGAACCCAGTTATACGAATATGGACTACTTGAATCAGTTCCTAACAACAAATTGTTTACATAAAACTTAACATTTGAGATAGTTCCATCACTATCTGTTGCGGTAGCTGCTATCGTTACCGATGTATTTACTGTATGTGATGATCCTGATAATGGACTTGTGATTGTAACTTCTGGATAGCTAACATTGCTATTCGTAATTGTTACCACACTACCATTAGACGGATTCCATATATCTAAATTTGATGGTATTGTAAATGGGTTTTGATTTGAAACGACACCTACACTACTTGCATTATCTACCTTAATAGTTCTAACTTCTATTTTAGATTCTTCTACAAAAATCCATTTAAATTGATTGAATGTACTTGCGTTTCTTGTCCAGTTTTTTGAATCGTCAGATGAACGTAATGGTGCTCCCCAGCAACCTTCTCCAACATAAACAGTTCCATTAACATCATCTCGAACAAAACCTTCGTCACAATTGCTTCCACTAGAACAAGGTTTTACTGGCCATGTTGTTTTTACCGTATGTGAGTCTGACTCGAATACTAAATTCACTCCTTTATCATAAAACAATTGCGACCAATTTGAGTACTCATCATTTCCTTCAGATTTTGATGATACATGTGGACGCATAGGTTTATGGTATTGAGCAGATTTCCAAATAGAGTTATTGGTATTCAATTTTTGACTTAACCATGAATACTGAGTCCCTCCAGCAGAAATCTCAGAGTTCAATGTATAAATTGTATATAGATTATTTCCAAATGTGATATCGTAATAAACACTCGTTGAAGGAACATTAAATAAGTTATAAATACTATTGTTTGATCCTTCATGGTTTCCTCTTGTCGGCACTATAGGAAACATTCTTCCATCACTTGCAGTAGTATATTGCCAATCGTTAAACCAATCTTGCCATTCAGAGTCAGAATCACCATTGGTCATGTCTCCTCCAAAAAATACAGCCGTAGGTTTTAATTTAGAAACTAATAAATTAGCGTCTCTTCTTGGTGTTCTGTTATTTCTTGAATCACCACCTGCAATAAACGACATCTTATCATTCGTGTTCGGAGCCGTTTTAAACCAAAAACGACTGCTTACACCTTCGCTATCTTTAATTACAAAATAGTAATTTGTGTTTGGGGTTAATCCTGTTAACTGAGCAAAATTGTTATTCATTCCTTTATAAGAAACAGAACGATCTACAGATTTTGAGTTTGTGTAATTAGACCAGTTGGTCCCATTATCAGTCGTACCATAATATACAACTGGGTTAGATCCCGAAATTTGATTCCAACCAATCATTATAGTGGTTGCAGGGTTGTCTGTAATAATTAATCGGTACTTATCATTAGATCCGTAAGTACTAAAAAAGACTAAAAATAACAGTGCGAAAATAGTTTTTCTCATGGTGAGGGGGTTGATTTTGTGTTAGTTGAAAACAAATATATTTTTTCCTCTTTAAATCAACTGATTATATTTACTAAATTTAATTGTATAATAATCTGGTTAACATTAATCTAACTATAGTTTTATAGTTTACTAATCTTATTTTAACAAACTACGTGAGCCCTATTTTTACATTTGTTTAAACCTTTATTTATGAATAACAAAACCCTTCTTCAGTTCTTAAAAATTAGTTCTTTTTTTATTTTTATAGGTAGAGCCTATCAACATTTATTCTGGGATGCTCCCTACAGAAGTTTTTTTTGGGATCAAAAATTACTAGAGCCTATAATTAACTTTGTTTTTGATACTACTTGGCAATCATATGTTACTAACCTTAACACTGACCATTCCATACAAATTTTAACAAGAAGCATAGGTATATTGTATTTAATATGCGCTATTATTTCAATCGTTATTCATGAAAATTCAAAAAAATGGATGCGAAGTATATTGACATTAGGCGCAGTAAGCTTAATATTTTTAGCTTTAATGATAACTAAGGATAAGTTTTATCACTTAATAATGTTTTTTGAACATACAATTCAATTTGGAGTACCTATTGCTTTATTATACTTCTTAAAAGATAAAAACACTTCGCTCTTAATTTTTTACTTAAAAGTTTTTATTGCATTAACTTTTACTTGTCATGGAATGTATGCTATTGGTGTTTTTTATCCTTTACCAGGCAACTTTGTAACAATGACGTTAAACATATTACCTATTCAGGAAGAAATGGCTAAAAACCTGCTATTTTTAGCTGGTATCTTAGATTTTATTATTGCTATTGCTATATTCATTCCTAAACTTTCAAAACCAGCTTTGGTATATGCTTGTTTTTGGGGCTTTATAACGGCTTTTGCTAGAATTATAAGTGGCTTGCATTACGACATCTCTTTAAGCATTGTACATCAATACATATATTTAACAATTTACAGATTACCACATGGAATAATCCCCTTATTGGTTTATCTATATCTAACTAAAGAGAGTTCAAAAAAAATAGTGGTTTCTGAAAATTTAGCCTCCGCTTAATTTTTTCGTTAACTAGTTGTTTTATATTGGGTTTATACTTGCTTTCTCATCAGTAGAATCTCTAAGAAGTAAAAACTTTCAGAAACTAATAGTTTCAAAGTTTTATATTCGCCTGATAAACCCCTTAAATTACAATATATGAAAGTACTGTTTAGAACTTTGGTTTGTTCATTCTTAATCCTATCCTGTAGTGATAAAGAAACTATTCCTAATGTTGACCTTAAAAGCTACTCGTTTGACTCAGAAACTAACTCTAATTTAATGTTTCAAGATGGCGAAGAAATGTCTACAATGACTTCGGAATGGAGAGCTTATGAAATTAGTAAAGTAATACGAGTAAAACCTATTGACAACAAAACAATTGAAGTTGCAAATTTTGCCCCTATTGATTTTGAAGATGTTACAATAACAGCTTCGATTAAAGGATTTACAAAACCAATTAAATTGTTCAAAATTGCTAAGATTAGAGCTCATGGTAAACAAGAAATTAAGTATCCGTTTGTAGATAATTCGTCTTTATTTTTAAATACAAGTAATCAAGAAGTAGATCTTTCAACTTTTAAAGAAAGTGGTATTGCACCTGAAGATATTACATTTGATTTTAAAGGTGACAGTAAAGTTGTTCAACAACTTAAAGGTTTAACCAAATTAAAATGGGTTATCAAATATCATGATTTTGACCCAGAGAATAACCCTGATAATAATTGGGCTGAAGATATTACTGCGAAAGATATTCGTCGCTTTTCTGGTTTAGTTATTAATATGGGGTTAGTGTTTGCTTCTAATGATTTTAAAAACGAATTTATAAATGAAAACATCATAGGTAATGATGGAACAACCTCATTAACAAAAAGTGAAAAAGAGGCTGCTTATAATTTAATTATAAATAAAACACGTTATAACTGTGGTAAAGTAGTTAATGTTTCTGGTTTAGGAGGTGGTTCTACTCTTGGTTTTGCCGAACATGTACTTAGAGACTACATTCGTAAAGAAACAGGTTTTATTACAGCACACGAAATAGGTCATACAATAGGTTATAATCATTCTTCTAACATGACATACCCGCATGAGGTTGATGGTGTCAGTATTGGTATTAGCCCAGTTACAACTCGAATTATGAACCAGTTTTTCGAAAACGGATCATATCCTGTTACTCCTGAGAATTATTACCTTTCATCAGACATTGAATAAATATCAAATTAAATACAAAAGAAAAAGGTTGTCTTAATAGACAACCTTTTTTATATAACTTTACTAAGTACTTCTAGTTATTTAAAGCTTCTGCTCCACCAACGATTTCTAAGATTTCGTTTGTAATAGCAGCTTGACGAGCTTTGTTATAAGTTAATAATAACTCATTACGTAATTCCGTAGCATTATCTGTTGCTTTGTGCATTGCAGTCATACGAGCACCGTGTTCGGCAGCAAATGAATCACGAATTGCTTTGTATAATTGCGTTTTTAATGACTTAGGAATTAACTCCATTACAATTTCTTCTTTAGAAGGCTCAAAAATGTAATCTAAATTTACATTAGCATCACCTTCTACAGGTTGAATTGGTAAGAATTGCTCTACTTGTGGTATTTGAGTAGCTGCGTTTTTAAATCTATTGTAGATGATTTCAATCTTGTCGTAAGAACCTTCTACATATAAATTCATTAACTGTTCAGCAATTAAAGCTACGTTATCAAAAGTTAAGTCATCAAAAACATCGTTTCTGTTTTCAATTACTTTGTATTCTTTTGATAAAATGTCGTTTCCTTTTTTACCAATCGTTAATAAATCAACAGCAACCCCGTTGTATTTTTCATTGATTGTTTTAACTGTTTCTTTAATGATAGACGAGTTAAAACCACCACATAAACCTCTGTTAGAAGTTATGCTAACCAATAAAACTTTGTTTACTTCTCTTTGTGTTGAATATACTCCACCTGCATCGCTATCTAAAGTAGCACTTAAGCTTTGTAATAATTCGGTAAGCTTAGATGAATACGGACGCATTGCTGTAATTGCATCTTGAGCTTTTTTCAACTTAGCAGCCGATACCATTTTCATGGCAGAGGTAATCTGCATTGTTGATTTAATCGAAGTAATTCTGTTACGTATTTCTTTTAAGTTTGCCATTTAATTGAACTTAAAATTTATAAAACCCCCGTTGTTACACGGGGATGTTGTTTTTAGTATTATTAAGCTGAAAATTTAGCTGAAATTTCTTTAGCAGCCTCTGTTAAAGTATCAATTACTTCATCAGTTAATTTTCCTGCTTTTAAAGTATCTAAAGTATCTCTATGCTTAGCATTTAAGTACTCTAAATAATCTCTTTCGAATTCTTTTACCTTTTCAACTGGTACATCTTTTAACAAGTTTTTAGAACCTGCATAAATAATAGCTACCTGATCTTCTACAGTAAAAGGATCGTTTTGAGCTTGCTTTAAGATCTCAACGTTACGCTTACCTTTTTCAATTACGTTCATTGTAGCAGCATCTAAATCAGAACCAAACTTAGCGAATGCTTCTAATTCACGGTACTGAGCTTGATCTAACTTTAAAGTACCTGATACTTTCTTCATTGATTTAATCTGTGCGTTACCTCCTACACGCGATACAGAGATACCTACGTTAATCGCTGGACGAACCCCTGAGTTGAATAAATCTGACTCTAAGAAAATCTGACCGTCAGTAATCGAAATTACGTTTGTAGGAATATATGCTGAAACGTCTCCTGCTTGTGTTTCAATAATTGGTAAAGCTGTTAAAGATCCTCCACCTTTTACTTTAGATTTTAATGATTCTGGTAAATCGTTCATTTCTTTCGCGATAGAATCATCAGCAATTACTTTAGCAGCACGCTCTAATAATCTTGAGTGTAAGTAGAATACATCCCCTGGATACGCCTCACGTCCTGGTGGTCTTCTTAATAATAAAGATACCTCACGATACGCTACTGCTTGCTTAGATAAATCATCATAAACAATTAAAGCTGGTCTACCAGTATCACGGAAATACTCTCCAATTGCAGCTCCTGCGAATGGTGCATATACCTGCATTGGTGCAGGATCAGATGCATTTGCAGCAACGATAGTAGTATATGCTAACGCTCCTTTTTCTTCTAACATGTTAGCAATAGCTGCTACTGTTGAAGCTTTTTGACCGATAGCTACATAGATACAGTACACTGGTTGTCCTGCATCATAAAATTCTTTTTGATTTAAGATTGTATCAATAGCAACAGTTGATTTACCTGTTTGACGGTCTCCAATGATTAACTCACGTTGACCACGTCCTACTGGAATCATTGCATCAATAGATTTGATACCTGTTTGCATTGGCTCAGTAACAGGCTCACGGAAGATAACCCCTGGTGCTTTACGCTCTAAAGGCATTTCGAAAGTTTCACCTTCGATTGGTCCTTTACCATCAATTGGTTGTCCTAACGTGTTAACAACACGTCCTACAATTCCTTCTCCAGCTTTTAAAGAAGCAATTCTTTCTGTACGCTTTACAGTAGATCCTTCTCTTACTGAAGTTGAAGCTCCTAATAATACAACCCCTGCATTGTCTTCCTCTAAGTTTAATACGATACCTTCTAATCCGTTATCGAATTCTACTAATTCACCGTATTGTACGTTAGATAATCCATAAACACGTGCAATACCATCACCTACTTGTAATACAGTCCCTACTTCGTTTAATGAAGCCTTAGACTCAAAATTTGTTAATTGTTCCTTTAAAATTGCTGATACTTCAGCTGGTTTAATTGCTGCCATCTTATTTCTTTTGATGTATAATTAAATTTTTGGAATGTAATGACCGTTGTCAAACTCTCTCCTTAACTTATTAAATTGATTAGAGATACTTGCATCGTACTGCACATCTCCAACACGTAAGATAAATCCTCCTAAAATATCAGGATTTACTATATTTTCAATACTAGCGTTGTTACCAGTAAGGGCAACGATTTTTGCTTGTATTTTATCTTCTAATTCATTTGTTAAAGCTACTGCAGTAGTAACTTTAGCAACTTGCATGCTTTTGTAATGATCGTATATAACAGTATATTGCTTTGCAATATCCTCTAACATTATCATACGCTTATTCTCCTCAAGTAAGTTGAATACTCCATTTACAATAGTATCAACTTTATCACCAAAAAGAGCAGTTAACACTTTACTTTTATCTGCAGCTTTGATAATAGGACTTTTAAGCATGGCATCTAAATCAGCGCTTTCAGCAATAGTACTTGCGATTAACTTCATGTTATCGTTTACTAAAGCCTCATTTCCTGATTCTTTAGCTAAGTTTAAAATTGCTTTGGCGTAACGTAATGCTGTTCTTGCTTCTTTCATCTACTTGATTAGTTTAAAATAACCTCTTCTAACATTCCTTCAACAAGCTTTAACTGGTCATCTTGTGAAGCTAATTCTTTTCTTACAACTTTCTCAGCTATTTCGATAGATAAGTCTCCAACTTTCTTTTTTAACTCAGCAATAGCTGCTTGTTGCTCTTGTTTAATAGTCGCTTTAGCATTTTCAATTAAGATAGTCGCTTGTTCATGCGCTTCTTCTTTAGCTTCAGCAATAATAGTATCTTTAATTTCACGAGCTTCTTTCATCATTGCATCTCTCTCAGCTCTAGCTTCTTTTAACAATCTATCATTATCTGCTTGTAAGTTTTGCATTTCTTTACGAGCATTTTCTGCTTCATCTAATGCATTTTGAATACCTTCTTCTCTTTCTGTTAAAGAGTTCATAATTGGTTTCCAAGCAAACTTAATCATTAAGAAAAGTAAGATTACTAAAATGATTGCTTGCATAATAAACAACCCTGGAGAAAAATCATTTAATAACTGATCCATTGTATATGAAATTTATTCTTTTATTATTTTGTTTTGTTTAATTTGAAAACATTTCCTGCAACCAACCGTTACAGGAAAATGTTTTACTCTTGTTTTGTTTCGGAATTATTTTCCTAAGATTAAAGCACCGAATGCTAAACCTTCTAATAATGCTCCGATGATGATCATCGCTGTTTGGATTTTACCAGCTGCCTCAGGTTGACGAGCAATTCCTTCCATTGCTTTTCCACCGATTTGACCTAATCCGATTCCTCCACCGATTACGATTAATCCTGCTCCAATTAAATTGTACATACTAATTGATTTATATAATTAAACAAATTCTTATTCTAAATTAATGATGGTCGTGTTCTTCTACCGCCATTCCAATAAATAATGACGATAACATTGTAAAAATAAATGCTTGTAAGAACGCTACTAATATTTCAATTACTGAAATAAATAATGCTAATGCTAATGACAACCCTGTTGAACCAACTGCTCCGAATTGACTCTTTAATGTGATCATTAAAGCGATTAAGCTCATTACCACGAAGTGACCCGCAGTCATGTTTGCAAATAAACGTATTAATAATGCAAATGGCTTAGTTAACATACCTAACACTTCGATAGGTGCTAAGATAATTTTCATTGGAACTGGCACATTTGGCATCCAAAAAATGTGCTTCCAATAATCTTTATTACCACTAAACTGTACGATTATAAAAGTAAATAACGCTAAACAAACTGTTACTGCAATTTGTCCTGTAACGTTAAACCCTAACGGAGTTAACCCCATTAAGTTCAAAATCCAGATAAAGAAAAACACAGTTAACAAGAACCCCATAAATTTACGGTAGTGCTTCTCACCAATATTTGGGCGAGCAATCTCGTCTCTTACATATATAACTAACGGCTCTAATATTCTACCAACTCCAGTTGGAATTGCTCCTTTTTTATATCCTCTAGCCAACGAGCCAAATCCTAAAAACATTAACAAACCAGCTAACAACATCCCCATCACACTTTTAGTAATAGAGAAATCTAGCGCTTTGTGTGCGTTTGTTGCATGGTGATGTTCATCAAATGAAACATGTTCTGCACCTTCTTCTAATTCGTAAATCTTGCTATGAATTTTAGCCAACTTAACTCCTTCTTTTTCAACAACCACATGTCCATCATCATTGTGATGAAACGAAGAAGACATAAATGTTTTCAACCCTTTGCTAGTCCAAACAATTACTGGTAAAGGAAAACCAACATGTTTACGCTCACCTGCATCGTTTGTATACGAATACAATGTAAAATCGTGCGAATCCGCTAAGTGATGTTTAATATAGGCATTTATCCCTTCTTGAGTGTTAATCTGCCCTTCGTTACTTGAAGTCTCTCCACCTCCAGCAAATGCTGCAAATGAACTAAATACTATTGCTAATACCGTTAAAAAATAGATAGGTTTTTTTGCTATCGTCATACCTTACTAAATATAGAATTATGGTCTCTAAATTTCCGTGCAAAGGTACACATTTAATTAAAACTACAAACCTTTTTTTTGCTTAGTTTCTTTAAACTTTTTTAAGCGGTAAATTTCTGCTACTCGAAAACAGAACTATTTGTTATTCAATAGCTTTGAAACAGCTATAGCTTCAACAATTAAAAACAAGAATAGTGGAATTACCAATGAAATTCTATCCGGTTTAGAAAGTTGCTCATTTGCAAAAACTGATGCTTGAAAAATTAAAACAAAAAAACCAATTTTTAAAAAAATAGCCGCTAAATAAGCATAACCTGCCTGATTTGGTAATTTTTCTGCAACAAACTCAACAATTGAGTACACAACAATTGCAGCTATAACATGAAATAAATATACTAATAGTAACGAGAATGATAAATGAATTTCTTTTGATTGTAAGGTGTAATTGTGTGGAAAATAACTTACTGCAAAAACGATAAGAATAGCAGCAAGAAAATACAAAATGCGTTTAATCATTCTCTTTTGATATTTTTGAAACTTGACGAATTACTGAAAACATAGCACCAAAAACCGCCACAAGCGTGCATATTTTGGTATATAATTGATCGTCGTTTGGATATTTGGAATCTAACCATTCACCTATTAAACTTCCTAGATAAATGGTTAGCCCCATTTGAAGTCCGATTCCTGTGAATCGAATGTATTTATTAAGCGGTTTTTTCTTTGAGTCCTTGCTCATCTTTATTTAATTCTTTTACCGCTCCTTTCATTGCACATGTAGCGTTAAATGCAGCTCCAGGTTCAACAGAAAGTTTTCCTATTACTACATCACCAGTAATAACTGCTGTTGATTTAACGGTTAAGGTATTTGATACCAATAACTCTCCTGAAAATTTACCTTCAACATCTGCATTGGTACACTCTACTTTTCCTTTGATAAGACCTGTATTTCCTATCACTACTCTACCGCTAGTTTGTATGGTTCCTTCTAAAGTTCCATCAATTCTAAAATCTCCTTCTGAAATTATTTCTCCAGTAATTTTAGTGTTTTGTCCTATAACATTTCTCTCTGCAACTTTATTTTCGCCTGCTTTTTTGTTTTCTTTACTAAACATTTGTGGGGAATTTAGGGTATTTACTTTTTATTTAATTGTTCTATGATTTCTTTTGCTTTTTTACCTTCTTCTGTAGTTGCATAACTAACAGCTACAAATTCTAACGCTTGTTTATACGTTTTCTTATCTTGGTACTTACCTACTGCCAAGGCTTTTAGGAGTGCAAACTTAGGAATTAAATTTGAATTTTGCACCGTTGGTAAAAAATTATCTACCTCAGTAACAGCTTCTTCAAACTTATTTTCTTTATACGTGTAATATATTTCCTTGTATTTATTTAAAATCTCATCTTCTTTTTTCTCCTCTACAAGCTTAGTATCAGGGTTTTTAATTATTTGAGCAAAACTTGTTTCAGGATACTTTTGTAAGATAATGTTTTTGTACTCATCAGACTTAGCTAAGTTATTCTCTTCTTTATAAATTTGGTATAAATGATAACTTATTGGCAACTCTAGTTGGTTATTTGTACGTACTTCATTTAAACGCTCTAAGTTTTTAATCGCTAATGAAGAATTTTTAAACTGCTCTTTATAAATCAACCCTAATTGATACAGCGCGTCGTTACGTTCTAAAACCAAATCAGTAATCACTTTTTCATCTGTAGGAATGGCATCTAAATAAGTAGAGAGTTCATATCTTGTGTTTACTTTTGGTTCATCATTGCTTGATGTATCATCAATAACATTGATAGATTTATCAGAAAGTCTCCAGTTATCTTCTAATGGACGTGTTCCCCATATTTTTTGGAACTCTGCTCTACCAAACCCTAAAGCTTGTGTATTGTAAAAATACCATTTACCTTTGTTTGCACTATTGTTGATAGAAGCTCCGCCACCAAAACTATTTCCAAAATTTTGAGCATTTAGTAGTTGCTGTCTTTTTTCTTCATCTTCTTTTTTGATTTTTTCAATATAAGCTTCAAAAAAAGACGTTCTTTCATCAGAAGTCATAGCCACTAACTTAAGAATGCTGTCATTATTTTTAACTGTTTCTTCGTACTTTCTCAAGGTAGTAAGCCCTTTATTTTTTTTACGAATTCTTCGTATTCTTTTTTCTTGATCAAATTCTTTTGAAACCACTTGCATTACACTATCGTAATACGAACCTGCTAACAAATAATCTTCTTTTCCAAAAGCCATATCACCTAAACGTTCATAGGCATATGTTTTTTGATAATTGTTATTATGCTTTGCTTCTAACGATTTTTTATAATACTCTGCCGCTTTTTCTGGATTGTTTCTTCCTTCTTCTAAAACACCTGCTTGGTAGTATAAAGCATTTAAGAATTTACGATTGTCAGTATTCTTTATTAACTTCTTTAATCTAGCTAATACAACTACCGAAGCGGAATCATTTGGAGTGTTCTTTGCTAATTCAATATCAGCTCTAATACGAAATCTATGCGGTGCTTTTCTACTTTCTGCCAATTTTTTAAACACCATTCGTGCAGAATCTTTTCTATTCAGTTCACTATAAATTTGCCCTAAAACAAACATATTACGGGCAGTTTGTTCTTTGTTATAGTGCGTTTTAGTGGCTAATTTTAAGTAATCTACCACTTTTTGAATGGTATCTGTTTTTTCATACGCCATTGCCATGGCTGTGTACGCTTGCTCTTTCGTTGGTTTGTCTATTTCTTCGGTTTTGTCTAAAACATCTAACAATAATCGCAATGTTTCAATTGCTCTTTTTTCGTTATCTAAACGAATGTTTGTTTTCGCTCTCCAAATTTTTGTTTTGTAGTTCAAATTTGCCTTTGGATAATTCGCAATAACGTAATTAAAAGCCTCTAAAGCTGGGATAAAACGTTGCGTGTAGTATCTTGATTTTCCTAGCAACAAATACGCATCATCTATCTGACTATTCTTTTCATATCCTTTAATATTCATGGAATGCGTTTGAATAGCTTTTACCGCTTTTTCTTCAGCTTTTTCAAAAGGAGTTAAGTTCTTATTTTCCTCTTCTTCGGTCGCGTCAAACCCAGTACCAGGAGTTAAAACCTTCGTATCTATTACACTTTCATCAAAAGTTATAGGCTCAATTTGTAAGCGTTTCCAAAAGTTATCTTCGTGTTTATCCTGAATTTCTTTAAGCCCTTTTAAATAAGCCTGTTCACCATTGAAAAGCACATTGTATTTTGTAGTAACAGCATGGTAACTTCGGTTTACAAAAGCATCTTTTTTTACACTACACGAATAAACGATAGCTGTTAAAACACTGAATACTATTATTTTGCCCCCTTTTTTCATATGATAACGCTTTTACTGTACAACAACGTTATAATTGTGTTTTTTGTACGTAAAAAGGTAAAAATAATAATTATAAGGTGATTTTAATCTTATTTTAAGCAGAAAAATAACTCTCTAATTCTTGCAAGGTCTCTTGTGATGTATTAATGTCTCTTACCATTTGTCCTTTATCCAAAACTACGATTCGTTCGCAAACTTCAGTTACGTGACTTAAATCGTGACTAGAAACTAATACGGTAACCTCTTTATTATCTGTTAAGGTTTTGATTATCTTTTTTAATCGGATCTGTGTAGTAGGATCCAAATTTGCAAAAGGTTCGTCTAAAATAACCACTTGTGGATTTCCCATCATTGCAGCAACTATCCCTACTTTTTTCTGATTTCCTTTACTTAAACTTCGTAAGTATTTCTTTTTCCCTAAAATTTCATCGTTGAAAAACTCTTCAAACTGACTTAAAAACCCTTGAATATCTGCCTTATTCATTCCTCGTAAATCTCCAACAAAATCAAAATATTCTTCGGGAGTTAGATATCCAATTAAAAAAGTTTCGTCAATAAACGATCCTGTAAATGTTTTCCAGTCTTCACTCTTATTTACAACGACCTCATTATTTATAATTTCGCCAGTTGTTGGTCGAATTAAATCTAACAACAAGTTAAATAATGTTGTTTTTCCTGCTCCGTTATTTCCTACCAATCCAAAAGATTGTCCAGTTGGTATCTGTATATTTTCAAGGTTTAAAACTTGAGTCGTTCCGTAAGTTTTTGAAATATTATCTATTGATATCATTTTATGCTGTTTTAAGTTTGGTTATGATTTTTGGCTGAATGCGTGAATTGCTGCGTATTTGTTTTTGATATACCTGTTTTCTATCAAGTTCATAAAGTAGTTTTTAAATGCTAATGCAAGTGCTCCTGCAATGGCAATAGCTAAAACCCCAGCATTGAAGCTTACAAACTTGTTAAAAATCCAGAATAAAAACATTGGTACTCCCATGATTGGAATAATGATTAAAAACTGTGTCGCACTTGTACCTTGGTAGTTAGAAAATCCGCTTTTATTTAAATCTATTCGCTTTCTGTTAAATGAACCCGCAAATAGTAAAAACAATGAGTTGAATCCGATATTAAAAATAGCTCCAGCTGTTATCATCAAGAAAATATCTAATCCGTAGAAATATGCATAAGGAATACTCAATAAATATAGTGCAGATGAAACTACAACCATCAAATACCACTTGCTCTCTAAAAATTTTCGGTAACGAATATTCTGACTCATAATCATGTTGTAATACTCACTATCCCATGCAGGAATGAATTGCCCATAATTAAGAGTAAATCCTCCTGTAACAAATATGGCAGCAAAGACTAAAAAGGCGGGCATTTTCACTCTATATGTTTCTTCTCCAAAGAAAATTGCTCCATAAAAAAGAAATAGAAATGACATAAAAAACACCGTTTTAGTACGCTTATTTCTCCAAATTTGTCGAATGTCATTTTTTATAAATGGAGCTACATCTCCTAATTTATCAACAAAAGATAAATCAGCAGATTTGGCTACTTCATCCTTGCTTTTTATGGCATCATCTAAATATACTTTACTTCGTAACAGTTTAAAGTTTATATAATATACTACTGCTAATAGAAACACTCCTATAAAAGATAAAACAGGATTATTATATACTGATTGGAAAATAGGTGCAAAAAGATCTGTTATGCTAAATATTTCGTACTTATTAACTAAAAACAATGAACCTAAAACGGCAATCATTACTCCTAAAGCGTAGTTGTTTTTATTGATAAGAAAATTGATGTAGTTAGCACTCAACACCAAAGTAAACATTAAAAATAACCATCCTAAAACTCCTGGAACATCATACCCTTCACCAATTAATACCACCGAAAATGGTATATAAAAGAACATTGGCATAAAATTGAAAAATGAAAAGGCTGATTTTCTTAATACAAAATGCACTAACTTGTCTTTTTTTACGGGTAAATTAAGGAATGGCTTGATATTTAAAACGGGAAGTTTTTGCATTAAATAGCGAAAGATTAAATCAGCTACCAATACAAAAATTAATACCCCATTTACAAACAATAGCGGATCAGCATTTGGATATTCTTTTTTAATAAAAAAATAGCTCCCAATACCTATCATTAAAAATGAAGTTAACATATACAATGCAAAAAAGCCCATGATAACTTTAAGCGCTATGCTTTTACCAAAATATGATGAGCGAAAAAATTGTTTCCACTCCAACTTTAAAAAATGTGTAATCATTTAGTTACTTGTTTGGTTGATTTCTTTATATGTCTTTTCTCACAACTTTTTGTTACATAAAAAAGCATCAATTTTTAAAATTGATGCTTTTGATTTATTTATTATCAGAAGAATTCCTTATGCCCATTGACAAATAACTCCTCCCATCAATGCTAAGCTTATAATCCAATATCCTACATTGATAAACACATATTTTACACTCTTTCTTTCAAACAATGCTTGCGTACCTAAAATAGGTAAGCTTACAAACAACCCAATCATTGTTCCGTGTAAAGCTCCATGTTTAAAGGTTCTGAAACGATCACCAAAATTTGCCATGAACTCTTGAAAGTATGCATAAGCACCACCTGTTTGCTCTACAAAACCGGGTTCTCCCATTAAAGTTGACTGAGCCCCCCATTGATGTATCACCAATGTTTGTAAAATAAAGGCCAGTAAAAAACTAAGCACGTATGCTAATCCTAAAATAAGCCCCATATTTGAGCCTTTCGTAGATTCATCGGTAAAACCGACTTCTTTCATCCATGCATTTTTAAAAAGCATAGGACCATACCAAATAAATCCCACAATCATAGGAACTAATGCAGCAAGTGCAGTAATTAAAATATTAAATTTCATAAGAATATAAAGTTTTGGTTTACAATCAAATATAACAAAAAAGCATCAAATTAACATTTGATGCTTTTACTATAGTAGTTATGTACTTATGTCTTATTTTATTTTTAATGATTTACCAATAGCTTCTAATTCAAAAATAAAATCTCGTTTGTTTACGGATGGAGCATAGGTAAATCCTTCAAAAACCACCACTCTATTATGTTCTTTATCTATAACAGTGTAATTGATAAAAGGCCCTGCCATAAAATCATTTTTTACTTCCCATTTCCCTCTAGTTTCGTACGCTTTTTTTCCATCAATTTGAGCATCGTACGTAAATGGCGTATAAGCTTGTTCAGTTATCATATACATTCCCTCTTTACTTCCAGGAATATATTTTTCACCCACAACATCTCTCATCGTAGTAATATTGTCTGCCACTTTATTTTCATCTTCTAACGGGTAACTGTAAAGCAAAATATTATTCGTTCCATCTCCTCTAGCAATTCCGCTTTTTAAATGTTGACGTAACCACAAAAAGTCACCTGTATCTTCAACTAAATTAAATCTCTTAGGAATATCTATAGCAACTCCTAATTTTTTAATTGTCTTAAACTGATTTTCGTCTACTCGCTCTTTTTTAAAGATACGTTGCGCGAACTTAATGTCTGCATCTTTGAATAATTTGATGATCTCCTTCCCTTTATTACGAATTAAATTTACAAGACCATCTTTATTCTTTGCTGTTGCGTAAATTAATATTTGAGGTGCAGCGTATTTATTCTTTTCTACTACTATTTTATCTTTCTCTCCTTCTCTAACGATTAAAACAGCTTTGGCATTTCTCATAAACCCTTTAAACCCTGTAGGGTCTATTTGACTTACAGATAGTAATGTTTCAGGTTGTGGTAATCCCACCTGGTGCTCGCCAAATACAGTGCGGATTTCATCTCCTATTCTGCCATCCCAATCATTCGCTTTAATAACAACCAAAATTTTATTAGTATTCCCTGTTGATGTTGGCAATACATAATCTTTTCCTCCTGTTTTACAGGATATTGTTATAAAAATCAATGCAAATAGGCATACTAGTTTCTTCATAGTTGATTGTGTTTAGTAGTTGTTTAACTTTTAAATATTTTAAGTTTCATTCCTGGCTTTAAACTTTTAGCACTCCAAATATTGTTCCATTTTTTAATTTCTTCGATAGAAACTGATGGATACTTTTTTGAAATCGTCCATAATGAATCTCCTTCTTTAACTACATACACTTCATGCTCGCCTGTTGGCTCTTTATATTTTTTCTGAGAAACCTCCTTCGGAATCGCCATTTTCTTTGGGTAAATACTTAATCTTTGCCCTATTTTTAAATGATGTGTTCGTAAACCATTCCAACGTTTAATATCGCTTACCCTAACTCCAAATTTGTTTGCAATCTTACCTAAATAATCTCCACTTCGCACCTTATAACGAATGCGCTTGTCCATTTCAAAATACTTAGGTAATGGTTTTTCTCTTTTCGCATCATCTTCATTGGCCAATGTGTAAATATCTTCTTCTTTCTCTAAAAAGTTCATCATATCTCTTCGAGGCAATCGAACAGCGTAATCTTTTTCTTTTACATACGGAATGATGTCTAATTTATATGATGGGTTTAAGAAAGACAATAAATCAGTATCGATTCCTGTCTTTTCAGAAATTTGATCAAAACTAACTGTTCTTTTTACTCGAACTGTATCTGTTTCAAAATGGAAAATTTTTGGAGCTTCTGGATACAAATTATGTTTATCCGCGTACTCAAAAATGTACATTGTGGCATAAAATGCCGGTACATATCCTGCTGTTTCACTAGGTAAAAAAGGACGAATATTCCAGTAATTTTTATATCCTCCTGAACGTTTTATCGCTTTGGTAACGTTTCCTGGACCTGAGTTATATGCCGCCAAAGCTAAATCCCAATCATCAAAAATTTTATACAACTGACTTAAGTATTGACATGCTGCAATAGTAGCTTTTACAGGATCTTGGCGTTCGTCTACATAAGAATTCACTTTTAAATCAAACTGAACTCCTGTTCCATACATGAATTGCCATAAACCCGTCGCTCCTACTCTAGAACGTGCATCAGGTCTTAGCGCAGACTCTACTATTGCCAGATACTTCATTTCTAAAGGAATATCATATTGATCTAAATATTGCTCAAACATTGGGAAGTAATACTTAGCACGAGCCATCAATGCGGGATAATATTTCTTTCTGTATTTTAAATATCCATTGATTACTTTTTCCAGTGCTGGATTATACTCTAAAAGAAATGGAGTTTTTACATTTAGATCATGTAACCTTTTCTTTAATAACTCCGTAGTAAGTATCGTAGTTGTATTACCAAGAATATCTTTATCGTTAATTACATATTGTATGCTATCAAATAACGACGAATTAAATTTTTCTTCTAACAATAAACTATCAATCACTTTTAAATCCTCTGAAGAAAATAGTTCTTGATTTTGCGCTGGATTTATAGAATCATTTGCCATTAAATCCACATCAGTACTATCTTTTGCTACCAAAAGACTATCAACGGGTTGTTGTGCTATGATGGATGTTGTAAAAAGTAGTAATGTTAGTAATTTTTTCATGTTGGTTTTATAAATCTAATTCAACAGCAATCGGACAATGATCTGAGTGCTTTGCTTCTGGTAAAATATATGCTCTTGAAATTTTATCTTTTAACGGTTCAGCTACCATGTTATAATCAATACGCCAACCTTTATTATTTGCTCTGGCATTTGCTCGATAACTCCACCAAGAGTACTCTTGTTTTTCTGGATGTAAATGACGGAAGCTATCAATAAATCCACTATCAATAAATTTCCCTAACCATTCACGTTCTTCAGGTAAAAACCCAGAAACTCCTTTCATTTTCGGATTGTGGATATCTATTTCTTCATGGCAAATGTTGTAATCTCCACAAATAACTAAGTTTGGAATTTCTTTCCTCAATTCCGTTGCATATTCAAGAATCTCATCCATATATTTAAACTTGAAGTCTAAGCGCTCACCATTGGTACCTGATGGTAAATACATACTCATTATAGAAACCTCATCAAAGTCTACACGAAGGTTTCTCCCTTCAAAATCCATAGACTCAATTCCAGTTCCGTATGCCACATTTTTAGGCTCTTCTTTACAAAAAATAGCCACTGACGAATACCCTCTTTTTTCTGCTGAAAACCAGTAATGATATGGATATCCTGCATTTTCAAACTCGGTTATATCTAACTGTTCTTTATGTGCTTTGGTTTCTTGAATACATATTACATCAGGATTTGCTGCTTGTAACCAGTCGATAAATCCTTTTTTTAATGCGGCACGTATTCCGTTTACATTGTATGAGATTATTTTCATCTATTTATTTAAAATACAAAAACGTAAAGCATAATGCTTTACGTCTTTTTTTAATCCTATAATTTTGTTAAATATCCATTTCTGGGATGTCTCCTTCTACTATTAGAGTTCCCTCAGTGGCTGCTTGAATTTCTTCAACAGAAACCCCTGGAGCTCTTTCTAACAAGTAGAATTTATTGTCTTTAATTTCTAACACCGCTAAATTGGTTACAATTTTCGTAACACAACCTACACCAGTTAATGGTAGTGAGCATCTTTTTAATAATTTAGATTCTCCTGCTTTATTAGTATGCATCATTGCCACAATGATGTTATCTGCAGAAGCTACTAAATCCATTGCTCCACCCATTCCTTTTACCATCTTTCCAGGTATTTTCCAATTTGCAATATCACCGTTTTCGGCAACTTCCATCGCTCCTAAAATGGTTAAATGAACATGCTTTCCTCGAATCATTGAAAAGCTCATGGCTGAGTCAAAAAAACTCGCTCCTGGCATGGTTGTAATAGTTTGTTTCCCTGCATTGATAATATCAGCATCTTCTTCTCCTTCAAAAGGAAAAGGTCCCATTCCTAAAACACCATTTTCTGACTGAAATTCTACCTCAATATCATCACGAACAAAGTTGGCTACTAATGTTGGAATTCCGATACCAAGATTTACATAATATCCGTTTTTTACTTCTTTTGCGATTCTTTTCGCTATTCCGTTTTTATCTAACATAACTAGCTTCTTTGTCTTACTGTTCTTTGTTCTATTCTCTTTTCATATTTTTCTCCTTGAAAAATACGTTGCACGAAAATCCCAGGAATATGAATTTGATTTGGATCTAATTCTCCAACTGGAACTAACTCTTCCACTTCTGCAACCGTAATGGTAGCTGCTCCACACATATTTGGATTAAAGTTTCTTGAAGTTCCTTTGAAAATTAAGTTTCCAGCAGCATCACCTTTCCAAGCTTTTACAAAGGCAAAATCAGCTTTAAAAGCGGGTTCAAGTACGTACATTTTTCCGTCAAACTCACGTGTTTCTTTACCTTCAGCCACTTCTGTTCCATAACCTGCAGGTGTATAAAATGCTGGAAAACCTGCTTGTGCAGCTCTACATTTTTCTGCTAAGGTTCCTTGTGGTGTTAATTCAACCTCTAATTCACCTGATAACATTTGACGTTCAAATTCATCATTTTCTCCTACGTATGAAGAAATCATTTTCTTGATTTGACGATTTTGTAGTAATAATCCTAAACCAAAATCATCAACTCCTGCATTGTTAGAAATGCAAGTAACATCTTTTACCCCCATTTTTACTAACTCCGCAATAGCATTTTCAGGTATTCCGCATAAACCAAATCCACCTAACATAAAAGTCATTCCGTCTTTTACACCTTCTAATGCTTCTTGTACGTTATTTACTTTTTTATTTATCATTGTAGTTGTTGTGTTTTAAAACAATAGTTTACTGTACTAAAAATCTGTATCGTCAGGTTTTGTTTCTTTCTCCTCTCCTCCTTCTTCGTCAACGACTTTTTTTGTACAATCTATATTAATACTTAAGTCTTCTGGCTTTTCGAAGTCTTCTTTGCTTATCTCTAATGTTTTATCTGCATAACATTTTTGCATAAATAGCGCCCAAGTAGGTAATGACATGGTAGCTCCTTGCCCATATCTAATTCCTGCAAAGTGTGTAGCTCTATCTTCACCACCTGTCCAAACACCAGCTGCTAAATTTGGTACAATTCCCATAAACCATCCATCAGATTGATTTTGGGTAGTTCCTGTTTTACCTGCAATTGGATTGGTAAACTTATATGGAAAACCAGTAGCAGCATCACCTGCATTCGTATAACTAGAACGTAAACGAGCTCCAGAACCAGATTGAGTAACCCCTTTCATCAAGTCTAAAATTACATAGGCAGATTCCTCACTCAATACCTCTTTCGTTTTTGGTACAAATTCTTGTAAAACGGTTCCATTTTTGTCTTCAATTCGAGTAATCATCATAGGGCTTACACGTAACCCTTTATTAGCAAACGTTGAATAGGCACTTACCATTTCCATTAACGATAAATCAATTGCTCCTAGGGCAATTGAAGGATTTGCTTCAATTTTCGACTCAATCCCTGCAGATTCAGCTAATCTTACCACGTTAATTGGGGATACTTTATCTACTAATTGCGCTGTAATTACGTTTATAGAACCTGCTAGTGCCTCTTTTAACGTCATTTCACCACCATACTTATTATTCGCATTTTTAGGCGTCCAATCTAACGGCATTCCATATTTTTCTTTTGGAATGGTATAAGGAGTATTTGGCAATTTATCACAAGGTGACATTTTTAGCTGATTAATTGCCGTAGCATATACAAAAGGCTTAAATGTAGATCCTACTTGACGTTTTTGTTGATCAACAGCATCGTACTTAAAGTATTTATTATTGATTCCTCCTACCCATACTTTTATGTGTCCTGTTTGTGGTTCTATAGCAACCAAACCTGAACGTAAAATTTGCTTATAATAACGAATAGAATCGTATGGAGTCATCACAGTATCTCGTTCTCCTTTCCAACTAAAAACACGCATATCGGTTTCTGTATTGAAAACCTTATCTATTTCTTTTTCCGATTTACCTGCCGCTTTCATGCTTTTATAGCGGTCAGAATTTTGTTTTGCTCTTCTTAGCGTTCTATTAATTTCTTCTTTATCTAAATCATAAAAAGGGGCTGTTCTATTTCTCTTTTGTTCTTTATCAAAGAAAGACTGAAGGTTTGCCATATGCTCTTCCATTGCTTCTTCTCCATATTGTTGCATGCGAGAATCAATAGTTACATATACTTTTAATCCATCTTTATAGATATTATACGGTTCACCGTTTGGTTTAGGATTGTGTTCTGCCCACTTCTTTAAAAACTGCTTTAAATGCTCTCTAAAATAGGTTGCCAATCCATCACTATGACTTTCTGGTGTAAAGTTTATTTTTAACGGTAATTTTTGCAATGAGTCTTTTTCTTTTTCTGTAATAAACCCATTCTTTTCCATTTGAGCAAAAACCACATTTCTACGCTCAAGCGATTTATCTTTTGAGCGCTCTCTATATGGATTATATTGTCGTGGGTTTTTTAACATCGCCACCAAAATAGCCGATTCTTGCAAGTCTAAATCTTTTGGCTCTTTTCCAAAGTAAATACGTGCTGCCGAACGAACACCTACCGCATTAAAGATAAAATCTTGGGTGTTTAAATACATGGTTAAGATTTCTTCTTTGGTATATTGACGTTCAAGTTTAACAGCTACAACCCATTCTTTTAACTTTTGTGAAAGCCTTTTAAAAATATTACTTGAACCACCTTTATTAAACAAGTTTTTAGCTAGCTGTTGCGTAATGGTACTTGCTCCTCCTGATCTACCTAAATTAGCAACCGCTCTTGCTGTTCCTCTAAAATCAATTCCTGAATGTTCGTAAAAACGCTCATCTTCAGTAGCCACTAATGCTTTAACTATATTTTGTGGTAAATCTTTATACTGAATTGGTGTTCTGTTAGCTTTTACATAGTATTTACCCAATGTTTTACCATCAGCAGAAATTACTTCTGTTGCTAAATCACTTTTAGGATTTTCTAACTCTTCAAAAGTAGGTAGTGCACCAAATACTCCCCATGATGCCATTAAAAATATCAAACAAACAAAAAGGAAACCGCCTAAAACGATACCCCAAAACCATTTAATATATTTACTAAAGTTTGTTGTTTTTTTCTCTGCCATTATTGTGTTTTTTCAATTCTAAATCCAACATGAGTAATACCTTTTAGTTCCTCTATACCTTCTATCTCTCCATTTTTTCGCATAGCTTGTCGAACTTTAAAAGTATAATTTCCTGTTCTTGGAAATGTTATTTTTTCTTTATAAAAAAGTTTATTTTCTTTAATATCTGAAAAACCTTGTCCTAAAAACTTCCCAGTTACATCTGCCATATCGTACTCCAGTGTATCAACAATTATTTGGCCATCAGGAAAGTCCATTTGTGTTATTAAGAAAAGATTACTGTACTCATAATCTTTATTGTTTCTAAGATTTATGTACAGATTTTTTTTACCAATGGAATCAGTAACAGGAAAAGTAAACTGTATTGTATTTGTCTTACTCCATGTGCTATTAGGAAGTGCCAGATACTCGTCAAAAGCACTGTTTGAATCACAAGAAGCAATTAGCATCGTTACAAAAAAAAGTAGGACAATTTTACTTTTCATTATTAGGATTGTTTTTTCTATTATCGCTATTGTTTTTCTTACGTTGTTGATTATTCGGTCTTCTTCGTTGATTTCTCGGCTTCTTATTTTGACTTTGTGTGGTCTTTTCTTCTGGTTTCGCCTCTGTTTTAGGTTTTCTATTTCTAGGGTTGTTTTTAGGTTTTGGTTTCCTAGTATCAACTTGTTTTTTCTCCTGTTGCTTTGTTCCTTCTTCTGGTTTTACCTGCTTAGCTTGTGGCTTTTTCTTTTGGCTAGCATCAGAAGTAGAACTTCCTTCTTTTTTATTTACTTGTTTTCTAGTTTTTCGTCTAGTATTACGTCCTTTCTTAGGCACATCAAAACGAGTTAAACTATCTTGACCAACAACGTTTTCAAAATCGGCTTGAGCCTCTTCTGTAATTTCTAATTCGTATTCTTCTAACGGTAAAGCAAGTTCATTATTTTTATTTATATCTATAATTTCATTAACCTGATCTAGCGATAATTTATACCACTTAAAACTCTCTTCTTTGTAAGTATACCAAAGTAGCTTTTTAAAGATGTCCATCTTAACAAAAACGGCATCTCCTTTCTCTGTTTTTAATACTCTATCTTGTTTTGGAAAGCTTTGTAAAGCATCTAAATACGAGTCTAACTCATAATTCAAACAACATTTTAGCTTACCACACTGTCCTGCTAATTTTAATGGATTTAAAGATAACTGTTGGTATCGAGCTGCTGCAGTATTTACCTTTCTAAAATCGGTTAACCAGGTAGAACAACACAACTCTCTTCCACACGATCCTATACCTCCTAAGCGGGCAGCTTCTTGACGCATTCCAACTTGACGCATCTCTACTCGAATAGAAAAAGCACTTGCTAAATCGCGAATTAACTGACGAAAATCTACTCGATCATCAGCGGTATAGTAAAAAGTAGCTTTGGTTCCGTCTCCTTGATATTCGACATCAGAAAGTTTCATTTTTAACCCTAAGCGACTAATAATTTCTCTTCCTTTTCGTTGGGTTTCTAGTTCTTTGTCTCTAGCTTCTTGCCAAACATCGATGTCTTTTTGTGATGCTTTTCTGTAAATCTTCTTCACTTCTTCACTATCGGCATCTATTTTCCGCTTTTTCATTTGAACTTTTACAAGTTCTCCTGCCAACGAAACCACTCCTACATCATGACCAGAAGATCCTTCTACCGCTACGATATCACCCATCGAAACGGTTAAGTTTTCTGCATTTTTAAAAAAATGCTTACGCCCATTTTTAAAACGGACTTCAAAAATATTAAATGGAGCTTCACCCGTAGGTAAAGTCATATTCGATAACCAATCAAAAACGGCAAGTTTATTTCCACTTCCGCAGGTACCTGTTGCGCAATTTCCATTGCTCTTACATCCTTTAGGTACACCGTCTTTGTTAGTTGAGCAACTGCTACAACTCATACAATAGTATATTTTTTAAAACGCTCTTTAAATCTGTTACTACAGTATCAAAAAACATTTTTATTATTGATTTTCAGGTAGATAAAAATTATTTTATTACCCCTTTACTTAATCTGTAAAGATACATATTCTATTGATAATTGAAAATTGATTTTTCTATTAAAAAAATCCCCGTCATTTATAGAAAATAACGGGGATAAATTAACTCTTTATTATACTTTTTGCTTAGTTATTTTGTTTAGCCCAAGTATCTCGTAATCCAACTGTTTTGTTAAACACTAAAGCTTCTGAAGTTGAATCATCATCCACATTAAAATATCCTAAACGTTGAAATTGGAAACGGTCTCCAATATTTGCTGTTTGTAAACTTGGTTCAACATAAGCCGTGATTTTTTCTAAGGAATTTGGATTTAAAAACTCCATAAAATCTTTGTCTTTGTGACTATCTGGAGCTTCATCAGAGAACAAACGATCGTAAGCTCTTACCTCAGCTTTTACAGCATGCTTTTTCGATACCCAATGAATGGTTCCTTTTACCTTACGCTTACTTTCCTCGGTACCACTACCTGATTTACTCAACGGATCGTAGGTACAGTGAATTTCAGTGATATTTCCATTCTCGTCTTTTATACAAGATTCTCCCTTTATGATATAAGCGTTCTTTAAACGAACTTCCTTACCAATCGTTAAACGGAAATATTTCTTATTTGCCTCTTCTTTAAAATCGTCTCTTTCAATATACAATTCTCTTGAAAAAGGTACTTCTCTTGACCCTGAGTTTTCATCTTCAGGGTTATTTTCTGCAATTAAAATTTCCTCTTTCCCTTCTGGATAATTGGTAATTACCAACTTCACAGGGTCCAACACAGCCATTACTCGATTTGCTGTTTTATTTAAATCTTCACGAATTTTAAACTCTAACAACGCTACATCTATCACATTTTCTCGTTTCGAAACCCCTACAGTTTCCACAAAACTACGAATTGAAGCTGGTGTATATCCTCTACGACGTAAGCCTGAAATAGTCGGCATACGTGGATCATCCCATCCAGAAACAACACCTTCCTCAACCAATTTCATCAACTTACGCTTACTCATTACAGTATAACTTAAGTTTAAACGAGAAAATTCACGTTGTTTTGGTGCTAATGGGTATTCTGATTGACTATATTTATACACATTGTCTTTAAACCAATCGTACAACTCACGGTGAGGTTTAAACTCTAATGAACATAATGAATGTGAAATTTGTTCGATATAATCACTTTCTCCATGCGTCCAATCGTACATTGGATAAATTACCCAATCGTTTCCTGTACGGTGGTGTGCCTTTTTTAAGATACGATACATGATAGGATCACGCATTAGCATGTTTGGCGAAGTCATATCGATTTTTGCACGTAACACATGAGCTCCTTCGTCAAACTCACCGTTTTTCATACGTGTAAATAAATCTAGATTTTCTTCTACACTTCTATCACGATATGGACCAGCTACTCCAGGTTGCGTTGGTGTTCCTTTTTGCTCAGCCATTGCTTCTGAAGATTGACTGTCTACATACGCTTTCCCGTCTTTAATCAATTGAACTGCCCAATCGTATAATTGTTGGAAATAATCAGAAGAATAACATTCGTTTTCCCATTGATACCCTAACCAAGCGACATCTCTCTTGATAGCATCTACATACTCTTGTTCTTCTTTTGCTGGGTTGGTATCATCAAAACGAAGATTTACTGGAGCATTATATTTTTCTCCTAAACCAAAACTAATACCAATGGCTTTTGTATGTCCAATGTGTAAATATCCGTTTGGTTCTGGTGGAAAACGAAAACGCAAGTTTTCTTTTGGCATTCCGTTTGCCAAATCTTCTTCAATAATTTGCTCTAAAAAGTTCAATGATTTCTTTTCTTCTGACATTTTCTCGTAAATTGAAGTGCAAAATTACGTAATTTAGTTGATGTTTTAACCAAAGATATTAAGAGAACAATATTAAAAACAACACCGGAAATAACATACCTACAACAGCTAGTTTCCAACCTCTTCCTCTAAATCCTTTTTTTCCTAAAGGAATTAAAACTCCTGTAACAGCGATGACTAACATGGCTACACCAAAAATATCCGAATACCAAACCCAAAAACTGTTGGTTGACTTATGTAAGTACATAGAATGCCCTACAATTGGCACTTTTCTCTTATACTCAACTGTTCCTTTGCCTGTTTTGGCATCCGCATCTAAAATGATATTGTCTTTAAAATACACGCGGATTTTCCCATCTCTAACTCTATGTCCATCATATTTCCCTATCTCTTCTGTTAGCCTTGAAATATATTCTTTAGTTAAGTCTTTTTCTTTTGAAGGTATTTTTAATTCGAAAGGTTTATTATCGTAAGTATAATCCATCGGATACCAGTCTTGTCGATGGTTAAGAATAATTCCTGAAAAAGAAAAAGCGATAATTAATCCTACATAAAAATAGGCTAAGTCTCTGTGTAAACTTCTGTTAGTAATTTTCATATTATTTATAAAAAGAAAACCCAAGATACTACTTCTTGGGTTCATAAAACATTCATTTAAAATTAAAGCTAATCTTATTGTTCGTTCATTTCAATGTTAACTGTTACCTCAACATCTTTTCCTACAGGATTCATTCCTTTACCTACATTAAAATCTTCTCTTTTAATAACTGATGTTAATTTTAATCCTGCTTTTTTCTTTCCTTCTCTACCTTCTATAATTCCATTTAATTTTCCTTTAAAAACAACATCTTTAGTAATCCCTTTAATAGTAATTTTCCCAGTTGTTTCAAATTCTTTTCCTTCTAATTGCTTATACGATTCACTTTTAAAAGTAATGTTTGCATGATTCGCTACATCGAAAAAATCAGCAGATTTTAAATGGTTATCTCTTCCTGATTGATTTGTATTAATTGTAGATGCATCAATTGAAACATCAAATTTTGGTTCTTCAAACTTATCATTACTAGTAGAAGTTATATCAAACTTACCAAAATGACCTGTTACTTCAGAAATCATAAAATGTGAAACAGAAAAAGTAATTGATGAGTGGGCTTTATCTACTTTCCAAGTTGTTTGCGCATTTACATTTACGAAGGTTACAAACGCTATTAAAGTTAAAACTATTTTTTTCATTATTTTTAAATTTTAAAGTGTTTCGCAAAAGTATTTACTCTTAAATTTTAAGGGTTATTAAAAACAGAATATAACTTATGAATTTATGTCAATAAATGTTCCTGTTCATGATTTAAATACTTCTTACAATATTAATATTGAGAAAATTTCTCATAACAATAGTTATGATTTTAACACCATTCATAAACACAACTATTTTGAGATTTTGTTTTTTGAAAAAGGAGGAGGCTACCAATTAATAGATTTTGACAAGATTACTATTAGAGACAACAGTTGTTATATTGTAAAGCCTAAGCAAATTCATTTAGTGAAAAGAAATCCAGATGCTGATGGTTTGTTAATTCAATTTACTCAAGAAATGCTTTTTAGTGATTCTTTCTCTTTATTGAAAAGTTTTACCAAATCTGAAATCGTTTTTGAAGAAAACTTTCTCTTATCTCAGTATTTTTTATCTCAATTAAATGGCATTTTAAGTATACAAAAAAGTAAATCTTTTTATTACAAAGAGAAGACTATACACTTATTTTCCTCACTTTTATATGCTCTTGAAGAACAAAACATAAAACTCAAAAGCAATAAATCCATTAACAATCTAATTGTCAAATTTATTGATTTGGTCGAAGAAAACATTAGTCGATTAACTGTTTCTGAATATGCAGAAAAACTAAATATTTCAACAAAAAAGCTAACTCAAATTGTAAAATCAGAGTTAAACACTACTCCTTTAAAATACATACATGATGTATTAGTTTTAAACATTAAAAGAGATTTAGCGTTTAAAGAATTAACTCATAAAGAAATTGCCTATAATTACAATTTTGACAGTCCTTCTAACTTTAGCATTTTTATTAAAAAGCATACAGGGTTAACTCCTACTGAACTTCAAAAGCAATTAGTATTACAATAAAAAAGGTTGAGAAAATTCTCAACCTTTTTTATTTATATTTAATATACTTTTATTACTCTGCCGGATATATATTATTCTCTAAATTAACATCAGCCATTAATTTAGACGGATCAATTTCAACCGATTTTACATCTTTTTTTGTTGTAAAAGTATACGTTGGATGTGCAAAAGTCCAATCGGTAATAATAGTTGCGTTTGTTGGTTTTTCACCACGCATCATTCGTAATGGAATATTGAACGATTCTTTTGAACCATCAGTATAGGTAACCTCAACATCAATAGGCATTGGCATTTGACCTATTCTCTCTAAAGTAACCTCTTTTCCGTTTACCGATTTAATTCCATAATCAATTGTATGAATGGTTTGTGTCCATTCATTTAAATACCAATCTAATTGAATACCTGAAACTTTTTCTGCAGTACGCTTTATATCGTTAGGTGTTGGGTGCTTAAATGAAAAATCTTCAAAATACTTCTTTAATGTTTTCGCTACATTTTCTTCACCAATAATATACTCTAACTGGCTTAGGAAAATGTTCCCTTTAGAATAACTAGCTATTCCATATCCAGTGTTCGTATTATATCTATCTGCATGCGTTGTTAAAGGCTCTTCAATATTGTTCTGCACTACATAATTGTATCCTCTGTAAGAACCTGCATGTGGATTTACTTTTCCTTCTCCTAAAATTTCATTTTCAGCCTTATTAGAAATATAAGTTGTAAATCCTTCATCCATCCATGGATGCTTGCTTTCATTCGTTGCTAATAAAAACTGAAACCAAGTATGTGCTAATTCGTGAGCAGTAACTCCAAACAAACTTCCCCATTTACGTTGCCCAGTAATTAACGTACACATTGCATACTCCATACCTCCATCTCCTCCTTGAATTACTGAGTATTGCTTGTATGGATATTGCCCTACATTTTTACTATAATAATTCATTAATTCCGCTGTTTTAGGCTGTAATTTTTTCCAGTTTTCTAAAAATTCTGGAGCCAATGTTTTCTTATAAAAAAAGTGCAAATCGATTCCGTTATCCATCTTGTAGGTATCGTGGGCAAATTTAGGATCGGCTCCCCATGTGAAGTCATGTACATTAGGTGCTGTGAACTTCCATGTTAATTTACCTCCTGAAGGAAGATTTAATGGTTGTGTTTTATCTTCATAACCATGACCTACCTCTTGTGGGTTTTGTACATATCCTGTTCCACCTACTACATAGTTTTTATCGATATGAAGTGTTACATCAAAATCTCCCCAAACACCATGAAACTCACGACCAATGTAAGGTGGCGTATGCCATCCTTCAAAATCGTATTCAGCCATTTTTGGGTACCATTGTGTCATTGACAAAGCCACACCTTCTGCATTATCACGTCCTGAACGACGAATTTGCTTTGGTACCTGCGCATCAAAAACCATATCAAACGTTACACTTTGTCCTGGTTGAATTGGCTCGTTTAATGTAACCTCTAAAATAGTTCCAACAGTTTCGTGCTTCACTGCTACTCCATTTTGTTTTAACGAACCTACTTTGATATACCCAATTTCTGAAGGTGATAATTTACTAATACGATCTCCTACTCTCTTATCTGGATCTTTAATGTTTCTTGAGCGAACATCCATTTGAGAATTAGGTTGAAAAGCATTAAAATACAAGTGATAAAACACCTTATCTAATACATCCGGTGAATTATTGGTGTACACTAATTTTTGTATTCCTTTATATTGATATGTTTTTACATTCATATCAATATCCATTGTATAACTTACATGTTGTTGCCAATAGCCTTGGTTTATTGGCTCTTGTGGTTTCACTCCCTTAGTGTTTGCTGCATTTGTTGATGCACAAGCAACAATAGACAATAGTGAAAGTCCCAAAATTATTTTTTTCATATTAAACCGGTTTAATTCCCATTGAGATTAGTGTTCTTTTTAAATTCTCTAATTCTTTTTCATCTTTTAATATTGAAAAGCTGCGTTTTCTACCATTCAACAATTTTAAAAAAATACGTTCTCTACCTAACACCTTTCTTACTTCTAATCCTTCAACATCTGCTAATTTGTAGTTCGATTTCCACGACCTTTTTAACACATAAAAAAGCACTACAGCCACCGATATTAAGGCTAAAAATAGCATTACAATAAATAGCAATTCATTTTTAGCATAACTCATAAAAAACAACTGAATTGCCATATTAAATACATTAACAAGCATTAAAAAAATAACCAACCATGAGTGTGTTGGTACTTCATCTTTGATTTTTAATTTTTGTTGCTGTTTATCAAACTCTAATTGCATAAGGTGTTTGGTAATAAAAAAAGAGCATCAAAATAATGCTCTTTTTTAGCTTGTTTATAAATAGATTTATTTTCCATTTACCATTCTATCAGCCATTCTTACTGCGTTGTATGCATTTACAACACGCCCTGAAACTGATAAATCTGCAAAAGGAACTTTTTCTGGCGCAACACCATATCTAGATCCTGTACCTGGTTTAAGAACTTCTAAATCAATTTTAGTTCCAGAGTTCATCAAGATATGTTTTACTTGACTTGCTGTTAATTCTGGGTAGTAAGAACGAACTAATGCTGCAACACCAGCAGTTGCTGGTGAAGCAAATGATGTTCCATCTAACTTCTTATACTCATTATCTGGAGTCGTAGAATATACTTGTACCCCTGGCGCAAATACATCTACATTCTTTTTACCATAATTCGAGAAAGATGCAGGTAATTCTTCGTTGTATTTTGCACTCATTGCTCCTACTGTTAAGAAGTTATCCGCAATTTCGTTTATTAAGTCTGGTGCATCATTAGGAAAAGTTTTTTCCACATCAATATCCTTACCATCATTCCCTGCAGCATTTACAATTAACACATCTTTAGACGCTGCATATTTGATAGCATCATAAACCCATTCTTTGTTAGGAGAAAATCCTTTACCAAAACTCGTATTGATTACTTTTGCTCCGTTATCAACTGCATAACGAATTCCTAATGCTACATCTTTATCATACTCATCTCCATCAGAAACAGAGCGTACTGCCATAATTTTCACATTATCAGCAACTCCATTCATTCCTTTTCCGTTATTACGAGTAGCCCCTATAACTCCTGAAACATGTGATCCATGAAGCTCTCCTTTTTCTGAGTGACCAGTATTACCATTTCCAGATCCTGGTTTATCTTTGATATCATATGCATTATCTCCAACAACTGTACGATAATCTATTTTTAGATTATCTCCGTCAATAGTTTTTTGAGCATTCTTAATTCCTTTTTCAAAGTATTCTTTTGCTTCTGATAATGATTCAAAATATCCTAGCATTTGAGCCGCATAAGATTTTGCTTGGTTTAATACTGGGTCATTAGTATTAATAGCTGCTACTTCATCTTTTGTATATGATGATTTCCCAAAGTATTTTGTTAAAACTTTATCAGATTCAACGGCTCCTGTTTTGAAGTTTCCGTAACGGTTAAGTGTATTTTTAGCTTCTTCAATTTTTTCTGCTTGATATGCTTTTACTTCAGCTAAAGTTTCTGCATCAGCCACTGAAGGATTCATTAAAATACGTTCATACTCTAAATGCTCTTTGTATGCATCCCCTAAAAAGTTCCACCCATTGATATCATCAACATAACCATTCTTATCATTATCAATACCGTCTCCAGCAACTTCCTTAGAATTTACCCAAGCAACATCAACTAAATCTTCGTGTTTTAAATCAGTACCCGAATCAACAACTCCAACTACAACTTCCATATGCTTCTTACCTTTTAAGAACTCATACGCTTTATTTACACTCATTCCAGGGATAGTATCCGTTGCTAGGTCTAAATGTTGCCAGTTTTCTTGTTCATAATCCGTTAATTCAGCTTTTTTAGCAGGAATATTAACTACTGTATTACTTCCTGCTGGTACAGGCATTTTGCTTACTGTTTTACAACTAGCTAATGTAGCTACTGCAATTGCCGAGTAAAATACGGGCTTTAAAACTCTCATAATATCTATCTTAATTAAAAATATCTGTAAATTTAAATGTATCCTTTAAACGAACTCCTTTTTCTGTGTGTTTTACTGTTATAACCTCGTTATAAGCATCGTGCTCCAAAAACAGGTAATACTCTTTATCTGCAGCTACATTTAAAAAGGCTTCTTTTTCCTTTAAGGTAAGTAATGGACGCGTATCATAACCCATAATATATGGCAATGGAACATGACCCGCTGTTGGCAATAAATCTGCCATAAACACTAAGGTTTTTCCTTGGTATTCTATTTTTGGTAACATTTGTTTTTCAGTATGCCCATCTTTGAACAATACATCAAAACCAACATAATCCTTTGCATTTAAATGCAAAAAGTTTAATTGACCGCTTTCTTCAATTGGTAAAATGTTTTCTTTTAAAAAGGATGCTTTTTCTCTTGCATTTGGGTGAATTGCCCAATCCCAATGACGCTGATTACTCCAAAAACGTGCATTTTTAAAAGCTGGTTCATACCCTGTTCTATCCTTATTCCATTGAATCGCTCCTCCGCAGTGATCAAAATGTAAGTGTGTTAAAAATACATCAGTAATATCATCTCTATGAAAACCATATTTTGCCAAAGAAGTATCTAACGAAAAATCTCCATATAAATAATAATACCCAAAAAACTTATCGGATTGTTTGTTTCCAATTCCAGTATCGATTAAGGTTAATCGATCTCCATCTTCAATTAGCATACAGCGCATGCCCATTGAAATCATGTTGTTTTCATCGGCTGGATTTGTCTTTTGCCAAATAGACTTTGGAACCACTCCAAACATAGCCCCACCGTCTAATTTAAAATTACCTGTTTCTATCGGATAAATTCGCATAACCACAAAGATGCAGAATTTTAGCGAATTAATTTGTTAAGGAAAACAAAAAGATAAACACCATACAGTTGAAACACGTTTAATGTATCCATTTTTTTGGGGTATAGCCTATGGTAACACCACCCCAGTAATGCATCTTTTTTCCTCCAGTAAACTCTTGGGTTCTTGCTGTAAAAGTATATTTTAAATGGAATCTTTCCCACAACAGTAAACGAATTCCGGTATTAAACTCAAATAATACTCTATTTATCTCATCGGGAGGAATGGTATACACACTTTTATCATTAAACATTAATCCTTCAAGTGTAGAATTATAACCTACAATTCTCACAAAAGGATTTATAAAAAAGCTTCCTCTCAAATTTTTCTTCTCAATATAATTAGACTTAAAGTTTGATTTAGTAGGAATCATAATATTTCTATAACCAAGTGTTGGATACGAATTCAGGTTTACAATATCTACAAAAAAAACCTCCTTGTAAATTTATCATGTAATTACCTAAATCAACACCAACGGTATATGAGGTGTTTTTAAAAAAAGAGCTTTGAGGTGTTAGTTTTTTATTTATTCTTTTCAAATACCTCACGTTGTAATTCAAAACTAAACTTCCTTCATAACCAATTTGATTATGCCACCCTAATGGATTAGGTCTGGTGCTTCCCAAAAAATTTATATCATGTAAAAAATATTGTACTCTTCCGGGTCCAGAACCTCCCATATTCCCTATTAAAAATTTAGAAGAGATACTCTCACTATTATCCAATTTGATAGAATTTTTACCAAAAGCTAAGTAAACCAAAGAAGAATAAGGTCTATCACCTATTACAGGAGTAACGGAGGTTAAATCTTGCGGTGTATACCCTACACCTCCTAAAGAAATAGTTTGAATGTTATAACTATTCTTTAGCTCGTAAAAAGGTTGCTTAAAATTAAATTTTTCAAACAGAAGCTCTATGTTAAGTCCTCCTGTATAGTTTTCATCCTTATTGTCTATGGCTAAAAAATCGTTTTCATGTGTAATAAAGATTTGTGCGTTGCTAATAAAACTGAAAAAAAGTAAGAAGATGAAGGGTTTATTCATAACAAAGGTTGGTTAGTTTCTATAAATTTACATTAAAATATTAACACTTCTAACCTTATACTACCTATAAACTAAAAACAAAAAGATGAACCTAAGTCCATCTTTTTATCTTTTTCTTATAAGGAATATTCTATTTTCTAGATATGCTATCTGCCATAATTAATGCATTATAAGCATTTAAAACTCTACCTTATTTTGATAGTTGATTAAATGATGTTGTTTTTCTTTATCTTCTTTTGTTGAGATACTAAAACATAAAAGCATACTTTCATAAAGAAATTAGAGAAACACTTCTGTTTTACCTAAATACTTATTCATCAAAAAATAAAATTAATTATCTCTTACTGTATTGCTATTTCTGAAAATTTATCACATTTAGGACCATCTTCTTTATCTGTTGTAGTTACTGTCTGGTCATTTAATAATTGAAATTGCACTCCCCCTTTAATATTTGACAAATTATTTAACTTTGCTACTCTAAATTTTTCTAACGTTAATTTTACTTTCTTCATTTTGTTATATATTAATTAAACTGAGTACAAATAAAAAAATTATTATATTTTAATAACTAATCCCTACTCTTAAATTAACCAACATTTATAAAAACAGACTAATTAACCTCCTTTTTTTCAAGCTCTTTTAAAAAATAAGATGGCTTTATTCCATTTAAGTTATAAAATGCTTTTGAAAATGATTCTGCATTGTTAAACCCAGCTTCTTTAGCAATAGCTTTTACTGTATATTTTCTTAAAATAACATCCTTTTTTAACCGTTCTACTATATAAGAAATTCTTAAATCATTTAAATACATAGAAAAAGATTTCCCTTTGTAATGATTAACTATCTTAGAAAGATATTGTGTATTTGTATCTAAATCTTTTGCTAGAGAGTTTAACGTGATATTACTATTAATAAACTTTTGCTTTATTTCAAAATCATTCAACCCTTCTAAAATAATCTCTCTAATTTGTTTTGGTATATTTGTATTTTCTTTTTTAATTTTTACAACTTCAACAACTTCCTTAGAATTGATTAATTCTTCAAATCTTTGTTTGTAAACTCTCTTCTTATGAAATTGGTAGACAAAGAGTATTAATAATAAAACTACTATTAAAGAAATAGTAGTGATAATAGAATGAAAAAAAACTTTATTTTTTTTCATTTGTTTTATCACAATTTCTTTTTCGGATTTTAATTTTGGGATATCGTACTCTCTATAAATTTTCCTATTTAAATACCTTTCATTGTAATTTACAATACTGTCGAATTTGATAAGTTTATTGATATATAAAAGTTGATTTTTTAAATCATTATCTTTTTTATATTTATTAATTAAGCTCTCGTAAGCTTCCCTAACAAATGAAAAAATGGGTTTCTCTATCTGAAATAAAGAATCTACCTTTTTATAAACTATTATTTTTTTCTCCTCTTCATTAATTCCCTCGAAAGATTTTCCTAAATAGAAGAAGACATATGTTAGGAAGTTATCTGATTTTCTCTCTTTAAAAAAAGGAATCTCTCTTTCAAGTAACTCAATAGCAACTCTGTAATTCTTTTTATGGCACTCAACAATTCCTTGATTGAGGTTTAAATGATGGTATCTGAACGTATCTTTCGACCTTAAAGACAGAGTTTTACCTAACTTAATATAGCGTTGAGCAGAGTCTATTTTTTTTGACTCCGTATAGAGATTTGCCAGTTCCATTATTGAACTTAACCTTTTTTCTTCTAAACTATTCTTCTTTGCATATTCTAAATTTTCTTTAAAAATTATGGCCGCTTCATCATACATTTTAAGCCTTCTTTTCAATGAACCAATACTGTGTTTAACTCTAATCTCTAATGATTTATTGTTATGTTTTTTTGCATATTCAATTGTTAACAAATAGTTGTCTATCGCATCATCATACTGATAATTATCCTGATAATAATAAGCCTTAATTAAATATGCTAGAGAAGGATAGTATTTTATGCTTTTTTTAGACATTAAGTTAATCATGCTATCACTATACTTCAACACTCTTTCATCATCATATAACCCAGATAATATATAATACCCTGCAGCTATTCTTTGTTTGTGTTTTTCTCTTTTGGCTGCCTTTATAAAAGCTTTGATATACCTAATTTTATCTTCTTTTTCCTTACTTTTTTCATAGTAAGAAAAAAGTTCTTCCATTGTTTTACTTGAAAGAGTATCAATCTTCTTTTGTCCAAAAGAATTTATAAACAAAAGCAAAAAAAGGAATAGTACTACCTGTTTTTTACATGCATCTAATTTATTTTTCATTTCTCAACTAACTTCCTTTTACTTTTTTATATAAAAAATCATATAATAACATTTCATACATTCGCTGCTTGCTATTGAATATTCTGTTTACTAACATATGAATCAAGCTTGCTAATAAACTTTCTAAAGAAACCTGTAACTTCTTCTCTTCATTTTTAGTTAAAAAAACAGCTATTATTTCTTTTTGTTGAGTACTTAATAACGTTAGTTCTGTAATTAAAGAAACTTGAGTTATCTCATTGTACTTAGCATTCATTTCTTTTCTCATACTTTTATTAGTACTAAACTCTTTTTGAAATTGGTTTTTATTTCGTTCTAAGAATAACAATTCTTGTTTTTTTGAAAAATTGAAAGTACTTATAATTTGCTCTATGTATTTAAGTGTATAAACAAACCTATCTTTATCATCAATCGTTTGTTCAATAAGGTTTAAAACAGCTTCACTATCCCTATAGAAAAAGGATTCTGCATTGTCAATTGTATTTTCTCCATAACGCTCAAGTTCTCTCTTATAGGTTCCTATTTGGATATCCCAAACTTGTTTAGTCTCGATAAGAAATGTTATTTGTTTTTGGAATTCTAAAATAACACTTCCTATGTCTTTAGTATTGTTTAAGCGAAAACGAATTCGTAAATGAGTCTCAGGATCAGCATAACGAATAAAAAACCATTTACTTATTAACTTTTTTTCAAAAAGAAGAGAAACTAACGGCTTTATACATAATAACAATACATTGTCGGCTACTTCGGTTCCACAATAAATTTTATAGTACACCCACTTTTCTCCTGGGTAAAAATTTCTTTTTACTTCAACTTTCATTTTCAATAAACACTTTTGTTGTTATAAAATGAAATTACAAATTGATTGCAAAAAGACTTGTCTTTCCTCTTTACAAGCTCATCATTAGTAAATAGAAACTCTTCTAAAACAAAGTCCTTTTTATTTTTAACAGCACCATATAGCATTTGAACAGATGTTTTATTTTCTAAATAGACTAGTAACCTATTATCTCCTTCAACCAATTCTACATAGTTAGGAAGCTGCAATTCTTTTTTCCAATTCACCATAAGCTTAAAAAAATCATTAGTTTTTATTATTTCTTCTAACTTTTCTGTTTTAAGATTCCATCTGGCTTTAGAAAAAATAATATTTCCAAACACTACTCTTGGTAAAAAAGGAAGTGTTAAAAAAGTTGAATTCCAATTAAACCCTATACTAGATCTTTTATTTTGAGTTTGCACTTCACACAAAAAATGGTAGATAGGTAATGCACTTTGACTATAATTATGTGCATTTCCTAATCTGGGGATTATCTCTTTATCAAACTTTTTTGAAAAAAGTTTAATCTCATCGTTTTTAACCGTAACTAAAATATCATTTAATGGGATTTGTTTTTCTTCATCTACATTTGGGTTTCCTAAATAAGGGACTTCATAATCTCTAATATTAGGGCGTTGTAAAATATTTCCTGTTCTAGCTTCTGGTAAATGTACTATTTCGGCTATAATTTTATCCTCTTCAAGTTTCCTTTCTGTTTCAGCTATATTCTTTATATGTCTTAACAAACCTTCACTACCATGACCAAACCTGCCTAATAGATTTATAGCACTACTACCTCCAGTTCCTTTTATAAACAGCTTTTCTTCACCTGAGTTTTTAAACACTTCTATAATTGATGAAAAGGTATCAGGCAAATCATCCCAGTTCTCCTCTATATGTTCAAAATCTTGTTCTACTAATCTAATTGAGGTTTCTCTTTTTGCTAATGCTTGAAATAACTTCTCCTGTAAAATAATATCTACATCTGTCCAAACTATATGTTTATATCTTTTTTTTGTTGGAGTGTTTATAATTTTATCTAAAAAAGGAGTATTATTTTCATCCTTTTTTCCATATCCTATACCTGTTTCAACGTCTAAAACTAAGTTTAACGGCAACCATTCACCTTCGTAACGTTTTGTATAAGCTTTTTTAAAATCCTCTAACCTTCCATTTGCTGAACGCAACGTCATTTTATTGAAAACTCTTAACGCTTTGTATAAATCATTTTTAAGTTTGCTGTCTAGTTTATTTTGAATTGTTTTTGAGAAAGTATCCGTTTGAAATAAATACTTCGTATCTTTTTGGGGAGCTACTTGTTTGCTTAGCTTCTCAATTTCTTTATATCTATATGCTGGGTTTTCAAAAGAATCATCCATCTTATTTAAATGACTTGATAATTCCATGAGTTTGTTTTTGAGTTTCTCATCCTCAGAAATCTCAAAAACTCTTTTTATTAAATTAGAAAAGTAATCACTTCCTGTAACAGTAACCTCTAGTTCAGACACCAAAATCTGATGCTCAATTAACTCTTCAACAAACCCTTTTGCTTCTATCAGCTCAATATCATCTTTAACAAGTACTTTTGCTAATTCTTTAATTGCTTTTCCTTCTTTTGCTGCTTCGAGCACCTCTTTTAAATATGTAGAAAATTTAACTCCCTCAATTGAATACTCTCTTTTTTTGTTTTTTATTACGTACTCAACATACCTGTAATGTTCTCCTATTTTGTATAAGCTTGAATTCGGAAAAAACAGTATTTGTTTTCTAATTTCATCTTCCTTTATCAATTCTAAAGATAACTCTGCTAAAAAAGTAGTGTCAAAACGAGTTATTCTTTTGTAGTCTTTTATTGCTGCTAATTGAATTGATGTTTCATCACTAAAACTTCCTTGAGAACAAGAAGCAAACAACCCAAAAGGAGTGCAACGAGTAGATATTCTAGTAAAATATTTTAAGATTGTTAATCCTAACCTTTCATTTTTCTTCTCGTCAAGAATTGCTTGATTTTCCCATTTTTGAATTTGCGCTACTAATTCAGGAGAAGCTAAAAATAAAGCCTCTTTAAAAATTTTGTTTTGTAACGAGTTTCTAAAATCCGTTTCTAAAACCTCTTTTCTTTCAATTAAAGTTTTATAATCAGAAAGAGAAAATAACGGAGTTCTTAAGCAATAAGAATCAAAAATTTGATATGGTACCCTCTTCTTTTGAGCCAATTTTTTAGTGTCTTTATTGATGCAAATGTAATTATTATTAAAACAAACTCGAAAAACAATTAAACTACTAATAATCAATAAAAAACAACTATAAACTCTAACTCGAAATTTATAAAAACCGTCCATTTTTTTATAAATCTCGCTATATATGGATTTTTTACTGCATTTATTTTGCGTTGGTTTGTACTCAATTCGTAGACAGGGAAAGTTATACGTGAAAAAGAAAACCTACCTCCTTTATTTGTTCTCGCAGTAAAGGGGGTTTTATTTTAAAAAGTATATGAGCAAGCAAATATTTCCTAAAGAAATTATCGAAAACAGTATAGAAGCACATCAGTTTAAACACAGTAATAAAAGTAAGATTATTTATAGTATAATTTTAGTAACATTAATAATAATTTTAGTCTCTTTGCCTTTTATTAAAATAACCATTTATAATACTTCTCAAGGACTTATAAGACCAGACAAAGAGCGTGTTTTATTACAAAATAGCACCAGTGGTAAAATTATTTTTCATCAGCTTAAAAACAACCTTGAAATACATAAAGGTGATACTTTATTATTGGTAAACAATTTGGCAATTACTCAAAAAATTAAAAACACAATAAGTCTATTAAATGAAATCAAAACTTTTATTGAAGATTTAGAGTTTTTATCTAAAAACAAACAACCGAATTATAAATTAAAATCATTAAAATATCAGCAGGAATATGATTTTTACCAACAGAAGTTAAATGAACTACATACACGTTTTAAAAAAATAAAAGAAGACTACAATCGTAACCAAAAACTTTTTAAAAAAGGAGTGATTGCTAAAGTTGATTTGAATAGTTCTCAACTAGAATACAACTTGGCTTTAAGTTCCATTTATCAATACAAAAAACAACAGTCGAGTGCTTGGCAATCTAAATTAGTAGATTATCAAACACAATTAAAAGATTTAGAAAACAATCATACTCAACTGAAAGAAAGTAATAATTTGTCTGTAATTAAAGCTCCTATTTCTGGTACGTTATTAAACGTAAAAGGAATTGAAAATGGAAGTTTTATTCCTTCTGGTTCGCAACTCGCCGAAATATCGCCCAAATCAAATCTAATTGTAGAATGTTATATAAATCCAACCGACATTGGCTTACTACAAAAAGAAAACAACGTAAACTTTCAAGTAAGTGCTTTTAATTATAACCAATGGGGGTTAGCAACAGGTAAAGTACTAGAAATAGGGAACGATATACAAATGGTGAACGATACGCCCATGTTTAGAGTAGCATGTTCTTTAAACCAAGATTTTTTAGAGTTAAAAAATGGC
>NZ_JBNKHD010000011.1:0-346354 GCF_050290165.1 Tenacibaculum sp. | reverse complement strand
GTTTCTTTTATTGAAAACCCAAAAAAAGGCTCTTTTAATAGAAAAAAATGGAATTTATACTTCCTATACAAACATCGATTTTCAGTAATTATAAAGTCTTTTTATTTAAAAGATTACAGAAAATACCTGTTGAAACGTTTTTTTAGTTAAATCAAACTCTTAACCTCTTCAAAATCTAAACCTCCATAATTACCAGAGCTCATCAACAACAAAGCAGTATTCTCTAGGTTTTGACTTAATAAAAACTCTTTAAATTCTTGCGGATTTGTATATATAATCAAATCATCTCGCTCAAAAGCATTTGCTATTTGTGCTTCAGAAACTTCTTCTAGCTGTTTAATTTTCACTGCATGTGGAGAATAAAACACCACTGCTCTATCTGCTTTGTCTAAAGCTCCTTTATATTCTGATAAAAATTCAGCGTTTAAACTCGAATATGTATGCAATTCTAAACAAGCTAACAAAGTTCTATCAGAATACTGATTCTTAACCGCAGCTGTCGTTGCTGCAACTTTAGATGGTGAATGTGCAAAATCTTTAAACACAACTGTTGAAGAATTCTCTGCTATTTTTTCTAGTCGTTTGCTTGCTCCTTTAAAACTAGCAATTGCCTCATAAAACTCATCTTCGTCAATTCCCATATGCTGGCAAATCCATTTTGCTCCTGCTAAGTTTTGTAAGTTATGATCTCCAAAAATTTCTAACGGTAAATCTCCCTCAGAAGTTTCTAAATAAGTAGTTCCATTATCGATAAAATAATTGGGAGTTGTATATGGATATTTTTTTATCGGATGTGTTGAACTTTCTACTACTTCTTTTAAAACCTCATCTTCTTCGTTATATACTAGTATTCCTCCATTCGTCAAAGAATCAGTAAAAATTGAAAATTGCTCTACATAGTTTTCAAATGTTGGAAATACATTAATATGATCCCAAGCAATCCCACTTAACAATGCAATATTAGGTTTGTATAAATGAAACTTCGGTCGCATATCTATCGGTGAACTCAAATATTCATCTCCTTCTAACACAATAAACTCATTTTCTTCAGTTAAATGCACCATCGTATCAAATCCTTCCAATTGCGCTCCTACCATATAATCTACTTCTTTTTCATGGTAATTTAACACATGTAAAATCATAGAAGTTATGGTTGTCTTTCCATGTGAACCACCAATAACCACACGCGTTTTGTCTTTAGATTGCTCATATAAAAATTCTGGGTACGAATAAATCTTCACTCCTAATTCTTGAGCCTTTAATAACTCCGGATTGTCTTTCTTTGCATGCATTCCTAAAATTATAGCATCTAAATCGGTAGTGATTTTTTCTGGATACCAACCAAATTCTTCTGGTAGCAACCCTTTATCAGCTAAACGAGTTTTTGATGGATCGTGAATAGTATCATCGCTTCCCGTTATTTGGTATCCTTTTTGTTGTAAAGCAATAGCTAAATTATGCATTGCACTACCTCCAATGGCTATAAAATGAATTCTCATATATTAAGTTATCTGTAGTGTATAAAAAACCAAAAATACAAAACCAAGTAAGAATTTTAAGTATCTTTAAATTTAAACTCATTGAAAAGTTATATACACTCATTCAAATACTACTATTACAAACTTTAACTTGTAATAAATTGTCTTTTTTTGGTGTTTTGTATAGATAAATGAATAATCACGTTATGAAAAAATTGACTTCTATTTTGCTGCTAATTTTATTTTCAACCCTAGTAAATGCCCAAGAAAACTATAAGGATTTATGGGATAAAGTTCATCAGTTTGAATCGGACAACTTACCTAAATCAGCTTTAAAAGTGGTAAACACTATTTATGAAAAGGCTGAAAAAAGTAATAACTCACCTCAAATTATAAAATCGCTATTTTATAAAAGTAAATACTCATTGACTTTAGAGGAAGATGCACAATTGAAAATTATCAATCAATTCAAACAACAAATTGATCAAAGCAATTTTCCCACCAAGAATGTACTCGAAAATATTTTAGCCAATTTGTATTGGCTATATTTCAATCAAAACAGATGGAAATTCTACAATCGTACACAAACAAGTCAAAAAGTTGATGAAAACGATTTCGGAACATGGGATTTAGATACGCTGTTTGCTGAAATTCATTGTCATTATCAAAATTCTTTAGAAAGTGAAACTCTACTTCAAAAAGTAGATGTGTATGATTTTGAAGATATTATTCATACTGTTAAAGACTCTAAAAAATACCGCCCTACCCTATTCGATTTTTTAGCTCATAATGCTTTAGAGTTTTATAAGACTACAGAAACCAACATAACAAAACCTGCCTACCAATTTAAAATTGATGATGCAAAATATATTAGTGATGTACAAACATTTTCAAACTTAAAACTTACTACAAAAGATGGTCTATCTCTACAATTCAATGCTTTAAAAATTTATCAAAACCTACTTTCTTTTCATTTAAAAAATAACAATTTAAATGCTTTGGTAGATGCAGACATTCAACGATTACAATTCGTAAACCAACATGCTACCTTTAACGACAAGCAAAAACTATTACTACAAACCTTAACAACATCAGTCAACCATTATAAAAACAAAGATATTAGCGGATTGTACCGTTATGAAATTGCCAGAATTTATAATGAACAAGCAGCCACATATCAAGCTAATAAAAATGAAGATATTCGTTTTAAAAACAGAGAAGCTTTAGCAATATGCAATCAAGTGATTGAACAATTCCCTGAAAGTTTAGCTGCTAAAAAATGTAAAACTTTACAGCAACAAATTACTACAGAATCATTAAGTCTTCTTTCAGAAAAATTTGTCCCAACAAATACGTCTTCAAGAATATTAGTTACTTACAACAACATTGAAAAACTGCATTTTAGTGCTTTTAAAATTACTCCTAAACAGTTAGAAGAACTTCAAAAATTTCACAAAGAACAAGATAGAGTTACCTTCATAAAAAAACTTAAAAAAACCACCTCTTGGCATAGTGTTTTACGAAATGAAAAAGACTATTTACAACATACCACTGAAGTTGTTGTTCCAAAGTTAACGCAAGGAAATTATCTAATCGTCGCACACAAAACAGCTATTCTTAATGCTACTGACTTATACGTTATAGCTAACTTACAGGTGACTAACTTAGTATTAGTTGAAAATAATAATGACGGCATAAGAACCTATCAAGTAGTAGATAGAAATACAGGAAAACCTATTAAAAATGCGAAATTGTTGCTTGAAAACAAGCCGTCTCGATATGGAAAAAAGATTCATGAGTTGTTAACAACTGATAAAAATGGTTTTGCTAGTTATGAAAGTAATAACAACCATAGCAATGTATATATTACAGTAACCACAAAAGTTGATTCTGCTATTTTTGGGGATTACTTCCTATACAAACATCAAGAAACACCTGGTGTTGATGACGATTTTATAAAAATCAAACCTTTTATTCTCACAGATAGAAGCATCTATCGCCCAGGTCAAACGGTATATTTTAAAGCTATCTTTATTCAGAATAAAGGAGAGGTTTCAAAACCTTTCACTAATGAATATATACAAATAACACTAAACGATGTTAATGGTCAAGAAGTAAAAACATTAGATCTTAAATTGAATGAATTTGGCTCTGCTTCTGGAGAGTTTATACTACCCAACAACGGATTAACTGGTGAGTATTCTTTTTCAATCAATGAGAGCAAAAAGCAAGAAAGTAAATTTTACAATACTGTAGATTTTGATTTTACTCAAGAAGAATACATTACACCTATTTCTGTTGAAGAATACAAACGCCCTAAGTTTGAAACTGATTTTAAACCTATTACCAAAACTTACAAATTAAACGACAGTATTACCATACATGGATTTGCCAAAGCGTTTTCAGGAGCAAACATTACTGATGCAAAAGTAGTATATCGAGTGCACCGTAAAGTACAATACCCTATTTGGTGGTATTGGCGTAAACCTCAGTTTACTTCAGAAGCGCAAGAAATTACACATGGTGAGTTAACAACTGATGCACAAGGAAATTTTTCCATTACATTCAAAGCACTTCCAGATGAAAGTGTAGACAAAGAAAACCTTCCTATTTTTGAATATGAAGTCACCGCTGATGTTACTGATATTAATGGAGAAACTCGTTCGGCTACTTCTATTGTAAAAGTTGGATATCATTCATTACTTGCTTCAATAGTAGCTCCTTCAATAATAGACAAATCGGATAAGGAAACTACAGTTGAAATCTCTAGTAAAAATTTAAATGGAGAATTCGTTCCTGCTAAAGGAAGCTTCAAAATATACAAACTGCAGGCTCCTAAAAATCCGTTACGTAATAGACCATGGAATATTCCGGATTATCAAAACATACCGGAAGTTGAATTTAGAAAATTGTTTCCACACGATGCTTATACCAAAGAAGATGAAAATCCTTCAACTTGGAAACAAGGAGAATTAGTTTTTGAACAAGATTTTGACACTCAAAAATCAAAAGAAATTATTCTTACAAACTATAAAAAATGGACTTTGGGAAACTATATTATTGTAGTAAACTCCAAAGATAAATTTGGACAAAAAGTTTCAGACAAAGCTCGATTTACATTGATTAATAGAGTTGAAAAAACTGTAACCGATAATCAATTATTTGTTTATAACACCAATAAAACAGCTTACAAACCAAACGATATTGTTGAATTACAAATTGGTTCCGCCTCAAAAGATGTAACAGTTGTGGTTCAAATAGAAAAGAATCAAAAAATCATAAAAAAAGACCTTATTCACTTAAATAACAGTCTCAAAACAATTAAAATCCCAATTACCAAAGAAGATATTGGTGGGTTTGCTATCAAATACTACTTAGTGAACTACAACAGTTTTGTTAGTGGAGTTATTCCTGTTTCGGTACCAAATCAACAAGAAACAATTACTATTGAAACCAATACGTTTAGAGATAAGTTACAACCTGGTGCTGAGGAAACGTGGAGTTTCACCATTAAAAATGATAAAAATAATAAAGTAACAGCCGAAGTATTAGCGAGTATGTACGATGCTTCTTTGGATGAATTTAAACCACATAATTGGGAATTCAATCCGATTACTACTCCTGTGTATTATTCTTACGGAAATAATGCAAATGCTTATCAAAGTTTTGGTAACGAGCATTTCAGAATTTTTAATAGAACATTTCCTAAAAACCTATACCAGAATCAACAATACGACCAATTAAACTGGTTTGGATTTCATTTTGGAAGAAATAGAAACATCCTTATAAGAGGTGCCATGAGTGCCCCTAGAAAAAAAGAAGTTGCTCAAAACGAGTATGCTGTTGAACTTGAATCAACCGAAGCTGACTTACAGGAAGTAGTGGTCACAGGATTGGAGAAAGAAAAAAAGATGGAAGAAAAAATTTCTTTGGAAGGAGTACAAATTCGTAAGAACCTCCAAGAAACGGCATTTTTCTATCCACATTTAATGACAGATAAAAATGGAAATGTAACGTTTAGCTTTACCACTCCTGAATCGTTAACAAGATGGAAATTACAATTACTAGCTCATACTAAAGAATTACAATCCGCTACAAAAACATTGACTACTGTTACCCAAAAAGAGTTAATGGTGATACCTAATGCACCAAGATTTCTAAGAGAAGGTGATCAAATTACTTTCAGTACTAAAATTGCTAACATCTCTGATAAAAACTTAAAAGGTATAGCTCAACTTGTACTAACCGACGCAATTACTGGAAAGGAAATTGATTTGCTAACTAATTCATTAAAAAATCAACCTTTTAATGTCGATTCAAATGGAAACACACAAGTTTCTTGGAATTTGGCTATTCCAGATACCTATCAAGCTATTCAATATAAAATAATTGCAAAAGCAGGAGATTTTTCTGATGGAGAACAAAACGTGTTACCTGTGTTATCTAACCGAATGTTAGTAACTGAAACGTTGCCTATGTGGATTCGTTCAAATGAAACTAAAACATTCACATTAGATAAATTAAAAAATAATACTTCTAGCTCTTTAAAAAATCACAAACTTACTTTAGAAGTTACTTCTAACCCTGCGTGGTATGCTGTACAAGCGTTACCCTATTTAATGGAATATCCATACGAGTGTAGCGAACAAACCTTTGCACGCTATTATGCAAACACTTTGGCAAGTCATATTGCAAATTCAAATCCAAGGATTCAAGAGGTGTTCAACGCGTGGAAATCTTCTGATGCTTTGTTAAGCAACCTAGAAAAAAATCAAGAATTAAAATCCTTGATTATTCAAGAAACTCCTTGGTTACGGGATGCACAATCAGAAACAGAACAAAAGAAACGCATTGCCTTGTTGTTTGATTTAAATAAGATGAAAAATGAACAACAAAAAGCGATCAAAAAACTTTCTGAAATGCAATTAAACAATGGTGGATTTCCTTGGTTTAAAGGAAGTGATTATCCAAATGCTTTTATTACGAATCATATTGCTACAGGTTTTGGGCATTTACAAAAACTAGGAGTAACCAATTTTGATAATGCAACTATAGCAATTGTTCAAAAATCAGTTCGTTTTTTAGATCAAGAAATTGAAGAAGTTTACAAAAAGCTTTTAGAAAATGCTGAACGCATTAAGGCTAAAAAAGGACAAAAAAAATATGAAGAATTCTTACAAGAAAACCGTTTAAACTATTTCGTTATTCAGTATTTATATATGCGTTCTTTTTATAAAAATATTGATCTTAATAGTAACACTAAAACAGCTATTGAATATTATAAAAAACAGACAGGAACCTATTGGAAAGAATTTAATTTATATGGGAAAGGGCAAATTGCTTTGATACAATATAGAAGTAGTAACACATCCATAGCTAATAAAATTATAACTTCTCTAAAAGAAAATAGTATTACCTCTGAAGAACTAGGAATGTACTGGAAAGAAAATCAACCTAGTTGGTATTGGTATCAAGCTCCTATTGAAACACAAGCTTTATTAATTGAAGCTTTTTCAGAAATAGAAAAGGATACAGAAACGATTGACAACCTAAAAATCTGGTTATTAAAAAACAAGCAAACTAATCGTTGGAAAACTACCAAAGCAACTACCGAAGCTGTATATGCTTTATTATTACAAGGAAGCGATTGGATTTCGGTAACCAATATGGTTGATATAACTATAGGAAATCAAACCATCAATCCTACTCAAATGGAAGACACTAAAGTTGAAGCTGGTACAGGCTATTTTAAAACCTCATGGAATGGTTCAGAAATTACTCCTGAAATGAGTAAAGTTAGTATTACGAAAAAAGGAAAAGGTATTGCATGGGGTGGTTTGTATTGGCAATATTTTGAAGATTTAGATAAAATTACCTCAGCTAAAACTCCGTTACAACTTAAGAAAAAACTATTCAAAAAAGTAAACACTGATAAAGGGAAAGAGTTACAAGAAATTACCAAAGACTCACATTTAAAAGTAGGTGATTTAATTACTGTTAGGATAGAACTTCGTTCTGATAGAGATATGGAATTTGTGCATATGAAAGATATGCGAGCAAGTGGCGTTGAACCTACTAACGTGTTATCACAATACAAATGGCAAGATGGTTTAGGCTATTACGAAAGCACCAAAGATGCCGCTACAAACTTCTTTTTTGAACGCTTACCTAAAGGGGTTTATGTTTTTGAATACGATGTTAGAGTTAATAACTCAGGAAATTTCAGCAACGGAATTACAACTATCCAAAGCATGTATGCCCCAGAATTTAGTAGTCATTCTGAAGGGAAAAGATTGTTAATTAAATAAAATACATATATTAGCACCAGCTTAATATATTAAATTAGAAATTATGAAAAAAATCTTTTTATTCATTGGTTTTTTAACCCTTTCGTTTTTTACAGCAAATGCACAAGAAATTTCTGACAACGCTATCGGTCTTCGTTTAGGTGATAATGATGGTTTTGGTGCAGAAATATCTTATCAACGCAGACTAAGTGATTCTAATCGTTTAGAAATTGACTTAGGACTTAGAAATGGTAGCAACTATGATGGATTCAAGGCTACAGGTTTGTATCAATGGGTATGGCAATTAGAAAACCGTTTTAACTGGTACGCTGGTGTTGGAGGAGGTTTAGGATTTTGGAGCATCAATAACCCAGATCCTGCCGGAAGTGACTTTTCTGAAACATTTGTATTTGCTTCAGGTGTAATCGGAATCGAATACAATTTTGATATTCCTTTAATGATTTCATTAGATTTTAGACCTGAAATTGGTTTTAACGATGCTTATGATGGTTTTAACTCTGATTTTGGATTAGGTATCCGTTACCAATTCTAACCCCCTTAGAACAAAAATACACAAACCTCCAAAAATTATTTTTTGGAGGTTTTCTTTTTACTTGCCTTCGCTTTTGGGTTATATTCTAATGCTAATGTTAACCAAGAATATAAATTTTCATCTAAACCAGTTGCCTCTTCTGTTAAGAAAACATATCCTTTCATTGGACGCCCTGTAAAAGTCATCTCTTTACATCCTTTTCTTTTTAAACTTTCTTCATAAATAATAGGATCTATTCGCAACATAATTTCTTCCTTATTAACCCCTACACACATCTTATCATCCACCATAAAGCACAACCCTCCAAACATCTTTTTCTCATAAAAAACCACTCCTCTTTCTTTAAAAAACTTCGCTATTCTATCTGAAAGTACCTTATTATAACCCATTTTAATGTTTTTAAAAAGTGATTTTAATATCAAAAAAAAATAAAGAAAACATTAGACAACTTTTAACAACTTAACATTTATAAAACATTTTTCATGTAATTTAATAATTGTTTACTAACAAATTTGAAATCTGGTTACTAGTTATCGTAAATAATTTCGTCCCTGTTAATTTACAAAAGATTTCAACATGAAAAAAATGCTACTAATTACCTTATGCTTCATAAGTGTATTAAGTTACTCTCAAAATAAATCCGGAGTTAAAGGAAGAATTCTAGATGAAAGCAATCAACCTTTGCCTGGTGCTACTATTAGCTTTACTTCTTTAAAACTTGGTATATCAACCGATTTTAATGGAAATTATGAACTTTTAAACATTCCTACAGGAAATTATGAAATTCAAATTTCTTTCTTAGGGTATCAAACTTTAAAAGAAACCATCATTATTACAAATCATATCCAATCTAAAAACTTTTCTTTAATTCCTAAAATGGATAGACTAGATGAAGTAGTAATTAAAGGAAGTATTGGAAAAGGACAAGCTAAAGCTTTAAATCAGCAAAAAAATAAAGAAAATATTACCAATATTATTTCTGCCGATCAAGTTGGTAAATTTCCAGATGCCAATATTGGTGATGCCTTAAAACGTGTTCCTGGTATTTCAATGCAAAATGACCAAGGAGAAGCAAGAGACATCATTATTCGTGGTTTAGCTCCACAATTGAACTCCGTAACATTAAATGGTGATAGAATTCCATCTGCTGAAGGTGATAACCGTAGAGTGCAAATGGATTTAATTCCTTCAGATATGATCCAAACCATCGAAGTAAACAAAGCTGTAACTCCTGATATGGAAGGGGATGCTATTGGTGGTTCTGTGAATTTAATCACCCGTTCTGCTCCTACTTCTTTTAGAGCTTTCTTATCAGGTTCCTACGGACAAAACCCTATAAGAAATTCCTCAAACTACAACGTTTCTGCCTTAATTGCCAATAGAGCTTTTAAAAATAAATTAGGTTACGTAGTTAACGCTTCATACAACTCTAATGATTATGGTTCTGATAATGTTGAATTTGAATGGGAAAGAGAAAATAGCAAAACCTATATAGGTGAACATGATATAAGACGTTACGATGTTAAAAGAAATAGAATGAGCGTTTCTGCAAACTTAGATTGGACACCAGATAATAAAAACACTCTTTTCTTTAAATCGATGTATAACCAACGAAACGATTACGAAAATCGTTACAGGGTTCGTTTTAGAAAAATTGCTGAACCAGATGCTACAGGGCTTTCAGATGCAGAAGTACGACGCCAAACTAAGGGAGGTATTAATAATGACATAAACGACAATACGCGATTAGAGCGTCAAAGCACCTATAACATTTCAGTAGGTGGTGAACATATTGTTTTTGGAAACATCAAGTTAATTTGGAAAACAGGAACGGCTAAGGCTAAAGAAGAGCGTCCAAATGAACGTTATATTAGTTTTGAAAACAAAAATATTCAAGTGGTGCAAGACTTCTCTCGAACTAACTTTCCTGTGTTAAGACCTACTAATAACGACTTCAACGACCCTTCAAAATTTGCTTACAAAGAAGTAACTGAACAAAAAGGATTTACTCAAGAGCGTAAAATTAACTCAAATCTTGATCTTTTAATTCCTGTCAATGCCGCTGGAATTTACAAAAACTCTTTAAAATTTGGTTTTAAACACAAATACAAAGAGAAGCTTAGAGACAATGATTTTTATGAATACGATTTAGAAGATCAGTTTCCAACAATGAACACTACCAGTACAAAAGACTACACAGTAAATGGTTTCTTGGCTGGGAATGATTATAAGTCAGGTTTTTTTACAACTCCTCAATTTTTAGGAAACTTACAATTAACTGGTGGTAATTTGGTTCTGGATGAATTTGTACCTGAAAATTACGACGCTAACGAAAACATCTATGCTTTTTATGGAATGTTACAACAAAATCTAGGTGATAACTTTTCTTTTATTGCTGGGGTAAGAGTTGAAAAAACAATAGTAGACTATAATGGTTTTGCTATTGATGTTGAAACAGCTAATGATTTAAGCGATGTTACGACAACTTCTGGAAGCAGAAACTACACTAACTGGTTACCAAACTTGCAAGCTAAATACAATATTGATAAAAACACGATTGTAAGAGCTGCTTGGACCAACACCATTGCAAGACCTAACTACTACGATTTAGTTCCTTATAGAAATATTAATAGTGATGATTTGGAAGCTGAGTATGGAAATCCAAACTTAGCTCCAACCGAAGCAATGAACTTCGACTTAATGTTTGAGCATTATTTTAGTAATGTAGGTATTATTTCTGCTGGAGTTTTTTATAAAGATTTAGATAAATTTATCTATAATTCAATTACTGATGAACCTATCACTATTGGAGGTGTTACAGAAAACTACGAGGTCACAAGACCTTTTAACGGAGGAACAGCTGAAGTATATGGTTTTGAAATAGCTTTACAGCGTAAGTTAAACTTCTTACCTAGTTTCTTAAGAAATTTAACCGTGTATGGAAACTATACCTATACCGATTCTAAAACAGATGGAATTGCAAACAGAGAAAATGGTTTACCATTAGCAGGAGCAGTTAAAAATATGTTCAACGGATCCTTAGCTTATGAAAGCTCAAAACTATCAGTAAGAGCATCTTTAAACTTTGCTGATGATTATATTTTTGAATACGGAGATGATACTTTTACAGATACTTTTTATGATAATCAATTATTTGTAGACCTAAACGCATCGTACCGTATCACTAAAAATTTACAAATCTACGCTGAAGCCAAAAACCTAACCAACCAAGAATTACGTTTCTATCAAGGGGTAAAGAATCAAACAAAGCAAGCGGAGTTTTATGACTACAATTGGAATGCAGGTTTAAAATACAATTTTTAATGATGAATAATACGTATAAGATAATACTGTCTTGTCTTGCATTAAGCGCTTGTAAAGTTGAAAAAATCATACATCAAAATCCGCAAGATAAACCTGTAATAGCTTTAGTTGCTGATGCAGAAACAGAACCCGTTACTTCTTTTGATGATGCTGCAGATGATCCTTGTGTATGGGTAAACCCTACTGATGTATCAAAATCTACAATCATAGGAACCAATAAAAAGGAAGGGCTAGAAGTATATAACCTAGAAGGGAAGCGTTTATACTCATACAAAATAGGACGTGTAAATAATGTAGATATTCGTAATGAATTTTTACTGAACGGAGAAAAAGTATCGGTAGTCACAGCTAGTAACAGAACAAATAACAGTATTTCTATTTTAACAGTAAAACCTACTGGTGAGTTGGAAGAAGTAGCAGCTAAAACAATCACTTCCAACTTAAAAGAAGTATACGGATTAGGAATGTACAAAAGTCCTAAAACCGATAAACTTTATGTTTTTATGGTGAGTAAAAAAGGAAATGTAGAGCAATGGGAATTGTTTGAAAGCAATGCTAAAATTGATGCTAAATTAGTTAGAGAATTTTCTTTAGGAAGTCAAGGAGAAGGTATTGTTGCTGATGATGTGCACGCCAAAGTATACATAGGTGAAGAAGACAAAGCCTTATGGAAGTATGATGCCGAACCTGATGCTGAAAACAACCGTGTGAAGGTAATTAGCACTAAAGACCTAAATATGAAAGATGATTTTGAAGGGGTTACTCTATACGATTCAGGTAACGGAAAAGGGTACCTTATCTTATCTTCACAAGGAAATAATAGTTATGCTATTTTTGATAGAATTACCAATCAATACTTAGGAAGTTTTTCTTTAAAAGATGGAGGAGCTATTGATGGTACAAATGACACAGACGGTATTGATGCAACCTCTGTAAACTTTGGTTCTCAATACCCTAAAGGGTTCTTTATTGCGCAAGATGGAGCCAATACCCAAAATAAAGACAGTTTACATCAAAACTTTAAACTGGTTGATTGGCAAAAAATTTCTAAAAGTTTAAATTTAGATTAGTGTAAATAGTGTGTTTGTTGTGTGTAATTAAAAAGCCTCTAATTAGAGGCTTTTTTTGGTGGATAATTACTCACGATTTTTTGTATGAGTTTTTGATAATATACTTTTCTTTCTTCAGGGGAAGTTTTTTCCTTAATTTCACTGTTAGCAATTCCCTGCCATATTAATTGATTATTCTTACTTTCTACAAAGTCAATAGTTAATTGCTGATTAATTTTTCTACTTTCAATAGGAATTCCTCCAGAAATACCAAAGCCTACATTTCTTCCTCCGCTTCCTATTCCTAATCCAATTGTGTTCCTGTTTATTGATGGTCGTTCGCTAGAAAGAATGTTGATATATATATCCGGATTTTCCGCTAATTGCATCCCTTTAGCTTCCAATGAAGTTGTCAATTCATTAGTAACTCTTTTTACATCCAATTCATTTAATCCTTTACCTGCATCTTCAAAGAAATTAAACGTTTTATAACTGCTAAAGTTCGCTTGACTATCATAGTCATACACTACTTTAGAAGAAGAACACCCTATAACAACCAACAAAAAAAGATATCTGTAATATTTCATGAATTAAGTTTTTAATTAATAAACATCAAGAATCATACCTTATAAAAATACAAAAAAGCCTCGTACAAACGAGGCTTCTCTAAGGTTAGTTAATTGATTTTTATTGAACAGCTTTTAAAGCGTCAATATTTCCATATCCAAACTCAGAATGTTTATTTGGATAAAAATCAGCGGATTCTTTCATTTTTTGTAATACCTGCTCTCTAGACCATGTTGGGTGTTTCGCCCAAATTAAAGTAGCAATACCTGCGGTAGTTGCCGTTGCTACCGATGATCCTCCAACATAGTTAGCTTGACCATCATAATAACTTAATACAGGAACTGTATTATCAGTTCCATTCGTTCTTTGCATTTGTACCGTAAAGTCAATTTGAGACCCTGTATGGCACACATCACATTTACTATACTGACCTTCTTTTACTCCTGTTACTGCCACTGTTTCAGACATACTAGCAGGAAAAATAACTCCATACCAAGTTGTAAATGAAGTAGAAGTACCACCAGCAGCTAAAATCATTTTTCCTCTACTATGCGCATACTTAACCGCATCCGAAACATTACCAATACTGAACGGAGACCCTAATGACATCGAAATTACTTTTACATCACTTCGATTCGCTAAGGCTGTTAACGCTTCTACAATCCCTCTCTTTTCGTGATAATCATCTATAACCACATTTTCTACAGCTCTATACGTTACCAAGTTTGCATTATATGCAACACCTACAGGTAAATTATCATTATTTCTTGGTGCAGTAGCTACAGAAGCCATACTTGTTCCATGGCCACATTTATCATTTACACCATCATAATTATCAGACCATGCCCACCATGAGTCAACAAAAGTTCCATATTTCTGTACCATTCTACCAGATGAATATCCATCATTAAAGTATTGATTCATCCATCGCTGTTCTGGAGACAATCCTGAATCTACAATTGCTACGGTTGTTCCTGCTCCAGTACTATAGTTCCATGCTTGTGGAATATTATGTGCATCAAAAGACCATGGAACTCTTGCTCCTGGTGTTACTGTACGGTAATCGTTTGTGTTTAATGTAGCTGTACTATATCCGCAACCTGATGCCCCAGAAGAGTCAGATTTAGCTTGTGCTTCTGATTCTAAAAAATTATAAGCAGCAGGTTCAATATAACGTACTCTACTATCTTGTAATAAAACCTTTATCGTTTCCTTATTCGTTACTTTAACATCAAGGTAATTGATCTTCTCATTTACATATACTTCAGAAGTTCCTTTGGCAGATACTGGTTCAAAACTTTTTACCAAAGCTATCAAGTCATCCTTAATATTTTCTGCTTCAGCACTTCTTGCAAAATTATTTTTTGAAGTTCCGTAACCAATGGTTAAAATATTCTCTCCATAGTTTATTGCACTCCAAATTGTTTGTACGTCTTGCGACATCCAACTGAAATCTCCTGTTTCTTGTAAAGACTTGTTAATTTTTGCGTTAATTTCTTTTTGGGTAAGTAAATCTTGATCTTGTTTTACTTGAAGGGTTTCGTCATTGTTTGAACATGACATCATAGCTAGCACGACGGCTAGACTCAGAAAGTGTTTTTTCATTTTTGTGAGGGATTAAATTAAATTTTTTATGAATATAACAAAATTTTAACATTTCACTAAGTGTTACCAAAATAAAAACCACAAAAAATTAATTAAAACATTTAACCCCTATAAAAAAAGGAGCTTAAAGCTCCTTTTAACACTATATTTTTTATTTTTTAATTTTTAATTCATCTCTACTCTACTAGGAGTATCTTTTCCATTAATAATACTTTCTGTTCCTCTTGCAACAGCTTTTACAGTTTCTGTTAACACTTCCATATCTAATGTTTCTGCTTCATCTGAAACTTTATGGTAATCCGTATCTATATCAATAGGTGTAGTAGAAAAAGTATGAGATGGCACTCCTAAACGTGCTAATGAGGCATTATCCGATCTTAAAAACAATTGAAACTTCGGATAAGGATCTGGGAACAATTGATATCCAGAGCCTTCTAAATTCTTTTGAATGATTTGACCAAAATCCGATTTCTCAAAACCAGTTAACCAAGCAGTTTTTGGTCCAGTTTTAGGTTCTTTACCAATTAACTCTAAATTAATTCCAGCAACAAATTTGTTAGCTTCAATTCCTTTACCAAAGTGTTCAGACCCCACTAAGCCCATTTCTTCTGCAGTAAAACATACAAATAAAATACTACGCTCATTAGATCCTTTTTTTGCAAAATATTCTGCCAATGCTAGTACTCCTGTTACACCCGATGCATCATCATTAGCTCCATTAAAAATTAAATCACCTTCTCCTTCTTTCTTCACACCTAAATGATCGTGATGAGCAGAAACGATAACAAACTCATCTTTTTTTGAATTCCCTTCTAGTAAACCAATAATATTGCTCATTTTGATGCCCTTATACTCAAAATTCTGACGGTATGTTGTTAAGACATTAAAAGTTTTTAAGCCTATTCGTTTATACTCATTCTCTATATACTGAGTAGCTTTTTCCATACCTTCTGTTCCAGGTTTTCTTCCCTGCATTTCATCCGAAGCTAGGGTATACAAATGCTTTTTTACAGTAGATAAATCGATAGTAACATCATTATCTTTTACCTGTTTGGTAACTTTTACTGTACTTGTAGCTGCAACATTGCTTACCTTTTGAGTTTCTTTACATCCTACTAAAATAGATACACTTGATAGTGCTAACGAGTATATAAGTTTTTTCATTCTTTATTTAATTTAAAGGCTAAATATAGCCAATTAAATTTCTTAATTTTGTTGAAAATTTTAAACAATGGCTTTAACTGATATCCCGAACATAAAACACATTAATTCTAACAACTTTTTCTTGCTTGCTGGCCCGTGTGCTATTGAAGGAGAAGATATGGCGATGCGAATTGCTGAAAGAGCAATTACCATTACTGACAAATTAGAAATTCCTTATGTATTTAAAGGAAGTTTTAAAAAAGCTAATCGTAGTAGAATAGATAGCTTTACTGGGATTGGAGATGAAAAAGCCCTTAAAATTTTACGCAAAGTTTCGGAAACCTTCAACGTACCAACCGTAACAGATATTCATGAAGTTTCTGATGCTGAAAAAGCTGCTCAATATGTAGATGTATTACAAATTCCTGCTTTTTTAGTTCGTCAAACCGATTTAGTAGTTGCCGCTGCAGAAACTGGTAAAGTTGTGAATTTGAAAAAAGGACAGTTTATGAGTCCAGAAGCAATGCAACATGCAGTGAAAAAAGTACACGATGCTGGTAATCAAAAAGCATGGATAACAGACAGAGGAACGATGTTTGGATACCAAGACATGATTGTTGATTTCCGAGGTATTCCTACTATGCGTCAATACGCTCCAACAGTATTAGATGTTACGCATTCATTACAACAACCTAACCAATCAACTGGGGTAACTGGTGGACGACCAGATATGATTGAAACTATTGCACGTGCTGGCGTTGTTAATAATGTTGATGGTTTATTCATCGAAACACATTTTGACCCTGCTAATGCAAAAAGTGATGGAGCTAACATGTTACACCTTGACTATTTAGAAGGCTTATTAACCAATCTGGTAGCGATTAGAAAAACTATCAATAATTTATAGGCACAATTTTTGTTTGATTAAGTTGTTTTTACTCTTATATGAAACAACTTTTTTTCTTTTTCTTTTTATGGAACTGGGCTGTTAGCGCACAGGATTTTTCTTTGGTAGAACAAAAGGTAGCCAACTACCCCAAATTAACTACTGTTGAGAATTTAGCTAAAAGAATAGCTACTGATTTTGGCACTAAAGACCTACAAGTAAAGGCCACTTTTTATTGGATAGCCCGCAATATTAGATACGACTTAGACGGGTATTACAACCCCAAACAAAAAAGAATTTCCTTTAGGTACAGAAATGAACAAGAAAGGCTAGTGAAAATTCAAGCTATAAAAGATGAAATTGTAAATGAAACCTTATTAACTCGAAAAGCACTTTGTGAAGGATATGCACAAACTATAGCTAAAGTTTGTTCTATACTACAAATTGAAAATGAAGTAATTAAAGGGTATGTTAGAAATTCATCTAATGACATCAACAATCCTAGTAAGAATTCAAATCACGCTTGGAACGCGGTAAAACTGAATAATAAATGGGTCTATATTGATGCTACTTGGGCTGCTGGTATTGTCAATAATGGAAGATGGCAACCGTTGTTTAATAACTACTACTATAACTTTCCTAAGACCAACTATTTTAAAACTCATTATCCAGAAAGCTCTCTTTGGCAACTTAGAATAGGACGAATGGAGAAGGAAGATTTTTATAATCAACCTATTTATCATCCTAACTTTTTACAATCGGATTTGCAATTGATTTTTCCCAAAAAAGGAATTCTAAATAGCAATGGTCCTGTAACAATTCGCATTAAAAATTTAGCCCTAAATCAAACTGTTTTTTTTGGTTATAGTGGGTATCGCTATGCAGTAAAACCCGATAGTATATCTACAAAAAATAACGTAACAACTATCACAACCACCCCTCCTAAAAATAGTAAACAAGCATTTTTAATTATTGATAAGGATGTGATGTTAGAGTTTTTAATTCAATAATTATTTTTTCCAAAAACCTTTATGATTGTGATTTGTCACTTCTTTTACTACCTGTAGAAAAATTTCTTCATTAATATCTTCCACAAAAGTATAACGAAGTGATTTTACAACAGTTCTTCCTTCTGAGACTAAAAAAGCGTCAAAATCCTGCAAAATACCTTTTGCCCAGAAACCAACATCTACAAATCCTTTTTTGTGTGATGCATTTAAGTAACATAATTGATGTCCATTTACATAATATACTGGAATTTTCCACTTATATTTTAATTCTATATCTGTACAATTACTTTCTATCAATACTTGTAAATGCAGTAAAATAGACTTGAAAGGCTCCGGTTGTTTAAGTATGTATTCTTCTGCTGGTTTCATATCCAAATTTAAGAAACTCGACGAATTTTCCTCAAGATATCTTCTAAACCATTTAACTTCAATTCATACACCAACTCTAACATTCTACCTAGTTTACCTTGAGGAAACCCTTTATTTTTATACCAAACAATATAATATTCAGGAATATCTATTAAATACACTCCTTTGTATTTACCAAAAGGCATTTTCATATTAGCCGTATCTATCAAAAACTGTTTATCTGGTATCATTTAAAATAAAAAAACTGTTTCAAAAATGGTAACTGTCATTTTGAACGAATGTGAAAAATCTATTTTATTCTTGATTTAAAAATATAAGATTTCTCCTTTACACTCGAAATGACACGCTTGAAACAGTTTTTATAAAGTTATTTGTTATTCTTTTCCGTCAACGTAATTCTGCAAATATGCATAACGTTCGGTTAATATACCAGTATTTGTTGTCATTTTTGCGCGAGCTAAAATTCCGTCTTTATCATTGTTATAAAATGCAGGAATTACATGTTCTAAAAACATATCTCCAAAACCTTCACTTGCATCTTTTGGCAACTCACAAGGTAAATTATCTACTGCCATTACCGTAATGGCCTTTTCGTCTTTAAAATCAATTTCTGATTCAGTTTCTGGGTTGTAACCATAAATAGGATCTGCAATGGTTGAAGAACGAATGGTTGTGGCTACTGGACCATCAATATCGCAAGAAATATCTGCTACATACTTTATTCTAAACTCTGAGTGTTTTGCATCTTCACGTGTGAATAAATAAGGTGCTCTATCTCCATAAAAATGTCCAGCTATAAAGAAATCTGTTTCTTTGGCATATGGCATAAAATTACTTTCGTAATCCGTTGGATCTTTGTAAAACTCGTACTTATTTCCTACTTTACCATCTTTTCGTTTTGCATACTCCATTACATCAGCTATACAATATACAGGCTCTGTAAATTCAGAGGTTAAATACAAAGCATCACTTACTTGTTTAATTTGTAGGTGATCTAAAATTTCCTGCGCTCCTTTAGCTACTTTTCCTGTACCTGTTAATAAGATTTTAATATTTGGTAAAGTAATTTTATCTAACTCAGCTTTTACAGCATCCAAATCTGGTAAAGTTTCAACTTTAGGTAAATTAAATAAACCTTCTCGTAGACCTAAAGCTCTAAATCCGTTGTAAGCCCCTACCAAACCAGCATAACGACCAAAACCAATTAAACGAGCTCCGTTTTCTTTTACGATAGTTTCATGATCGAACATTTCGATATTTTTCTCTAGCATCGCTTTTAACAACTTACGGTTGTATGGTTGTTTTTTAATGGTATGACTAAAGAAAAAGTATTTTTTATTCGGAATCAACTCGTCTACAGGAACTTCTTTTACCCCTAATAACACGTCGCAATCAGAAACATCATTGGTTACTTCGAACCCAGCATTTTTATAGGCTTCATCAGAAAAAACTCGGATATCAGAACTTTCCACCACTATTTCTGCTTGCGGAAATTGCTTTTTAAATTCTTGCAACTTTTCAGGTGAAAACACAACTCTTCTATCTGGTGGATTTTTACGTTCTTTAATGATTCCGAATTTCATTCTTTATTTGTATTAAAATTAAACAATTTTACATATAATGTTATATCTTATAACAATCATGGCGAAAATACTCGTTTTAAAATGATTGTACAAATAGTATTTTTTTATATTTGCATTCTCTTATTTTGCGTTAGGGATTGAACGATTTGTTTGAGCTCTCCCGATACTTCGGGAAGCGAGTAGTGAAAGCCCGCCCGAACGCCCTAAAAATTGGTATATTTTTTGTAATAAATAAGTAATTCTTTGACATACTGGGGACGACTGGTTTTGACAGCAAGACGAGTGAAAATGTAAGCATACCGAGGAGTGAAATGACAACTCGCTAAACTTATTTCAACTTTATAAACGGCGAAGATAACTACGCTTTAGCTGCTTAATCTGAATTAATAGTAAGATAGAGCCTTGGCGCACTAGGTGCGCAAGCTAAATGTCCACGAAAAGCCTTGGTTTACGGCGTTTCTTTTATGGGCATCGTAAAAGTAAACATAGAAAACTTAGCACTTCGATAAGTTTTCGAAACTAAAGAAGATAAGTTAAAATTGGGCTGTTTTTGGTCAGGTTTTAATCGAAAATTAAACAAAAACTAAGTATGTAGAAAGCCTTTGAGCTGCTTGTTTGGACCCGAGTTCGATTCTCGGCGTCTCCACAAAAAAACCCTGTAAATATTGAATTTACAGGGTTTTTGTTTTTAAGGTGTCAATTTTGGTGTCAAAAAAAATTACATCGTAACTTAATACAAAATCAAAAATCACCAAAGTTATTTAGTTGGATCTAAAGTATCAGCTTTCATGTAACCCCATTTTATATATTCTTTTACTTCATTTGTTAAATTACCAGTTTGTAAACATTCATCCTCAAAAGCTTTTAGATAATCACGAATATTTTTTGCTTTAATAAAGTTTTCTGAGTCAGTAATTAGTTGATTGATCTTTCTGTTTTCAATTTCTATAATCCTAGCCTTCTCTTCTTCTCTCTTAAGCTCGATTTCTCTTTGCTCTTCTTGTAATTTTTGCTTCTTTCTTAAATCAGCCCACCCTTTACTATCCTTTTCAATATAATCATAAATTATTTGTAGATAATCTTCCAACTTTTTTGTTTTCCTATCAATCCAACTTTTACAATAACAAGAGTCTACTAGAAACTCTAGCTTATTACTTTTTTCGTAAAATTCACTTACATTTCCTCTTTCATTTTTAACTCTTTTACGGTGATGTTTTTGCCTTAAATGGATTTCGGTTAATTGCCCATACATTTCAATATGACATCGTTTGTATTCAAACTTAATTTTATGATTGTTTTCTTCTAGCATCTTTATTAGAGCATCCATGAAATCTAATGCTCTTTTTCTTAGTTTTGGCTCTACCGAAATAGGCAAAAATTGTGAATTATATTCTTGTTGAACTTCCCAACTAATACGTTTTAACTTGTCTAATTTTAGTAATTCTGTTTTTGTTTTTTGAACGAGTGGATGGTATGTATTTTCCATAAATAAAAAAGCCCAGTAATTAACTGGGCTTGAATTGTTTTTTTAATTATCTAGATTTAATTATCTAGATTTTTGATCTTTCTTTTTAACTCATCTAAGGTTTTACCATTTTTGTCTTTCCAAGAAGTCCAACCATTTGCAGTTCTTCCAAGGACTGCTGCTGCTGAAGCACTGGGAGAATTGAAAATATAGTCTATTTGTAAAACATAAACATCATTTTCTTCTTTCAAAAACCCTTCATCTAATAAACGCTTGCGTAAAACTTTAACCCATTTATTTATACCTTTTGTTTCTTCTTTAGAAAACTTACTCCCTTTATATACTAAAAACCCATCATCTACTAATTCACCATCAGCTAAAGCATTCTTAGCTATACAGTACATAATTTCTTTAGATTTAGTAGCTTTTCGTTTTTCTTCAAAAATGGGATAGCCTAAGGTTGCAAGTAAAATTTTTGCTGTTTCAAAATTGTCTAGTAAGTCGTGTTCTCTACTTTCTGAAATTGATAGTTTATTAGAGCCTGTACCATTGTATAGTTTATACCTTCCTATTTCTTCCGCTTTTTTTATGCAATAGTGCTCTAAGAATTTACTATCAGCTTTATTATAATCGTTAGTTTTAGATACAACAATAACACAGTGTGTCCAAAAATCTTTTTCTCTGTTATGTGATTGTATTCTGTTAAAACAATCTTCTCCCTCTCCGATATAAACAATTGGTTTTGTACCATCTTCTGAATGACCAAATAAAAAATACACCCCTGTATAGCGAACCATTTCTCGTTGACTTACTTCTTGTATTTTATTTCTAGGGAATAAAATAGCTTTTACCAATCTACTTGTTATTTCAGCTTCACGAATACTAGTTGGTGAACCGTCTGGTAAAAAGATTTGTATAGTTTGTGGACGGTATTTCATAAACTTATTTTTAGTGTTTTGATATTAATTTATCAAATGAATATTTTTACCTATATCCTTCATAAACTTAGCTAATGGTCTTTTGAGCAAGTCTTTATCGTCTACATAATTACCTACTATAAACCTTCTTATCATTTCTTCTGTAAGTTTAATTTCTTCCTCTTCGAAGAAATTTCTTAGTTCTTTTCTTCTAGCTTTATCATAATATCTTGATTTTAAATACATTTCAGAAACTACATCATCAAAATTATTGTATTGTTCTTTAATACTAAATTCCTTCAAGTAATTCTCATACTTTTCCTCATATTCATTATCACCGAAATACTTTGCTTTTAAATCAATATGATGTTTAACTAAGTTCTGGTTTTTTATAGGGTTTATTAAAAAACTGACCAAGTTCTCTTTTTCCACTTTAAACTCTGCTATTTCATTAAATCCCTCTATGTATGGATGCACACTTTCATTTAACTTAAATAACTTTTTAGATTTTCCTTGATTACAATTTACACAGCTTGGTATTAAATTATAAAAAGACAAACTTAAATAAGGGTAAATACTTTTTGGATAAAAATGGTCAAACTGATACAATGATTTTTTAGGTGTACTTATAGTATACTGAGTATTACAATAACTACATGATTTTACAGCTAAAGTTTCAGATAACCACTTAGCATTTAAAGTTCCTCTAAAACTTTTATAGTTAAAAGTTTTTCTTATTTTTTTTCCTAGCTCTTCAAGTTTGTCAGTTCCCTTATTGTAAATTAAATCTTGGTATCCCTTTTTTTCAAAATCAGATATTATTTTTTCTAATCCTCTTGGTGTATTTACTATTATATGTTTTAAATTCTTTCTTACATACTTGACAATATTTGCTTCTTGTAATAAATTATTCCCTTCTAATTCATTAATTAACTCTTGTAATTTACATGATAAAGATTTATAATTACTTTTAGTTGTATTAATTTTTTTGTAAAACTCTTTTACTTCTGTATTACTTATCTTTATTTGAATCATCTCTTTCTTTCAGTTTATTTTGTAAAATTTTGATTTGATTTTTTAACTCCTCTACTTCATTGATCTCAAACACCTTTTCAAATAGGGTTTCTAATTGTTGTTTAATCATAGGCTCTCCTATCAGATTAATTATCTGCTTAATTTCTTTTTTATGTGATACATTCCTCTCTTTTATTTGACTTAAAGCCCATGTCATTTTTTCTTCTGAAAAAGCTCCTATTGTATTTTTCATAAAAAAAGTATCATTTAACAATGAATATATATTTGCTCCAAAAGTTTTATTAGAAACTGTATCTGTTTGTGGATTTCCTTCTTCTAACCTTAAAATATTTGAAGAAGGAATATCTGATAAAATGAAAGGTGAATGTGTCAAAAAAATTATATTATATTCATGATTATAATTCTTTAAGAATTTTATAGATTTCACTAACTCATTAACATAAACTCTCTGAAAGTCAGGATGAAAACAAAGTTCTACTTCATCTAAAATAATATTATGTTTATTATAAAAAACACCAAATGATTCGTCTCTTGAATATATTGACTCTAGATTAATCAGGTGATATATAATTGAGTTAACACTATAAATCATTTGCTTTTCTCCTGAACTCAAATCTTTAAAAAAACCCTTATCTTTGAATTCAAAATCAACTTTAAAAAAAGCAGGAGGTAAATAATTTATCAAACTATACTTCTTATAGGTATAGTTATTATTTAACTCTAAATCATTTTCACTTGGATCTCCTTTATATTTATCATTACTCTCTAACTCGCTTTTTAAAAGGTTATTCCTATGATCATTTACTTTTTTAGAAGTGTAAGATATATAATATTCCTTTTTTACTTCTTCCTCTAATTCATATAAATTATAAACTAAAAAATTTAACGCTTGTCTTAGTTTAAATGTGCTATGAGTATAATCTTTTGCTAACTCACTAAAACAGTCTTTTATAATTTCTTCTTTTGCATTACTTCTAAATACTCTATTTTTATATGTTTTAAACTGAGGATACCTTTTAACAATATTTTCTACTTTTCTTAATATATATTCAACTGTAATTTTTTTTATTTTAGTATTGGAAAACTGGACATCCTTAAAATCAAAACCATTGTAAAATGCTTTTATTAATAAATGTAAATAATTAAACTTATTTCTACTTTTATTGAGTTCTGTATATTCCAAATATATAGAAATGTCATTATTAATTTCCACTGTATTTCCAGCTATATATTCAGATTTTAATTCATCTCCTTCAATTATCTTAAATTTTCTTAAGTCCAATTCAAGTATTAATTTTTCTACAATTTTATTATTAATGAGATTACGTAAACTATCTTCTTCTTTTTGATTTTCTTCTAATTCTCTAAAAACACTTCCTAATAATCTTGACTTTGATAAATCTGTTAATCTATTGATATCTATTCTTCCTTCTGTTCTCATTGGATTAAGAACTATCGGAGTTTGATATCCATCATTTTTATGAAAAATGGATTGAAGCCAAATACCTATTTCATTAGTATTTAAACCATATAAAGAATAATTTACTATAATTGAATAAAAAAAAGAGAAACTAAAAAAATCACTTGTTTTTTCTTTTTTATTTGATCTTTCGTTTAGCTTGACTTCACTTTCTAATTTATATTTAAAAACACCTTTCCATTCTTTATCCTGCTCAATAATTTTATATGACAAATGTCTAAACCCATTTTTATTTTTCTCTAAATAAAAAATTTCTTCATCATATGTATAATATATCCCACAAGTAAATGATTTTAAACTTTCCAATTCATTTCTTAGACGATTTTGTTCATCTTTAGATAGTTTATGATTATTAATAAAATCTTTAATCTCTATTAAGCCTAGTTCTTTTGAAATACAAAAAACAAAAGCACTATAAAGTTCTACTATAGTACTTTTCCCGCTTCCGTTTTTACCAACTATTGCTGATATACTTATGTTATCAGCATAGAAATTCTCTGGGACATCAGATTTATATTTGATTTCAATAATTTCTTTTTCATCATTGTCAAAAACAAAATCTAAATATTGGTAAAGTTTATAAATTTCTCCTCTATTTAAGTTTTTCAAATGTCTCTCATCACAATCTTCTAGAGATCTTATAGCTAAAAGTTTAAAATTCTTTTTCAAAGGAAGACTCTTTTTCATAATCATATAATTTTTTAAGTTAGTTCTCTTTCTAAGTCACAGGCTTTTCATTTAATTAAATTATTTTCCCATAGTGCTAATACTACATCCATTTGGGAATTGTGTTTTTTTTCACCTAAAGCTAATTTTTTTCTTACTTTATTCCATAGTTCTTTTTTAGAAAATGTTGGGTTTTCTTTCAGTATTTCAACAGCGGTTATTGCATATTTTTTGTTGAGGTTGTTTTTTTTACTTTTAAGATAAATACCAGCCTTAATCCCTTTTATCAAACCAACTTCACACAACCCTAAAAAAGCATTTTTAGGACAGCCTTTTTCTTTTGAGTTTTTAGATGTGAAATTTTTAGATACAGATTCTACCCAAGAGACTACTGGGTTTTTACCAATTACTACAGCCTCTCTAGCTACTAAACCGTATTTATTATAGGTTTTCATTTTAATTTACTCTGCTTTTATTTGTTCGTATACATCTTTATACATTTTACCTAACTTTTTTGATAAAATTTCATGAACCTCAGTCGGTACATCTTTTAAAACTACTTCTTTCCAATCTAGATTATAAGGTTCTTGATTATAATATTTTAAATAAAATTGTATAAATTTATTTATATCGCATAGGTAAGGTTTATAACGTTGACTTAACTTTAAATCCCTATCTGAAAAGTCGTCTCTATACCCATCATTTTTCATCAAATTTAAAGAGTCTGTTACCCCATCTATTACAGCTTTGGGGCTAATTTTAAATTTATAATTATCATTAAATGATTCATAAAACGGGTGTTGGTGTGTTTCGATACAAAATTCTTTATCACCTTTTTCACTAGAGTTACAAGTGTGACAACTCGGAACTAAATTATAATAAGACAATGCGAAATATGGATGTTGGGATTTAGGATAAAAATGATCAAGATCTAAATAGGCTTTGTTTATTTCTTCTTCATCTTCTTCTTCACTAATATTAACTACTTTGATAGGATTTTCATTACAATATGGACAGGTGGTTTTTTCTAAATTAGCATCAATTAATAATTGATAACAAAATTGAGATTGTCTAAAAGCTTTGTAATTAAATAAATTTGTAATTAGTAAGTTTCCAAAAACTGTTTGTTTAATTTTGCCTCCAACTGTTTCAGAAAAATCATCTTGATTTACAATGGTTAATATTTCTGTTTTTAAATCCAATAATCTTTGTGGTCTTGAAATAACCAACTCCTTCAATTTAGAACACCCATCTTCTTTTAAATAGTTCAAAAAGTTTTTTTGTCTCTGAAGTTTATCGACATCATTATTAGCATAATCTTTAAGATAGTTTTCTTCTTCTAACTTTAGCTGTAATTTTACCAACTTTTTAACCAAAGAGTTTTCATAATATTCTTCATCTACTCTTTTTTTATTCAAGTTTTCCCACATCTTATTCGCTAAAGAATCTAAATAATCGTCAGCATCTTTTCTATTTAGATGCTCTTGTATCTTAATCATTCTGCAATTTTTTCATTAAATGAAATTTAATAATTTCATCCCCAATTAACTCAATTCTTCTTTTTAAATCTTCTTTATCATGTTTTAATACAGAAACATCTTCCCTTTCTAACTTTTTAAAAATTTCATCAACTTTTTTCTTAGCAAAAACGCTCATTCTTTGATTACCCAAGAAAAATGGCTCCTCGTATAAAGAGTATATATTACCAGCAAATGTTTCTGTTTCTAATTTATTTCCATTCAACGTTTGTGTTTCTTCATTAGGTGATACAACTGTAATATTTTGTTTTGGAAGATCGGATAATAAAAATGGAGAGTGAGAAGTTAAGATTATTTGAATATTACCTTTAAAAATCTCAGGTAATACAGTTACTAACTTATCAAAAAATTCAATTTGCCATTGTGGGTGTAAATACAAATCACCCTCATCTATACATAATAGTAAGTTTGGTCTCCTTACTCTTTTTAATTCATGATATATTAATGAAAAAATATTTAAATATGCCTTATGTCCTGAACTAATGCCTAGCCAATTAACGTCAAACATTTTACTATTTTCAAAGAGCTCTATATACTTTACAACAACGTCTTTTGTCTTAGGAGAATAATCAAATAAAAAATATTCAAAACTCCTATTTCTTGTACCTTCTATTTTATACTCGAAGTCTACTTCAATAAGGTGATTTCTTATTTCAAAAAATATATTCAGTCTTTTTTCAAAAGAGATTAATTCTTTTTTTTCTCTATAATTTACCTTATTATAGTTTTTCAACCTATCACTAATATATTGCATCCATTTTAACATACTATCAGTCATGGATTGAGTACTTTCCCCTTTGTAGCGTTTAGTTTCTATAAAAAACTCGTCTAAGTAATATTCGTTTTTATTATCTAGATTAGATATAATTGATAAATTCTTAATCGTCTCTTCAAAAAATGCATAAACAACATTGTAATAAAACTTTTTATTTGATTTTATGTCTCTTAACCTATTTTTATACAGTTCTCGAAACTCTTCTACACTGCTATTAAAGTAATGATGCCTTTTTGAACCCGCAATTGTAAATTTAGAGTTCCACACCTTACTAATAATTTGAATTTTATTAGGAGTTTGAATATTCAAGTTTTTAAATAAAGGAGAATTAATAAAGCGGATTTGTTTTTTAAAATCAGTTTCTAAGTTATAATTATAGAAGGTTCTTTTAAATCTTTTGTTATAAGAAATATCTGAAATATCTTTATCAAAATTATTTTTACGTTCATCAAAAACATTTGAAAAATATATTATTTTCAAGGGATCAATATTTTTCTCATACCTTTTGAGTTTTAGAGGAAAATTATAATTTAACATCCAAACATTATCACTTGACCTATAACAAACAAATTCACTATCTTCTTTTGTTACAATTAAAAAATCTTCTGTGACAGATGTTCTCCCCCCTTTTAAAAGTTTACATACTAATTCTAAGGCATTACTTTTTCCTGAACCATTTTTACCAATTAAAGCAGTAACATCAGTTATTGATTCTCCAAAAAAATTGCTAGGTAGTTCCTTTATTTTTTCAATAGTTAACCTCCCTTTTTCATTATTATAGTGAAACTTTTCAGAGCTAGAAAAATTAAAACCAGTATTCTCAAAGTTTCTGAATTGACTAACCCATATGTAACATAATTTTAAACTCATAATAATTATTTCTTTCCTTTTTACTTAACAATTTTTCTTGCAAAAAAATCTTTGTTTTTTCTAATGCATATATTTATTTATAAATCCCTTTTAATATTGGGTTAGCCATACTAGTTTTACCATACGATTCTTTTCCTGTTTTATGGCAATAATTTTCTGGATAATCATAATTACCATAAACATCCCACATACGGTAAGCACTTAAAGAAAATGGTTTGTCTGGGTTAAAAGGTATTTCTCTACCTGTTCTTATACAGTAACCTACTTCTTCTTTATAATCATTTGTTGTTTTTGAAAATTGCAACTCTTTATCAACTTCAATTGTTTCTTTTAAATTCTCATTAGAGTTTATATTTTCTTCTGAGACCCTTTCTTTTTTAACTTCTCTAGTAGGTTTAATGTTAAACTTCTTTTCTATAACAGATTCAACCTCTAAATCAAAACTGTCAAGAATTCTTTTTTCATAATTTTCGTTGTTTGCAAAGAAATCTTCTGAAATATCATATATAATTTTAGAATCTTGATACTTTTTCCCCATGAAATACCTTTTGGAATATTGAGGCTTTTTTAAATATATAACGTCTGACTTTTCGTACATCAACTCATTTGTAAATGCTTCTGTTTCTCGAAAAAGTTTGTCTCCTATAAAACTATCTGTAAAATGCACTCCATATTCTACATTATTTATCATAGAATAATCGTAAAGGTTTAACGAGGTAATTAACCCCTCATTTTCATTGCAATAATGTTTTGCGTGTAAGTCTTTATTATAAAGAATAGTTATATTTTTAAATTCAGTAAAGTACTGAAAGTCTTCTTTACTTATACTACGATTACGACTATTCTCATTTTTACCAAATAATAGGTAAAACTTTATATCGTGATGCATTTTTACTTTTTCTAGTATATTTTTTACATAATCATCTAATTTGATAAATGGCGATACTATGATTATATACTTTTTTGCGTTCCAGATTATATCTGTTAGTTTGTCTTCTAATTCTTTTCCTGTTAAAAATTTACTCATTTTTCTTTTTTCAGTTTTGGTCGTTGTGGAATAATATTCTTTTATAGAATTCAAAGCTAATCGAAAATAGATGTTTGCCCATCATCTTCTATTTCATCTGGTGGAATAACCGAAAAAACCTTAGTAGCCTCATAAGTTACTTTTGGCTTATTCTTATTAGGTGATGTTGTATAAATAATTTTTAACTGTAATTTTAAATAATCATTAGGCTGTATAACATGTTTTCGTTTATGATATTCGTCTAACCACATATTATCAGTAATTCTAACATCAATTGATTTACCTTCTCTTTTTAACTTCCAATATGAACTATCTGACAATAAATCCATTGTTTTAATCTTTAAAACTTCTACTCTTTCCTGTTCAATTGTAGTATCACCTAATTCTTTTAAAATCTTTGGCATATCAATAAAGCTTTTATTATTGATTCTTGCTTTCTTTTTACCGCTTTTAAAAGAGATATACTCCCCATTTTTTAATTTCTTAGCTTGTATATTAATATCATTAATCGTGTTTAAAATATAATAGTTATTAACAGACAATACCATTTTATTAGATGGGGCATTTTCCTTTATTTTCTTATTTATATCATCGGTTAATTTATCTAAATCATTTTTAGACTTTACTTCTTCACTCTCAATAGCTTTCAATGTTCTATGTTTTATATAAACTAATAAATGACCTAACCACGAACTAGGATTTAAAACATCTTTAAGAACATCATCTGGTATATTAATAAATACTTGTTTAATTTTGGTCAATATTGAGCCAAACTGAATATCAACCAAATCATACTCTATTTTGGCTTCAATTGATATATTGTACAATATATGCTTATCTAAAACTAATAATTTATCATAAAAACTTGATAATTGCTTTAATACTTCTGAAGGATTTTTATTCCCTTCAAACTCCAAGTTGAGTTCAAAGTCAAATTCTTTTTCTTTCATAGACTGTACACTTAATACTTTTATTTTATATAAAGTTTCTTAACTATTCTCAACAATTTTTATTTCTTCTTCGGTTTAACCGTACAACTCATACACCATAGTATCAATTGTTGCGTCGATTTGGTTTATTTTAGCTTGTAACTCTTGTGTTTTCTGTTTTCCTCAAAGAGGTGTTAGCTATTGGAATTTTTATGTCAAGTATTTATACAACCCCTATAGTTTCTAAAAACATCCTCCTTAACCTGCGTATTCTTAGTTTATTATCAATATTTTTTAAACTCTAAATACTCAATTATTTTTTTGTACTCTATGTTTTTCATGTAATTTTCCATAAACTCATAATCAGGTTCATTATTTTTATTGATTGGGAGCATTATTTTTTGTCTTTTCAATCTCGCTGTCCCCATTTTATAACCATAGCCATATTTTCCTTTCTGCTTGGTGATTTGTTGAGATATAAAAAGACCAACATATTTATTCATTTTTTTTAACCTCAATTTCCTACAGTCATTACCAAACAATGCCTTATAAGGATGGTAAAATGAATAGCCAACAGAACCATTTCTGTTTACTGATAAACAATTTGATTCTAGAGTTTTATTTTCATTACCTATAAAGTAACCTATCCCATTCTGATTAGCAGTAGCAGAAACATAAGGTGTATTTCCTTCAATTCGTTCTCTTGCGTAAATATCTTTTCCTGAAATTATTTCGGCTATTTCCTGTATAAAAAACTCGCCCCATTCTCTTTCTTCAATAGCTTCTGTTTTTGGTATGTTATTGAGTTCTTTTAAGCGATTTTTAATATATACTTGATATTTCTTTTGCTTCTCATTTTCTTTATGACGCACATATTGCTTCATAAATTCATAATCAGGTTCATTTTCTTTTGTTATTGGGACTAACAATTTACTCCTCCTAAGTCTTGTTAATGTAGCTCCATTACCACCCCAATTAAATTTTTCCATTTGCCTTTTTATCAATGGAATTAAAAATTGAGCAATATCTTTATTTAGCTTATCAAATTTTAAAATCTGAATATTTTGACCTGTATAAAATTGATTAGGTTGATAAAAAACCGTTTGAGTATCAAGTCCTATTGTAATTACATTTGATTCGTCCATTTTATATTTGTTAGACTGTCTACAAACAAACGAATCATAGGCATTATCCTTCTCAGAACGCGTTAAATAAGGAATACTACCTGCTTTGTTTATTAATTTATTTCTATCAATACCACTTGATGTCGATTCAATTTGAAAAAAATCTTCAAAAATAAATTCTTTCCATTCTCTTTTATCTAAATCCAGTGTCATATTATTCTTCATTTTTAAATAAATAAGAGCGTCCTTGAGCTACCATATTAAATTCAAAAGTTAGATAATCAGCAATGGTATTTTCAAAATCTTCTTCTTTTGGTATTTCATCATTAAAATAGTAGAAAGAATGTAACCATTCGTCTGTATCTTCAATGGTAGTTTTTACACAAAATTTGGTTTCAGCGTCAATCTTATTGAACCAAACATCTAATAAATGTTGTTTTTTATCAACTGCTTCAATTGTTTCAATTAACCCTCTATGTTTTTGAACTTCAAAACCATCATTTTCAAAATTGATAAATTTAACTTGTTTTTCCTTGTAATGAGGAACACCAGCTGTAAAGACAGCAATACAAGGATTTGTCCCTACTCCATAAAATGTATTTTTATTTAAAGTAATAACGCCTTCTAAAGTATGTTTTTTAAGAATATTAGCTTTAATTGTTTTCTCTTCTCTGGTTTTACCTACCATTGAAGATTGAGGTACAATTACAATTACCTTTCCATCTTCTACAATGGAATCAAGTAGATGTTCTGTAAAGTTGATTTCATATAAACTTGGGTTACTTTTACTTCCCATTGAATATGGTGGATTCATCATACCTACTGTACATCCTTTCTCTTGCAATTGAGCGGGATTAAATTTTAAAAAATTTTCTTGTTCAAGATTACTTTTTCCGTCTCCACGTAAAATCATATTAGTAGTTGAAATTGTAAACATATAAGGTTGCAATTCTAAACCATGAAGCTGATTTTTTCTTATGTTTCTTTTTTGTTGAGTATTATCAGTTTTCTGTACCATATCGTGCATTCCAGCAATAAGAAACCCACCAGTTCCACAACAAGGGTCTAAAATAGAATCGGTTGGTTTTAATTCTGCTAAATCACAAAACAATTCTGTGATATGCTTTGGTGTTAAAACAATTCCCAAAGATTGTCCGTCTCCACCAGAATAAGACATAAACTCTCCATAAAATCGCCCTAAATAATCTTCAGAAGATTGTATATACTTAATATTCTTATAAATATTTTCATATAAGAATTCTGTAAAATGTTTTAAAGGAGATTTTTTTAAATGCTCATTTATTACATTTATTGCTTTAGTGTCTTTAATTACCAAAAACTGACTTAGTAATTTATCTTTTTTTACCTCTGGTGAAACATTGGCTCTTTTTAAATTTTTTTCAATGGCTTCATAAATCTTCTCTCCATCTGAATAAATTTTATCTCCAACAAGGTCATCAATACTAAAACCTTTGTATTCCATTTCACGCAAAGCCAAAAGAATACCAGATACTATTAAAGGTTTATCTTTATCTTGAATACTTCCGTAATTTCTTAAATCTTCATGTAAACTTTTTGCGTCTTTAAGAATTTCTTCTGTTGTCTTTTCTTCAGGAGTTTTTTCTTTTAGAATATTTTTGGTATAATACTCGTTAATATTTTTTTCATTGAAAAGCGCAAATGTTTCTACGTCTTCTAATTCTTTATATTCACCTCTCTCATTTATATATAAAGGTGTTATTCTGTGTCTCTTTTCATTTCCAGAAACACCAAAAGCGATAATTTTTTTATACGATGTGTTTTTAGCTAGATGTTTACCATAATGTAATGCTCCATTAATAGCATAATCTTTTTTACTTTTAATTCTATTACAAATTAAATCTTTAGAATCGCGTTTAAGATGAAAAGAAACATCTGCTTTATCTTCAATAACCAAAAGAAAATCTTTTACAACTCCACAATATTCAGGAAACCCGACTTTTCCAGTATTTGATTTTGAAGCTGTTTTTAAAGCTTCATTTATTTCTTTCACATTACTTCCTTGTGGATCAAGTTTTATATTAGCCTCTTTAAGTAAGTCATTTACCCATAAATCCGTTACAACTTCTTTCTTAGCCATTATTTTTAATTCTTTTATCTATTAGTAATATTGAGTCTTACATAGTATAATATATAGCTTTCATAACTTAAGACTTCTTTTATTCTTCTGTAAACTTAATAAATATTGACTATTCAATAATAACTTTTCGTATTTAATTGCAACATCTAATCCATGTTACCTCATACTCTCTCTGCAGTTATTTTTTAGATAAGTTTTTCTGTATTTAGCTTATTTTTATTTTACGTTAATTATAAAATGCAACTCATTTTTATAATATATAACACCTCTTATTAGGCTATGATTTTAGTTCAAGGACATAATAACTTATTCTTATAAACACAAATAAACTATACTAAAGCTCAATAGTTTAAAAAAAGAATAAATTAAACAGTTTAACTTACATTCTTATAATTTAAAAGAAAATCATTATTTTTACACCATTAAGAGTTGTTTAAACCTTTGACAATTGGAGTCTTCTGGTAATTAAGCAACTCTTTTTATTTTTAAGTCAAATTCTTCACATGAGTTTTGCGTTTTTTATAAAACGCAATTAATTAAGAAGTGCAGTACAATAACCACAACACATTATAATTCAACACTTTTTATACCCTTAACTTTTTTTGCGTTAAAAACGCAAAAAAAACAAAAACGCAAAAAGTATTATGAGCTAATAAGAATACTACCTCTACACAGAGTGTTACCCATACCAAAGAAAAGTAATTGTAGTTTATAGTGATTGATTGGATGCCTTTTTATTCATTTTGCGTAAATAACGCAAACCGCAATAATTAACTTAATTAAGAAAGAAACTAATAATTAAATTTTTGTTGCTGTGTTGAACAATAACTACAACCCTATGTAAAAGAAGAGTTACAGGTTCAACAAAAAATCAACAGTTGGTCAACATGCGTTTTTTGCGTTTTGTGTTGACCAACTGTTGAACTCTTGTTCACCTCTGAATGTTGCTATTTTACTCACGAATGTATTACTTTGTCAACAGTCAACGAGCTATCTATAAAATCACTTTTTAAAAACTCATAGTATCTGCCTTTTTTTGTTTCAAAATCGACAATTGTTTTTTGTGAAGTATTAAGAGTCATAAAGTATTTCTTATAACTTCCATTAAAAGGTTCTAACTTATAATCATCTTTCAAGCTTTTTGAGATTTTTGACCGAGTAGTTCTTAATCCTTTACTTAACTTTTCAAATAAATCTGTTGCAGTGTAACGCAAAACATCAGTTTCAAACGCAATAAAGTCATCAATTATAATTTCTTTAATTTCCTGACTCAAATAGGTTTTGTTTCCTTTTACAACTTTATCTAAAGCTTGCGTATAAATCTGTTGTTTTGTAAACCACATTCTAGTTTTTCTTTCAGAAACTATTTTTCTTTTATTCAAGAAATACAAAAAATGAGGGATTTCATTTTTCAACTTCTTTAACATATCTACATCTTCAGTTTGAAAAGAGTTTACTTTAATTACCCAATAGCGAATTTCATTTTCATCTATTTGAATAAAATTTTCTTCATTATTAGAACACAATATAAACTTACCAAAGAAATTAGTTTCTACTTTGTCTTTTCCTTTAGATTCTATCTTATATGTACCCGCAGTAGAAAGGTTTTTAATCCGTTCACTATCTTCTCTTCTATCTAAAAGAACTTCATCTACAGAAATAATTAGTTTAGATGCCCAGTCGCTATTAAATCGACTTCTAAAATCCTCATTTTTATTAATAGTCATATTACCTTGAAATATAAGTTTCAGCCATTTTAAAAATGAAGTTTTTCCTGTGTTCCGAGAATTGCTAACCAAACATAGAATAGGTAAAATTTGCGTTGGAATTTGCCATAATATTGTAAGATAATCTAAACCTAACTCATATTGTTCTCCAAAAATATGTTTCAAAAACTCCTTTGTTTTATCAAACTTACCTTTCACTAAATTATATTCTAACTTTTCATATTGATTATAAAAAGAATTTATCTCTTGTTTATAATTTTGATGATTTGGTATAGTAATAAAGCCATCATACTTCTTGATTGATTGTAAAAAGTCTTTGCCTTTATCTGTTATTATTTCTCCTTTCGACCATTTAAGCAATGTTCTAGTTGCGTCTCCACTATAAAGCGGCACACTACAAATCTTGTAATAATCTGTACCAATTCTAACATAATCCATAACAACCTATAGTTTAAAGTTTAACACTACTCTATTAGGACTTACATCATGTTTCCAGTCAAAAAAGATATTTGCCCCTGTTAATGACTTATCTTTTTTAAAATTAGAATCAATTTCTTGTTCTAAAAGTTGCCATTTAAACCTCGGATTATTTGCTATCAAACCTTTAATTTTATCTATTTCATTAGTATAAAAATCTAAATGCTTGCTTAACAGAAAATCTGATACTCTGTTAATTTTTAATTTGTACATTTCTGACTGAAGATTATCAACTATAAGAATCAAGTTATTATTAAAGGATTCACTTTGCATATTAAAATCTTCCATACTATCTACGATATTTTAAAGATTTAACCTCCTTTAATGTGTTCTCCAAAGCTTCAAGATTTATAACAATCCTTCTACCTATTTTAGAAGCATCGATAACACCTTTTTTAATGTAGTTTCTTATTGTAAGCTCTGTAACGTTTAATCTTTTAGCAGCCTCTTTAACCGTTACATTTTCTTTTTTAGGATTTAGCTTACTATTGATTAAATCTTCTAATGGATTGATTCTTGTTGATACTGCTGTATCAATTAAACCTATAAGTTCTTCTGGTGTTGTTACTATTATGTTTTTCATAATATGTTTTTTTATTTTAATTAGTATTTAAAAACATATCATATTCAGTAATTACTAATATCCATGGATTGAATATTTATGTTTTATTACCGCAAAGATTAGTGGTTTAATTATAAAACTAAAAAAGTTGGAGAAAGCTTGGAGAAAGCTTGGAGTAAAACAAAACACTCATTAACAATAAATTAAACACATTTAAGATGTCGTTTTTTAGTAGTTTTTGGGTTAAGAAAATTTCGTTTTGAACATTTCATGACTTAGATATTCTGCAAAATTATTCAGTTTAAAAGCTTTACACTTTTCAATCAAAATTTTTAACCTATTCTTTTTTTCTCTATCAGACCCACCATAGTAAATATAGCCTTTATGATATTTTTCATAAACAGTATCTTTAATTTTTTCGAGCCTTTTTTCTGTAAACACCTCACAAGAAATTTTTAAAATTAGAGTTAATTCATAAACTGATAATTTATTTTCTTGTGTCCTTTCATGTTTGAACAAATAATGCATTAAAATAAATTTTTCCTCTTCGGTAAAAGGATTATCATGTTTTTCTTTATTTAATTTAGCATTCTTTGTTTCTGCTTTTTTATCAACTTCTTGTGAAGTAAAGTTTTCTTTATTTTCAAAAGTTTCTAAATGCTTTTCACTTATAGTCAATACATTTAAATCATCTTTAATATATTTTATATTAAAGAAGTCATTAACCTTTTCTTCATCTAATAAATAATAAAAAAGCTTTCTGTTTTCGTTTAAAAAGCTTCTATAACTTTTAAGAGTTAAGGTCTTTGAAAAACACTGAATGAAATGACTAAAATTTTTATACTGAGAACATTCTCCATTACTTAAAAAATATTGATATACATCTCTGTTTATTATATTTTCTACTCTATTAAATTTATAATCTTTAGTGTATATATAACCCAAGGATATACCAGTTAAAGATGATTCCTTCATACCTATTTTATCCTTTTCTTCAAGATCATTAATCCTTCTTTGAATTTCGCTGTTATACTTAGAATATAAATCATTTGCCATTTCAGGAGAACCGTAGTCTTTTTCAATTTTTTCTGTAATAACTTTTTTAAAAGCAGAAAGTTCTTCATTGTATAGCTTTATAAACTCTTTTCCGTAATCCATTATTTATTTTTTTAAAATTTTATATCAAAAGTTTCATTTACAGCATCTTTTACATCTTCATTTGAAACTTGGTAGTATTGGTTTAGTGTTTTCATATCATTATGTCCTGATATTTCAGCAATAAGCTTATCGCTTTTTCCGTTTCTTTTCATCATAGTAATAAAGGTTCTTCTAGCTGTATGAGAACTTATTCTCTTGTAAAAAGGCATTTCTTCTCGTATTACTTCTTTACCCCTAGTAGAAGTTTTCATAACATTATGAGTATAACCCGCTTCTTCAAAAACATCTTTTATATAATCATTGTATTTCTGATTAGCAATTATTGGCAAAGTATAATCATATTTATCTAAAACATGTAAGGCAATACTACTCAAAGGAATCTCTCTACTCTTTTTACCTGATCCTTTTTCTTCTTTAAGTAATAATGTTTTCCCGTCTATAATGTTTTTAGAAACAAACTTTAATTCACCAAACCTCATACCTGTAACACATGAAAAGATAAAAACATCCTTCACACGTTCTAATTTCTTAGAAGGCATCTCAGATTTTAACAAAATCTCTAAATCTTCTTTTCTAAGAGCTATCTGATTTGTAATAACTTTAGGCTTCTTCTTAAAACTTATAAAATCTGCTTTATAGGTATGACCGTTTTTCAAAGCCCAAAAAAGAAAAGTTTTAACCAACCCAACGTTTCTGGTAAATGTATTATTAATATGCCCTCTGTTTACCATACAAAAATCGGTAAACTCAGTATAAAATTTTTGGTTAATCGTGTCAAATGTGATTTTGTACTTTTTTGTTTTTTCAAAATCTTCTAGTAAAGCTTTGATATTATTATACCTTTTTATCGTTGCTTTAGACCATTCTTGATTTTTTTGCTTAAAAGACATGAACTCATCATAGGCTTCATAAAATTTATTTTTTCCAGCAGTAACTCTTTTAAATTCTTTATCAAACTCTTGTCTAATTTTCTCAACGGTTAACTCTTGATTTGTATTCTTATAAGTTTCGGTAATGAGCAAAAACAAATTAGAATACCTATCTAATTGTCTTTTTATAGTTCTATGGCTATCTGCTTGCGAAGTTCTTCCTGTTAAATTATTAGGCTGTCTATTTTTAAAATCCCATTCCTTTGGATGAATAGACTCACCTGTTGAGTAAACAAATCTTTTTCCTTCTTTTTTAAAATAGGCTTTTAAATAAATTAAGGTTAATCCATCTTTCTTTTTATCCTTAAGATTAAATGTACATGTCATAGCAAACGGGTGTCAATTTAGGTGTCAGTAAAGGTAGTATTTGATATATAATTTACCATAAAATAAATTATAAAAATTTTAAAAACCTAGTGTTTTCAGTAGATACAACAAGAGTTTAGCTATAACAAGACAAAAGAAGGTCTATTCTCGGCGTCTCCACAACTAAAAACCTTAATCATTTACGTATAAATGATTAAGGTTTTTAATTATCTAATAAACTATTAGACACTACAGTTTCTTATTTTTTTAAAAAATCAATAATCTACTGTTTGGTATAGTCTTTATATAATTTTAATGGAGTATCGTCAGTAATTCCCACTTCATTTATGTACACTTTATTGTTTATTTGTGGTGGATACACATAAGTATACAATCCACCCCATCCATCATTTTCGTAACAGAAGGTATTCCAATTTTCACTGTTAACTTCATTGGTCTGTAATAAAAAGGCACCAGTAACTTCATTTTGTATTTGCTTTTTGTGTCTTAACACTACCCCATCGTATTCATTAGGAATTCCTTTAAATCGAAGTAACACCTCATCCGCTATCTCCACCATTGTTAGTGTAAAAGTGTCTGTTGTATAACACTTCACGTTATCAGCAAGTAACGATATATCAGGAAGCTCTTCTTTTACTACTTCTGGCTTCGTATTTTTAAAAACCATTATTTCTGTTACCAAAGCTTCTGCTTCTTCCTTTCTTGGAGTATTTTCATCAAGAGAAAGATAATATTCAATTTCATGAAGTACATCATCAGCTAAAACTAATTTTCCCTCTCTATCGCTGCGTTGGTTATAGTTATCTAGCTTTTCCTGAATAGTGTTCCATACTTTTTCCGATTTTTCGTCTAACAGTTTATGCTCCCAAACTCCTTTTAATGATTGAATCATTAAGTTCTCTGGAAAAGATTTTAACGCTTGTTTTATATTAGCAATCACAGCATGAGCTGGTGCTTTTGTAGTATTGAAAAGTTCAACTAAAGCATCCGAAACACTTCCAATACCTATACCATATAAGTTATTATAATCTCTTATAATCAACAATTGTCCTTTTTTTAAGGCTGGAAATTCCAACTCATATACATGTGGTACTACCAGTGTTATTTTAGGCTCAATGCGTTTTGTATAGTCATGATTTACTACATCTAAATCTTGAGCAAAGAATGATGTGTGTTCGTAATACCAATCTGGTCGAAATACAACGATTTTAAATTCTTTATCTACTGGAGCATATTTTAGGCTTCCTAACTTATTAAAACCGAATTCCATTTTAATAGCATATGGTTCTATAGCATAAAAAAGACCATCTACCAAAACGTAATATCCATAAACAGATAATTCATTACTTGCTTGTGCCAATTGTGAAGCCTCATGTGGACTTGTTTGTGTTTGTTTCATAATGCAGTTTTTATTAAACAGATTTTGTAATGACAATAGTAGATATCTAAACCCTCAAAAATGCTCCATCCGAACGAATGGAACATTTTTAGCTAACTTTAAGAGATAAAAAATCAGTATATTTAGCACTATGTTTGATTTTAAACCTATACTTATATTGTTAACAGCTTTTGTTATTGCAATTAGCATAACTAATTTTTTAAAAAGAAAACGAGATAACTATTAACTCTTTTACCAATATTTTTGCAAAACAAAAGACACAACCAATTTGGTTGCATTTTTTATTTTATAACAAGACGGACATTAAAAATGAAAAAACATAAAATATATTTAATTCACGGATATACAGCTTCTCCAGACTCTAACTGGTTTCAAGATTTAAAAAACAATTTGGAAAATGAGTTTATTAACGTTTCAATCTTGAACATGCCTGATTCCCAAAATCCAAAGCTTAACGGCTGGATTAACCACATGGAAAATCACATAAAAGATATTGATGAGCATACTATTTTTATTGGTCATAGTTTAGGATGTGTGAGCATTTTAAACTTTTTAAACCAATTTAAAGCAACAAAAATTAAAGGATTATTTCTTATTTCTGGGTTTGTTGAATCTTCACCAATACCCGAGCTTATTGAATTTGTAAAACCAAAATTAAATTATAATCACTTAAAAGAAATAACCAAAACTAGAGTTGCAATATCTGCTATTGATGACGATATTATTCCTTTCGAATACTCTAAAATAATGGCAGAAAAGTTGGATGCTAAGTTTACTCTCCTCGAAGAAGGAAAACACTTTATAGACAGAGATAATTTTACTAAATTCCCTTTCCTTGTAAAAGAAATAACTGAGTGTATTAGAGAATTTGAATAAATAATATTGAAAATAAATTCAACTATTTAATCTTACTTTAATAGCTTATAACACATACAAAAACGCAACCAAATTGGTTGCGTTTCTGTATTCTATATAGTTAAATAACTATTCTTCTTTTAACAACTGCTCTTTATAAGCTGCTTTTTGAACTTGTGCTCTTTTGATTACTGATGGTTTTACATATTGTTTTCTATCTCTCAACTCTCGTAAAACTTTTACATCTCTAAACTTACGCTTATAGCGTTTTAAGGCTCTATCAATATTTTCACCTTCTTTTACAACTATTCTTAACATATGATAAGGTTTTAATTATTAAACATTTTAAACCATACAAATTACCACATACTCTACACTAAATGTAGCTTATGATTTTGTACGATATTATTTTAGATTAAAAATTCTATTGAAAATGCTTTATAAAGCAACTGAAGACTAAAAAACTGAAGTATGACAGATAAATAGTATAAAGACTCGTAGATTTTCTCCTGGAATGGGATAGAACATTAATACGCCCCAAAGGTATGCTTTATTTATCGGCTCTACAAGGATTGTGGACGCTAATTCTTTTTGATAAAAAAAGCGCTACCAAATTGGTAACGCTTTTTCTTAAATTGTTTCTCCTAATTCTTTTAGTTTAGAAGTATTTTCTGCGAGCATTAACTCATCTATAATTCTTTGAATATCTCCGTTTACAATATTTGATAAATCATATAACGTTAATCCAATTCTGTGATCTGTTACACGTCCTTGCGGATAGTTATACGTTCTAATTTTAGCAGAACGGTCTCCTGAGGTTACCATCGAACCACGTTTTGCTGCATCCTCTTCCTGCTTCTTCGCCAACTCCATATCGTATAAACGAGAACGCAATACCTTGAACGCTTTCTCCTTGTTTTTATGTTGCGATTTTTGATCTTGACATTGTGCCACTAATCCTGTAGGAATATGCGTTAAACGTACTGCTGAATAGGTAGTGTTTACCGACTGTCCTCCTGGTCCTGACGAACAGAAAAAGTCAATACGTACATCTTTTGGATTGATTTCTACATCAAACTCTTCTGCTTCTGGGAAGACCATACAGGTTGCTGCCGATGTATGTACACGTCCTTGAGTTTCCGTTTGTGGTACACGTTGTACACGGTGTACACCCGCTTCAAACTTTAAAGTTCCATACACATCTTCTCCAGTAACTTCAAATTGAATTTCTTTAAATCCACCATTGGTACCTTCAGAAAAATCTACTGTAGAAACTTTCCATCCTTTACTTTCGCAATACTTGGTATACATTCTAAATAAATCACCTGCAAAAATACTCGCTTCATCTCCACCAGTACCTGCACGTAACTCCACTACAGCATTTTTAGAATCTTCTGGATCTTTCGGAATTAGTAAAAACTTAATCTCTTCTTCCAATTCTGGAATTCGAGTTTTTGCATCTTCCATTTCCATTTTAGCCATTTCTACCATTTCCGCATCCGAACCGTCAGCAATAATTTCTTTGGCTTCCTCTATATTGTTTAATAAAGTTTCGTACTCGTTTGCTTTTTTTACAACCTTTCCTAAATCTTTATATTCCTTATTTAATTGCACATAACGTTTTTGATCAGAGATAACATCTGGCTGGATGATTAAATCTGACACCTCATCATAACGTTGCTTAACTATCTGTAATTTATCTAGCATAGTATCTTTTCTTGGGGTGCGAATTTACGATTTTTTATCGAATTTAATTCATTATCTTTAATCCTTTAAGTGTTTTATGATGCGATTTTTATTACTATTTATTACTGGATTCCTGCTTTCTTCTTGTCAAAATGCTACAGAAATAAAAAAACCTACATGGTTGTTCGGAAAATGGAAACGTATAAACAATCGACCTGACAAGTTTACGTATGAGTTTTGGAATGACGATTTTTCTGGAATTGGATTTACCTTAAAAGAAAAAGATACCGTATTTAAAGAAGTATTACATATCATTACCAAAAACGATTCGTTGTTTTTACAAGTTACTGGAGTGAATGAAAATCCTACATTATTCGCTTTTACACAGCAAACTGATACTTCTTTTACTGCAGAAAACAAACAAAATGAGTTTCCTAAAACTATACGGTACTGGAAAGAAAACAATCAACTGAAAGCTACAGTTGCCAATGATGAATTTTCGATTGATTTTGTGTTTAAAAAAACTAAATAATCCTCTGAAAAATCTGAGGATTTATAAGTAATACTGCTTTTTATCCGCATTTGGATGTTCCACAATCATTACACGTTAAACAGCCTTCTTGATAAATTAAATTATCTGATTTGCAATTTTCGCATGTTTGCCCTATAACTTTTGTGCCATCTTCCACATAATGTTTTAACGCTCTTACTACTCCATTCTTCCATGTGTTTATAGACTCACTATCTAACTGCAAACTCTGAATTAGTTTTACAATTTTATCAATAGGCATTCCATGACGTAAAGTTCCTGAAAACAGTTTTGCATAATTCCAATACTCTGGATTAAACTTATGTGACAATCCTTGAATTGTTGTTTTATAGCCACGTTTGTTTTCGTATTGAAAATCGTAACGAGAAGTTCCATCTTCATTTCTGTTTTTAATAATCACCCCCTTTTCAACCCAACGAGGCAACAAAATTCCATCTTCATCATCAGCTAAACCCGTAAAAATTTCATACGGTTTACCATCTACCAAACCTATAAAAGCAATCCATTTCTCTTTTTTATTTTGAAAACGAACGACATCTGCTTCTAAAATTTGCGGACGCTTTGTAGGGAATGGAGTTAGTGTATCACTTTGGTTATTCTCTTTCTTTTCGTCATTTGCTATCAATACCCCCGACCTAGAACCATCTCTATACACCGTAACTCCTTTACAACCTACCTCCCAAGCTTTTAAATACAACTCTCCTACCAACTCTTCGCTAACATCGTTCGGTAAATTAATAGTTACACTAATAGAGTGATCTACCCATTTTTGTACCGCTCCCTGCATCGTTACTTTACTTAACCAATCTACATCGTTAGAAGTCGCTTTGTAATACGGTGATTTTTTAACCAACACATCCAATTCTTGCTGTGAAAAGTTTTTAGTAGTATCTATTCCGTTTACCTCCATCCATTGTTTAAATCGGTGATGAAAAACCACGTATTCTTCCCAAGAATCTCCTACCTCATCTACAAAATCTACACGTACTCCTTTATCATTCGGATTCACTTTTTTTCTACGTTTGTACACAGGCATAAACACTGGTTCAATTCCAGAAGATGTTTGCGTCATTAAACTGGTAGTACCTGTAGGCGCAATCGTAAGTAATGCTATATTTCTGCGTCCATGTTCTAACATTTCATAATACAACTTACTATCAGCTTCTTTTAACCGTAAAATAAACGGATTGTTTTTTTCTCTTTCTGCATCAAATATTGAAAACGCCCCTCTTTCTTTAGCTAAATTTACTGATGCTCGGTATGTTTCTATTCCTAATGTTTTATGGACTTTTACCGAAAATTCATTTCCTTCTTTACTTCCATAACAAATTCCTAAAGCAGCCAACATATCTCCTTCCGCAGTGATTCCTATTCCTGTTCTTCTTCCTTCATAAGCTTTTTTCCTAATATTTAACCAAAGTGTTTTCTCTGTAGTTTTTACCTCATCTAACTCTGGATCAGCATCAATTTTCTCTAAAATTTTATCTATTTTTTCTAATTCCAAATCAATAATATCATCCATCATTCGCTGAGCAATGACAATATGCTTTTTAAACAGTTTAAAATTAAAAGCAGCCTTTTTGGTAAACGGGTTTTCTACATATGAAAACAAGTTAATTGCTAACAGACGACACGAATCATAAGGACATAATGGAATTTCTCCACAAGGATTGGTCGACACTGTTTTATATCCTAAATCAGCATAACAGTCAGGTACCGATTCATTAATTATTGTGTCCCAAAACAAAATTCCTGGTTCGGCAGATTGCCACGCATTATGTACTATTTTTTTCCACAATTTTTGTGCTTCAATAGTTTTTGAATACTTCGGGTTTTTACTAAAAACGGGGTATTTCTGCGTATATGTATCTCCTTTTTTCACTGCTTTCATAAAAGCATCGTCTATTCTTACTGAAACATTAGCTCCAGTTACTTTTCCCTGCTCTAATTTTGCATCAATAAAGTCTTCTGAATCTGGATGATTGATAGATACCGACAACATCAACGCTCCTCTGCGACCATCTTGCGCTACCTCACGTGTTGAATTCGAATATCGCTCCATAAACGGAACAATTCCTGTGGATGTTAATGCTGAATTTTTTACAGGTGAACCTTTGGGTCTTATATGCGACAAATCATGACCTACACCACCTCTTCTTTTCATCAGCTGTACTTGCTCCTGATCTATTTTCATAATACCTCCATACGAATCAGACTCTCCATCATTACCAATAACAAAACAATTTGAAAGTGATGCTATTTGGAATGGATTTCCGATTCCTGCCATCGGACTCCCTTGTGGTACAATGTATTTAAAGTTTTTAACAACCTCAAAAACGTCTTCTTCTGATAACGGATTCGCATATTTCTTTTCTATCCTTGCAATTTCTTTTGCAATTCTTCTATGCATATCATCTGGTGTACTTTCGTAAATATTCCCTTCAGAATCTTTTAATGCATATTTGTTTAACCAAACGCTTGCTGCTAAATCGTCGTTATTGAAATAGTGTAGTGCTGCTTGTAACGCTTCTGCTCTTGTTACTGTTTTTTGAGGTAGGTTTTGTATGACTGATTTCATAGTTTTTATTGAATTAATTATAGCTTGTTCGATTATAAAGTAATTCAATAAAAACAACTTAAAACATGATTTAAATCATAAAGTCAACCAAAAAAAAATGTAAAAAACTAAAAACTAGCTTTTTACATTTTCACCAACATAAAAATGTTGATATTTTATTTCTTTTTAAAAAAGTTTAATACTCAAAAGTTCCGTATTCACTATTGATTGTTAATCGCTTCTTTTCAGAAGCTTCAACTCTACCAATTACCTGTGCATTTACATTGAACGATTTTGAAATTGCAATGATATCTTCTGCTACTTCAGGAGACACGTATAACTCCATTCTGTGCCCACAGTTAAATACCTGATACATTTCTTTCCAATCCGTTTTTGATTGTTCTTGTATCAATTTGAACAATGGTGGAATTGGGAACATATTATCTTTTACAATATGTAAATCATCAACAAAATGTAAGATTTTTGTTTGTGCTCCACCTGAACAGTGAATCATTCCATGCACCTCTTTCGAAGAGAATTTTGATAAAACTTCTTTGATAATTGGCGCATAGGTTCTTGTTGGTGACAACACTAACTTACCAGCGTCAATTGGTGAATCTGCTACCTTATCTGTTAATTTGGTATTTCCTGAATACACTAAATCAGAAGGTACTGAAGCATCAAAACTTTCTGGATATTTTTCTGCTAAATAGTTGTGGAATACATCATGACGTGCAGAAGTTAATCCGTTACTTCCCATACCTCCATTGTATTCTTTTTCATACGTTGCTTGCCCGAAAGATTCTAAACCAACAATTACATCTCCAGCTTTGATATTTGCATTATCAATCACATCCGAACGCTTCATACGAGCAGTTACTGTAGAATCTACAATAATGGTACGTACTAAATCACCCACATCGGCAGTTTCACCACCAGTTGAATGAATCGTTACTCCAAATCCTTTCAATTCAGCAATCAACTCTTCTGTCCCATTGATAATAGCTGATAATACTTCTCCTGGAATATTGTTTTTGTTACGCCCTATTGTAGAAGATAATATGATATTATCAGTAGCTCCTACGCATAATAAATCATCAATATTCATGATTAAAGCATCTTGAGCGATCCCTTTCCATACCGAAATATCTCCTGTTTCTTTCCAGTACATGTAGGCTAAAGAGCTTTTCGTTCCTGCTCCATCTGCATGCATGATTAAACAATAATCTTCATCATTGGTTAAATAATCAGGAACAATTTTACAGAAAGCTTTTGGAAACAATCCTTTATCAATATTCTTGATAGCGTTGTGTACATCTTCTTTAGATGCCGATACTCCGCGTTGTGCGTAGCGTTTAGATACTTCGTTACTCATGTGTTGTGTTGTTGTTGCCGCGAAATTACTTTAAAAACAGTAAACTATCAAAGTAATTATTGTTTTTTACTTCGTCTTTCATACAAAACGGTATCTCTCCATACCCCATCTAACTGAGCTATTTTTTCTCGATATCCTATCTTTCGAAAACCGTATTTAACATGTAGCTTTTCGCTCCCTATATTCTCTGGAAACAAACTAGAATACAGCGTCCAAATACCGTTATTTTCAGAAGAATCTATCAATGCCTCCATTAACAGACTCCCAATTTTCTTTCCTATTGAATTGATTTTTACATATACACTAACTTCCGCTACTCCTCTATATTCAAACCTCTTGGAAACTGGAGCTATTGCACACCACCCAACAACCTTATCTTCTTCTACAGCAACAAATCGAGAATGTTGATGATGTGACGTATCCCATTCTTCCCATGTAGGAACTTCTGTTCTAAAAGTAGCATTTTTGGTCTGGATTCCTTCATTAAATATTGCTACTACTTCTTTCCATTGGTTTTGAGTAAGTTTAGCTATACTTATCATATTTAAAAGCTTATCAATTCTTTCTTAAAACAAACACTTGATGGCACGTCTTTGTATGGTTCATAATTAGGTATAATATTGTATCCATTTTTTTGATACAGATATACCGCTGGTTGCATTGTTTTACTCGTTTCTAAAACAACTGTATCAAACTGTTCTTCTTTTGCCCAACCTTCCAATTCTTTTAAGATTAGTGTTGCAATATGTTTTCCTCTGTACGTTGATTTAACATACATTCGTTTAATTTCAACTACCTTGTCTGCTATTCCTTTAAATGCTCCACAACCTACAGGTATTTTTCCTACATAACATACAATTACATACTGTAATGTATCTATCGTATTAAACTGCCTAAAAAAATCATCCTGATTACCATTAATTCCAGAGAGATATTTATCTAGTTCTTGTACTAAACCAACAAAATCCGCATCTCCTGAATTAGTTCTCTTAAAGTTCATTACATCACTCATTACCTCGTAAACAACAACTCTCTATACTTTGTTAAAGGCCATAGATTGTCATCTACCATTAACTCTAATTTATCGCAGTGGTAACGAATCTCATCAAAATAAGGTTTTACCTTATTACAATATGCATCTGCATTTTTTTGACCAACTAACTTGTTTGCCTTTTTACGCTCTTCAATCATTAATTCAACCTTAGAATTGATTTCAGCTATATGGCTAGATATCTTTTGAATTAAATCGATTTGCTCTTTGGCATATTTTTCAAAGTCTTTTCCAAAAATCTCTTTCAATCCTCTCACATTCTCTATCAATGTGTTTTGGTATTGAATCGCAGTTGGTATAATATGATTTCTTGCAATATCCCCTAATACTCTACTTTCAATTTGAATCTTCTTTGAATATTCTTCTAACTTAATTTCGTGACGAGCTTCCACTTCTACTTTATTCATCACTCCCATTTCTTCAAAAAGTGAAATCGCTTTTTTAGAAACTTTCGCTTTTAAAGCTTCTGGAGTTGTTTTATTATTAGACAAGCCTCTTTTCTTAGCTTCCTTCTCCCAAGCCTCTCCGTATCCATCTCCTTCAAATCGGATGTTTTTAGACGCTTTAATATACTCTCTTAAAACATTAAAAACGGCTTCATCCTTTTTAAGTTTCTTTGTATCAATTAATTTGTCAACCTCTTCTTTAAACTCAATAAGTTGTCTCGCTATTATAGTATTTAATACGGTCATTGGACCCGCGCAGTTAGCCCATGAGCCTACAGCACGTAATTCAAATTTATTTCCAGTAAAGGCAAAAGGCGAAGTTCTATTCCTATCTGTATTATCTAATAGGATTTCAGGAATCTTACCTACAATATTTAGCTTTAAATCAGTTTTCTCTTCTGGTGATAATTTCCCTTTTGTTACATTTTCTAACTCATCCAACACCTCAGATAATTGTGACCCTATAAATACTGAAATAATAGCAGGAGGTGCTTCATTAGCTCCTAAACGATGATCATTACTTGCACTGGCTATTGAGGCTCTAATTAACTCTTCGTAATCGTGAACAGCTTTGATAGTATTCACAAAAAAAGTTAAGAACTGTAAATTTTTCATTGGAGTTTTACCTGGACTTAACAAGTTAACTCCTGTATTGGTAGACAAACTCCAGTTATTGTGTTTTCCTGAACCATTAATTCCTTCAAAAGGTTTTTCATGGAATAGCACTTTAAATTTATGACGTTGCGATACTTTTTCCATCACATCCATTAATAATGAATTATGGTCTACCGCTAAATTTGCTTCTTCAAAAATTGGCGCTAGCTCAAACTGATTTGGCGCTACCTCATTGTGTCGCGTTTTAACTGGCACCCCTAACAACATACATTCACGTTCCAAATCACGCATAAAGTTCATTACTCTTGTTGGTATTGACCCAAAATAATGATCATCTAATTGTTGTCCTTTAGCAGGCGAATGCCCTATTAAAGTTCTTCCTGTCATCATAATATCAGGACGAGCATTGGCTAAAGCCGTATCAATCAAAAAATATTCTTGCTCCCAACCTAAAGTTGCATTTACTTTACTTACATTCTTGTCAAAATACTTACACACAGCTGTCGCTGCCGTATCTACAGCTTGCAACGCTCTTAATAATGGCGCTTTATTATCTAATGCTTCACCCGTATATGCCACAAAAACTGTAGGAATACATAAAGTCGTTCCATATATAAAAGCTGGTGAGGTAGGATCCCAAGCTGTATACCCACGTGCTTCAAAAGTATTTCGTATTCCTCCATGTGGAAAACTAGAGGCATCCGGTTCTTGTTGTACTAATTGTCCTCCGTCAAACTTTTCCATAGCTCTACTTCCTTCAACCGTTTCAAAAAAAGCATCATGTTTTTCTGCGGTAGCACCTGTTAAAGGTTGAAACCAGTGTGTATAATGAGTTGCTCCTTTAGACAAGGCCCAATCTTTCATACTTACCGCTATCTGATCTGCTATCTTCCTATCTATCTTAGTTCCAAACTCAACAGCATCCATAACACTTTGATATGCTTCCTTGGTCATATATTGACGCATCGCCTGCTCGTTAAATACGTTTTTACCAAACAATTCCGAGCGACGTTCATTTTCTTCAATTAATATTGGTTTTCTATGTAAAACCTCTTGTAATGCATTGAATCTTAAAACTGACATATATAATAAAGTATAAAATTAGACTTCTCAAAAATACAAAAACTATTTTAAAACAAATATACCCCCTAAAAAATAGGGGTTAAATTAATTTAATGTTAACTTTTACAAAATAAGCCCCTTAAAATTTTGAGTTAACGTAAAAAAAACTCATTTTTGTACCGTAATTATTTCCATAACAACACAAAACAAAAACAAATTACAAATCATGACAAGATCTAAACTAGAGTACATTTGGTTAGACGGTTACTATCCAACTCAAAACATGAGAAGCAAAACTAAAGTTGTTGAAGACTTTAGCGGTAAATTAGAAGATTGTCCAATATGGTCTTTTGATGGTTCTTCTACTAAGCAAGCTGAAGGAGGTAGTTCAGATTGTTTATTAAAACCTGTAGCTATCTATCCAGATCCTGCACGCGAAAATGGTTTTTTAATCATGACAGAAGTTTTAAATCCTGATGGAACTCCACACCCAACAAACGCTCGTGCTAAAATTGATGATGATGATAACGATTTCTGGTTTGGTTTTGAGCAAGAGTACTTCATTATGGACACTCACACACAACTTCCTTTAGGTTTCCCTATTGGTGGTTATCCAGGTCCTCAAGGTATGTACTACTGTTCTGTTGGTGGTAAAAACACACACGGTAGAGATTTTGTTGAAGAGCATGCTGACTTATGTATTGCTGCTGGATTAACTTTCGAAGGAATTAATCAAGAAGTAGCTAGTGGACAATGGGAATTCCAATTATTTGCTAAAGGAGCTAAAAAAGCTGGTGATGAAATTTGGGTTGCTCGTTACTTACTAGACAGATTAACTGAAAAATATGGTTACTACATTGAGTACCACCCAAAACCTATTAAAGGTGACTGGAACGGTTCTGGAATGCACGCTAACTTCTCTAATACTTTATTAAGAACTTGTGGAAGTAAAGAAGTTTACGAAAAAGTTTGTGAAGCTTTCCGCCCAGTAACTAAAGAACATATTAATGTTTACGGTGAATACAATGATCAACGTTTAACAGGTTTACACGAAACTGCATCTATTAACGATTTTAGTTATGGTGTTTCTGATCGTGGAGCTTCTATCCGTATTCCAATTATTACTGTTGAAAAAGGATGGAAAGGTTGGTTAGAAGACAGAAGACCTGCTTCTAATGCTGATCCATACAAAGTAGCTGGAAGAATTGTTGAAACTGTAAAAAGCGCTAAAGTTGAAGCTACAGTAGCTTAATAATTTATAAAACTATTTAATCCCTAATAAAAAAACCGTCAGTTGACGGTTTTTTTATTTCTTTATATATATAAATCTTTTTTAAGACACGGTTAAGTAGACAAAAATGACGTAGCTAATTATTAGCAATATACCATCTCTCCATCCTAAACGCAATCCTTTTGGTATAAACACTAAAGGTAAAATTGCAAACGAAATTCCCAGCATCCAATAAATATCATTATTTATCAAACTCAACGCATCAGACTTTACCTCAACAGGAGTAATAATTGCCGTAAGCCCTAAAACAGCCAAAATATTAAACACATTAGACCCTATTAAATTCCCCAAAGAAATTGCCTTTTCTTTCTTTAACACCGCTATTACTGAAGCTGCCAGTTCCGGAATACTTGTCCCTACCGACACTACCGTTACCCCTATCACTGCATCACTCACTCCTAAGTTTCTAGCCAAAGAGACCGATCCATTAATCAACAATTCTGAACCTCCCCATAAACCAAGTCCACCAACTACCAAAAACAATGCTATTTTATACAACGGTAACTCTTCGTCATCCTCAGGCATTTCGTCAACAACAGCTTGTTTTTGAAAACGCAAAAGGTAAATTAAAAACACAATGAGCATTCCAAAAAGTATCACCCCTTCATAAGTTTGTATCGTTCTATCATTCACAATGAAAAAATACAACATCACTGAAGCTATCATCATTACAGGCCAATCCGTTTTATAAAAACTCCTCTCCACATAAATAGGAGATAAAATAACAGTTATCGCCAGCACCAAAGCCAAATTTGCAATATTAGACCCTATCACATTTCCTACTGCCAATCCTGTTGCTCCATCCAACGCTGATTTAATACTAACAATTAATTCTGGAGCTGAAGTAGCAAAAGACACTATCGTCATACCTATAACTATCTTAGGAATATTAAGCTTTAGTGACATAGCTACTGCCGCTTTTAACAACCAATTGCCCCCTAAAACCAGAAAGACTAATCCTATAACGATATATACAATATTCATGAATTATTTTTTTTGCGAAGATAGGGTTTTTACCCTCTAAAAAACTCTTCTAATTGATGCGCTTCTGAAACTCAAAAAATAGAAGATTATTTTTTACTAAAAAATCAAACTACCCATTTTTCAATTTTTAAAAAATAACAATCCCTTTACTTTTTTAAAACACTAAAAAAACACCCTTTATTTAATTACACTTTAAAACATTATATAATATTTAAACTTATAATTTAAAACATAATTCAAGACTACAAAATTTCATATTAAAACAAAAAATGTTTTTTAAGCTTCATTTCTATATTCAGTTAAATTAATTCTTATTTAAAAATTTGACTAGCATATTTCCTTTCTCATATCTTCATAAAACAATTCTAGAATTCATCAAAAATTACAAACCAAAAACATTAAAACTAATGATTGTATTCTTATTAAATCTTGTTACCATAATTTTAAAAATTGCCATCTTTTTAACAGAACATATTTTTTAAATTACACATATCAATTAACGAAAGCTTAAATCACTAATTTCAAACTAAGTATTTTATCCCCCACTTATTATAACAAATTATTTTTCGTTATTTTTGATATAGAATCAACGACTAATGAAAAAAAGTATTTTTAAGCTTTTAGCCAAGCTAAACAAGACGTTATTACCCTCTTTTACCAAAAAAGAGCTGGATATCACCAAAGCTTCAAAATTTCAACTAGCTATTATTGGATGGAGAGCTTTTGTTACTATAAATTCTTTGGATTAAAAACTTACGCATTATGAACAAGCACGTCAAAGTCTTTTCTGGAAGCTCAATTACTGCAAATCGATTGGGACAACTCTTAAATCTGATTGAAGTTCCTTTTTTAATAAAAGATAACAAAGAAGCAGGACGAGTAGCAGGTTTCGCAACACTTGGTGACTCTGTAGACATATTTATCTATGAATCAGACGTTAAAAAAGCCGAAGAAACTATTCACAATTTTAAAGTAGAAATAAACGAGGAGGAATAATTTTAAAAGTGCGAAAAAAAATATTTTTTTTGCTTTACAATTTAAAAAACATTCTTATATTTGCACCCGCAAAACGGCCTCGTAGCATAACTGAATAGTGCACTTGATTACGGCTCAAGAGGTTGCAGGTTTGAATCCTGCCGAGGTCACAAAAAACCAGTAATTCGATAATTGAATTACTGGTTTTTGCTTTTTTAGAATCTTGTCAATCTAACAAAATACATCTATACTTTTCTCTTCATAGATAGATTAAGTAAATAGATAGATTAAGTAATAAGTAAATAATCTAGTTCTATCAAACCTCATCAGAAAGCACTTCTATATCAAATCCGTAGCTTTTTACCAATTTAATAACTGGATTAGGATCAACTATTTCATCTACAATTTCAACACGAAGAATCTTATCACAATCTTCTAAATCAAAATTAATTATATAACCAGGAAACTCCTTCTGAAATTTATCCAGAAGGAATGTTGTTTCTTCAACGGTTTGCACAGATGTACTAAATACTTCTACCATTAATCTTTTATCAGACCTATTACTAGACTTAATTTAATATAGTACTATACATTCTGTTCACTATAATTCACCATCCAATGAATTCCGAACTTATCTGTAAAACTTCCGTAATAGTCTCCCCAAAATTGCATTTCTAAAGGCATTTCTATATCTCCTTCTTTAGACAAACCGTTAAACAAACGATCTGCTTCTTCTTTACTTTCTGGATGTATAGAAATATAAGAGTTATTACCTTCTTTTAAAGTTTGTCCTGCACAAAGTACAATATCAGACGCCATCAAAGTAGTATCTTTTGACAATGGTAATGAGATGTGCATTACACGATTTTTATCTTCTTCTGGTAACTTATCTGCATCGGGAGCATCACTCATTTTCATAAGAGCTGTAAACTCTCCACCAAATACAGATTTGTAAAAATTGAATGCTTCTTCAGCATTTCCGTCAAAATTTAAATAAGGATTTACTTTCATGTTTTTTATTTTAATAGGTTACTTACTATACTAATTTTACTATTGCTTTTCAGCCAATTCTTTTATTTTTCCTAAAGCCTTAGGCCATGTATCTAAAAAGAAATTTTTATATGCATCAAGAACATCCATTTTTACATTCAAATGTGTATCACCATCCACAAATTTAAGTTCATAGCTTTCGGTTGCTCCTGACCACTCTTTTGCTTCTTTAGATGCAAAATCTTCTTTACCATTTTCTATAATACCTAAATGTTCTATCGACATATATACATTAGGAATTCTTTGTTTTATTTTACTCACCATTCCTCTACCGTCTGGTGTTAAAAAAAGAGCTTTACTTCCTTCTTCCCAATCTGTTTTAGCATAAGAACCTTCAGAAAAAATAGCGGTCCATTTACGATATGTATCGTCATTCCAAAGCACTCTCCATACTTTCTCTGGAGCAGCACTAATAATTGTTTTAAATTCTTGCTGTTTCATTTTTTATTTTTTTTGTGGCATTTTTTCCATATCCATATATAACATACTCCATCGGTGTCCATCCAAATCTTCAAATCCAAAAACATACATCCAACCTTGAGATTCACCAGGTTCTGCAAAAATTGTTCCTCCAGCATTGCGAACAGTTATTGCCATTTCATCCACTTCTTGCTTACTTTGTGCATCTATATTTATTAATACTTCCGTACCCTTTTGAGTATTACTAATATTATTTTGCGTAAATGCTTTAAAATCGCTTTCTGGAAAAAGCATCATTACAAAATTGTTTTCTCCTATTAAGAAACTACCAACATGTTCAGCATCTTTACACATTGGGTTTTCCTTAAAACCAATTGTTCTAAAAAACTCTTTTGATTTTTCAATGTCCTTCACAGGAAGATTTAGCCAGATAGTTTTCATATAATTTTATTTTTAGATTACCCATTCTTATCAACTACTCGAGAGATACTTAGACAACAAATCATCATATATACTTTTCTTTTTCATACTACATACTGTTGCTAACTTTCCAATTACGTTTAGCTTGTATTCCAAAGATACAAGTACTATTTTACACTTTAAAGGTATGTTTCCGTCAACATAACGGGTTGATTGCGACAAAATGTTAACGTATATTTGGAGTTAATTATCATATTTTCAATATATGAAACATATTTCCGTACTTGTTCCAGAGGGAGATTCTAGCTTAAGTAACTTAGAAGCTACCTATAAAATGTTTACCATGGCTAACGATTCACTTAAAAGAGCAGGAAAGCCTCCCTTGTTTTCTATTCATCTTGTTGGTATGCACAAAAAAGCAAAATTGAGTAACGGCTTGTTTAGCATAACACCCAACACTACTATTTCCGACATTCAACAAACTGATTTAATTATTATCCCCGCCATTCATGGTGATTATAAAAAGGTTATTAGAGATAACATTCCTTTCATTCGCTGGATAAAAAAACAATATGATAACGGTGCTGAAATAGCCAGTTTATGTATAGGTGCATTTTTACTAGCCAGCACAGGACTACTTAACGGAAAAGATTGCGCAACACATTGGTTAGCTGCTAGTGAATTTAGAGAAATGTTTCCTGAAGTTAACCTTATTGATGATAAAATTATTACCGATGAAAACGGTTTATATACTAGCGGAGGTGCCTACTCCTCTTTAAACCTAAACCTTTATTTAATAGAGAAATTTGCCGGACGTGAAATGGCTGTACTTTCATCTAAAATTTTTGAAATAGATATTAACCGCGATAGCCAATCTCCTTTCATTATTTTTAAAGGACAAAAATCTCACGATGATGAGGAAATATTAAAAATACAGGAACATATTGAGCAAAACTTTCAACATAAAATAACTGTTGATGACTTATCTGAAAAAATAGCTGTAAGTCGCAGAACATTTGAAAGACGTTTTAAAAAAGCTACATCAAATACTGTTGTAGAGTACCTGCAGCGAGTTAAAATAGAAGCTGCAAAAAAAGAACTGGAAAGAGGAAGAAAAACAGTTAATGAAGTAATGTACGAAGTGGGATATTCAGACCCTAAAGGATTTAGAGAGGTATTTAAAAAAATTACTCATATGACACCTTCGGAATACCTAAACAAGTACAGTAAAATAATGCTGACATAATTTTAAATAACTCAAAGAAAAAAAGTGTAACGAAATATAAAATCGTTACACTTTTTTTTAGAATTAGTGATTAGACGTTTCGTCTGCTTTTACATCACCTTTTAAACTCATTTCCATACTGTGATCGTACTGACAGCAACCTGGTAAATTACTGTAAGCTTCTTCAGTAGTTGCTACTTTATCAGTATCATACCCAGAAGCCGCAATTGCATTATGAATCGCATCTAAATTAGTCTTAGAATCATCAAACGATACATTGATTTGCTTTCTTACTTTATCCCAATCTGCAGATGCTACTCCATCAACACCAGTTACCGCTTTTTCAATTGTGTTTTTACACATTCCGCAGTTACCACGAACTCCAAAAGTCGCAGTAGTCATCGCTACTTCTTTAGTTGAAGTTTGTTCTGTTTGTACTTCTTTTGTTTCTGTTTCTTTTTTAGCTTCGTTTTTGCAACTTACTAAACTGATTGCAGCTAACATAGCTACTCCTAAAATTACTTTTTTCATTGATTTGATATTTAATTATTATTTATTGTTTCTTTTACTTCACCGCATTTCAACATTTTATCTCCAAAATACGGGTTTAACACTTGTTTTTCTTTGCTTAACCAATACGCCCCTTTATCGCTATCTGCCATCGGGCAATATTGTTTATAAGCCACTTCTTTAATCCCGAAAGAATGCACAGCTTTAATAAAATAGTCTGACACCATTTTAAAATGCTTACGTTGCATATCAACATCAGAAGCTTGTGCTATTTTTTCACTATTGGCTTTTAATACCGGAATCAATAGCATCCATTTTTCATGTGCTGATTCACTAGCAAGCAACTTCATATCAATTGACTCTAAATCTCTTGTTAAATTCTCTGCGTTTGATTTGGCTGCTGAAACATCTGTTTTTACCAACGCATCCTTTAAAGTGATGTAACTATTATAAGCCTTTTGTAATTGCTCTTTAAACTTTTCTGGAACCTCAAAAGATTCTACTATTTCTTTTGCATGATTCATCATTGATTTCTTTCCTTGAAGTTGTGCCGATGCGTCTATCGTAAACACTCCATTGGTTACGATTTCTTCACCTGACTCTAATCCTTTTTCCACCTGATAACTCTCTCCAACTCTTCCTCCTAACAACACTTCTCGCATTTCAAAAATTGGTTGTTCACTCTTCACTTTTACATACACCACAGAACGCTTTCCTGTCCATAAAACCGCTGTAACAGGAATACTTAACTGTTGCTCTGCTTGCTTTTCTTTAGTCGTTATTTTTCCTGTAACAAACATCGCTGGCTTAAACCTCCCTTGAGTATTATTCAACACAGCACGCATTGTTACCGTTCTTGTCTTAGAGTTCAACACAGGATCAATAAACGATATTTTTGCATCAAAAACTTCGTTTGGGTACGCATTGGTAGTAATCGCTATTTGTTGCCCGACATTAAAATTATTGATTTGACTTTCATACACATCAAAATTTGCCCATACAGAACTCAGGTTTGCGATTTTCAATAAGGCTTGTCCTTGACTTATATAATCACCTTGTTGCACTAATTTTTCAGAAACTGTCCCAGAAACTGTAGCATACACAGGAAAGTTTTCTTTAACTTCCCCTGTTTTTTCTATCTGATTGATTTGGTTTTCAGACAACTTCCATAATTTCAACTTATTTCGAACTGCTTTGTACAATGCTGGCTGACTTTCTTTTAGGGAAGCAGCAGTTAACAGCTCTTGTTGTGCTTTTACCAATTCTGGAGAATATACCGTTGCCAACAACTGACCTTTGTTTATTTTTTCTCCTGTAAAGTTCACATTTAAACGCTCAATTCTTCCTGCAAAATAGCTTACCTGTACCGCATTCGATTTTTCATTTTCTGCAATTTTTCCTGATACGGTAATTGTATTATCTGTATTGGCAACATCACCAATCACAGTAGTTTGCACATTCGCTAACGCTAAAGCATTTTTTGTCAATTTAAATTGATTTGCAGACAAACCTTCTGCTCCAACTTCTGCAGGAATTAACTCCATTCCACAAATAGGACAATCTCCCGGTTCTGGTTGCATAATTTGTGGATGCATAGAACATGTCCACATTTTCTTCGTTTCTCCAACTTCATCGGTATGTTTTTCTTCGCTATGAGTAGAACCTCCAAAGAGTAGCCACCCTAAAAATAATCCAGCGATTAAAATTCCTATATAGATTATATATTTTTTCATTTTATTGTATTAAGTAATTAATGATAGCACTTTGTGTATAATAATTTACCACCGACGTTATCATATTCGTTTGAAATTTTAACTGTAATTCTTGAATATCTAACACGTCGTTAAAGTCTATTGTTCCTGTTTCGTAACTTTTTACTAAAATTTGCTCTGCATTTTTTGCTTGACTCAAATTTTTAAGCTGTGTTTGATAACTTATTACAGCTGTATTTCTGTCTGAAACAGCTCTATACAACACAGCTTCTAACGTATTGTATCGTTGCTCTTTTTGTGACAGAATTTCCTCTTGTTGTAACCTATTTTGCTTGCTTATAGATTTGTTTTTCTTATTGAAAATAGGAATTGACAACGACACCATTGGCATGATAATATCCTTTCCATTATCTACCACATTCATATCCGTACGTTTTTCAACATTCACATAATCCAACCCAAAACCAATCATCGGTTGTTTTTCTTTTTGATTTAACAACTCTGATTTTTCAACAGATGCATATAACTTATCAAACTTCACCAACTCCGGATGCAGCTTTAAAGTATTTGGTTGCATCTTATCTACTTCTGTCGGAATTTGTAAACTATCAATTACCGAAACTGGTGTGTTCACCTCCTGATTCAACAGCTTATTAAAGGCTTTTTGCATTCCTAAAAAAGTTTCTTGCAATACTTCTTTCTGTTGATTTAATTCATTTTGTCTAATCTGTAATCTCAATACATCTACTACTGATGCCTTACCAACCTCTACTGAAGTTAATGCTAGCTTTTCGTATGTTTTCAGCAAATCAATATTTTCATCTAATACTTTTTGTTTGGCATTGATTTCATACAGCTTATAATATGATTGCGCAACGGAAGTCGCTAACTTACGTTTCACAATTACCATATCTTGGTAAGTAGCATCTGCCAACGACGATACATAATTTTCTCTTGCCGTTATGGTTCCGAAAAAAGGAATCATTTGTTTTACAGACAACTTAAATCGCTGTGGACCTGTTCGTGTTTCTGGAGTACTCACAAAATACCCTGCTCCAAATTCAGTATTTGGCAATGTATTTACTTCTTCCTTCTTTTCTGAAATACGCTTGTATTTTGTATCGAACTGCTGTACTTCTGGATTATTTTCTAAGGCTATCTTTATATATCCTTGTAAATCTTGCCCCTGCATATTCCAAACAAAGACCATAGATGCAAAAAATAAGATTATCTTGTTATTACTCATCTCTCTTTATTTTTTGTTTCAATAAAAATTCTTCACGCCAACTATACAGTACAGGCACTATAAAATAGGACGTCACATCTATAATCATTCCTCCAAAAGCTGGAATAGCCATCGGAATCATGATATCACTACCTCTTCCTGTTGAAGTCAATACAGGCAACAATGCTAAAATGGTAGTTGCTGTTGTCATTAAACAAGCTCGAATACGCTTGTTACCCGCATGCAATGCTGATGTTCTAATATTGTGAACCGTATCTGGTTTTTCTCTATCAAACGACTGCTTTAAATAAGTTGCCATTACCACACCATCATCTGTCGCAATTCCAAATAAGGCTATAAATCCTACCCAAACAGCAACACTCAAATTAATTGGATGCATTTGGAACAGTTCCCGTAAATTCTCTCCAAAGACACTAAAATTTAAGAACCAATCTTGTCCATACAACCACATCATGATAAACCCACCTGCAAAAGCTACCGTAATCCCCGTAAATACCATTAACGAAGTAGCTACCGAACGAAACTGGAAATACAATATTAAAAAGATAATCATCAAAGCTAACGGTACCACTACCGATAAAGTTTTCTCTGCTCTTAATTGATTTTCATACGTTCCTGTAAACTGATATGAAATCCCTTTAGGAACTTCCAATTCACCTGAATCAATCTTTTGTTGAATTACTTTTTGAGCAGTTTCTACCACATTTACCTCAGCAAAACCATCCAACTTATCGAACAACACATACCCTATTAAAAATGTATCCTCACTTTTAATTACCTGTGGACCCTGCTCGTAACGAATTGTTGCCAACTCACTTAATGGGATTGGAGTTCCTTTTGCTGTTGGTATGTATATGTTTTCCAAATCCGTTGGATTGGAACGCAATTCTCTAGGATAACGAACTCGGATTCCATAACGTTCTCTCCCTTCTACTGTTTGCGATAACTGCATACCTCCTACCGCTACTTTTAATACATCTTGCACCGTTTGAATTGCAATTCCGTAGCGAGCTAGTTTCTCTCGGTTAATATCAATTAACAAATAAGGTTTCCCTACAATTCTATCAGCGAAAACAGCTTCTTTTTTAACCCCTTTAACCTGTTTTAAAATTCCTTCAAGCTGTACTCCAAAAGTTTCAATCTGTTTTAAATCTTGCCCCTTAACTTTAATTCCCATCGGTGCACGCATCCCTGTTTGTAACATAACCAATCGGGTTTCAATAGGCTGTAACTTAGGCGCCGATGTTACTCCTGGCAACTTGGTTGCTTTTACAATTTCATTCCAAATATCATTAGGAGATTTGATATGCGGACGCCAATTACGGTAAAACTCTCCATCTTCATCAGGGATAAGTTCCCTATTCGCATCAATAGTTTGCCATACGCTACCTTCTTTCACTTTCAATAACGTTCCATCTTTCAGGATGAAATCACCATTTTCATCAACCTTAAATCGCTGACGTTCACCATCAGAATTTAAAGCATATTCTGGTTTATAATTAATGATATTTTCATACATCGATAAAGGTGCTGGATCTAATGCCGAATCTGTTCTTCCTGCTTTTCCAACCACTGTTACTATTTCCGGGATATTAGCAACTGCCATATCTAATTGCTGTAACACTCGCTTATTTTCCTCTGTACCTGAATGTGGCATTGAAGTTGGCATCAGTAAAAACGACCCTTCATTTAGTGAAGGCATAAACTCTTTCCCTGTATTTTTAAATATGAGAAATCCACAAATTAAAACTGTCATAGGAATCCCTAAAAACAATAACTTATTGTTCAGTGCCCATTGTAATATTCGACTGTAATATTTTTGAAGGAGGCTAAAAAATCCTAGCAAGCCAAAACAGATTATCGCTACAAACAACAAGTTTGTAAAAACAGATTTATCAACCCCCAAAGGCCTCCAATACTCAGCCAATAAACCAACAATTGCCAGAGTTGATATGATAATATTAATGGTATTTATTGAAAGAGAAAAATCATTCTTGGAAAATGAAAAACGAATTATTGTTTCTCCAGAATAGCTACTCCAGAACTGCAAACCTCCAAAAGTTACTAGTACCAATCCTAGCCAATATCCATAAAAAAGAGCTGCAATTCCTAGTACTACTAAAATTCCATTTAAAATGTATTTATACCCTTTGTTAAGGTTGCTCTTTTTGAATAGAACAGCAGCAAATGGCGGAATAAGGAATAGCGCTACAATAATTGCTGCTATTAACGCAAAAGTTTTGGTAAACGCTAGTGGACGGAATAATTTTCCTTCAGCTCCAATCATAGTAAATACTGGAATAAAACTAATAATAGTTGTCATTACAGCAGTAACTATAGCCCCTGAAACTTCTGCTGTTGCATTATAAACTAGTTTATTTATTGGTAGTTTATCTTTTTCTCTCTCCAAATGACTTATGATGTTTTCGGAGAGTATCACTCCAACATCTACCATAGTTCCAATAGCAATAGCAATTCCTGATAGAGCAACAATATTTGCATCTACACCAAAGGCTTTCATTGCTATAAAAACCATCAATACTGCCACAGGTAATAGTCCTGAGATTAATACAGAAGCTCGTAAATTAAACACCATTACCACAATTACCAGAATCGTAATCAATATCTCTAAAGTAAGTGCTTCGTTCAATGTACCTAAAGTCTCGTGAATCAATTCTGTTCGATCATAAAAAGGAACTATTGTCAACTGAGAAGTTCTGCCATCCTGTAATTTTTTACTAGGTAAACCTGCACTCAGCTCTTTAATCTTTGCTTTTACATTCGTAATTACTTCTAAAGGGTTTGCTCCATAACGCGATACAACTACCCCACCTACTACTTCTGCTCCTTCCTTATCTAAAATCCCTCTACGAGGCATCGCTCCTAGCGATACATTTGCTACATCTTTTACTCTAATTGCAGTATAATCTTCCGCAGTTACTACCGCGTTTTCGATATCTGCAATAGATTTGACATACCCTAAACCACGTACTAAATATTCTGCTTGATTTATCTCTATTGTTTGCGCTCCAATATCTTGATTACTTTTTTTAACAGCTGCTACAATCTGTTGTAAACTAATATTGTATTGACGCATCAACTCTGGTTTTACATCTATTTGATATTCTTGCACATATCCACCAATAGAACTTACTTCCGATACCCCGTTTGCTGATGACAAAGCATATTTAACATAGTAGTCTTGTACACTACGTAATTCATGCAAATCCCAACCTCCAGTTACATTTCCATTTTCATCGCGTCCTTCTAGTGTGTACCAAAAAATTTGCCCCAACCCTGTTGCATCTGGTCCTAAAGACGGACTTACTCCTTCTGGCAATAAGTTGCTTGGTAATGAATTTAATTTTTCAAGAATTCGAGAACGGCTCCAATAAAAATCGACACCTTCATCAAAAATGACATAAATACTTGAGAGTCCAAACATAGAAGAACTACGAATGGTTTTTACTCCTGAAATCCCTAGTAAAGAAGTTGTTAATGGATACGTTATTTGATCTTCTATATCTTGTGGAGATTGCCCATCCCACTTGGTAAAAACAATTTGTTGATTTTCACCAATATCAGGTATAGCATCTACCGCTACAGGATTACTAGGCAAAAAACCTGTATCCCAATTAAAAGGCGCATTCATAGTTCCCCATCCTATAAATAAAACGAGTAATATGACAGCTACCAGCTTATTTTCTATTAAAAATTTAATGCTTTTATTCAGCATAAGAAATGATTTTTAAACAATTAAACATTGATGTTAAAAAACACCGAATACGACAAATCATCCTTATGAGTTTTTCAAAAGGACAACTAGTTATTGTTTATAAATCATATTAAATATACCTCATCAAGTACATGAATATCCTTGACGACGAGTGGCGAAGTGTAGTTTTTAAAAGGAATTACTTTATCGTGTAATTCTTCAAAAAGATTTATATAGCTATAATAAAATGAAGCTACAAATACTTGCTGATCGAATGACAATTGATCAAAAGAAGTATTTTTTAAATCATCTTGCCCATCAATTACTGATGCTTCATCATGGCAACAGTTCTTTTTCATCACAGAACAATCATTTGATTTTGCTCCTTGTGACATTTCCATTCCGCAAGATTTCGCTTTTCCAAAATAACTTGTTTCCACTAGTACATCCCCACAAAAGTGACTACTTATGGTAAACGACATTGTAGAAAACACTACTATTAATGCCATTGCTATAGACGCTATTTTTTGAAATGCTTTTTTCATTCCTACCTACAAAAATACAAATTTTTCAATATCAAAAACTTAAACAAAACTTAAAACCACTTTTTGTACCTAAAAAAACCTAACATTATCACTACTATCAACATAATAACTCCCAACATAGCATAGTATCCGTAACGATAAGTTAGCTCTGGAATATACTCAAAATTTGTACCATAAATACCTGCTATAAATGTAATTGGTATAAAAATCACCGAGAATATCGTCAGAATTTTCATAATGTCATTTAAGCGGTTATTGACATTTGTTGAATACACCGTAAGTTGTTCACTCAACATATTCTTGTAATTCTCAACCAAGTCGTAACTTCTTTGAATTAAGTCTTGCAAATCATTAAAAAAGGGTTGTTCATTTTCAGTAATTAAATCGGTTTTAAATTCTTTAAAGTTACTTATTGCCTCTCTTGCTGGTCTTATCGCTTTTCTAAAATAATTAAGCTCAACCTTATTTTTATTGATCTCTTCTAAAATATTCTTATTGGGCTCTAGTAAAATTTTATCCTCTAAATCTTCTACTTTCTCCCCAAAAGTTTCCATTAAAAAATTGTAGTTGTCTACAATCAAATCCAACAAACAATATTTTAAATAGGTGACATTGTAATTACGAACTCTTCCTTTTTTGTTACGCAGCCTTTCTCTCACCGGCTCAAAAATATCTCCTTGCTTTTCTTGAAATGTGATAAGTATATTTTGTATTAAGTACATAGAAATTTGCTCTGCTTCTAGTCGATGTTTTTTTTCGTCTAAAAACATCATTTTAATACTCGTAAAAATGTAATTTTCACCAATATCTACCTTGGGTCTTTGACCTGTATTTGCAATATCTTCAAGAACAAGTGTATGAATAGCAAAAAGCTTTCCTATTTCTCCAAGTAACTCTACATCATGCAATCCATCAATATTAATCCATATTTTTTCATACTTATTTAAATAGTCTGAAAGCTCATTTACAGTTTGTAACTCTACCTCAATAATTGTATCTGTATCATAACCAATTAATCGTATTCTTGTATTTTCTTCCTTTTGATTCCCAACAAAAACTGGTTTTCCAGGAATTATGTGTTTTGTGTGTTTTTGTTTTGTAATAAATCGAGTCATGCTCTTACTTTAAGCGAGTTTGAATAGTTTATATAATTTAGCAAGAATTATGAGTTCAGACTTATTTTTTCCTGCATATGTACCTGTAATTTCATGTGAGGCAACTAGTAAATTATGAATTACTTCTTTTGAAAATTCTTTTTGATGCGTTAAATAATAACTTTTAAAATTCTCGTATGCTTCTTCTGAGCTCGCTTTTTCACTTATTAAATGCCTTAATCTTTCATAAATTAACTCGCTATCAGATTTATCTTCTGAAGTAGACCAATTTTTTTGTACTCTTTTAACAATACTTTTCTTTTCCTCTACAGTCATTTTTTTGTCTGCCATTGAAACCGCATAGAACAAGTTTGCTATATTCTCATAAAATTCTTCGGTAAAATTCATAATTATGCTATTTCTGGTAATATCAATATAGGTATCTTACTATGAAATGCCGATTTTTTAATCACATTCTCTTCCAATAAACGATTAAAGAAATTGTATTTATGATTTATTAAAACCAGCAATTCACTTTCGGTTTCATCTATATGTTTTTCAATAGTCAATGTCTCGGAACCTTCCCAATCAATTTTCCTGTAAGTAACATTTAAGTCTTGTAGTATTTCTCTTAACTTAACTTTGTTTCTTTGTTGATTCTCTGTCAAAAAGTTTTCTTCTGATAAATTTACTACTTCAAGTAAACATTTTTTTACAACACTTAAGTTAATCAAAAACTGCAATTCTTTTGTTGAGTATTGTCTTTTGTAATTTGTAGAAAACACAATTTGATGTAACGATTTATATTTATAATCCATAGGAACCACAATCAAAGGACAGCTATCTATAGCATTTATCATTTTCATAGTATTGGTACCTATAAATGTTTCTGCTAAACTTTTGGCTCCTTTTGTTCCCGTTACTACAACATCTATATTCTTTTCATCAATAATCTTATTTATAGCTTTAGTTAACGAATTTGATTCTACTAAATACTGGTAGTTAAAAGTACTTTCTTCTCTTTTCAAAACATCCAATAAATATTTTAGCTCATCTTCAATTTCATTATCCATTTCGTCGAACCATTTCTCATTTTCCTCATCACTCAATAATTCGGAAGGCTGACTTACATAAACATCTAACAAATAAATATTCGCTTCAATTCCTTTGAATAATTGTTTAGTGTAATTCAAAGCATTAATAGCAGCTTCAGTAAAATTATATGGAATTAAAATGTTTTTCATAACGATAATAAGATTATGATTACCTATCAAATATAATTTTTTATTTCGAGATTATATTTACGAAACCAGAAGTATATTTGTATTAAAAAACCTCAATCATGAAGAATCATTTTTTAGAATTGTCTATTTACAACCCTATCTTGCAATTCTTGCTTTTATTAACAACTTTATTTTTTTTGATTCACATTACTAAAAAACTTACAAGATCTTATATTGTAAAAAATGCTATTGAACCTCATAGAAGAAAGTTAATTTTAAATCTAAGCTACTTTTTATATTACACCTTAACTCTCTTTATATCATTAATTATTTTTGGTATCAATTTTAAAGAAGTAATTGTTTTTGCTTCTTCTATACTTGCAGTACTTGGTGTTGGTTTCTTTGCTCAGTGGTCTATTTTGTCAAATCTAACCGCTAGTATTATTTTGTTCTTTTACCACCCTATGCGTATAGGTGACACCATAAAAATTATTGATAAAGATTTCGATTTACAAGGTGTTGTAAAGAATATTACTGGTTTTTATGTTCTTTTGTACATGCCTGAAGAAAAAAGGGAAATTACCATACCTAATACAACTATTTTATACAAAGGAATTGAGTTAATCAAGAAACAAAACAACAGCTAAAAAACTACAAGACAACACTTTAAAAAAAATAAAAAAAAATTTATCGTATTAAAAAATAGTTTACATTTACGACATCTTATTATATAAGTCGAATGTTACGTTTTACTTATTTCGGTAATAACTTTTACGGGAAGATTAAGAGTTATTTAGTGTTTTGGAAACACAACGAAAAAATTAAGGTTTCTTCCACACCTCAATACTCTCTACCACTGAATTTTTACAAACAGTGCGGTGATTGTTTAGCTTTACGAATCTAACTATTCATTTTATTTCGGTTTAACAATCTTGTTATAAACAACAATGAAATTTGTTATCTAATTTATTTAAAAAAGTTTTGGCTTGCTCCTTAACTACTTTTTGAATAACTTTTCTGTACTCAAAACACAGATACAACTAAAATAATAATGAATACTAAATATAAAGATTTAATAGAACAAACATTTGATTTTCCTCAGGAGGAATTTCATACAGAAGAGAATAATTTATTTTTTCACGACATTGATTTGATGCAGTTAGTAAAGCAGTATGGCGCGCCGCTAAAGTTTACTTATCTGCCAAAAATTTCTGAAAATATAAATAAAGCTAAGAACTGGTTTCATACAGCTATTGAAAAACACAATTACCAAGGAAACTACAATTACTGTTACTGTACTAAGAGTTCTCATTTTAAATATGTGTTAGACGAAGCTTTAAAAAATGATATCCATATTGAAACATCTTCTGCTTTTGATATTGATATTGTAAAGTCATTAAAAAAAGAAGGAAAGCTTAAAGATGACACTTATGTATTGTGTAACGGTTTCAAGCGTGATCAATACATTGCCAATATTGTTAGTTTAATCGATGGTGGACATACGAACTGTATTCCTATAATTGATAATTATGAAGAACTTGATTTACTTTTAGATGAAACTAGAAGCAAATTTAAGGTAGGAATCCGTATAGCTTCTGAAGAAGAGCCTAAATTCGAATTTTATACCAGCAGATTAGGAATTGGTTACAAAAATATCGTATCTTTTTACGAGCGTGAAATTGCTAATAATCCACAAGTTGAATTAAAGATGTTACACTTCTTTATCAATACAGGGATTAGAGACAACGCTTACTATTGGAACGAATTATTAAAATGTTTAAGTGTATACATCAAGCTTAAAAAAGTTTGCCCTACACTAGACAGTTTAAATATTGGTGGAGGTTTTCCTATTAAAAACTCATTAGCATTTGATTTTGACTATGAGTATATGGTAGAAGAAATCATCAACCAAATTAATGTGGCATGTAAAGAAGCTGATGTGGATGTTCCTAACATTTTTACAGAGTTTGGAAGTTTTACCGTCGGAGAAGCTGGAGGTGCTATTTATGAAGTTTTGTACCAAAAAAGACAAAACGATCGTGAAAAATGGAATATGATTAACTCATCTTTCATAACAACATTACCAGATTCTTGGGCTATTAATAAGCGTTTTATTATGCTTCCTGTTAACAAATGGAACCATAGATACGAACGAGTATTGTTAGGTGGTTTAACTTGTGATAGTGATGATTATTACAACTCAGAACAACATGTAAATGCGATATATTTACCTGTGTATGAAAAAGAATCTCCACTATATGTCGGATTTTTCAACACAGGAGCCTATCAAGAAACCATCGGTGGTTTTGGCGGATTACAACACTGTTTAATTCCAACACCAAAGCACGTGTTAATTGATAGAAACGAAAATGGTGATTTCACCACTAAATTATTTAAAGAACAACAAAAAAGCGAAGAACTATTATCTATTTTAGGATACTAGTTTAATATTAATAAAAATGGAAAAAAGAAATTACGCAGGTATTCCTGATCAATACGCAAAGTTAGAAACTGCAAAAGTAGTATTAATCCCTGTTCCATATGATGGAACTAGCACTTGGCAAAAAGGAGCAGACAAAGGTCCAGAAGCATTTTTAAACGCTTCTGAGAATATGGAATTGTATGACATTGAAACTGATAGCGAAGTTTACAAAGAAGGTGTTTATTTAGCAGATCCTGTTACAGAAGCTTCTTCTCCTGAGGCTATGGTTGAAGCAGTACATGCAACTACCAAAAAATACATCAATAAAAACAAGTTTGTAACTCTTTTTGGTGGTGAACATTCAATTTCTATCGGAACTATCCGAGCTTTCAATGAGTGTTTTAACAACTTAACAGTGTTACACATTGATGCGCATGCCGATTTACGTAAAGAATACGAAGGAACTAAATGTAACCACGCTTGTGCTGTTTACGAAGCTAGCCAAACTACCAACTTAGTTCAAGTAGGAATTCGTAGTATGGACGTTACAGAAAAGTCTTCTATGAATATGGAAAAAGTATTCTTTGCGCATGATATGGCTGTAAATGAATATTGGATGGACGATGTAATCGATCAATTAACAGGAAATGTTTTTATTACGTTTGATTTAGATGCTATTGACCCATCTTTATTACCAAGCACAGGAACACCGGAACCAGGTGGGTTGTTTTACTACGAAACTTTAGAGTTTTTAAAGAAAGTGTTTACAGAAAGAAACGTAGTAGGTTTTGATATTGTAGAGTTATGCCCTAACGAAAATGAAAAATCATCAGACTTTTTAGCGGCTAAACTATATTATAAAATGTTGAGTTATAAATTCACTTCTAATATGGAAGATGAAGAAGATTATAGCGATGATGATAGCTCACCATTTAATAAATTATCAAAGTTTAAAAGCAACGACGACGATTATTAAAATGCGTTTACAAGCTATTGCATATCATTTAGAAAAACGGATTGCACTTAGTACTGTTCGCAAACAGTTTAAAACATACAATTTAGTAAAAAGAGAACATTCTTTTTTGTTGTATAAAATTGAAAACAATACATATATTTATGTAAAAGATTATGGAAGTGTTGTTTTTATTAATTGCGAAAATGTAATAATAAATGAAGTTGTTAGTTTTTTAATCGGTAAAGAAAATTCAACCACTAGTCATTTACCCTCAGAAGAGTATATCGTAACCTTTTCTAATACGGTTGAAGTTGATTTTGGAAGTATTCAGATTAAAGAATTAAACGATGATGTAGCACATACCATTATGCTCAACCTATCGCAATCGGTAGCATTAATGAATTATGTAAACAAAACATCTGATTTACACGATAAAACATTAGTATATTCAAGGCAATTGGAAAGAACTGGGAGCTTTAAGCTCTCTAAAGTTCAAATGAGAAAATTCATTGGTAAAACCATGAATTTAAAAAACAACATTGCAGAAAACCTATTTGTTTTTGACTCGCCAGATGTGGCTTGGAACAACAAAGATTTATCTGATTTAGATTATAAATTAAAAGATGAATTAGATATTATAAAACGTCATCAAGGAATTGAAAATAGTTTAAACGTAATTAAAGAAAATTTAGATTTATTCAGTGATATATTACAACACAAATACAGCAGTATGCTAGAATGGATTATTATTATTTTAATCCTCTTTGAAGTTGTACAAGTTATTATTGAAAAATTGATTTAAAAACATCCGAGTTTATGAAATCATCCCTTCTTTTAATAATAGAAGCAATTTCATAAACTCACAAAAAACAAAAAAATGAACACACCTATAACCAATTTTATAGAAAAATACTTCTTACACTTTAACGCAGCTGCATTGGTAGATGCCGCAAAAGGGTACGAAGCACAATTAGAGCAAGGTTCAAAAATGTTAGTCTCTTTGGCAGGTGCTATGAGTACTGCTGAATTAGGTAAAATTTTCGCTGAAATGATTCGCCAAGATAAGGTTGATATCATTTCTTGTACAGGAGCAAACCTTGAAGAAGACATCATGAATTTAGTAGCGCACTCTCATTATAAAAGAGTTCCTAACTACCGTGATTTAACTCCGCAAGACGAGTGGGATTTATTATTGAAAGGATTAAACCGTGTTACCGATACTTGTATTCCAGAAGAAGAAGCTTTTAGACGCTTACAAAAGCATATTTTCAAAATTTGGAAAGACGCTGAAGAAGCTGGTGAACGCTATTTTCCACATGAATTCATGTACAAACTATTATTATCGGGGGTTTTAGAAGAGTATTACGAAATCGATTTAAAAGATTCTTGGATGTATGCTGCTGCAGAAAAGAACTTACCAATTGTAGTTCCTGGTTGGGAAGACAGTACCATGGGTAACATTTTTGCTTCATATATCGTAAAAGGAGAATTAAAAGCTTCTACCATGAAATCAGGGATTGAATACATGACTTTTTTAGCTGATTGGTATACTGACAACTCAGAAAAAGGAATTGGATTCTTCCAAATTGGTGGAGGAATTGCTGGAGACTTCCCTATTTGTGTGGTTCCTATGTTATATCAAGATTTAGAGAGAGAAGACACTCCTTTCTGGAGCTATTTCTGTCAAATATCGGATTCAACTACAAGTTATGGTTCTTATTCAGGTGCTGTACCTAACGAGAAAATTACTTGGGGAAAATTAGATATTGATACACCTAAGTTCATTATAGAAAGTGATGCAACTATTGTTGCCCCTTTAATATTTGCTTATTTATTAAAAATGTAATTTTATGAAACGAGTTATTGTAGACTATGCAAAGTTAACTACCGATATTTTGGATTTATTGGTAGAAAAATATCCTGATGGATATGATCACTCAGACATTATCTCCTTCAAAAACAGTAAAGGTGAAACCGTAAAAGCTGTAGAGGTTAGTACTGATGATACATTATTTTTGGTTAAAATAAGTTCTCAATTACAACAAACAATGGAGGATTATGAACCTGAAGAAGATGAAGACAATGACGAGTTTGATGAAATAGAAGTAACTGACGATTTTGATAACGATTAAATGGACAGCTTATGAAATCAGCTTTTCACATATCTCTTCCATGTTTAAACATTGAAGAGACTATACAATTTTATACAGAAGAATTAGGTTTTGAATGCGGTAGAAAAAACACCAAATGGGTTGATATCAATTTATTTGACAATCAACTAACTTTTGTTTTAGCAGATCAATTCAATTTTGAATACCCAAGTTATTCTTTTGAAAAAGATATTTTACCTTCTTTTCATTTTGGTGTTGTTATAGATACTAAAACATGGGAAGAAATGTATCAAAAGGTAAATCGTGATTCTTCAGAAGGTATTCTTAAAAAGACCTTTTTAAAGGATAAAAACGGAGAGCATGTTTCTTTTTTCATAAAAGATCCTAATGGGTATACTTTAGAATTTAAATGTTTTTTAAAAGAAGATCAAGTGTTTGCCTCATAAATAAAATATAGGTAGCCATGACTCATTACAACTCACAACCAACAGTTACATTAGTCGGCGTTTATCAAGGATATACAAACGGCTATTATGTTTTTGAATTAGAAAATGGTGATATTATAGATTTTGAAAGAGTAAATAAGCAAAATTTAGGTCATTTAGACTTAAAATCATCTACACTCAAAAACAAAAAATTTGAAATTACCTACAAGGAAATTTTTGATGATCTTGATGAAGAAGACATCGTTATTTTTAAATTAGAAAATCTACACATACTTTAAAAAAAATCCCATTCTGAAAAGAATGGGATTTTCATTTTTATAAAATTTGGAGCATCGCTTTATATTGATCAAGATCTATTTTACCACTAAATATTTTAGTCGTTTTGATAATGATTTCCTCAGCTGTATCTTGAGAAAAACCTAACTGAATAGCATATTTTAAAATGAGTTTTCTTTCTGAATCGTCAATTTGATGATCTGCATAAATAATTTTAAATAAATCTAGTAATCGTTCTAATCTATCATCAGATCTTGGCTGTGGCACAACTGGATATTTTTTTGAATTTTTTATAATTTCAGCGTATTCAGCTTCTGTAATATCCAATTTTCTTGCAAAACGGTTTACCAATATTTCTTCATCTTTGTTTAAATCGCCATCAACCATAGCAATATTTACGATGGCGCTAAAGTGCGCTACATTATTTCTATGCTTACTTGACTCATATAAATCTACAATGCTCATAGTTATTCTATTTTTTTTATTGAATGTAATTTAGGAGCTTCGATTATTTCGTCATCATTTTCTGAAGTTTCATAATCGTATACAATTTCAAACTCCTGGTCTATAAATTTTTTATCGTTTAAATTATAAATTTCTAATAACTCTTCCGCAATAACCTCAAAAGTAATTGTCTCTTCATCACCTTCGTCATTTATGAATAAAAAGTTATATCCATAGTCATCATGCCCTTGAAAGGTTGCTCTTACTTTTATTGGATCAACTGTATTTGAATTATCAACAGTTACCCCAAAAACGCTAGTGGTTACAAATAGTATAAAAATTGTTTTAATTAGTATCGCTTTCATCTTCTTTAAAGTTTTTGATTATTAAATCTTTCTCTCTTGGATATTAGCCACAACAAGTCCAAGTCTTTTAGCAAAAACTTCCTAATAGTTATGCTCGTGACTATAAAGAAAATGGTTTTACATAGGCATCAATTTTTTTAACTACTATCGTTTAATCCCTATAAAGATACACTATTTTTTAATCAATTTCCACAGCTCTTTTTTATTTAACTAAAAAGATAATGTTAATTAAAAAGACCTTGAATTTAACACTCAAGGCCCTTTCGTCTAACCAAACTTAGTATAAAAACTAACTACTACTATTTTTAAATCTTATTTTCAAAAAACTTCTCCTTTCTGCTTTTACCACTTACTAAGAGAAGTTTCTTCATTTAAGGATTGTATTATATAAAAATCTGTTATTATCTCTTATTTACACTATTATGACACTATTATCTTAAAATAGTCACATAAAAACATAAAAAAACTCAAAAAAAGTTTTTTTTTTGAGTTTTTAATACAAATATCTTCTTAACACTACTCTGTGCTCTGGTATTGATTTATCATAATCTTCCACCAAAAGCTCAAGTATTTCTGGCGGATTTTTTCCTATTTCTTTTTTCGAATTATATTTCGAAACATACAAACTATACACTGGATTTGTGTCTTGATTTTTTTTCTCAAAAATTAGAAAATGTTCCTCATTTAACTCAGAGTAACATATTTCATTTTTTTGAAATGCTCCTGAATTATCAACAAAAAAGTCTGAAAATTCGTAGTATCTAAAAACGTTTTCCATTCTTAAACTATCTCTGCTGATAAACCTAATTCTAACAGTTTAGAACATCTTGGTTCTAAATCTTTATACTCTCCTGTTTTAACAGCGCATTGTCCCTTATAATGCACTAAAATGGTACATTGTTCAGCTTGCTCTAAAGTATGATCACATACTGCTACCAAACTATCAATTACAAAATCAAAAGTATTTACATCATCGTTATACAAAACAATTTCATGCTCTCTAGTACCTTTTAGTAGGACCTCAAGCTCTTCTTGAATTTTTTCTATCGTACTCATTTGTTTTATTTTTGATATTGCAAAGCTACCCAATTATTTCTTTCTATGGTATTTTTTAGTGTTAAACCATACTTAGAAACCTCATTATCAATCACTGGAATATCTTCTGTATAAAATCCACTTAATAATAAAACTCCTTTTTCATTTAAACAATTGGTATATGTTTTCATATCATTCAGCAAAATATTTCGATTGATATTAGCTATGATCAAGTCATATTTTTTCCCTTCTAAAAGAGACGCATCCCCTTCATAAACCGATATATGCTTACAGTTATTTCTCTCTACATTTTCTAACGAATTTTCGTAACACCAAGCATCAATATCAATAGCGTCAATAGGTTGTGCTCCTTTCATTTCAGCAAAAATTGCTAAAATTCCTGTACCACATCCCATATCCAATACTTTTTTATCAGCTACATCTAAGCTAATCAAATGCTGTACCATCATGTGTGTTGTTTCATGATGACCTGTACCAAAACTCATTTTAGGTTCAATGACAATGTCGTATGGTAAGTTAGGATTTTCATGAAATGGGGCTCTGATACTAACTATATCATCAACTTGAATTGGATTAAAATTCTTTTCCCATTCTTCATTCCAATTCGTTTGCTCTACTTCATTATGTTCATATTGAATTGAAAACTCTTTTGAATTTAAAACAAATACATCGTTTAAAATATCCTCGCTCCAATCTTCTTTTTGAATATAAGCTATTACTCCATTCTCATTTTCAACAAAGCTTTCAAATCCTAACGCTCCTAACTCAGCAATCAAAATTTCAGTTGCTGGTTCTTTAGGGCTTACTTCAAATGTATATTCTATATAAATATTGTCCATTAAATTGATTTAATAATTGCTACAAAATCCTCAGTTTTCAATGCTGCTCCTCCAATCAAACCACCATCTACGTCTGGTTTTGAAAAAATTTCTTTCGCATTGGCTGGCTTTACACTTCCGCCATATAAAATTGAAATCACATCCGCTATTTCATTTCCATATTCTTTAACAAAAAGCTCTCTTACAAAAGCATGCATTTCTTGTGCTTGTTCTGGGCTAGCAGTTTCACCTGTTCCAATTGCCCAAACTGGTTCGTATGCTAAAATGATATTCTTGAAATTATTTTTTTGTAAGTGAAATAACGCCTTTTTTATTTGACTTTCTACTACAGTAAAATGATTTCCCGACTTTCTATCTTCTAATAATTCTCCAAAACAAAAAATAACCTCTAAACCTTGTCCTAAAGCAGTATCAACTTTTTGCGCTAATAATTCATCTGTTTCTCCAAAGTATTCTCTACGCTCTGAATGACCTAGAATTACAATATTAACGCCAATATTTGTTAACATATCAGCTGACACTTCTCCCGTAAAAGCACCACTTTTTGATTGATGCATGTTTTGTGCAGCTACTTCTATAGTTGACTTTTTTGTTTTTTTAGCTGCATAGTGCAGATTCACAAAACTTGGAGCAATAATTACTCTTGTTCCCTCATTTAAATCTCCTTTAACTTCTTTCTTTATCCCTTTGATTAAGACTTTAGCTTCATCTAGGTTTTTATTCATCTTCCAGTTACCTGCAACTATCTTTTGTCTCACTTTTGTACTTTTTTCTGGTTATTGATTTTATGTTTGCAAAATTACATTATTTCTAAGCTTTGACGAATTAATTTATCAGTAGCTTTTGTTGCGTCAAAAACAACAATTTTTCCTTTTTCATCAATCACTAAAAACCTAGGAATCCAATTTAACCCTAGAAACTCACCAAATTTTCCTTCCCATCCTGATTGCATAAAATAATGATCTCCTTTAATTTTTAATCGGTCAACACCATTTTTCCAATCTGTTTGATTTCTATCTAAAGAAAGATACATATAGGCTATTTCAGGATTTTCTTCTTGCAGTTGCTTTATTACTGGCAAACTTTTTAAACAGTCAGTACACCAAGACGCCCAAACATCTATCAATACTTTTTTGCCTTTATGTTTTTCGATAACTTCTTTAAACGGAACTTCTTTCCCTTCTAAAGAAATAAAAACATCATTTAATGCTTCCTCTGTAAATTTAGTTGATTGTTTTGTAGTACAACTTAACATTGTTATTCCTACAAAAAATAGGATTATAATTTTTCTCATTTTATTGAACGTGATTTTCTAATTTCTCTGATACTTTAGATGATTTGAATACTTTAATTTTCCCTGCTTCATCGACTATCAAAAACCTAGGAATCGTTTTTAACTTTAAAAACTCGCCCAAGGCTCCTTTTCCTTTCTTTGGAATGTAATAATGCTGTCCTTTAACAGGAATATTTTCCAAACCTCTTTTCCAGTCAAAATAAGAATGATCAACTGACAAAAAGATGTATTCAATTTTTGGATTTTTTTCCTGAAAAACCAATACATCATCAAAACTATCTTGGCTTACTGGGCAGTACGTCGCAAAAACTTGTATAAATTTTTTCTTACCCTTATTGTTATTTAAAATTTCTTGAAATGAAATTGGATTTCGATCTAAAGTAAGTAGCTCTTCCTGTAATGCTTCTGTTGCAAAATTTTTTGGTTGAAAAACAGCACAACTTGTAAGTGTTAATAACACTAGTGATAGTAAAAAAAATCTCATAATTAATGTAATCTTATTCGTGGGTCTAACCAACTATATAAAATATCTACTAAAATATTGATGATGATAAATAACGTTGCTACAACTAATACAGCTCCCATAATGACTGGCAAATCTAGGGTATTTAATGAATTTACTATTTCTTTCCCTAATCCGTTCCAGTTAAAAATATACTCTACAAAAACCGCACCTGCCAACATCGATGCAAACCAACCAGAAATTGCTGTAATTACAGGATTTAAAGAGTTTTTTAAAGCATGCTTTCGAATTACTTGATACATGGTTAATCCTTTTGCTTTTGCTGTACGAATATAATCTTGATTTAAGGTTTCTAGCAATGAATTACGCATCAACTGAATTACTACTGCTAACGGACGAATACCTAATACTATTGCTGGCAACAGTAAGTTTTTCCATTGAATATAGGTTCCTTCTCCAAAATCATCTACCTCATATAAACTTCCTGTCATTTCTAAATTGGTGTATTTGTGCAACACAAAACCAAACAACCAAGCAAATAATATTGCCGAGAAAAAAGAAGGCACACTCATTCCTAAAGTACTTACAACAGCTATTATTCTATCAAAAAAAGTATCTTTAAATAATGCCGAAAATACACCTAATACAATCCCTAAAAACAACGCAATAGTTATAGCTACAATAGCTAAAATAGCGGTATTGGGTAAGGTTTCCTTAATTACTTCAGAAACATTTTTTCCATTTTTTTGAAAAGATTGACGCAAGTATGGTGTTTTTATAACAACAACAGAATTCCCAACAGAAAACAATGGTTGAGCACTATATTTTCCTTCAGACAAAAAAGTATAATCATCTACATTTTTACTATGAAACGACAATGGAGAAACATCATTCAAATAATATAAATACTGTGTAAATACTGGTTTATCAAATCCATATTTCTTTCGGATATTTTGTAGCTGTTCAGTATCTTCTCTTTGATCTAACATCATACGAGCAGGATCACCTGGTAAGATATTAAACAGTAAAAAAATTACAGTAACTACACCAAACAATGTTAAGAATCCGTAAAAAATTTTGTTGCTGATATATTGAAACATATGTAACAAAGATAATAGAAACTGCTAAATTTATGTACTTTTGCTTAACTTTTACAACAACACATGACAACACAACAACTTGTATCTGAAATTCGAAAAAAGAAATCGTTTTTATGTATTGGACTGGATGTTGATTTAGACAAAATTCCAGCACATTTACTCCAAAAAGAAGACCCAATTTTTGCTTTTAACAAAGCCATTATTGATGCTACTCATCATCTTTGTGTAGCCTACAAACCTAACACTGCTTTTTATGAAGCTTATGGAATTAAAGGCTGGAAATCTCTTGAAAAAACCATTAATTACTTAAACGAAAAACATCCTGAAATTTTCACCATTGCTGACGCGAAACGTGGAGATATTGGCAATACGAGTACCATGTATGCAAAAGCTTTTTTTGAAGATTTAGCTTTTGATTCGGTAACTGTAGCTCCATATATGGGTAAAGATTCTGTTGAACCTTTTTTAGCTTTTGAAGATAAACACACCATTATATTGGCATTAACTTCTAATGAAGGTGCTTTCGATTTCCAAACAAAAAATGTTGATGGTAAGGAATTGTACAAACAGGTTATTGAAATTTCTAAATCTTGGAAAAACTCACAAAACTTAATGTATGTTGTGGGTGCTACCAAGGCTGAATATTTAGCAGACATAAGAAAGATTATTCCTGAGAGTTTTTTATTAGTTCCAGGAGTAGGTGCTCAAGGTGGAAGTTTAGAAGAAGTATGTAAGTACGGAATGACTGACACTATTGGTTTGCTAATCAACTCTTCTCGTGGAATTATTTATGCTTCTAACGAAAATGATTTTGCTGAAGCTGCAGCTGCAAAGGCCACAGAACTACAACAGCAAATGGAAACTATTTTAAAATAAAAAAGTCAAGAAATCATAGGGTTAAATGGGGAGATTTACTCCCTTTTTTATATTTTTGATAATAACTTTATATTTTAAAAAACTTAGTACTCTACTACTTATAAACAGAACTTACTCTTCTTTTCTAAAACTAATACTCTTATTACTAAAAACTTGCATTTACAAAATGAAAAAGCCATAATATTTAAAAAAAATTATTGTTAAAAAGGGAGGTAAACACTACTTTTGGGCTAACAAAAACAGGTAGTCGAAAATGTAATAGAGTAGACAAAAACTAAAAAAATTATATGAAAAAATTTATTCTGCTATTAACCTTTTTTATAACCATAACTGTTAATAGCCAATCGAAATCTGAAGTAGAAACTATGGCTATAAAACATGCTGAGTCTGGTTTTAGCTTAATGAATGACTATTCTCAATCCTTAAACATAACTTTATTTGGATACTATGATGAAGCATTCAGAAAAAGAAAACAAGAAATAACAAATCAGAGCTCTGAAAGTACTAGCAGTTCTACTAAACCTTCGAGTATCTCTTCATCTGGGGATAATGTAGGTCTTATTGAAGGAGGTGCAACTTTAGACAAATTTCTAGATGAATTAATTGAAGAACTAAAGGATGTTTTTAATTAATTTTTTATAACTGGAAAATAAAATATTTAAAAAAGGGAGATACATATACTGTTTCTCCCTTTTCACCTTAATAATTATCCTTATAAAATTTAAAAACTTAGGAATAGTATCTTTTTCTACCTATCTTTTTATTATTGAATCATTATTTTTACGCAATGAGCTCCAATAAAAATTATAAACGAATTATTTCTTTAGTACCCAGCCAAACAGAATTATTGGTTGATTTAGGTCTTGAAGATAGTATTGTTGGTATTACTAAGTTTTGCATTCATCCTAAGCATTTAACTAAAGCAAAAACAATTGTTGGCGGTACAAAAAATATTAAAATTGATGTAATCAAAGCTCTAAACCCAGATATTATTCTGTGTAATAAAGAAGAAAACACCAAAGAAATTGTAGAAGCTTGTCAGCAAATAGCTTTTACTCACGTTTCTGATATTTTTACACTCACTGATGCTAAAGACTTAATTTCCTTATATGGAAACTTTTTTAACAAGCAAGCTGAAGCTTTCAAAATGACTAGTAACTTAGAGTCTAAAATAACAGATTTTAAAAATTTTATACAAAACCATAAAACAAAAAAAGTCGCTTATTTTATTTGGAGGAATCCATGGATGGTTGCAGCAAATAATACTTTCATAAATCATTTGCTAGAGCTAAACAAATTCGAAAATATTTACGCTGACGAACAACGATACCCAGAGGTAAATATTGAAAATATTTCATATAAAAACCCCGAGCTCATCTTACTTTCTTCAGAGCCTTTTCCTTTTAAAGAAAAACATATTTTAGAAATGGAGGAGTATACAAACAAAACCTCCTTTATTATGGTTGATGGAGAGTTTTTTTCTTGGTACGGTAGTAGGTTGTTAAAAGCCTTTGATTATTTTAAAAAATTACATAACAGTATTTGACAAATCTTCATCTAAATATTTAATTCTATTTAGTTTTTCCAAGATCTTCATTGCTTTAAATGCTGAGCGATCGCTTTTACATTCATCCACATACTTATAATCATTAGCCCTTTCAACCAACTTACGATATCTATCTTCTAAATGCATTCTATACCTGCGTAATTGGCTAATTCTTGACATTCTTATTAAAATTAAGTTATTTATAAATATACATAATTATTTGATTTACAAACAACTAAAAATACATCAAAATATAAAATGGGTGAATTTCCTATTTTCAACATCCCAAACAACAAAAAAGCCCTTGAGAAATCAAGGGCTTACATATTCATCATTTTTAATTCTATTTCTATCTATTGTCTTGTAACGCGAAAACTTGTCGTAACAAAGCTGTATCTCTCAACCCTACTTTTTCACGAATTCCTTTTTCTTCTACCGCAATCATAGTAAATACTCCTTCTAAAGCCTCCGTAGTAACATAATCTGTTAAATCTGGATTTACTTTTTTTACAAAAGGAATACTGTTGTATTTTGTGATTAAGTTTGACCAAATTTTATCGGCTCCTACTTTCGCAAACGAATTCTTAATTACTGGATTAAACTCACTATATAAAGCTGTTGTTGTTTTTCCTTCTAAATATGAAGTTGCAGCATTTTCTGCTCCTAATAATATATTCTTTGCATCTGCGAAGGTAATTTCTTTAACAGCATTTACAAAAATTGGAGTAGCTGTCTTTACAGCGTCTTCTGCAGTCCTATTAATTGCCTTTAAACCTTCATCTGCTAAACTTCCTAAACCAATCTTACGTAACCCTTTATCAACAGCCTGTAGTTCTTCTGGTAATAAGATTTTGACTAAGTCATTTTTATAAAACCCATCGGTAGCAGTTAGTTTACTTACTTGATGTCGTATACCATTATCTAATGCTTGTCGCAAACCATTTCCAATTTGCTCTTGCGTTAACACTCCTCCTTGCGGTAATTGGTTTACTACTTTTTGTAATTCTGCACAGCTCATAAAAGTAAGTGCAATAAAAAATACTGTAATTTTTTTCATGTTTACGTGTTTGATTTTATCTATTAGAAACAATAAACTAATTTTTGTCACATTTATTTGAAGCTATCCGTTTTTTTATCATATCCATAAGGACAATGCTTACAACCACTTTTACAACAATATCCGCGTCTTAAGTGGTATGTCTCTTTGAAAACTCGATACCCATCTTCATTTATATAATACTCGTCTGGAGTAGGCTTTAATATTTCATTTCTCATGTTACAAATATCATAAAAAAAATACGTTAAACAGGTTTTTATATTCCTGCTTAACGTATCAATATATTTAAAAATAAAATTTTACTTTTTTGCTGCTGGAGGATATTCCGCCATAATTTCAGCAACAAACTCTTTAATACGAGCTTCTTTACGTTGTACACTGCTTGTACTCAAAGCTCCGGTACCTATCCCTTGCCATACTAACTCTTTTTTGTTAGCATCTAGCAAATCAATAAACAAAGTTCCTTCAGTATATTGGGAAACAGTCACTGGACTTGGACCATAATACCATGGATAATAAAATCCTCCATAATAATTATCGTTCACATTGATACGTTCACGTGATTTGGTAAATAAACTTACCAATACATCCGGCGAAGCTGATTTAGTCATTCCTTTTGCCATCAACTCTGCTTCAATAGCACGCATAATGCGTTTCTTATCTAAATCAGAGATTGGAGCTTTATCTATTCCTGTTTTGTAAAACGCAAAAGTCTTATACTGATTAAAATTAGTTCGAGTATCATAATCAGTTGTTACTCTTACCGAGCTACACGAGGTTACCAATAAAGCTATAATTGGTAATACTAGTAATTTTATTTTTTTCATTTTCTTAGGATTTACATATTCTCTAACAATGCATCATCCACTAAATTTGGAAGTGTTACTTTTAATTTCTTTTCAACTTCCATCGCTCTCTTAATAGCAAAAACAGCTTCTTCATTTCTTGCCCAACTACGTCTTGCAATTCCGTTATTTACATCCCAGAAAAGCATTGATTTTAAGCGCCTTGATGCATCTTTAGAACCATCAAGAAGCATGCCAAATCCACCATTAATTACTTCTCCCCAACCTACTCCACCTCCGTTGTGGATAGAAACCCAAGTAGCTCCTCTAAAACTATCTCCAATTACATTATGAATTGCCATATCTGCTGTAAAACGAGATCCGTCGTAAATATTTGAAGTTTCACGGTAAGGTGAATCGGTTCCTGAAACATCGTGGTGGTCACGACCTAAGACTACTGGACCTATTTTTCCTTTCTTAATTGCCTTATTAAACGCTTCGGCTATTTTCATACGTCCTTCAGCATCTGCATATAAAATACGCGCTTGTGAACCTACTACTAACTTATTTTCTTGTGCTCCTTTAATCCACTGAATGTTATCCGCCATTTGCTGTTGGATTTCTTCAGGAGATTTTTTCATGATTTTCTCCAACACCTTACAAGCAATTGCATCCGTTTTTGCTAAATCTTCTGGATTTCCTGAAGTACATACCCAACGGAAAGGACCAAAACCATAATCAAAACACATAGGTCCCATAATATCTTGTACATAACTAGGATACTTAAACTCTCTTCCTAAAGTCGGATTTGGATTCATTACATCAGCACCTGCTCTACTCGCTTCCAATAAAAAGGCATTTCCGTAATCAAAGAAATAGGTTCCTTTTTCCGTGTGCTTATTAATAGCTTTTGCGTGACGACGTAAGGTTTCTTGCACCTTTTCTTTAAACAACTCCGGATTGTTAGCCATCATTTCGTTTGACTCTTCAAACGACATATTAACAGGATAATAACCTCCTGCCCAAGGATTGTGTAATGATGTTTGATCTGAACCTAAATCGATATAAATATTTTCTTCTGCAAACTTCTCCCAAACATCAACTACGTTTCCTAAATATGCTAAAGAAACAACTTCTTCGTTTTCTTTTGCTTTACGAACACGTGCTACCAATTCATCTAAATCGGTAATTTTTTCATCAATCCATCCTTGATCTAAACGAACTTGCGTTATTTTTGGATTTACCTCAGCACAAACCGTAATACAACCTGCAATATTTCCTGCTTTTGGTTGTGCTCCACTCATTCCTCCTAAACCAGCAGTAACAAATAAGTTTCCTTTTGGTGATTTTCCTATCTTTCTAAATCCATTTAACACAGTAATGGTAGTTCCATGCACAATTCCTTGCGGACCAATATACATGTAACTTCCTGCTGTCATTTGCCCGTATTGGGTTACTCCTAAAGCATTAAACTTTTCCCAGTCATCTGGTTTTGAATAATTCGGAATCATCATTCCGTTTGTTACCACAACTCTCGGTGCATCTTTATGTGATGGAAATAATCCCATTGGGTGCCCTGAGTACATTACTAACGTTTGCTTATTTGTCATTTCCGACAAGTACTTCATCGTTAATAAGTACTGTGCCCAGTTAGAAAATACTGCTCCATTCCCCCCATAGGTAATCAATTCATGTGGATGTTGTGCTACTGCATAGTCCAAATTATTTTGAATCATCACCATAATAGCTTTCGCTTGTTCAGATTTTCCAGGGTATTCCTCTATAGGACGCGCATACATTTTATAGTCAGGACGAAGACGGTACATATAAATTCGTCCGTACTTTTCTAATTCTTCAGCAAACTCTGGTAATAACTCTTCGTGATGTTGTTTATCAAAGTAACGCAACGCATTACGTAAAGCCAATTTTTTTTCTTCATCAGTTAAAATATCCTTACGCTTTGGTGCGTGATTTATTGTAGTATCATACTCCTTTTTTGGAGGTAATGCAGTTGGTATTCCTTGTTTTATTTGTTCTTTAAAAGTCATTTTATACGGTTTTTTAGTTTTCAATAAAAAGTTGAAAACTTGTTAAGTTTAAATCTGTTGATAATCGTAAAAATGAAAAAACTATGGATAACGGATATCTGCTCGGTGATACTGAGCTTCAATCCTCTTTTTATATTTTAAAGTTAAAAAATCCATCTTCTTTGAAGTTTGCACAAATATAAGTGTATACCGTTAAAAAAGCTGAATTTAAAAATCATAAATTTTCTATCACTACTTATTTATTCCTTCGTCCTAACAATAAATTGTACCTTTGACAAGTTTATTGTGTAAACTTATTTATGATATTTATTTCAAAACATATAATCCCTAAAGGTTTTGCTGGATTGACATTATATCCTTTTATCTTTTTAAAACGAGAAGACCTAAAAGGAAATCCTGTTTTGATAAATCATGAGAAAATACATTTAAAGCAGCAATTAGAATTGTTAATTGTATTTTTCTATCTTTTTTACTTTCTTGAATGGTTTATTAGACTACTAATTTACCGTAAATCATCTTTAGCTTATAACAATATAAGTTTTGAGCGAGAGGCTTATCAAAATGAAAATAATCTAGAATATATCACTACAAGAAAAAAATGGGCCTTTCTTAACTATTTATAGTTTTCAAAACATCCTCCTATTTTTTAATAATTCCGTAAATTGCGTACCCGAAAATTAAGTCAATTTACGAATGGAACAAATAACTCCCTATAAACCTAAACACAAAGTACGAATTGTAACCGCAGCTTCTCTATTTGATGGGCACGATGCAGCCATTAATATTATGCGCCGAATTATTCAATCTACTGGGGTTGAAGTAATTCACTTAGGACATGATAGAAGCGTTGAAGAAGTAGTAAACTGTGCTATTCAAGAAGATGCTAATGCAATTGCTATGACTTCGTACCAAGGTGGGCACAACGAGTACTTTAAGTACATGTATGATTTATTGCAAGAAAAAGGAGCTGGACATATTAAAATATTTGGTGGTGGTGGTGGAGTAATTCTACCAGAGGAAATCAAAGAATTGATGGACTATGGAATTACTCGTATTTACTCTCCTGATGATGGTCGTGAATTGGGATTACAAGGAATGATTAACGATTTAGTTCAACAATCAGACTTTGCCATAGGAGACAAATTAAATGGTGAGGTAGATAAGTTAGCTGATAAAGAAATAGGAAGTATTGCTCGCGTAATTTCTTCTGCCGAAAACTTTCCAGAGGTAGCTAAAGAAGCTTTAGACACCATCCACAAAAAAAACAAAAACTCTAAAACTCCTGTATTAGGAATTACGGGTACTGGTGGTGCTGGTAAATCAAGTTTAGTTGACGAATTAGTTCGTCGTTTCTTAATTGATTTCCCAAACAAAACAATTGGATTAATTTCTGTAGATCCATCAAAAAGAAAAACAGGTGGAGCTTTATTAGGTGACCGTATTCGTATGAATGCTATTAATAATGAGCGTGTATATATGCGTTCATTAGCTACACGTCAGTCAAACTTAGCCTTATCTAAATATGTAAACGAAGCGGTAGAAGTTTTAAAAGCTGCTGAATTCGATTTAATTATTTTAGAAACTTCAGGTATCGGGCAATCAGACACAGAGATTATCGAACATTCTGATACCTCTTTGTATGTAATGACTCCTGAATTTGGTGCTGCAACACAGTTAGAAAAAATTGATATGCTTGATTTTGCTGATTTAGTAGCTATTAACAAATTTGATAAAAGAGGAGCTTTAGATGCTTTACGCGATGTAAAAAAGCAATACATGCGTAATAACAATTTATGGGATGTTCACATGGATGACATGCCTGTTTTTGGTACGATTGCATCTCAATTCAACGACCCAGGAATGAACTCGTTGTACAAAGCGATCATGGATAAATTGGTTGAAAAAACTGGAGCCGATTTACAATCTACTTTTGAAATTACGAAAGAAATGTCTGAAAAGATATTTGTAATTCCACCTAGTAGAACGCGCTATTTATCTGAAATTTCAGAAAACAACCGTGCCTATGATAAAACGGTTAATGAACAAGAAAAAGTAGCTCAGAAGTTATATGGAATTTTCAAAACTATTGAAAGTGTTTCTGAATCTGAAATAGCAATAGACAAATCAGGAATTGAAGAAACTTCCATTAATAAAACAGAAGAAAACAAAGATTTTCTTAAGCTTTTAATTGCCGAATTTGATCGTGTTAAAATGGATTTAGATCCTTACAACTGGGAAATCATTTTAAACTGGCAAGAGAAAGTAAAAAAATACAAAGATCCTATATACTCGTTTAAAGTACGTGATAAAGAAATTAAAATAGAAACGCATACAGAGTCGCTTTCACATACACAAATTCCAAAAGTTGCTTTACCTAAATACCAAGCTTGGGGTGATTTATTACGTTGGAATTTACAAGAGAATGTTCCTGGTGAATTTCCATATGCATCAGGATTATATCCTTTTAAACGTACAGGAGAAGATCCAACACGTATGTTTGCCGGTGAAGGTGGACCTGAACGTACTAACCGTCGTTTTCACTATGTGAGTTTAGGTATGCCTGCAAAGCGTTTATCTACTGCATTTGACTCGGTTACATTATACGGTAACGATCCTGGACACAGACCAGATATTTATGGTAAAATTGGAAATGCTGGGGTATCTATTTGTTGTTTAGATGATGCTAAAAAATTATATTCTGGTTTCGATTTAAGTCATGCCATGACTTCGGTTTCTATGACCATCAATGGTCCTGCTCCTATGTTATTAGGATTCTTTATGAATGCAGCGATTGATCAGAATTGCGAGAAATACATCAAAGAACACAAGTTAGAAAAAAAGGTTGAAGCGAAACTTAAAGAATTATACGACGATAAAGGTATTGACAGACCTAAATATAATGGTGATTTACCAGAAGGTAATGACGGATTAGGATTATTACTTTTAGGAGTTACAGGTGATCAAATCTTACCTGCCGATGTATATGCCGAAATTAAAGCGAATACCTTAGCACAAGTACGTGGTACGGTTCAAGCAGATATCTTAAAAGAAGATCAAGCACAAAATACGTGTATTTTCTCTACGGAATTTGCTTTACGTTTAATGGGAGATGTACAAGAGTATTTTATTGAGAAAAATGTTCGTAATTTCTATTCAGTTTCAATCTCTGGATATCATATTGCAGAAGCTGGTGCGAATCCAATTACACAGTTAGCCTTAACCTTAGCGAATGGATTCACTTACGTAGAATACTACTTATCAAGAGGAATGGATATTAATAAATTCGGACCAAACTTATCGTTCTTCTTCTCAAATGGTATTGATCCAGAATATGCGGTAATTGGTCGTGTAGCTCGTAAAATTTGGGCAAAGGCCTTAAAGTATAAGTACGCAGCAAACCCTAGAGCTCAAATGTTAAAATATCATATTCAAACTTCTGGACGTTCATTACACGCTCAAGAAATTGATTTTAATGACATTCGTACAACGCTACAGGCTTTATATGCAATTTATGATAACTGTAACTCATTACATACAAATGCGTATGATGAAGCGATTACTACGCCTACGGAAGAATCTGTACGTCGTGCAATGGCAATTCAGTTAATCATCAATAAAGAATTAGGATTGGCTAAAAACGAAAACCCAATTCAAGGTTCATTTATTATTGAAGAATTAACCGACTTAGTAGAGGAAGCTGTATTAGCTGAATTTGACAGAATTACAGAACGTGGTGGTGTTTTAGGAGCTATGGAAACAATGTATCAACGTTCTAAAATTCAAGAAGAGAGTTTATACTATGAAACTTTAAAACACACAGGTGAATTTCCTATTATTGGTGTAAATACCTTCTTGAGCTCTAAAGGTTCTCCAACGGTTACTCCGCAAGAAGTGATTCGAGCTACTGAGGAGGAAAAACAGTTCCAAATAAAAACGAAAGAAAACTTAAATAAAGCTCATGAAGATAAAATAGAACAACTTTTATCTGAAATGCAATCGGCTGCCATTAACAATCAAAATCTTTTTGAAAAGTTAATGGACGCTACCAAAGTTTGTTCGTTGGGTCAAATTACTGCTTCATTGTTTGAAGTTGGTGGTCAATACAGACGAAACATGTAAGCAAACAATGTTTGCAAATAAGCATAATTAAACCTCTTAGAAATTTCTAAGAGGTTTCTTTTTTTATACTTTCGCTACTTAAAAAACTTATCTATGAAAAAAATATTTTTACTTTTTATTACAATTGTTACTATTTCTTGTTCAACCAACAATGAGCCTGTGGAAGACAAAATAGATTATGACGCAATTAATGAAACTGAAATTCAAGAATACCTGACACAAAACAACTTAGAAGCTGAAAAAAGTGATTCTGGATTATATTACGTAATAAATAATGAAGGTACAGGTAATTCTCCCTCCCAAAATTCTAACGTTACAGTTAACTATAAAGGATATCTGTTAAACGGAGAAGTTTTTGGAGAAGATTATGAAGTAGACTTTAATCTTTCTCAATTAATTCCTGGGTTTAATGAAGGTGTACAATACATTAAAGAAGGTGGAGAAATAACTTTAATTATCCCATCTAAACTTGCTTATAAAGACATTGAAAAAGGAATCATTCCTGCTGGCTCTGTTCTCGTTTTTGATGTAACTCTCCTATCTATTAATTAGTCATAAAATATTCATAACTATATAACCTTACTTAGTTCTCTAAGTGAGGTATTTTTTTATATAATTGTTTTGTTTTCTACACTAATTTTAGAACCTTCTAATAAAAATACCGAAGCAGGTTCTGTATTCTTTAAAAAAGAAAAACTTTCTCCATAAGTAGCTTTAAAGTCAATATCAATTGTGTGATTAACTACTGGATAATATTTCCATGTCGGATGCTTTACTTCGTATTCAGTTGTTCTATTTTTATCCTTTGCATAGCCCCAATAATGCTCAGCTATAAATTCAATTTTGGTATTAGGCTCAATAGCTACTGACTTTGATTTACTTTCAACAGCAATAGTATTAGATTCTCCATTTACATTCCAATGATAAGATACCTTGATTTCTTTTTCGTTAGAGTGCCAATTATGGCTCATAGGTAAAGTTTGATAATTTTCTTTATAAATGGTATTTGCAATGAATGTAATTGCAGACTTGGGTACAATTTCTTTAATAAAAACTACTCCCCTTTTATACTTATTTCCTTCTTTTCTTTTTACATAAAACCGAAGATTTACTTCTTCAAAATTTGTATGAAAAGGTACTTTTATTCCTAATAGTGCTGTATTAATAAACATAAACCCCACTAAACTCACATAACATTTATCATCATAATAATCTAACTCTGTTCCTTTAGGTACAAAAGGTAGCAATACTTTTGGGTTAACTTCGTAATTTGACATCACTAGTTTTCGCCATTCTGCTTTTAAAAAACTCATAAACTCAATATTTATTTAAACCAAATCACCCATGTTACAGTACTTATGTATACCCAAAAACAAGTAAAAAACACATGCACAATTGTTTCAAACTTTTTACCTCTCCACAGTTTGGGTGAATACACGAATAATTGCATAATCAACCTAATAGACCAAAAAATTGCAAGACCTAACGTAATTTTTTTTCCAAAATTTGTTTCTATTAAATCATTACTTTCTATAACAAAAACACACCCCATTAAAAACACAGTTAATGCAATAAAAAAAGTGTGAACTATCATCATTTGTCTATTCATCAAACTAAGACTCTTTAACTCTTCTTTCCAATGAAAATACTTTGGAAAAATAGCATGTACCAATGCTAGAGTAATAAGCATATACCCGATGATTTTTAAGTGAATTTCCATAACTATTTCTAATTTTTATTAAATTTTTCAAGAACAAACACCGACATAAATGGCGTAAATTTTATTTCCTTTTCTAGTTTCAAATTAGCTTTCTCAAATGCATTTTTCCAAGTTTTTCTTGAAAAGAAATGTGTAAACCCAATTGAAAAAGCTAAGAAATTAGGTAAATCTCTGAGGTGTTCAACAACTAAAATTTTCCCACTATTTTTTAAAACTCTAGAACATTCCTTCAAAAAAATTATCTTCTCTTTGTTTGATCTAATTTCATGTGCCGCTGACAATAAAAAAAGAAGCTCAACGGACTTATCTTTTAAAGGAATCTTACTTGTATTTATTATTTTGGTATTTGGATATACGAGACTAGCCTTTCTAGCCCTTTTTATGGCTTGCTCTGTATGCTTAGTTTTATCATAGAAATCAAAAACTTGTAAGTTTGATTGTTGAAACTTTTCTTTTAAAATGTAACTAGTTTCATCAAAACCTGCATTGATATTTACTATTCTACTATCAATAGAACCTCGTAAGTTTAACCTATCAATCCAGTTAAAATCATAATATCTTGTGAAATCATATACATAAGCAGATACTATTAAAGGAGCCAGCAAACCATAAGCAAAAATTATAATTAAAAACCAGTATAAATAATTATTATAAGTTAGAAAATGCTCGCTAAAAACAATTGTAAATAAAGCAATCAAGCCGGCAATATAAAAATGCCTATTAAAACTGAGTATATTTAACACTCCTTGAAATTTTCTTCTTCTTATTTCCATAATTCAACTTTTCCTTTTTTCCAGTAATACGGAATATTCTCAATAATAAACGCATTCGCAATTCTTACGTTTTCTAATTCAAGTTCTCTTATAAATGAAAAATTATAATCGACAATTTCAATAGGCTTTGGTTTCCAATTATTCCTTACTCCTTCAATAATTAATACTTCTTTTTTTTCTTTGTTATACGTAAATGTAAACGGTAATGGCCCCGCAAATTTTCTTGCTTCTTTCCAATCAGAAAAAGGTGAAAGTTTCGGGAGTAATATATTACTTGATTCCTCATTATAAACTAAATTAAAATCTGATTTTTTTGAATAAATAATCTTTTGATTATTTCGTTTTACTTGATTGATATCTGAAGTTGTATAATTGTAATGAGTAAATACATTACCTGCTATTTTCATTCTTTTACTATCCGTTTCCGATTTTAAAATATACAGTCCTCTTAATTTTTTCCCTTTTGAATTGATATACCTTACAAAAACACGATAACCAATCAAAAAGAAATCATTTCCTAAGAGTTTTGGAAATCCTTTTGGCCTCAAATTTTTAGTTTGTACCATTGCTACTGCTAAAAAAGCCCACTTATTATCAAAAGTATCTAGCTCTAAGCATTCTGGAATTAAGTTTTCTAAACTTTCCTTTCGAACTGCAAATGTTACTACAACTGAACTTTCGAAAAATGCTTCAACAGCAAATGGATGATTTTTTATCGATGGTATCATTTTATGCTGTTTTTATTTTTAAACTAAACTCATTAATATAAACTATAAGCACGAACAAGACTGCAAAAACCATATTGAACTTTCCCCAAAGCAACATGTCTGGTATCAATAAAAGTTCAATTATATTCATTACCATAACAATTATAATTTGTGTTATTACATTTAATTTTGGCTTATAATTAGATATAATCCATATAACCATGACAATTTCCAGCATTCCTATTATCACAGTTAACTCTCTTGAGTAATTACTATCAATTATTTTTCCTACTATTTCTTGATGCTTTGGAACGAGGTTAAAAACCTTACAAAAGAGTCCGTTTATCAACCAAACGCAAGCAATTAGATATATTAATATTGTGTGTAAGTACTTTTTGTTCATTTTAAATTTTCAGAAATTTTTGAAAGTTTATAAGCAAATTTTTTTTTACTTTTTTATCATTTTAGTAAAGTTTGATAACAGCCAATGCTCATCAGCTTTGATTGCGTTTTCTAGAATACTATTAACTGTTTTAGTTACTGAAGATAGGTCACTCATCACTTTTTTAAATGCTTCTGCCTCATCTGTATTCTCCTTAACATCCTCTTGCAATTCGTTTAATATTTTTAGAACAGGCTCTATTTCTCTTTTCTTACGCTCTTTAGTTATTTGCTTAAATAATTCCCAAATATCCTTATCTGCAACAAAAAACTCTTTTCGTTCTCCTACTACAAACTCTTTACTCACAATACCCCAATCAATCAAAGCACGCACATTCATATTTACATTACCTCTAGAAATTTTAAGAGTTTCCATAATTTCATCAGCAGAAAGTGGTTTAGTTGAAACTAATAATAACGCATGCACTTGTGCCATGGTTTTATTAATTCCCCAACTAGTTGCTAAACTACCCCAAGTATGAATGTATTTTAATTTCGCGTCTTCTAATTTCATAAAGCAAATATACAACTATTTATTAAATTTTCAATTATTTCTGAAAGTTTAATAAATAGTTGTGTTTTTAATCTTTATTCTATTGGATTTATTCTGGTTTATTTTTTTGTTCTAGTTCGTTTGCGAAGTTTAAAAATTCTATCATCATAATAAGCTTTCAATTCATCAACAAATGACATAGGATTTTTATATGTTGTTAAAACTTTGTAGGTATAGCTATCTAACAAATCGGTTAGTTGTTTTTCTAAATGCTCAATCTCATTTTTTAAATAAGTAGCATTACTAGTTGTTTTCTTAACTAATGAAATATCTTTATTAAAATTCATCATTGTATTACCTCCAAAGATATGTGCATGAAAAGCTTCTAACTCTTCTAAGCTTCCGTTTTGATATATTTCTATTAGCTTTGTTGTTGTTTCTAATGCCTTTTGTTGCTCTTTTTCTTGCATTGAAAATTTATCAGGATGCACATACAACATTGCCTCTTTATATAATCTTTTCTTCTCTTTTTGATTTGTTTTTTCTGCTACTTCTTTTTTTGAAATAGGCACAATACCTGTAGGTTCTTTGTAATTTTTTCCTTTTCGCTTTTGCTCTAACCTTTTCTCTTTTTTAACTTTTTTTTGCTCTTTATATAAAATGGTTAACTCTCGTTCTTCTATTAACAAATCAGCAATTGCATTTCGCAACGATTGTTCAAAAGGAAATAGCTTGGTTTCTACTTCTTCAATCTTAACTTTTAACGCTTTAATCTTTTCCTTTAAGTATGAAATAGCGTCTGAATTAGCATCAATAGGAAAATGGTTATCGTTCATAATGCACTATCCTTTCCTTTGTAAAATAGTCAACCCAACTCGTATTTTTTCATACGAAACTTTCTCTCCTAAAAACTCGAAATAGGGTTTTAAAGTAGTTTCATTTTTCAATACTTTTTTGGCATTTGCTACCAAAGCTAACGTATCTGCCTCAATAAATTCATCCAAACTCACGTCTTTTCCTTCTAAGTATAACTTAGATAGGTGAGAAAAAATAGTGGTAGGTTTTAGTCCACGGTTTTCAGCAATCTCTTCGACTGTAAAACCTTCTTTATATAACTTAAAGGTTTCTAAAGTAGTGTCTTTTTTAGTTTTCTTTTTTTCGTTTAAAAAAGTTTTAATCTCCTCCATAAACTCAGCACCATACACTTCTAATTTTCGTTGTCCTACTCCGCTTATTGCCAAAAACTCTTCATCGGACTGTGGTCTTTCGTTTTCTATTTCTCTAAGAGTGGCATCATTAAACACCAAATAGGCAGCTATATCTTCTTCTTGAGCAATTCGATAACGAAGTTTTCTCAAACGTTCAAATAAGGTATCCTTAACTGCTTTTTTCCTCTTTTCTTTTATTGTTTCCTTTACCTCCTTTTGAAATTCTACAGGTGTAGTTAACTGTACTTTTTCTCCTTCAAAGAGCACTTTATTTGAAAAATCGGTAAGCTGTAAACTATTATTTAAATGAAAAGCGATTTGACAATAGCCTTGGTTTGTTAATTGTATTAAATAATGCTGCCAATCTCTCCACGAAATATCTTTTCCAACTCCATAGGTTTTTAACGTTTGGTAATTCTTGTCTAAAACCCCAGTATTTTTTGCTCCTCTTAGCACATCTATTACAGTTCCCATAGCTTCTTTTCCTTGTAATCGATAAATAGCTGATAGTCCTTTTTGCGCGATAACTGTTCCATCAAAAAATTGCGGTGGGTTCTTACACACATCACAATTTCCGCAGTTTTCTTCAATTAATTCTCCAAAATAACTCAATAATATTTTTCTTCGGCAAACCGTAGCTTCAGCAAATTGCTTCATACGCTCTAGTTTTGCCTCTTGCACCTCCTTATTCCCTGTATTTTCAATAAACTGACGCAACTGAATAACATCTGCATAACTATGAAACAGTAAGGCTTTTGCAGGTAATCCATCACGACCAGAACGTCCTATCTCTTGATAATAGCCTTCAATATTTTTAGGCATATTATAATGAATTACCCAACGAACATTCGACTTGTCAATTCCCATTCCAAAAGCAATAGTAGCACAAATGACTTCACAATCATCTTTAATAAAAGCCTCTTGTGTTTTGGATCTTTCCTCAAAAGATAACCCTGCATGATATGCTCGAGCTTCAATATTGTTTTGCTGTAACTTATTAGCTAATTGCTCGGTAGCTTTTCTACTTAAACAATAAATAATTCCTGCTTCATTAGGTTTCTCATTAATAAACTTAATGATTTGTTGTACTCTATCATTTGCAGGACGAACTTCTAACGCTATATTCTCTCTGTTAAAAGAACTAATAAACTGCGTCGCATTAGGTACCGCTAATTGCTCTAAAATATCTTGTTGCGTTGCTTTATCTGCCGTAGCTGTTAATGCAACAATAGGAACTTCAGGTAATGATTTTTTTAAAAATGCTAACTGTTTATAAGAAGGACGAAAATCGTGACCCCACGCAGAAATACAGTGAGCTTCATCAATCGCAATACAACTAATATATGTTTGATTCAATATATTTTGAAGCAAAGACAAACTCTCAGGAGCCACATACAACAGTTTGATTCTTTTATTGATGACAGCCTCAAAAACCGCTTCTTGTTCTTCGGTTGATTGACTACTATTATAAAAAGTAGCTGGAATTCCGTTAGCTTTCAAACTATCCACTTGATCTTTCATCAAGGCTATTAATGGAGAAATCACTAAGGTAATTCCTTCAAAAAACAGTGCTGGTAATTGATAACAAATAGACTTTCCTCCACCCGTAGGCATAATAACCAACGTATCTTTTTTTGATAAAATATTTTCAATAATAGTTTGTTGTTCTAAGCGAAAACTATCGTAACCAAAATTTACTTTTAACTTTTCTAACAACTCTTGTTCTGTAACCTGCATCATTTGGCAAAAATAGCAATAAAAAAAGCGTAGAGTTTAAACTCTACGCTTGATATTCTTAGTGATTTATATTTTTACTTGATATCCTTTAACAACACCTCAACTGCTTTCTTTAATTGAGCATCTTCCCCTCTAGCTTTCCATCCTGGTGCATTCTTCACCAAATAATCTGGTACTGCTGGTGCTTCATTCTCCATATTCTCACCTGTTTTCTTTACATACCATGCTCTAAAAGGCATACGAATCATTCCATTTTGTAAACGTTTACCTCCTGTAGAAATTACTGCTCCAAAGGTTGGTTGCCCCACTAATTTTCCTAAACCTAAGTTTTTAAATGCATGTGAAAAAATTTCAGCGTTTGAATAACTATTTTCATTACATAAAGCCACCATAGGTTTTGTATTTACTGACAAAATAGCTCGTTCATTAAAAGGATAATTTTTATTAAATTTTTGATGATTTTTCAAACTCTTCGCCGCACCTCTCGGAACTGTATACGCATGTTGATCTACATTAAGCACTGCCATTAATCGGTCTGTAGTCCAACCTCCGCCATTGTAGCGAACATCAATAACAATTCCTTTTTTACCATAACCACTTGCTTTTAATTCACGTTCAAAACGCTCAAAACTTGGCATATTCATTCCTTGAATATGAATATATCCTAATTGACCATTGGAATATTCATCTACTAATTTCTTTCTAGAATTTACCCATTCTTCATATTGCAAAGTTCTTAACGAGCTTTCTGGACGCAACACTACATCTTTACCATTGTCTAAACTCAATAAAATCTCTTTTGTTTGTGTATTCTTTAATAAGCTATAGAAATTTGTATTCTTTTCAATTTGTTGTTCGTTAACAGCTGTAATAACATCACCAACTTTTAACTTACTTGAAGATTTATCTGCTACTGAATTTGGTAAAACATAAGAAACCTTAACTCCATTTTTAGTATTCTCTACTTCTAAACCTAATAAACCAATCTTGTCACTTGTATTTCTTGGTGAACTCCCACGATATCCCATGTGACTTGCATTTAACTGCCCTAACAGTAAATTATACATGTACTCATAATCTTCATGAGTAGTAGCCGACAACACCCATGGCTTGTATTTTTTTACTAAAGCATCCCAATTATACCCGTGAAATTCTGGATCGTAAAAACCAGCTGTTAACGCACGAATACCTTCTTCGAAAACTTGTTGATTTAATTTTTCTTTATTTACTGTATAGGTAGCACTATGAGGTAAATTAGTTACTTTATCTGACTTCGTATCTAATTCAGCTAATTTACCTTTAGATGTAAAGTAAATCTTTCCTTTATTATCAGTAAAATTTCCCCCGCTAACAATTCCTTTAATTATTTGAGGCTTACTACCATCCCATTTAACCTTGTAAGTACTTCTTTTCTTAGTTGCTGGATCGGTTGCTGAAAAATAAATAAACTCACTATCTGCACTAAAAACAGGGCTGAACTCATCATCTTGTAAAGAAGTTACTTGTACTAAACGGTCATAAATTTTGTCCTCATCAATTTTTACAATTACTTCTTTCTTCTTTTTCTTAGCTTTTTTATCATTTTTATCTTCAGCTTCTTCTTCCTTATTTTCAGGATAATAAGCTCCTTCTTCGTGATCTAACTTTGTTTTTTCCCAATCAGATTTTTCTAACCAAACCATCCATACATCATAATTGATTCCATTTCTATTCGATAAGAATGCTAATTTTTTCCCATCTGCACTCCAAACTGGATTACGATCACTTCTTGGATGCATAGACACATTCATTTTTGTTGATGGGTTTGCCACAGACTGAATAAAAATTTCACTATCAAAATTTAAATCTTCTTGTGAATATGCAATGTACTTACTATCTGGACTCCATGAAACCCCTTCTGTTGCTGCCCAAGAATTTGAATACTCTTTAGGGTTTACTATTTTTCTTTTTTTAATATCAGCAATCATCAAAACTCCTCTTCCAACCTGATACGCTATTTTTTTACCATCAGGTGAAACTAAAGAATATTCAATATCTTCTTTACTATTTGTTAGTTTAGATACTTTTGTTTTTAAACTACGATGTAATCCGACCAAAGTATCAGTAGACACAGCACTATATAATTGGTACACCCCTTCTCTATCTGATGAAAAAACAACTGTTTTATCATCTAACCATTGTGGGTTTATATCTCTATATGGATGCTTACTTACATTGTTTGAATGCTTCTTTTCTTTGTTATTTTCTTTTACAAAGATCTCTCCATTAATTTCAACTGCAATATTTTTTCCATTAGGTGAAACTGCATAACTATTAACTTCGTTTGTAACGGTTTTAGTTTCTTCCTCTGCAAAACGATTATCTGACACAATCTTCAAATCAATTTTTTGATTTTTCCCTTTCTCAAATTTATAAGTATCAATTCCACTTAAGTACACAATGGTTCCATTATTACTTACCGAAAAAGTACGAACTCCATCTTTTGTCTGTTTTGTTAATTGAGTTGCTTTTCCGCTTACAGTTCCGTTAGCTGAAATTTGTTGTTTATAGATATTATATCGTCCACTTTCTGCGCCTATATAATATAAGTTTCCTTCAGCATCCCAAGCTGGTGAATGATCATTTTTATTACTTGTAGTTATTTGATTGTACTGATTTGTTTCTGTATTATAAATCCAAACATCTCGTTGTGCTGAACCTATATAATCTTCACGAGAAATGCGACAAGCTCCTTTGGTAAAAGCAATTAATTTTCCATTAGGAGACACTGATGCCATTTCTCCATATGCAGTTAACAAACGACGAGGTGTTTCTCCTTTTACATTCACTGCATACATTTGTTTATCCCACTCTGGACCTTTTAATACACGAGCTGTAGTAAAAACAATGTCTCCTTCTTTCGTCCAATCAGTAGGTGTATTGGTGGTTGGATAATACGTTAATTGTTTAGGTTTCCCTCCATTTACCGATGTTATAAACAAGTTATCATTTCCTTTTCTATCAGATGAAAATGCTAATTCTGTTCCATCTATATTCCATACCGGATTACTTTCATATCCTTTATTAATGGTCAATCTTTTAGTTTGTTGGGTGTTAAAATTGTACAACCAAATATCACCATAATAACTAAATGCTATTTGAGATGCATCTGGGCTAATAGCTGGTTTACGTATAAAAGTTTGTTGAGCTGGCAAGAAGTTACTTGCTAATAATGCCAGCCCTAAGAATATCTTTTTGGTCATGTTTTTTTTATTTAGAGTGACCAAATTAATTCTTTACTATTATATTTTTACTAAAATTAGGAATACATTAACACTTCTTAACATTTGAAACAAAGTCAGACACCCCTTTCACTCCATCTTTATCTAAACTCTTAATAAAAGCAGATCCTATAATTGCTCCGCTTGCATATTCGCAGACAGTAGAAAATGTTTTTTGGTCAGAGATTCCAAAACCTACAATGAGTTTACTTTTTAAATTCATATTTTGAATTCTTCTAAAATAAGCTATCTGTTCTTCGGAAATTTCTCCTTTAGCTCCAGTTATAGAAGCCGAAGCAACCATATAAATAAAAGCTTTGGTTAAGCTATCAATTTTACGAATACGCTCTTCGGAAGTATGTGGTGTAATTAAAAACACATTTGTGAGTCCATAGTTATCAAATAATTGTTGGTAATGATTTTCATATTCTACCATTGGTAAATCAGGAATAATTACAGTATCAATTCCGCAATCTCTCACTTTTTGACAAAACTTATCTTCTCCATATTTAATAATTTGATTCAAATATCCCATTAACACCAAAGGAGTGTTATTCGTGTTTTTTATAGAAGATAACTGTTCAAAAACCACATCGAGATTCATACCATTTCTCAGTGCTACATCACTACTATGTTGAATGGTTGGTCCATCAGCTAACGGATCAGAATACGGCAAACCTACTTCAATAAAATCTACTCCGCTATTGCTTAACTCAGCAATAACTTTTGTGGTATCTTCTAATTTTGGAAAACCTGCGGTAAAGAAAATAGATAATAAATTATTTTCTTTTTGGTTGAATATGTTTTGGATTGAGTTCATTTCTAATAGCTTTTTGCTATTAGCCAGAGGCTATTAGCTTAAATGTTTTATATATGTTTCTAAATCTTTATCACCTCTACCTGATAAATTCACCACAACTACTTGATCTTTGTGTAAATCCATTTTTGGTAATACTGCCAAGGCATGTGCACTTTCTAAGGCAGGAATAATCCCTTCTATTTTTGTCAGTTCATATGCTGCATCTAAAGCTTCTTTATCAGTAGCATTCATAAATTTTGCTCGTTTCGTTTCATGTAAATAGGCATGCAACGGTCCCACTCCTGGATAATCCAATCCTGCGGAAATAGAATAAGGTTCTACGATTTGCCCATATTCATCTTGCATTAATATTGTTTTACTTCCGTGGATTACCCCTACTTCTCCTAATTGAGAGGTTGCGGCACTTTCACCTGAATCTACTCCTAATCCTGCTGCTTCAACAGCAATCAATTCAACTTCTTCGTCTTCTAAATAATGATAAAAAGCACCTGCAGCATTACTTCCTCCTCCTACACATGCTATAATGGTATCAGGATTTTCTTTACCCGTTTGTTCTTTCAATTGCACTTTCATTTCCTCAGAAATGACTGCTTGTAAGCGAGCCACCATATCTGGATACGGATGTGGCCCTACCACAGAACCAATTAAATAATACGTATCTGGATGTTGAATCCAATAACGAATAGCTTCGTTTGTAGCATCTTTCAGCGTTTTACTTCCACTAGTAGCTGGCACTACTTTTGCCCCTAACATTTTCATACGAGCTACATTTGGTGCTTGACGCTTGATATCAGTTTCTCCCATAAAAACAACACATTCCAAATCCATTAAAGCACAAACCGTCGCAGTAGCCACACCATGTTGACCTGCACCTGTTTCAGCAATAATCTTGGTTTTTCCTAAATGTTTTGCTATCAAAATCTGACCTACCGTATTGTTTACCTTATGTGCTCCCGTATGATTTAAATCCTCTCGCTTTAAATAAATAGTAGCTCCGTATTTCTCTGACAATCTCTTTGCTAAATACAATGGACTCGGACGGCCAACATAATGCTTCAACAAATCTTTATATGCTGTTTGAAACTCTTCAGATTCTATAATTTGTATATAATTATCTTCTAATTCTTTTACGTTTGGGTACAATAATTCAGGAATAAATGCTCCTCCAAATTGCCCATAATAACCGTTATTGTCTGGTTGAAATTTCATCTTATTATCGTATATTATTTAGTTACAGAGAGATTTCTTACTTCGTTCGAAATGACGCTTAACTCTTTTTGACTAATATTTCTTTAAACTTCTTTAATTCTTTTACTGATTTTACTCCTGATTTTGTCTCAAACTTGCTATTTACATCGATGGCATGGCAATATTGAGATACTTCTCTTTTAAAAAACGATTGTAATTCGTCTATCCCTTCTAAACCTATTCCTCCACTTAAAAAGTAAGGTTTTGTCGAATTATAATTTTTTAAAATTCCCCAATTAAACACTTCTCCATTTCCTCCTCGTTCTTTTCCTTTTGTGTCAAACAAAAAGTAATCAACCACCTCTTCATAGGGTTTCAAAATTTCAAAATTAAATTCGTCTTTAATTCCAAACACCTTAATAATTTCTACTTTTGGTAAATGTTGTTTTAACTCTTTTATATAATCGATTGTTTCATCTCCATGTAACTGAACTACATTCAGTCGATACTCTTCAACCAATGAAACTACTATTTCTACATACTCGTTAACAAAAACACCAACTTTTTTAATTCCTTTGGGTAATTCTGGAATAATTCCTTCAAAATTTCTCGGTGATTTTTCATAGAAAATAAACCCTAAATAATCAGGTTGTAATTCAGCCACTTGCTGAATATTCTCTATGAACTTCATTCCACAAACTTTTAGTTTCATTTTATCTTATTTGATTAATAAACTCTTGACATGCTTGTCCTGGGTTTTCTGTCTTCATAAAGTTTTCACCTATTAAAAAACCTTGAAAATCGTATTCTTTTAACCCTGTTATTATTCTTGGGTTAGAAATTCCACTTTCAGAAACTTTTATTGCACTTGTTGGAATTTGATTTGCTAACTTTATAGAGTGTTCTAAATCCACTTCAAATATTTTTAAGTTTCTATTGTTAATTCCTATGATTTTATTATCCAATTCTCCTATTTTATCTAAATCTTCCTGTGTATGGATTTCATACAAGACTTCCAATCCTAAATCATGAGCTAATTGTCCGTAGTTTTTTAATTCTTGCGCTGTTAAGCAAGTCGCTATTAGTAAAATCACATCAGCACCAATAGCTTTGGCTTCTACTATTTGAAATCCATCAACAATAAAATCTTTTCTTAAAATAGGTTTCTGCTCATTAATCGTTCTTGCTTCCATCAAATCTGCCATGGTACCTCCAAAAAATGATGTATCTGTTAAAATCGATAATGCTGCAACGTTAGCATCTAAATACCCTTCAACAACTTCAGAAACAGTAACTTTATCATTGATAATCCCTTTAGAAGGTGATTGACGTTTAAATTCTGCTATAATTCCTGTTGAATACGGATCCAACAATGATTTTTTTAGTGAAATTGGCTGTCTTTTAAAATTTGGACTTTCCACTAATTTTTTAACTGGAACCTCAGCTTTGATTTTTGCTACTTCCCTTTTTTTAAATGCGATGATTTTATCTAATATTGTCATTTTATTTTCTTCTTTTACTAAAAGATTCCTTCATTTCTACTTCGACAAATCTTAGTGTCCGTTCGGAATGACTATTTTTATTTTAATTTACTAATTTCTCTAATGATTGTTTCGCTTTTAATCCTAATAACGAATCTTTTACTTCTTCAAAAGCAACTTCAAAACTCTTATGTTTATCAATAGTTTTTAAGGCAAATGCAGCATTTGTTAACACTACATTGTTCTGTGCTTCTGTTCCTTTTCCTTTAATAATATTAACAAATATTTCGGCAGCTTCTTTAACGGTATTTCCTCCAAAAATATCGGATGGAGCAATTTGCTTTTGTCCTAAATCAGATGGAGAAACTTGTTGCTCAGCTTCTTTAGTAAATAATTTAAAATCTCCTGTTAATGAAATTTCATCATATCCATCTAATGCATGTACTACTCCATAATTTGTATTGGATTGTTGCAGCATGTAATTGTATACTCTAGCCACCTCTAAATTAAACACACCTACCAACTGATTTTGTGGTTGACTTGGATTTACCAGCGGCCCCAACATATTAAAAAATGTTTTTACCCCTAATTCTCTACGGATCGGAGCTACTACCTTCATCGCTGGGTGAAATAAAGGAGCATGCAAAAAACAAATGTTTGCTTCTTCTAACTGTCGCTTCAATGTAGTTTCATCATTTGTAAAATTATACCCTAAAAACTCTAGCATATTAGAGGATCCTGAGGCTGAAGAAACTCCATAATTTCCATGTTTAGCTACTTTATTACCTGTTCCTGCAACAATAAATGAAGTTAATGTTGAAATGTTGAACGTGTTTTTTCCATCACCTCCTGTTCCACATAAATCAATAGTATTAAAATCTGATAAATCTACTTTTATCGCTAACTCCAACAAAGCTTCTCTAAATCCAGATAATTCATCTACTGAAACCGGACGCATTAAAAACACGGTAATAAATGCAGCTATTTGTGAAGCATTGTATTTTTCTTGTGCAATGTTTATCAACACTTCTTTCGATTGCTCTTTGGTCAATCGTTTTTGTTCAAATAGAGTGTTTAGTATTTTTTTCATTTCTTTTTTGTTTTCTACAGAATAAGTTGACTCTCTTTTAACAGATTTCTCACTTCGTTCGAAATGACATTATTTATTTACACTTTCTATAAAATTCTGAATCATCTTTTTACCTTCTGGTGTTAAGATACTTTCTGGGTGAAACTGAACTGCTTCAATAGCAAATTCTTTATGACGTAATGCCATAATACTTCCATCTTCGTCAATTGCAGTCACCTCTAATTCCTCTGGAAAATTAGTATGAGAAGCAATCCAAGAATGGTAACGAGCTGCTTCAAATGCTTCTGGAATATCTTTAAAAGTGACTGTATCACTTTTAGTCACTTTCATTTCTGTAGCAACTCCGTGAAAAACCTCGCTTAAATTTTCTAATTCCCCTCCAAAAACTTCAGTAATGGCTTGCAAACCTAAACAAACTCCAAAAATTGGAATTTTACCAGCATACGTTTTGATAGTTTCTTTTAAAATACCTGCTTCATCAGGAATTCCTGGTCCTGGTGATAGAATAATAGCATCATAATTTTTAATTTCTTCTACAGAAATTTCATCGTTACGATACACATCAGGCAACTTCCCTGTGATATCTTCTACATAATGTACCAGATTGTAGGTAAATGAGTCGTAGTTATCTAAAATTAGTATATCCATCTTATATGTTTTCTGCTAACACTAATGCTTTTTTTAATGCTGCTAATTTGTTATTTACTTCTTGTAGTTCGTTTTCTTCTTTCGAATTGATTACTATTCCAGCTCCTGCTTGATAAAACAAGGTATTGTTTTTACTCACGAAAGAACGAATCGCAATAGCTTGATTTACATTTCCGTTTAAACCAATAAAACCAACACATCCACCATAAAACCCTCGAGTTTGATTTTCATAGGTATCTATCAATTCCATGGCTTTGTATTTTGGAGCTCCACTTAGTGTCCCTGCTGGAAACGTATCTCCTACAATTTCTATCGGATTTCCTGTAATTTTACCTGTTACTGTTGATACCAAATGAATTACATGACTAAAATACTGTACTTCTTTATAGGTTTCAACGGTTACGTTAGTTGCATGTTTACTTAAATCATTTCTTGCTAAATCAACTAACATTACATGTTCTGCATTCTCTTTCGGATCATTAGCTAATTCTTTAGCTAATTTTCTATCTTTCTCATCGTCTCCTGTTCTTCGAAAAGTTCCTGCTATTGGATTGATTACTGCCTGACCTGCATCAATTTTAATTTGCGCTTCTGGTGAAGACCCCATCAATTTAAAACTTCCGTAATCAAAATAGAACAAATAAGGTGACGGATTGATGGAACGTAAAGCTCTATACACATTAAATTCGTCTCCTTTAAACTGTTGTTGAAATTGACGCGATAACACCAACTGAAAAACATCTCCTCTCTTGCAGTGTTCTTTTGCTTTCACTACATTCTGCTTAAATTCTTCATCTGTAATATTAGAAGTTTCTTCTCCTTGAAAAGTAAAATCGTATTGAGCAAACGATTGAGAATTTACCAAATTTTCTACCTCAGATAATCGAGAGTCTTCACCTTCAGAAATATTCTCTATCAAAATCATTTCATTTTTAAAATGATTGATTGCCACAATAAATCGAAAAAAACTGTATTGTAATAATGGGATGTTAGAAGGTGCTTTTTTAGAGTTAAGCTTTATGGTTTCAAAATATTGAACTGCATCAAATGTAGTATACCCATACAACCCATTGAATGACTTAATCTCTTCTGAACAATCCACTTCAATTAAATTACTGTACGCATCAAACTTTCCATAAAAATCTCTTTGTATAGATTCTCTTTTCTTTTCTTCTTTTTTATAAAACAATAACAGTTCATCATTTTCTGCCTTAATTGTCACCAAAGGTTCTATACATAAAAATGAATAGCTATTTTCTTTACTGTGATAATCAGAACTTTCTAACAGTAAACTATTTGCATACTTATCTCTTGTTCTTAAGTACAAACTTACTGGCGTAACCATATCCGCCAATTGTTTTTTTGCTATCGTTTTAAATTTTATTTTTTTCATTTTAGTTTGATGTATAAAAACAAAAAAGGCTTATCATGAGATAAGCCTTTTCTTTGTATTATAGATATAACAAGATGGTCTCACTAACGTAAGTTATGAGTTTTCCACCACCAGTTATTTAATTGTTGATTCATCATTATGGCACAAATGTATAAAGTGATTTTGATTTTTACAAAATTTCTTTCAATTTATTTCTGCTACCTAAAAACTATAAGCTTTAACATACTTTTCTGCAAAAACAATTTACATTTTAAATAAAAAATAATTAAAAAAGCTATAATTTAAAACCATTTAAACAGTTTTAATTTACAAAAACAAACAACATCTAGTTATTTGCATTGTAAATAAAACGAATCAATAATTACATCCTGAAATAAATTAAGGATACAAAATGTAAAATTATGTGTGGAATTGTATGTGCTTTCGATTTGAAAGAAAAATCTGAGAAACTGAGACCTCAAATTTTAGAGATGGCTAAGAAAGTTCGTCATAGAGGTCCAGATTGGAGTGGTATTTATAGTGATGAAAAAGCTATAATGGCGCATGAACGATTAGCTATTGTTGACCCTGCTTCAGGACAACAACCTTTATTTAGCCATGATCGTCGATTTGTGTTAGCTGCCAATGGAGAGATATACAACCACAAGGAAATTAGAAAACAACTTAAAGAGCAACACGAGTTTTTAACAAAATCTGACTGCGAAGTTATCTTAGCTTTATACAAAGAAAAAGGTGTTGAGTTTTTAGATGATTTAAACGGAATTTTTGGTTTCGCGGTATATGATTCCATTACTGATGAATATTTGGTAGCTCGTGATCATATGGGAATCATCCCCTTATATATGGGATGGGATAAAAACGGTACTTTCTATGTTGCTTCTGAATTAAAAGCTTTGGAAGGAGTTTGCAACAAAATTGAAGTATTTCCTCCTGGGCATTATTACACTCGTGAAGATGGATTGCAACAATGGTATTCTCGCGACTGGATGGAATATGAAGCCGTTAGAGACAACCTAACTTCAATTGATGAAGTACGTGATGCTTTAGAAGCCGCTGTTCACCGTCAATTAATGAGTGATGTACCTTACGGAGTTTTATTATCTGGTGGCTTGGATTCTTCTATTACCTCAGCTATTGCTAAAAAATATGCAGCTAAGCGTGTCGAATCTGACGATAAAGATGCTGCATGGTATCCTCAATTACATTCATTCTCTATTGGTCTAGAAGGCTCTCCTGATTTAGCAGCTGCAAAAAAAGTATCAGAACATATAGGTACTATTCACCATGAAATCACTTTTACCATTCAAGAAGGATTGGATGCTATAAAAGATGTGATTTATAACCTAGAAACTTATGACATCACTACTGTTCGTGCTTCCACTCCTATGTATTTAATGGCACGTGTTATAAAATCGATGGGAATAAAAATGGTCTTATCTGGTGAAGGTGCTGACGAACTTTTTGGAGGGTATTTATACTTCCACAAAGCGCCAAACGCTGAAGAATTCCACAAAGAAACAGTACGAAAATTAGATAAACTATATCAATACGATTGTTTACGTGCTAACAAAAGCCTAATGGCTTGGGGAATTGAAGGACGTGTTCCATTTTTAGATAAAGAATTTATGGATGTTGCTATGCGTATTAACCCAGAAGATAAAATGATTAATGGTGAACGTATGGAAAAATGGGTGTTGCGTAAGGCTTTTGAAAGCTATTTACCAAAAGAAGTAGCCTGGAGACAAAAAGAACAATTCTCTGACGGAGTTGGGTATAACTGGATTGACACTTTGAAAGAAGTAGTAGAAATTGCTGTTACTGATGAAATGTTGGAAAACGCCGCACATCGTTTCCCTACCCAAACACCAAGAGCTAAAGAAGAATATTACTATCGTACCATATTTGAAGAGCATTTTCCTAGTGAAGCGGCTGCATTAACAGTTCCTTCAGTACCTTCAATTGCTTGTAGTACCCCTACCGCATTGGCTTGGGATGAAAGTTTTCAAAACCAAAACGAACCTTCAGGTAGAGCCATCAAAGCTGTACACGAAGACGCTTACTAAGAAAAATTCTTAGTCTTTCAAATTTTAGTTGTGAAAAAAAACCTCGCTAAATAGCGAGGTTTTTATATTTACTCTTCTCATTTTTAATTTGAAGCTATAAAATAAGGTGATAAGTTCACTTTTGCATTTCCTCTTGCTCCATAATAATTTGTATAGCTTTTATTCTTTTCAATAGTATAAAAAGAATCTACATAATCATCATTATTGGTATACCAGCTATCTGGCATTGCTTGAATTATAGCCCCTGCAACTTGTCCTAGAACACTTACCCAAGGCTGAGTTGATACAGTTCCTATAATCTGAAATACACCATTTATAATTGCAGAAACTAAATCCTTATAATTCACATTATCATCTTTTTCAAATAATTGAATATTAGCTGCCTGATATTGGTAATCATCCCAAAACAACATAATCTGATTTGGATAATAATCTGTACCATCATAATCTAAATAATACATAGGTATCACCTTAATTTCCGGATTATTATCTCCATCTTTTATACCTGATGTAATTGCATAAACTTCAGCCGCCCCACTTATCCAAGGCTCTTCATCATCATTCAACCTAATCTTATCTAATTTTGTTGTTTCTAGACCTGCACTTTTTGAAGAGACAGTTTGCATATTCAAATCATTAAATCTAGCATTTTGAACTCCTTCTTCTCTAAGATATTTATTCATGTATGCTACCTCTCTTTTTAATGTTTCAAAGCCATCTGTTTCAATTACAATTACTGGTTGGTTGGGTGCTTCGTTTACATCTAAAAACACCTCTTTTTTATCAATAGTAAAAGCTTTAATTTTTGACCAAGTACTTTCATCTCCTTTAGGAGCAAAAGAGAATAAAACATTAGAGAAATCAATATTCCCTTTTGGGTTATTCATCCAAACTTCAACAATTTCTATCTTGTCTGGAGCCTCTTCTTGGTTTGCTCTTTTTTCTAATGTGCTTGTTTCTTTAACCAAGCTTTTATATGATTCTTGATTTTGGACAAACTCAGACGTTTTCTCTAAAATGTCTGACATCACTACACTAGGCTTTTGATTTTTAAGCAACTCCAACGTAACTTTTTCAAAATCTTTGTTTTGCATTAAGTCGATAAACTTAAGAGCTACCTCTTCCTTATTTACCAAGTTTAATTCAGCTTGTTCAGAAGGTTCTAATTGAGTATTTAGCTCATCAGAACTATTACAACTTACTACAAATAATGAAACCAATAAGGTTTTCAAAAGAAATCGGGGGGTTTTCATTTTTCTTAATTTTAATGTTATTTAATTTTTACTTAAACATACAAAAAAATATACATAAATCAACAAAAAAGCAAAAACTAAACAAAAAACTTAAACAAAATAACATTTTAACAAAAAAAATATATTTTATTAACATTATATAATACTTGTTCCTCTGAAAAATAATACTTCATTAATCTAATTATTTAATAACACTTTAACTAACTAAAACATATAAGCTGTATTCTTAGCTTGTTGGGTTAAGTTTTAATCTTTTTACAAAATACTTAAGGTTATGTTAAACCTTGTCCTTTGAATCATTTTTAATATTAATATGAACAATTTTGATAATTCTTTATCAATCTCATATCTAATTTTGTTCTTCCAAAAGCTGAATACCATTTAACATTATACTCCTTGCTTTTTAACAACCATAAAATCTTAGTATTATGAAAAAATTTGTACTTGGTTTATTTCTTCTAGGCTTAACCAACCTAGTCCATTCGCAAAACAATGGCACTGCTACTAACATTATTTTAGAACCCGTTACTATTAAACCATTAAACTTAAGTTACCTTAAAGAAGTTCAACACGAAGACACTCCAGAATTAGTTAAAAATCTAGAAAATGAGGCTGCTAGATATGATATCACAGAAGACCCTATTTTTGACAGAGAATTTGAAGCTTACGAAGTTATATTTGAAACAAAAAAAGACGGAGGAACTACCGGTTTAATTACTGCTACTTATGATTCAGAAGGTAAAATTTTAAGTTCTATTGAACACTACAAAAATGTACTACTCCCTAAAACTGTAAGAACTGCTATTTTAAATAAATATCCTGGATGGAGCATATACAAAGATGTTTATCTAGTTACTTACAGAAACAATAGTAATTCAAAAAAAGTATTTAAAGTTCAAGTTAGAAAAGATGGGCAACGAAAAAACTTAAAATTAGATTACGACGGTAACATTCAATAAAATACAAATCTTTAAAAAGAATACTCTCCCAATAAAAAAGTATTTTACTATTGAGTAAAATACTTTTTTATTCCAGTCTGTAACAATATCGTTTTTCTGTATAAAATTAGAGTTTTTCCCCTTTAACACCTAGTTAACGATTTATTACTCTTTTATTTATTAATTTTATACATGTCGGTATATTTAATTCAACATATAACCAATAATAAAATAACAGTAGATTTTGTTGTATCTTTTTACACTAAACTACAAAGAATATATCATGAGAAGTGTTTTAACTGTTGGGTAGATTATAAAAAGAATAGTGTATTCTTTCTGATAAAAGCTGTGGATAAGGAATTTATCAAACAGTTGTACCGTAATTCTCCCAATATTACTCCTTATAGAATATCTCAAGTTAACAGTAACTTAGCATATGCCTTTTTAAATAGTAAACAACAAATCAGAAACTTACAATTAAATTCAATAAATGACTCAAAAAAATATTTAATAATCTTAACCCCTAAAACGCTTAATAAAAAATTATGGCATAATAAACTTAGCAAAATAGATGCTTTTGAAACCTACTTATATAAAAAGGCAATCATTCAAAATCTTATTCATTCATATGATGGTATCCATCATAATATTAAAGACAAAGGTATTTTTGCCATATTCTCTTCTGGCAATAAAGCATTAGAGTGCTGTATTTCAATTCAAAATAAATTAAACCAAAAAAAAGATGTTTTTTCTCTAAAAACCCTTCTCTATTCATATTATGAAAACGATGAAGATAAAATAACAACTAATAAAATAACGACCCTTTTGGATTCATTAAACATCTTAAACACTAAAGAACAGCTAGTTTTTTCATCAAACATCCAAAACTTATATAAAAATCACTTTATAAACAACAAATCTGATAAAAAAATTAAATGGTTATACCCTGAAGAAGAAGCATTTTTATTTTCCCTTATTAATATTCTTTCTAACAATTATCACAATCCTAAATTTAATATCTCTGCTATTTGTAAATTAATGATGATGTGTAAAACCAAATTATACAGAAAATGTAAAATAATTACTGGAAAATCTATTAATCAAGTATTAAAAGAATTTAGACTTTTAAGGTCATTGAATTCATTAACACAAAACAAAGCTAACATTAATCAAACCTCAATAGATATGGGATTTAGTAGTAGTTCTTACTTCTCAAACTGCTTTAAAAAACAATTCGGAATTTCTCCTAACCAATTACTAAAACAACAATTACGCCTTACATACTAAATATCTTACCTTTTATCTCCTTATATACCACAATGAATTGCTCTAAAAATTCACTTTTAAGCCATTTTTCAACTTATAGCTTTTAATTACCTAATAAAAAAACACTAAAACCTCACACAAAGGCATTTTCAAGCGTTTTAAGACACTTTTTTCTTTTAAATAAATGTTGATAATTTTTAAACCAAACAGCTTAAAAACTTTATTTTAAGGTTAAAAAACCGTAAATTTGTAAGACAAAAGAAGTCGCTTTCGGGCGATTTTTTCACGAAAAGACTTAAACTTAATTCACTTAATAATGAGCGAAGAAAAAAAACATAATTATTCAGCCGACAGTATCCAAGCACTGGAAGGAATGGAACACGTACGTATGCGTCCATCCATGTATATTGGTGATGTTGGTGTACGTGGTTTACACCACTTGGTATACGAAGTAGTAGACAACTCTATTGATGAAGCTTTAGCTGGGCACTGTGATACTATTTCAGTTACTATTAACGAAGATAACTCTGTCACAGTTATTGATAATGGTCGTGGTATACCTGTTGGTTTACATAAAAAAGAAGGAGTTTCTGCTCTTGAAGTAGTAATGACTAAAATTGGTGCTGGTGGTAAATTTGACAAAGATTCTTATAAAGTATCCGGAGGTTTACACGGTGTTGGAGTTTCTTGTGTGAATGCACTTTCAGATCATTTAAAAGCTACTGTATACAGAGAAGGAAAAGTTTGGCAACAAGAGTACGAACGTGGTAAAACTTTATATCCAGTAAAAACTATTGGTGAATCTGATATTACAGGTACTGAGGTTACATTTTTACCAGACAGGTCAATCTTTCAACAAACCATCGTATACAATTATGATACCTTAGCTACTCGTATGCGCGAATTAGCATACTTAAACAAAGGTATCACCATTACGCTTACTGATAAACGTGAACAAGATGATGAAGGGAATGACATTTCACAAATATTCCACTCTACGGAAGGTTTATCAGAATTTGTAAAGTTTTTAGATGGCACAAGAACGCAAATCATTCAAGATGTGATTGCTATGGAAGGGGAGAAAAATGGAATTCCTGTTGAAGTAGCAATGGTTTACAACGATTCGTATGCTGAAAACTTACATTCATACGTAAACAACATTAACACACACGAAGGAGGTACACACTTATCCGGTTTCCGTCGTGGATTAACAAATACTTTAAAAAAGTATGCAGATGATTCTGGGTTACTTAAAAATGTAAAATTTGAGATTTCTGGGGATGACTTCCGCGAAGGATTAACAGCGATTGTATCGGTAAAGGTTGCAGAACCTCAGTTCGAAGGACAAACCAAAACCAAATTAGGTAACCGTGAAGTTACTTCTGCAGTATCGCAAGCGGTATCTGAAATGTTAACGGATTACTTAGAAGAAAACCCAAATGATGCTAAAACCATCGTTCAAAAAGTAATTTTAGCAGCTCAAGCGCGTCACGCAGCTCGTAAAGCTCGTGAAATGGTGCAACGTAAAACTGTAATGAGCATTGGAGGATTACCTGGTAAATTATCAGACTGTTCTGAAACTGATCCAGCTGTTTGTGAAATATTCTTAGTTGAGGGAGATTCTGCAGGTGGTACTGCAAAACAAGGTCGTGACCGTAACTTCCAAGCTATTCTTCCTTTAAGAGGTAAAATCTTAAACGTAGAAAAAGCAATGCAACATAAAGTTTTTGAGAATGAAGAAATCAAAAACATGTTTACTGCATTAGGGGTTACTATTGGTACCGAAGAAGATCCTCGTGAATTAAACTTAACAAAATTACGTTACCATAAAGTGGTTATTATGTGTGATGCCGATGTTGATGGATCTCACATTGCTACCTTAATTTTAACATTCTTCTTCCGTTACATGCGTGAAATGGTAGAACAAGGATATGTATACATTGCTACTCCTCCTTTATACTTAGTGAAGAAAGGGCAAAAACGCGAGTATGCTTGGGATGACAATCAACGTGATTTAATTGCTCAAAAAATGGGTGGTGGAGTAACTATTCAACGTTATAAGGGTCTTGGAGAGATGAATGCTGAACAATTATGGGATACTACTATGAACCCTGAGTTTAGAACCTTACGACAAGTTACTATTGACAACTTAACAGAGGCTGACAGAATCTTCTCTATGTTAATGGGAGATGAAGTTCCACCTCGTAGAGAGTTCATCGAAAAGAATGCTAAATATGCAAATATCGACGCATAATTAAATAGACTATATCTAAAAAAGCTCAATAAAATTATTGAGCTTTTTTTTTATTTTATACTTTTAGCAACTTAAAACATAACCCCATATTATGAAAAAAATTAAATTATTAGCTTTTCTTTTTCTAATATCTTCTTCACTATTTTCACAAGTGGTAGATACTGGTTTTGAAGCAATTCTATTAGCCCCAAAAAATGATGCAAATAAACTTGTTAACGCTTATATGAATCCTGCTATGAAGGGATTAATTTACAGTATGAATAACGGTTGGTACCATACCGCCAAAGTGCACAAAAAGTTTGGTTTTGACATCTCAATCGGTTTTAATGGTTCAATGATTTCTTCTAAAGATGAAACTTTTGCTTTTAAAGATTTAAATTTATCAAGTGATGTTATTCCTTTACAAGCGACTACCCCAACCGTTGCTGGGGAAGATTCAAATAAAGCGATAGTTGATGTTAATACAGATATTAATGGCACTCCTGTTACTGCAAGATTCGAAATGCCAGGAGGTATTAAAGATGATCTTCCTTTAAATGCTGTTCCTGCTCCAGCTATTCAAGCAAGCATGGGATTACCTTTTAAAATGGATGTTATTTTACGATTTGTTCCAAAAGTAGGTAGCGATGATGTAAAAGGAGGCTTGTTTGGTATAGGATTAAAAAAAGAAATTACTGATTGGTTTGGTCCTTTAGATAAAACCCCTTTACATGTTTCCTTATTAGCCACATATACAAATATGGGAGTCGATTACACTATTGTAGATGATAACTCTAGCGATAATATTGATATAGAAAACGGTAAAGTTGACTTTGATTTGAACTCGTATACTGTGCAGGCAATTGCTTCTTTAAATTTTCCTGTAATTAATGTATATGGAGGTGTTGGATATACTGGAGGTTCTTCAAGCATGAATATGTTAGGTACTTATACTTTAAGATATAATGGTTTAGCTCAACCACGTGTTTTAACAGATCCTTTAAACATAAAATCTAATGCTAGTGGCTTCAAAGCTACATTAGGTACTCGTTTAAGCGTAGGTTTCTTTAAATTATTTGCAGACTATACACTTCAAGAATACAATGCCTTTAACGCTGGTATTGCTTTTAGTTTTAGATAAAGCTCACTTTATAAAATGCATTATATAAAAATCCTATTAATTACAATAGGATTTTTTTATTACCTATATTCGCTACCAATTTAATTTTAACATATTTTCAACCCCATATTTTAAATGTTATGAAAACAAAAATTTCACTATTATTCCTTTTAACCTCTTTATTAAGCTTTTCTCAAAGTAAAACATGGGAAAAAGACCTAAATAAGGAACTTTATCAAGTAGGATGGATAAAACAAGCCAGTGATGGAAACATTATTGCTTCTGGTGCTAAAGGATTACTTGCTATGGATAATAAAACAGGAAACATTCTGTGGCACAACAAAGAATTAAAAGCTATAGACAAAAGCACATTTTTAAATATAGATGGTCTACCTTTTTTCTATGTTGAATACGCTCCTGTAGTAGGAAAAGTACGAGGAATTATACTTAACTCTAGTAATGGTAATATTGTTTTTGACACCAAAGACAAAGGATACAGAATTAAAGATTACACATTACTTCATGATAAAGGTATTGTTCTTTTTGAATTGCTTGAAGACAAGAAACAAAAACTTATGAGTTTTGATTTAGCCAAAAGTCAATTAAACTGGATAACAGATTTAGGTGAAGTAAGTAGTATTTTCAAAAAACTACTAGGCAATTCATTCATAGATCATGGTCCATTTTTTACTTCTCCTAACAATTTAATTGTTGGTATAAAGGATCAAATTTTTGCTATTAATTTTACGAATGGAGAAATCACATGGCAACACAAAACCAAAAAGAAGGTTAATGCTCTAGTATATTCAGAGAAAAACAACAATTTATATGTTGGAATAAAGAAATCTAGTAAATTATTAGTTCTTAACCCTGATAATGGTACTGACATCACTCCTGGAAAATTAAAATTAAGAGGAGAATTAATAGATGTTACTACGAATAATAATGGCGATTTAATTTTGGTAGAAACGGAAGGTTTTAATATCATAAACCCTGAAACTAATTTATTTAAGTGGAAAAAAAGTTTCAAAATCGAATACCTTGATGAAGTTATCCCTCATGAAAAAGGATTTATCGCTATTGGTAAAGATGAGAAAAAAGGTTCTATTGCATTAGTTTCTCCAGAAGGTAAAAAAATATGGAATACCAATGTTAATGGATACGCTTACTACATAACTCCAACAGAAAAAGGTGTTTTATACATTTCAACAGAAAGGTCTAATATTTTAGACTATGGAAAAGGGAAAGACGTTTGGAGAAGAGATGTAAAATTCAAATCAATTCCAGCTGTAACTTTTGATGAAAATGAGAACAAAGTAATTCTTTTTGAAAATAAAAAAGGATATAAATTCGATTTAGAATCTGGTGAAATTAATCAGTTTGCTGACGACATTAGATTAGAAGAAGTTAAAAGAAAAACTCCTTTAGTAGCTGAATATATAAAAGATGAAGGATATTTACTATATACCGACCAACATATATCTTTATTAAAACCTGATGGAACAATTAAATATTCTAGTTATTACAAACCTGCCTCTTCAATTGAAGGGTTAACTGGTGTAGCACAACTTGGTCTTGCATTTGCAGGTGTCGATTTTGACATACAAGGTTCATTAGACAATATTGAAATGTTAAGTAGTTTATCCAATGGAGCCTACAGAACTTCAAAAGACCAAACTGACGGAACCTCTGAAACTTCTCAAATAGCTGGTTTATATATAGGAACAGGTGATGGAAATATGCACGAAATTTTCAATGTAACTTCAAAGCGTTTTTATAATTCAAAAATCACTAAAAACAGCCAATTTATTGTTACTAAAATAAAAAGAGAAGATGCTCCTTCCATTCATAAAATTATTAAGGTAAATAAAGCATCAGGAAAAATTGAAACTGAAATTACCTTATTAGACAAAACACCAAATTATGTAATTGACACAGTAGATGACATGGTATTTATCAATGAGAAAAATCACCTAATTTCTGCTCATAAGTTCTAATTACTTCTAGTAAGATAAAAAAGAAAAGCTTCCTGAAATTTCAGGAAGCTTTTCTTTTTTATCCTTAGTCAAATCGCTATTTTTGTGCATCTTGTGCGGATTCCGCACTTATAAACATATTAATTACAAAAAACATATATAAAATGAAAGTAACGGTTGTAGGAGCAGGTGCAGTAGGTGCAAGTTGTGCTGAGTACATTGCTATTAAAAATTTCGCTTCTGAAGTTGTTTTAGTAGACATTAAAGAAGGTTTTGCAGAAGGTAAAGCTATGGATTTAATGCAAACTGCTTCTTTAAATGGTTTCGACACTAAAATTACAGGAACTACTGGTGATTATAGCAAAACTGCTGGATCTGATATTTGTGTAATTACTTCTGGTATTGCTCGTAAACCAGGAATGTCTCGTGACGAGTTATTAGGAATCAACGCTGGTATTGTAAAAACAGTAGCAGCTAGTTTAGTAGAGCAATCTCCTAACACAATTATTATTGTAGTATCGAACCCAATGGATACTATGACGTATTTAGTACACAAAGCAACTGGATTACCAAAAAACAGAATTATTGGTATGGGTGGTGCATTAGATTCTGCTCGTTTCAAATATCGTTTAGCTGAAGCTTTAGAAGCTCCTATTTCTGATGTTGACGGAATGGTTATCGGAGGTCACTCTGACAAAGGAATGGTACCTTTAACTCGTTTGGCTACTCGTAACTCTGTTCCTGTATCTGAATTCTTATCAGAAGAAAGATTAGAACAAGTAAAAGAAGATACTAAAGTTGGTGGTGCTACCTTAACAGGTTTATTAGGTACTTCTGCTTGGTATGCTCCTGGTGCTGCTGTATCTGGATTAGTACAAGCAATTGCTTGTGACCAAAAGAAAATCTATCCTTGTTCAGCTTTAGTAGAAGGTGAATACGGATTATCTGGTTTATGTATTGGTGTACCTGTAGTATTAGGTAAAAACGGAATTGAAAAAATCGTTGAAATTAACTTAAGCGAAGAAGAAAAAGAAGCCTTAACTTCTTCAGCTGAAGCTGTAAAAAACAACAACGCTGCGTTAACTTTCTAAAAAGTTAAGAGCACATAATTTCAAAAGTCCTGAGCAATTATTTGTTCAGGATTTTTTTATAAAAAAATGTTAAAGTTATAATGATGGCGTAAGATTCTGTGGAATTATACGTCTTTATAGTAGAGAAACATTAGTAGTGTTTCTTTTCATAGTTTTTCATAGCAATTTTCCCACTTCATCCTTGAAGTGGGTTTCTTTTTTATAATACTATACTGCTTGTTGTACTACTTCAAACAGTTCTCCACCCTCACATTTAATCACTTTTTGCTTAAACTTTACAATTAATTGATAATCGTGAGTTGCCATCAAAATTGTTTTTCCACTTTGGTGAATTTCATTCAACAGTTCCATTACCTCAAGTGAAGTTTTAGGATCTAAATTCCCTGTAGGCTCATCTGCTAATATTAATTCAGGATCATTTAATAAAGCTCTTGCAATAGCTACACGTTGTTGTTCACCTCCTGAAAGTTCAAAGGTTTGCTTGTAGTATTTTTCCTTCATCCCTACTTTATCTAAAACTTCATGAATTTTATCTTTCATCTCGTTTTTATCTTTCCAACCCGTAGCTTTTAATACAAATTCTAAATTTTCAAAAACATTTCTATCGTTCAACAATTTAAAATCTTGAAAAACAATCCCTAGTTTTCTTCGTAGGAATGGAATATCCTTCTCTTTCATTTGCTTTAAATCAAAGTCAACTATACTCCCCAGACCACGTTGCAAACGTAAATCTCCATACAAGGTTTTTAACAAGCTACTTTTTCCGCTTCCAGTCTTTCCTATCAGATAATAGAAATCTCCCTTATTCAATGTAAAATTTACTTTTGACAATACTAAATTGTCTTGTTGATAAATGTCTGCATTTTCAAGGTGTAAAACCGGATTTTCCATGTAGTATATGTTTTTTACAAATCTAAAATTTTATAATGTAATTCTGTAACATTTCTTACTTTTGGTAAAAAATCTTCCAACAAAAATAAAAAACTAACGTTATAGTTTCTAGATAACTAAAAAATATGAGATTTAATTGTTTCAAAAAAAGCTATTGTTTATTCTTTTTTTTAACCATCACCGCATCAATGGTAGCACAACAAACGGCTATCAATTCAGATATTAATACCGATTTTCACAAAGCTACACGCTTGTATAATAATAAAGCATATGCTGCTTCTCAAGTTCTTTTTAGAGAGGTTTCAAAAAAATCAGAAAAGCACCATAGTTTAAAAGCTGACGCCGATTACTATGATGCAATGTGTGCCATAAAATTGCAACAAGATGATGCTGATGAAAGAGTTTTACAGTTTGTAAAAAACTATCCTTATAACAACAAAAAGGAAAAAGCATTTTTAAATGTTGGAAACTATTATTTTGCCAATAGAAAAGCGGCTCATTCTTTAAAGTGGTATCAAAAAGTAAACGAAAAGCTATTAAATCAAGAAGAAAAAGATGAGCTCAACTATAAAATGGGATATGCTCTTTTAGTTTCTAATTATTTAAAAGATGCTAAACCACGCTTTCAATCCTTATTAGGAAATCCCGTTTACGGTAACGACGCTCGTTATTACTACGGATTTATCGCCTATAAACAAGAAAATTTTGGAGAGGCTGAAGATAATTTAAGTCAATTAGCTAACGATGCTACTTATCAAGCAAAAGCGAATTATTATATCTTAGATATCAGTTTTAAGGCTGGAAGGTTTGACAAATCAATTCAAATTGGAGAAAAATTATTAGAAACTACTAAAGATCCGAAAGAGATTTCTGAGATTTCTAAAATAGTAGGGGAAAGTTATTTCAATCTAAAACAATACGATAAAGCGATTCCCTTTTTAATAGAATACAAAGGTAAAAATGGTCGTTGGACAAACACCGACTATTATTATTTAGGCTATGCTTACTATCAACAAAAAGACTATGAAACTGCTATTAGCAATTTCAACAAAATTATTGATGGAAACAACAAAGTAGCTCAAAATGCTTACTATCACTTAGCAGAATGTTATTTAGAACTGGATAAAAAACATGAGGCTTTAAATGCTTTTAAGAACGCTAGTGAAATGGATTTTGACGCTAAAATTACAGAAAGCGCTTCATTAAATTACGCTAAATTGAGCTATGAAGAAGGAAATCCTTACGAAAGTGTTCCTGATGTTTTAAAAGGCTTTTTGGCAAAGTACCCAACTTCGCCAAATACTGCTGAAATTAGTAATTTATTAGTTACCTCGTACTTACACCAACAAGACTACCAGGGTGCATTAGACTTTTTAAATACTTCTGAAACACCAGATAGTAAAAGTATCATTAATGAAGTTTCATTGTACAGAGGTATTCAGTTATTTAATGAAAATAAGGTAAGCGAAGCCAAACCTTATTTTATTAATGCTTCACAATCGGAAAACGCAATAGTAAGCAGCAAAGGAGCTTATTGGTTAGCTGAAACAGAATATTTATTAGGAAATTATCAAAATGCTTTAGAGCGTTTCTTATCTGTTACCGATAAGGAGATTGACGAAGCTAAGATGTTAAACTATCAAATTGGATATACTAATTTCAAACTAAAAAGCTACCCAAATGCTGCAAAATACTTTCAGCAATTCTTAGATCAAAATCTTGATGATAATGATTTAAACGATGATGCTTCAAATCGTTTAGGAGATTCTTTTTATGCTTCAAAAAGCTATACAAATGCTATTAATGCTTATAACAAAGTAATTCAAGAAGGTGGTGTGGGTGCAGATTATGCACAATATCAAACAGCTATGAGTAATGGTTTCTTAGGGAAAAATGATGTTAAAATTAAAGACCTTGAAACACTGATTAACGAATACGAAGGATCTCAGTTAAAAGATGATGCTTTATTCCAATTGGCAACAACTTATACAACCTTAAATAAGGACTCAAAAGCACAAAAAGCATACGAGCGCTTATTAGCCAATTACCCTACAAGTAACTACGTTCCAAACGTTCTTTTACGTCAAGGATTATTATACTATGGAAGTAATAACAATAGAAAAGCAATTGAAAAATATAAAGAAGTTGTTGCAAAACATCCAAACTCTAATGAGGCAAGACAAGCAGTTACCAACATTAAAAATGTATATATTGATTTAGGTAAAGTTGATGAGTATGCTGCTTGGGTAAAAAATGTGAGTTTTGCTAACGTTACCAATGCAGAGTTAGACAATGCTACTTACCAATCTGCTGAAAACAAATTCTTAGAAAATAACAACGCCAAAGCTATTGAAGGTTTTAATAAATATTTACAAACATTCCCTAATGGAATTAATGTATTAAAAGCTCATTTTTATTTAGCTCAAGCGTATAACAATACTAAGTTATTTGATAATGCTGTTCCTCATTACACTCATGTAGCTAAAGAAAATAAAAGTGAATTCACTGAAGAATCGTTGACTAAACTTGCGAACATCTATCTTAAAAAACAAGATTGGAATAATGGTATTTTAGTACTTCAACAATTAGAAAAGGATGCTAATTATCCACAAAACATCATTTTTGCTCAAAGTAATTTGATGAAAGGATACTATAAAAAAGACGATTACGCGAATGCTATTACTTATGCTGAAAAGGTCTTAGCCATAGGAAAAGTAGACACCAATATTGCAGAAGATGCTAAAATCATTTTAGCTCGTTCTTCTTTCAAAAACAATGATTTTTTAACTGCAGAAGAATATTTTAACGAAGCTAGCAGAAAAGCAACAGGAGAGTTAAAAGCCGAGTGTTTATACTACAATGCATTCTTTTTGCATGAAAATAAAGAATACGAAGCATCTACCAAAGCTGTTCAAGACTTAATTGCTAATTACTCATCATATAAGTACTGGGGGGTGAAAAGCTATATAATTATGGCAAAGAATTATTACGCTTTAAAAGATGCCTACCAAGCTACTTACATCTTAGAGAATATCATCAAAAACTTTACACAGTATAAAGATGTAATTGAAGAAGCTAAAAATGAACTTCGTACCATCAAAAATAAAGAAGCAAAGACAAACGAATCAGTAACTACCCAAAACTAAAATTTGTTAACAACAAACGAAAGTTAAATGATTAGATCGATGAAAAAGCACCTAAGTTTACTTGTTTTATTTGTGATAGCATATGCAAATGCACAAGAAAAGAATGTTACCAATAAAGCAAAAGACACTATAATAAAAACAGAAGTTGTAAACGTAGTAACTTCATATGTCCCAAAAATTACGGATGCCTTTAAAATAAAGCAAAAACCGGTAATTGAACACACCAAAGAAACTCAGAAAAAAGCGTTAGAATATCAAATATTTTCAGTTCCAGTAGCTTCTACCTTTATTCCTAAAAGTGGAACTATGAAAAAAGTAGATCTTGGAAAAAGAGAAAAGCTATACGACAACTATGTGTCTATTGGTCTTGGAAATGTCCTTTCTCCTTTTTTGGAGGCTTATGTTAGACGTAGTCAAAGCTACAACAGTGAATTAGGGGCGCATTTAAAGTTTTTACTGTCTTCTGATCCAGTTGCTGACACTAAATTAAGTAGCAGTTTTTACAATATCGATTTAAACTTAACTTATACACAACAAGAACGTTATTTTCAATGGACGGCTGGTTTAGATGCTGAAAAAGACAAATACAACTGGTATGGTTTACCTACTAATATCACATTTACTAAAGCTACTATAAGTGCTATCGAAGAAGCTCAAAGCTACAATCACTTTAAAATATTTGGTCAGGTAAAACCTGATGATTCTTATTTAGAAGAAGCTAACGGGCAAATTGCTTTTTTCTCAGACTCTTTTGAAAGTGCTGAATTTTTAGTAGATGGTAATGCGCAATTCAAATTTCCGCTTGACAATTTTCACCGTCAATTAAATGATTTGTATGTAAACACTACTCTTAATTATTTAGGAGGATCTTATGCTTATGCATACGATGCTACTACACCTATTGATTTTAATTTTATTACGTTAGGTGTTCATCCAACCTATAAATTTAATGTACAAGATTTAGCAATTTTATTAGGCGCAAAAAGTTACTTCTCTATGGATACAGAACGTAGTGAAAATAGCTTTTTCATCTACCCTGATGTAGAAATCTCATATCCAATTATTAAAGATTTTGCGAATGTATTTGTAGGGGCTTCAGGTGATTTAACGACCAATATGTATCAAACTTTTACAGATGATAATCCGTACTTATCTCCTACTCTTGACATGCGTCAAACTAATAAAAAATATGATGTTTTTGGGGGTATTAGAGGTAATTTAGATCACGAATTCAGTTATAATGCTAAAGTAAGCTATGCTGATATTGAGAACAATCCATTTTTTGTACTAAATCAATCAAAATCAGATGGTGATAACATTGCAGGAACTAACGGATTTACTTTTTATGGATATGAATACGGGAACTCTTTTAAAGTAGTGTATGATGACATTAAATTGATGTCCTTTTTAGGTGAAATTGCTTATGACGGCATAAAGAATCTGACTATTGGAGCCAATGCTCAATTCAATAAATTTACGTTAACCAATGAAGCAGAAGCTTGGAACACCCCTAAAATAAAAGGTGAAATTTTCGGAACCTACAAAACTGACAAATGGTATGCTGGAGCAAATTTCTATTTTGTTGGAAACAGAAAAGGAAGAGTTTATGATGCTTTGCCTGCTGATACCTTTACTGCTACAGACCTAGAAAGCTATTTTGATGTGAATTTTAATGGTGGATATCATTTTGATGATTCATTCTCTGTCTTTTTAAACTTAAACAATGTTTTGAATAACAGCTATCAGCGATTTAATAACTTTAATGTACAAGGATTCCAAGCAATGGGAGGTTTAACTTGGAAGTTTGATACGCTGTTCTAGCATTTAAAATATAAAACTTACATTTAGGGTATTAAAAATTAATACCCTAAATGAAAAAAACTACCTTTTTGCTAGCGGCAAGTATTGCTTTCTTTGCCTGTAAAACAGAAAAAAAACAAATCACAACAGCTTCAAACAACTACACAGAAGCTAGTTATAAACAAGATTCAACACAAATTAAACAACTATTCAATTCGGCTCTTACCGAAGGGAAATCCTACGGATGGTTGCGTGATTTAACTCAAAACATTGGTAGCCGTTTATCAGGTTCTGAAGGTGCTGCGAAATCAGTTATTTGGGGAGAACAACTGATGAAAGAAGTTGGTTTAGATTCTGTTTGGTTGCAACCAGTTATGGTACCTCATTGGGTTCGCGGAGAAAAAGAAGTCGCTAACTATGAATTTAATGGAGAAAAAATTAATGTTCCTATTTGTGCTTTAGGAGCCTCTATAGCTACACCTTCTAATGGAATAACTACAGAAGTTATCGAAGTAAAAAATATTGAAGAAGCTAAAAACCTAGGAGATAAAGCCAATGGTAAAATTGTATTCTTCAATGGCGCTTTTGACAATACATTGATTAGTACATTTCGTGCCTATGGTGGTTGTGTAGCGCAACGCTTTGCAGGTGCAGCTACTGTTGGTAAATTTGGAGCTAAAGGAGTTATTGTTCGTTCTATGACCAATGGAATTAACGATTATCCACATACAGGCACTATGGGGTATGGTGATATTCCTAAAGAAGAATATATACCCGCAGCTGCAATAAGTTCTCGTGCAGCAGAAAATTTAAGTAAACACTTAAAAGAAAATCCTAATTTACAATTCTACTTTAAGCAAAGTTGTCAAACTCTTCCAGATGCACCTTCGTATAACGTAGTTGGGGAAATTAAAGGAAGCGAACATCCTGATAAAATTATGGTGATTGGCGGACATTTAGATTCGTGGGATTTAGGTGATGGTGCACACGATGACGGAACAGGGATTGTACAGTCACTAGAGGTAGCCTATTTATTAAAAAAGAACAACATCAAGCCAAAAAACACCATCCGTATTGTGTTTTTCATGAATGAAGAAAATGGCTTACGTGGTGCTACAGAATATGCTCGTTTAGCAAAAGAAAATGGAGAACTTCATATTGGAGCATTAGAATCTGATGAAGGCGGACATACCCCTAGAGGTTTTTCTATTGATGCCAATAAAAATAATTTGGCTTTATTACAAGGGTGGAAAAAATTATTAGCTCCTTACGGATTACATGACATTACAAGTGGAGGTAGCGGTGCCGATATTGGTCCTTTAAAAGAAGATCACGTTACTTTAGTAGGATACAGACCTGATTCACAACGCTATTTTGATTATCATCACGCAGCTACAGACACCTTTGACAAAGTAAACAAACGTGAACTAGAATTAGGAAGTGCCTCTATGGCTAGTATAGTATATTTAATGGATAAATACTTGTATAATAACGAAACTTTAAAACCTTAACAATAAGGATGAATGAAAAGTTAAACAAAGAGTATTTTAAAACTAAAAGAAAGTATAAAGAAGGACTTAGAAAAAATCGTATTACTTTAAAAAAAAGTATTTTCAATTTAATTATTGCGCTTATTTTAATTTTCTTGTACAATATTTTTAACAATTATCTATCTAAGAAAATTGAGCAAAATAAAAAGAAAGACACTTCTAAACTATACTATCAACTTTATAACAAACATAGTTAATGAACACATTAATACTAGTGCTGCGAATAATATTCGGTCTTTTTTTAGGTTTTGCAGGTGTTATGCATTTTGTGAAACCTAAAATGTTTAATCGGTTTATTCCTAATTTTCTTCCAAAACTAACAGTAAATTATATAGCTGGTTTTTTGGAATTTACCATAGGTGTTTCTTTACTTATCAATCAAACAGCAAAACAAGCAGGCTTGGCCATGTTTGTGTTAATGCTTATTTTTTTACCAATTCATATTTGGGATGTTTTTAGAGAAAAACCAGCCATTGGTTCAAAAAAAATAGCCATCATAAGAGTACCACTCCAATTTTTATTGCTATACATTGCCTATTTAATTTATACTCACTAATGAGAACTCTTCCTTAATAAGGCTAGAAAACCTCATATCTTTTAGATGGTTATTTCATAAAAAAACTACATTTAAGTTTAAAAATCTTGAATGTAGTTTTCGTCCTTTTCAACTATATTATTAGTAATAAAATACATGAAGAGCATTTTTTTTGTAAAAAAATAAAATTTATTTTAAAATTTATTCGTCAGAACACATAGCAAACTATAATACTATTAACCAAAACACTAACTAACTTTTGTTTTTATACTTTTTACATTAAAATAATACAAAATTCATTTCTTTTTAACATTATTCAAAATAAAACATTAGGGTTTTCACCTATTCATCTGTTTTAGTACCGCAATTTTATTCTAGAAAAAAATTACGCTATATCCATATTCGGATACCATTTATTATTTATTAATTTAAACATTAACACGCATGAAAAATAAAAAAACTCATGGGCGAAAGCATTCTTTTATCCCTAAAGTATTCTTACTCCTCTTTGTTTCCTTTTTGATTAACTCTTCCCTTTCTGCCCAAAACAAGTTTAGGGTAAGCTTCTCTGGAGGATTGAATAACAATAATATTACATATAGTGCTAGTAATAGAGTAGATACTAAGTATGTAGATGAGAATGGAAATTACTTTAAAACTGGAGTCAACTTTAAAGTATATAAACATATTAGTATACAAACAGGGTTAACCTACCTTAATAAAAACTATAGGTTTCAAAGAACAGGAACACGTGAAGGTGTTTCAACCCTTCATAAATCGAGATATTTTAACATCCCAGTAATGGTAGGAATACAACCACTACATCAAGCTTTAAAAAGCACCAAATTCAACTTTGAGGTTTTTGCTGGAACCTATGTAGGCTGGTGGAACTCACTTAAAAGAGAAAGTACAGTTGAAGTTTTTGGAGAATTGGATTTTGATGGCTTCCCTAAGAAAACAGTGACAGAGTCTTACGACTTTGATAAAAATGAAAATCATTTTAACAGAGTAGATTATGGTTTACAAGCTGAAACCAGAATAGGCTATAACTTTTACAAAAACCTAAGTCTATTTGTTGAGTATTCTTTTATGTATGGTTTATCTGATAACCAGAAAAAACAATTAAGAAAAACTTCTAATTATTATTATACCACCTCTAATTACGGTATGGGAATATCTTACAACTTTTAAAAACTAATTATTATGAAAAAACTTAAATACTTATTACAAATATTTATACTAGTTCTATCATTACATACTCTTCAATCTTGTAGAGAAGATTCTTTAGATGTAGCAGAGTTAAACAGAACTGAAGTTGCTAATTATTCTGATCTTTTCAATGCTTTTTGGGATACCATGAATAACGATTACAACTATTTTAACGAACAAGAAGAAAGTTGGGATAATGTATATAAAAAATATAGTCCTAAGTTTAAAAAACTAACAACTTTTAATAAGGCGGATGCAAATCCTATTGACGCTGAAAAAGAAGCTAATTTAGCTTTTAAATATTTTGCTGAAATTATTACTGGAAAAGTTTTAGACCAACATTTCGGTTTAAATGTAACCATCCCTTTACCAAGTGTTAAATTACCTGGTCGTAGCGCTTCTATCTCAGCTGGTTTTTCTAGCAACATGAAGTACAAATACACTAAAGAAGACGGCTTTGTTAGCTTTGGAAGAAATCAAAGAAACCCAAAAATTGACAAAAGTGAAGTAAGCTTCATTATGACTAATGATAAGCTAGACCCTACTACAATTGTTCAAGAAGGTCCTATTTTAGCTGGTTTCTTAAAAAGTGATCCAGAAACAATGTATATTCAGTTAACTGGTTTTGAAGTTTACCCAACTGCTATAACAGACGGAGCATTCCCTTTATTAGAAGACATAAGTGATATTGAAGGAATTAATCAATCGTATTTTGATGACTTAAAAAAATTAGATAACGAAGCTGGTACTGAGTTTGAAACTCTATTGAAAGAAAACTTAAGTTCTTTTAAAACATTAGTAAGTACAATAATTAACTCTAACGAGTACAACACTTACATAGAGGCTCTTAACAAATTTAAAAACACTGAGTTAATTGACGATTTTGAAAACAGTTTAACTCCTTTAGCCAACTTCACACAAGCTGCTAAAAATGAGTTCAAAACAAAACATGCAAATGTGCTACCTACATTAGGTGCTTATTATAATGCTTCAAGTACTACTGAAGCACAAAAAGAAGCTGTTAGTATACTTTACGGAATTTACAATAAACGCATAGCAACTTATCAAAAAGTTTCTAGCTTTGCTAGTACCGTTTCTTTCTTTGGTTTTACTTTTACTGATGAATTTGATGTACTCTTAAACTCTATTACTTCTAATTACAATTTTAATCTTTATCAAAAATTATACAATCCTATAACCAATGGTAATGCAAAAAAAATAATTTTAGATTTACGTGGTAACGGCGGTGGATATGTAATTGATGCTCGCATTTTCACTGAAAGATTTATAACTCAACAAAAAGTTTGGGGATACCAAAGAACTAAAGAAGGAAACGGTCGTTTCAACTACAGTCCATGGACACCTGTAGAAACAAAACCTCACAAATTTGCCCTTCAACAAAATATTCCTATCGCAGTCTTAATTGATGAAAACTCTTTTAGTATGTCTGAAATTAGTACTATGATGATTAAATCTCAAGGAGATCATATAACTATTGTTGGAGATAATAGTGGTGGTGGTACTGCTGGTTTAGGAGGTCAAGATTCATTTAACGGAGGTAATAGATTAAGTAATGGTTATTTAGAGTTTTACATGCCTTTAATGGCGTTTAAAAACAGTGAAGAAAAAGTTGTTGAAGCTATTGGTGTTGCTCCAGATGTAAAAACTATCCCTACACAAAAACAAGTAGACGAACTAACAACAACTTATATTGATCCTGCTTTTGACGCTGCTTTAAAAGCCGTTAGTAAATAGGGACTTTTTTTCTTATGTATTTTTATAAAAGGAAAACTAGTTTTAGTTTTCCTTTTTTTGTTTAAGTTTAAATACATTTGAACATCTATACTTTTAATGTAATGCTACCATGAAAAAAACACTACTTCCCCTACTCGCTTTTAGCCTATTATTTTCTTGCAAACCTCAAGAAAAAGTAGACGCTATTGTTATCAATGCCAAAGTTTACACGGTAAATGCTAACTCAGATAAAGTAGAAAGCTTTGCTATAAAAGGTGGAAAATTTATCGCTGTAGGGAACAACAAAGAAATTCAAGAAAAATATACAGCTACGAATCTCATTGACGCAAAAGACAACCCTGTATACCCTGGATTTATAGATACACATTGTCATTTTTACGGGTTAGGTTTACAACAGCAAAAAGTAGACTTGGTGGGTACAGAAAGTTACGATGATGTACTTCAACGTTTGATTGATTTTCAAAAAGAAAAAAACACAAGCTACATCACAGGTCGTGGTTGGGATCAAAACGATTGGGAAATCAAAGAATTTCCTACCAAAGAAAAATTAGATAGTATTTTCCCTAGTATTCCTGTAGCAATTACACGAATAGATGGTCATGCAATGTTGGTAAATCAAACAGCTATAGATTTAGCTGGAATTACTCTTGACTCAAAGATTGAGGGTGGTGAGTTTATTAAAAAAGATGGAAAATTAACAGGGGTAATTATTGATAATGCGATGAACTTTGTCAACATTCCTAAACCTTCTAAACAAGCACAAATTCAAGCTTTAAAAGATGCAGAAAAAATCTGTTTCAATCTAGGATTAACCACTGTTGACGATGCAGGATTGGACAAAGAGGTTATTGAATTAATTGACAGCTTACAGCAATCAGGTGATTTAAAAATGCGAGTGTACGCTATGATTTCAAACTATCCAGCAAATCTTGATTATTACCTCAACAAAGGCATTGTAAAAACGGATAGATTAAATGTTCGCTCTGTAAAAGTGTATGCCGATGGCGCTTTAGGTTCACGAGGAGCTGCCCTTAAAGATGAATACTCTGACAAGAAAGGACATTTTGGAGCTTTGGTAAACTCGTATGAAAACTTGCAAAAAGTAGCTAAAAGAATTGCAGATTCAGAGTATCAAATGAATACCCATGCTATTGGTGATTCTGCCAACTATGTAATGTTGAAAACCTACAATGAAGTATTAAAAAACAAAAACGATAGACGCTGGCGTATTGAACATGCTCAAATTGTTGATGTAAAAGATTTCGATTTATTCAAAAACGTACTTCCTTCTATACAACCAACACATGCCACTTCTGATATGTATTGGGCAGAAGACCGTGTAGGTTCTGAGAGAATAAAAGGTGCCTATGCATACAACGATTTATTAAAAGAATATGGAAAAGTTGCTTTAGGAACCGATTTCCCTATCGAACATGTAAGTCCAATATATACTTTTTATGCAGCTACTATTAGAAAAGATTTAAAAGGTTATCCAGAAAATGGATACCAAATGAACAACGCTCTATCAAGAGAAGATGCTTTAAAAGGAATGACCATTTGGAATGCCTATGCTAATTTTGAAGAAAATGAAAAAGGAAGTATCGAAGTTGGTAAACTAGCCGATTTCATTATCCTTGATAAAGACATTATGACTGTTGATGGAAAAGAAATACCAAAAACAAAAGTGTTAGCTACCTATGTAAATGGTAAAAAAGTAAACTAACAAGAAAACTTTATAACTAGATACCATCAGTTTAAAAGACACTTGAGAGCAACAGCTTTTAAGTGTCTTTTTTCATTTAGAACATGCTTCAAAAATATTTTACAAAATAAATGCATCTTTTTTCGCTTTTTCATGTCTACTATATGAACTTAAAAAATACACATCATGAAAAATAATAATCAATGTACTTGCACCTGTGAAGGATGTAAAACAGGAGACTGTTCTAATTGCACTTGTGAAAACTGCACATGTAGCAATTGTAACTGTTAATTAAATCAAACTCTTAATATTTTGTCATTCTGAATAAAATGAAAACCACAACTATCATTTTACACAGAGTGACATTTTTTGTAAATTTATAGGATGACAACACAACAAGTTTGGACAAAATATGCGGATGATATAAAACACTTTATTTTAAGTAAAGTGAAGGATATTACTGTGACTGATGATCTTTTACAAGAAACATTTATAAAAGTTCATACAAAACTCCATACACTAAAAGACATCACTAAACTAAAACCGTGGATTTTTTCGATTGCTCGTAACACTGTGATGGACTATTTTAAAAATACCAATCAAACAGTTGAGCTTGCAAGTTTTGAAGTACAAACAGAATTAGAAGAACATTCCCATACTGAAAAAGATTGTCTACGTGGAATCTTACAAAGCTTGCCAAAAAAATACCGAGACCCTCTTTTCCTTTCAGATATCAAAGGACTAAAACAACAGGAAGTTGCTAATCAACTAAATCAAAATTTGCCCACGACCAAATCACAAATTCAACGTGCCCGTAAACTGATAGCACGAGGTTTTATGGATTGCTGTGGATTTGTTTTAAACGAAGAAGGGAAATTAGTAGGTGAAATTCAGGAGAAAGAGGATTGTAAGGTTTGTAAATAAATTATATATTAAAACTCTTAATATTTTTTGCTTTAAACTATGATATCCTTTTTCATTAACTTTTATCGGTTTGTTAAACTTGTGATTATAGGGATTAAGAAAGATCCTGAATTTAGATTCTTATCTTTTTTCCTCGTTTTATTACTCACCAGTGCTACTGTATTTTATACCAGATTTGAACAATGGGCTGTTATCGATTCCTTATATTTTTCTGTAATGACAATGGCTACTGTAGGGTACGGAGATTTTGTCCCTACTCATAACATTAGTAAACTTTTCACCATTATTTATACTTTTTTATCCATAGGAACTTTTGTAACCTTTACAGCCAAAATTGTACAATTTACACTTCAAAAAGACCATAAAAAGACACCTTTACATAAACTAACATCCAAGTTTAAAAATAAGAATCCATAGTTTTTTAAAACTTTCGTAATTTTGTGTAAATTCAACACTAAATGAAGATATCACAAAATATAAAAGTTGCTGTAGATGCTGTTGTTTTTGGTTACCAACAAAAAGAACTCTCTGTCCTATTAATAAAAAGAGGTATTGAACCTTTTAAAGGAATCTGGGCGCTACCTGGCGGATTAGTTTTGGAAAACGAATCATTAGAGGAAGCTGTGCAAAGAGAGTTATTAGAGGAAACTGGGGTTACTATTGATTATCTTGAACAGTTGTACACGTTTGGTTCACCTAAAAGAGACCCTAGAAATAGAGTTATTTCTGTTACCTATTTTGGCTTAGTAAGTCCTAAGCATTTTAAAATTAGTGCTGATACCGATGCAGATGAAGTTCAATGGTTTTCTATTCACAAACTTCCAAAGTTAGCATTCGATCATAATCTTATTTTAACCACTGCTTTAAAAAGACTACAAAGTAAGATAAACTACCAACCAATTGGATTCGAACTACTTAATCAAGAATTCCCTTTTTCTGACTTAGAAAACTTATATCAAACAATTCTTGATAAAAAAATTGATCGCCGTAATTTCAGAAAAAAAATTATGGGCTTCGGAATACTTACCGAAACAGACAAAATACACCAACCTTCTAGTGGTAGACCTGCTAAACTTTTTAAATTCAATACTAAAAAATACAAAGAATTAGAAAAAGAAGGGTTCCACTTTGAAATTAAGTTTGCGTAAAAAAAACACTAAAACATTTTTTCTTTTAAGAAATCATAGTATTTTTGTGTAAAAATTACGCAATATGATTTTAAACTTAGATAAAAACTTTACTCCTTACGGAACAGAAAACAGTATAGATTATAATTTCTTCACTTTTTCAGGAGGGGAACCACATATTAAAATCATTTCTAATCTTGAAAATGTAGCAGAAGTAACGATTACACATCGTATTCAATCATTTAACGATATGGGTACTTTGTTATTAGCTTCTAATGCCTTAAAAAATATGGGGATTCAAAAGTTACAGGTAGTTCTTCCCTATTTTCCGGCTGCTCGTCAAGACAGATTGATGGTATCGGGTGAACCTTTATCTGTAAAGGTATATGCAGATATTATAAATGCACAGAATTATGATTCAGTAACCATTTTTGATCCACACTCTGAAGTTACTCCTGCTCTATTAAACAATTGTAAGGTTATCGATAATCACAAATTCATAGAGTTAATAACACAACAGCTTTCAGAAAGTTTGGTATTAATTTCTCCTGATGGTGGCGCTCTAAAAAAGATTTATAAAGTTGCTGCGCATCTTCAAAATTATGAAGTAGTCGAATGCTCAAAAAGCAGAAACGTAAAAACTGGTCAACTAACAGGTTTTAAAGTATATACTGACGACTTACAAGGAAAAGATTGTTTGATTGTAGATGATATTTGCGATGGAGGAGGTACCTTTTTAGGACTAGCTAAAGAACTAAAAGCTAAAAATGCTGGCAATCTATATTTAGTAGTAAGTCATGGAATATTTAGTAAAGGTTTCGAAGAGCTTGAAAAACATTTTAATAAAATTTTCACTACAGATAGTTTTAAAACTACTGAAAACAAGAATTGTATACAAATTGAATTGGGAAAATTGCTATAAAGACTAAACAAAAAATTGTTATAAGAAATAAAACTATTAATTATGAATGATGTTAAATATATAAAAGGAGATGCAACTCAACCAAAGCAAGATGGTAATAAAATTATTGTTCATGTTTGTAATGATATTGGTGGCTGGGGTAAAGGTTTTGTAATGGCTGTTTCTAAAAGATGGAAAGCTCCAGAAAAAGCATATCGTAACTGGTATGTAACTCAAGAAAATTTTAATTTAGGTGAAGTTCAATTTATACAAGTTGAAGAAGATTTATGGGTTGCAAATCTTATAGGACAACACAAAATCCGAAAAGATGAGAATGGTAATCCACCTATTCGTTATGAAGCTATTCAACAAGGATTACAAAAAGTACATAATAAAGCAAAAGAATTAAACGCATCCGTTCATATGCCAAGAATTGGCTGTGGATTAGCTGGTGGAACGTGGGATAAAATAGAACCTTTAATAATAAAAGAGCTCATTGAAAATTCTATTTCCACTACAGTTTATGATTTTTGATAAAAATTTAAAAAATATGAATGAAAAAGACCTTAAAAGAACAAGTAAGTTTTTAAGTCTCATTTTAAGGCATCAACCAGAAAAAATTGGATTGACCTTAGATACACATGGATGGGCTTCAGTAGATGAACTTATTAAAAAGTCAAACAGTAATAATATTTCTTTTACAAAAGAAGAATTGGACTTTGTTGTAAGAACAAACGATAAACAACGGTTTACATTCAATGAGGATAAAACTAAAATAAGAGCCAATCAAGGACATTCTTTAAAAAATGTTACAATAGTAACTGAAACAAAGACCCCTCCTCCTTTTTTATACCATGGAACGGTTGCTAAATTTATTCCTTCAATAAAAGAAAACGGATTGCAAAAAATGAGCAGACAACATGTTCATCTTAGTTCCGATTTAGAAACTGCAAAAAAAGTAGGTAGCAGAAGAGGTAAACCTATAATCTTGACTGTGCAATCAGATCATATGCATAAAAAAGGATTTAAATTCTTTTTATCAGAAAATGGAGTTTGGTTAACTAATCTTGTTCCTACTCAATTTATCAAATTTGAAGATTTATAATTATGAGAACATTTGTTATTGGAGATATTCATGGAGGGCTAAAAGCTATTCCGCAAGTTTTAAAAAAAGCACAAATTACCCTTAGAGACACACTCATTTTTCTTGGCGATTATGTAGATGGTTGGAGCGAATCAGCTCAAGTTATTGACTTTTTAATCGAATTAAATAAAAAACACCAATGCATCTTCATTAAAGGAAATCATGATTTATGGTGCGAGGATTGGTTAAAAACAGGTAATGGTGAAACTGTATGGCTAACAAATGGAGGTGAAGAAACTAAAAAAAGTTATGAATCTTATTCAGAAAAAGAAAAACAAGAACATTTAGCCTTTTTTCAACAAATGAAACCTTATTATATTGATAACAAAAATCGTTTGTTTATCCATGCTGGTTTTACCTCTATGCATGGAGTAGAAAAAGAAACATTTAAACTTAATTATTATTTCGATAGAACTTTATGGGAAACAGCTCTAGCTACTGATAAAAATTTACCTAAAAAATCAAAATTATATCCTGAGAGGTTTATACACTATTCAGAAATATATATTGGTCACACCCCCACAATACGCTATAATTCAACTACCCCTATAAATATGTTAAACTTATGGAATATTGATACTGGTGCAGCATTTACAGGCTGTTTAACAATTATGAATATTGACAGCAAAGAGTTCTGGCAAAGTGATCAAGTAAAAAGTTTATATCCTAACGAAAAAGGTAGAAATAAAAAATAAGAAAAGTTTCATTTATAATTTAATTTGCGTAATTTTGACACAAATAAAAATAACAAGTTATGAATCCATTATTATATACAGACGGTTATAAAGTAGACCACAGAAGACAATACCCTAACAATACTACTTTAGTATATTCAAACTGGACACCAAGAAAAAGCAGAATTCAAGGAGTTGAAAAAGTAGTCTTTTTCGGACTGCAATACTTCATTAAAAAATATATCATTGAAGAATTTCAAACCAACTTCTTTAACAAACCAAAAGAAGAAATTTGCAAACAGTACAGTAGAAGAATTAATAATTATTTAGGTGAAAATTCTGTAGGTATTGAACATATTGCTGATTTACACGATTTAGGATACATTCCTATGTCTTTTAAAGCATTACCTGAAGGCGCAGAAGTTCCTGTCAGAGTACCAATGTTTACCATGTACAATACATTGCCAGAATTCTTTTGGCTAACCAACTATTTTGAAACCTTATTATCTACTACAGTTTGGTTACCATGTAATTCTGCAACCATCGCAAAACAATACAGAAAAATATTAGACAAATATGCGCAAGAAACCTCATCTATCCCTGAATTAGTAGATTGGCAAGGACACGACTTTTCTATGAGAGGAATGGCTGGTTTAGAAGCCGCAGAAATGAGTGCCGCTGGTCACTTATTGAGTTTTACTGGGACAGATACCATTCCTGCAGTAGACTTTTTAGAAAAATATTACAATGCAGATTCTGACAACGAATTAATTGGGGGTTCTGTTGCTGCGACTGAACACTCTGTTATGTGTATGGGAACCAACACTGGTGAAGAAGAAACTTTTAAAAGATTAATTACTGAAATATATCCAAAAGGCATCGTTTCAATTGTTTCAGATACTTGGGATTTATGGAAAGTACTTACCGAATATTTACCAAACTTAAAAGAAGAAGTATTAGCTAGAGACGGTAAAGTAGTAGTTAGACCAGATAGTGGTGACCCAGTTGATATTATTTGCGGAAATCCAAACGGAAAAACCGAGGAAGAACAAAAAGGTGTTATACAATTACTTTGGGAAGTTTTTGGAGGGACAACCAATGAAAAAGGCTATAAAGAATTAGACAGTCATATCGGAGCTATTTATGGGGATAGTATTACCCTTGAAAGAGCCACACAAATTTGTGAACGCTTAAAACAAAAAGGATTTGCATCAACCAATGTTGTTTTAGGAATTGGCTCTTTCACATATCAATACAATACCAGAGATACCTTTGGGTTTGCTATGAAAGCTACCTATGGAGAAGTAGATGGAGAAGGAAGAGAAATTTTTAAAGATCCTATTACTGATGATGGAACCAAAAAATCTGCCAAAGGATTATTAAAAATTACTTTAGAAGACGGAGAATACAACTTACATGATCAAGTAAGTTGGGCTGAAGAACAAGAAGGTGAGCTAAAAGAAGTCTTTAGAGACGGAAAGTTATTGATAGATGACAAACTTAGTGAAATAAGACTTCGCGTAAAAAACAGTGTATTAGAACTTTCTGAGTAATACATAAAAGCAGGATTTAACTCCTGCTTTTTATTTTTCGCTACAAAAAACCTAAATATCAACACCTTACAAAACAACCAATTTGCTTAACTCTTGATTTTTTCATATCTTAATAGAAATTCAAAAAAGAAACTTATGACAGATCAAGAACAAAAAAGGCTCAATACCATGAATGCGGTTTTGGTCAAAATGGAAGATATTAAAAACACCCAAAAAAGTTTAATTGAAAAAATCGGGGTTGTTGAAGTTCAATTATTTGACATCCAATCTAAAGATCTTGATAAAGAATTAGAAAAAGTGATGATCAGAGCTTCTGATACACTAAATATTATCAAACAAGCGACAGAAGCTTTTGAAATGAAAAGAAATCGCTTAGAAAACGAAGCATAAAAAAAATCCGCTTTATTGCGGATTTTTTATTTGTATTATATCTCAGAATTATCTTCTTTTCTTTTTAAAACCTTTGTTCTTCCTTCTTGATGGCTTTTCTTTATAAGTTACAGTATCATTGAAAGTGTTCTTTGTTTGTCCTGGCTTATTTTTACGCCACGAAGTATCTTCTGGTAATAACTTTTTCAACAAATCAGTACGACCAACTTTGGTTAGCGTATCCTTAATCCATTGCTTATTTTCTTTTTTATACCAAAAGAAAAACTTGTGCTGATCTTCCTTCTCCTTTTTAGTCTTTGGAGTTTTTACCTCTTTTAAGGTATACGGATGATAACCGCTATAATAAATTACCGTAGCCACTGTCATAGGTGTTGGTGTAAACCCTTGCACTTGTTCTAACTGAAAGCCCATATCTTTGGTTTCAGCAGCTAAGTTTGCCATGTCTTCCGCCTCACAAGCTGGGTGACTCGAAATGAAATACGGTATTAGTTGAAGCTTTAATTTCTTTTTGACATTGATACGATCAAACCTATCTTTAAATAAATGAAAATATTTAAAAGATGGTTTACGCATCAATTTTAATACTGGATCAGAGGTGTGTTCAGGTGCTACTTTTAATCGACCAGAAACATGCTTTGTCATTACCTCCTCCGTATATGCATCTAACTCTTTAGGATCAGCATTCTTATTGAACTCAGGCACCAACATATCATGTCGAATTCCACTACCAATAAATGATTTTTTTACTTTTGGATGTGCATCAACAGCCTGATATAACTTGGTTAACGGCTTATGCGAAGTATCTAAATTACTACAAATTACAGGTGAAATACACGATGGAGCTACACATTTATCGCAAATTGCCTGTACTTTTCCTTGCATCTTGTACATATTTGCCGAAGGACCTCCAATATCAGATAAATACCCTTTAAAATCATCCATCTGCGCAACTTGATCTACTTCTCTTAAAACAGATTCTTGGCTTCGGCTAGCAATAAACTTCCCTTGGTGTGCAGAAATAGTACAAAAGCTACAACCTCCAAAACAACCACGGTGAATGTTGATAGAAAATTTAATCATTTCAAACGCAGGAATTGGTCCACGCTTGTTATATTTTGGGTGTGGTAATCGTGTATATGGTAAATCAAACGACGCATCAATCTCTTCTTCCGTCATGGTAGGAAATGGCGGATTGATCATCAACTTTCTATTTCCTACTTGTTGAAAAATACGACGTGCATATAATTTATTCGATTCCTGCTCTATCACTTTAAAGTTAGAAGCATAGGCTTTTTTATCCTTTAAACAAGTTTCATGCGAACTAATTTCAATATCCTCCCAGTTCTTATTCTTAGGAACACTTTCTCCTTCCCCTAATAAAACTGCCGTTTGCTTAATCGTTTTTAAACTCGAAAACGGAACTCCCTTTTGTAGCAACTCTACGATTTCGCGTAGTGGTTGTTCTCCCATTCCGTATACCAACATATCAGCTTTTGAAGTTTCCAAAATAGTTGGCAACAGTTTATCTGACCAGTAATCGTAATGAGTTACCCTACGAAGTGAAGCTTCAATTCCTCCAATTAATACAGGAACATCAGGAAACTTTTCTTTTAAAATTTTAGAATATACCGAAGTAGCATAATCAGGTCTGAACCCTTTATCTCCATTAGGAGTATAGGCATCTTTATCTCTACGGCGTTTACTTGCTGTATAATTACTTACCATCGGATCCATACAACCTCCTGTAACCGCAAAAAACAAACGAGGAGTTCCTAACTTCTCAAAATCTTGCAAATTATCATGTACACTAGGTTGTGGTACAATAGCCACTCGTAAGCCGTAACTCTCTAAAATACGACCAATTACTGCAGGTCCAAATGATGGATGATCTACATATGCATCTCCACTGAATAGAATTACATCTAATTCATCCCATCCACGTAACTTAACCTCCTTATTTGTAGTAGGTAACCAATCTGAAACTCGTCTTATTCTCATGCCGTCGCAAAGGTACGTTAATTATCAATTAGTTTATATAATTGATATACTTCTCTGTAGAAAAAATTGAAGTAAATGCATGAATTTTTCTATTACTAATTAACTACGTTGATAATTTATAATGCATTAAAAAATAATTCCTACTATTTTTTATATTTACCCTAAATCAAACACATTATGAAAAATCTTTTCAGACTTGCAGTGTTATTGCTATTTATAACTGTGAGCTGCACAAAAAAAACGACCGATAAAAAGGCTGAAACACTTGAAGACACCTATGTTAAAGACAACTACACAAAAAAAGAAGTAAAAATTACAATGAGAGATGGTGTAAAACTTCACGCAACCATCTACTCTCCTAAAGATACTAGTAAAACGTATCCTATATTATTACAACGTACCCCCTACAGTTGTCAACCCTACGGAGAAAATGAATTCAAAGAAAAGATTGGTCCTAATCCAGTTTTAATGAAAGAAGGAAACATTATTGTGTATGAAGATGTTCGTGGGCGCTGGATGAGTGAAGGTGTATATGACAACATGCGTGCTTATATTCCGAATAAAACAGGAAAGCAAACCGATGAAACCAGTGATACTTACGATACAATTGATTGGTTAGTTAAAAACGTTCCTAACAATAATGGTAAGGTAGGTACTTGGGGAATTTCATATCCAGGTCATTACACAACTGTTTCTACCATTGATGCGCATCCTGCGTTAAAAGCTGCTTCACCACAGGCTTGTATTGCTGATTTCTTTTTTGATGATTTTCATCATAATGGAGCTTTTTTATTAAGCTATTTTAAAGCCATTTCTTTATTTGGAACCTATAAAGATCAACCTACAGATTCTGCTTGGTATTCGTTTCCTGATATGAAAACACAAGATCAATATCAGTTCTTTTTAGATAAAGGTCCGTTAAAAAACCTGAATGAATATTTTCAATACGATAAATTAGATACTAAAACAGTAGATAGCAAAGAGCGTATTGATGATTTCTTTTGGAAAGAAATGGTGGAGCATCCAAACTACGATGCTGTATGGCAAAGCAAAGGGCTTGTTCAACATTTAGATAAAGTTCCTTCTAGTGTAGCTACCATGGTAGTTGGTGGATGGTTTGATGCGGAAGACTTATACGGTCCTTTAGCTACTTATAAAAACATCGAAAAGAATCAACCTAATAATTACAATACTTTAGTTTTTGGACCTTGGGATCACGGTGGATGGTCAAGAAACAAAGTAGCTAACTCTGTAGGAAACTACTATTTTGGTGATTCGATTTCTTTAAAATTCCAAAGAGATATTGAAACCAAATTCTTTAATCACTTTTTAAAAGGAGATGGTACTAAAAACTCTGGTTTACCTGAAGCGTATGTTTTTGACACTGGAAAAAAAGCATGGAAATCGTATGATGTATGGCCTCCAGAAAATGCTCAAAAACAAACATTTTTCTTATCAGAAAACCAAGAGTTAACAGCAACTCAAAAAGGAAACGAGAAAATAAATTTTATCAGTGACATTAAACACCCTGTACCTTATTCAGAAGATATTAAAACCGTATTTACACCTCGTAAATATATGACCGACGATCAACGTTTTGCGGCTCGAAGACCTGATGTATTGGTTTTTGAAACCGATGCTTTAACAGAAGATTTTACGCTTGCTGGAGATATTTTAGCTAAATTACAAATAGCTACAACAGGTACTGCTGCCGATTGGATTGTCAAAATTATTGATGTACATCCTGCCGATTTAAAAAACGACAATGACGAAATGCAAACGCATTTAAAATTGAGCAACTATCATTTAATGGTGCGTAGTGAGGTAATGCGTGGGCGTTTTAGAAATAGTTTTTCGAATCCTGAACCTTTTACTCCTAATAAGAAAACTACTGTAAATATTAAATTACAAGATGTTTTCCATACCTTTAAAAAAGGACACAAAGTACAAATACAGGTGCAAAGTACTTGGTTCCCATTAATAGATTTGAATCCACAAACCTATGTAGACAATATTTACAAAGCAGACGAAAAAGATTTTAAAACACAAACACATTCGGTATTTACCGATTCTAGTATAGAATTTACAGTTTTAAAGTAAAATAAGAGCTTTTCTAAGTTAGAATAGCCCACAAAATAATTGATATCAATTATTTTGTGGGCTATTCAATGTATTAAAGAGAGGTTGTTTATCGTTTTAAAAATAAAACAGTATCTTTAAATCACCCGATAAACAAAACCTTAAATGAAAAAAAATGTCTTTATAACACTATTTGCATTTGCTATGATTTCTTTTTCTTGTTCTTCATTAAAAAACATGAATAGCAAGCAACTTTACGGATCTAAATGGGAATTAGAGTACATTTCAGGTCCTCGAATTGCTTTTCAAGGATTGTATCCAGATAGAAAACCACAAATTTCATTTAATAAAGACAGTCAAAAAGTCGAAGGAAATAATAGCTGTAATGGATATTCGGCATCGTATACATTAGATGGTAAAGCAATTTCTTTTAGTGACCCTATTTCTACAACCATGATGTTTTGCGGACAAGGAGAGCAAGTATTTCTATACACAATAAAAAAAGTTAACAGATTCAATATTGATACAGAAGGTAAACTAAACTTATTGATTAATGATGTATCAATGATGCGCTTTAAAAAAACTGAATAACATGAAAAATTTCATACCTCTGTTACTAAGCTTATGTTTAGTAGTAGCATCGTGTTCAAACAAAAAAGAAAAAAGTAATTCCCCAGAAAATACTGTTACTATCGATTCTGTAACTCAAGTAAAATCTTCGGTTAACAAACAACTTATAACTGATGATTATTTTAAAGGTCATGGGGTTGAACCTTTTTGGACTGTGACCATCTCAGACAAAATGATCAAGTTTAAAACACCCACCGATTCTATTTTAACACCACATACAGAACCAATTTACGCGCAAGACAACAATGTAAAAATGTATACTATACATACCGAATTAGCTGCAATTAGGATTGAAGTTATTCAAATGGAGTGCATCAATGCCATGTCGGGTAAATCGTTTCCGTACTCGGTAACCCTTAAATATAAAAAAGGTAAGGATAAAGAATTTACGACCTTAGAAGGATGTGGTCAATACATTACCAATTACCGACTGCATGACATATGGGCTTTAGAAGAGTTAAATGGCACCAAGGTTAGCAAAGAAGATTTTGGCAAAGAACTTCCTTATATAGAAATAAATACTGGTGAAAACACCTTTATGGGAACTTCAGGATGCAACAGCGTTAGAGGGGAACTTTTTTCTGAAAGAAACAAAATTCGATTTACCAATATCATTTCAACAGAAATGTTATGTGCTACTGGTAATGAAAAAGAACAAGAGTTTACAAAAGCATTAGCAAGTACTATTTCTTATACAATTGGTAATAACCGATTAACACTTTCTAACCCTGATAAAACCCTATTGGTATTTAAAAAAGTAGACTAATCAATTTTACGCTATAAAAATGAAAAAAATCTTAGTACTCTTCTTAGTAACAACAGTAGCTATAAGCTGTAAAAAGAAAGAATCAAAAAATGATACACTCCAAGAATCAAAAGAGGTTGTGGTTGAAACTCCTACTACGTTATTACAAGTAGGATGCTACGAATACAGTAAAGATGGGAATCAAATTTCACTCGAAATTATCGAGATTGATAATACCATTAAAGGGAACATTACATACGCATTAGCTGAAAAAGATAGCAATACAGGAACATTTATAGGTGAATTAAATGAAGATAAATTGATTGGTACTTATACCTTTTCTTCTGAAGGAACAGAAAGTACTAGAGAAGTGGCTTTTATGGTAAAAGACAATCAGTTAATTGAAGGGTTTGGTGAATTAAACGAAACGGGAAATGCATTTAAAGATAAAACTAACATTAGTTATACCTCAACCATGCCATTAACCAAAATAGATTGCACTAAATAAAGTCCTTATTTATTTTATTACAATAGTTCATTTGTTCAACTAGGTTAAGTAAACAACTCATATAACGACAAGTTAAAAATTGATATCAAATGAAAAAGATTGGATTGGTAGGTGGTATTAGCTGGACCTCAACTTTAGATTACTACAAGTATATAAATGAAGGAATAAACCAAAGATTAGGAGGTTTAAATTCTGCCGAATGTTTAATTTATTCATTGAATTTTTCAGATATTCAAGACAAAGGATGGTTAAATTCTTTTGACCTAATTTATAATGCTTGTACAAATTTAGTTGCTAGTAATGTAGACGCTATAGTTTTAAGCGCCAACACAGCACACTTATTTGCGGATGAAATTCAATCAAAAATCGATATTCCAATTATTCATATTGCTGAAGCGACAGCTAAAGCTATAAAAAAAGAAAAGCTTCGTAAAGTAGGATTATTAGGTACAAAATTTACAATGGAAATGGACTTTTACAAAGACAAACTAAAAGAAAGTAATATCGAGCCCCTTATTCCATTAGAAAAAAAAGATATTGAAGAGATACAGCACATTTTAAAAAATGAACTTGGAAAAGGAATTGTAAATAAAGAATCGAAGCTAAAATTTATACGATACGCAAACGAGTTAATGGACCGAGGTGCAGAAGGAATCATTTTAGGTTGTACCGAAATTCCTATGCTAATTGGACAAAACGATTTCGACTTCCCTGTATTTGACACAACAAAAATCCACGTTGAAAACATTATCGATTTTATTTTAACCGTTTAAGTTTTACATAGAAATAAGGTAATCCTTGTGCTAGCCTAACTAAAAATCAAAAACTATAAAAAGCCATTGAATAACTAGGTAGTTGGTACCATAATTGACGTGTTTTTTTAGTAAATTTAGATACACCTACATTCTTCTAAGTTTTAAAACTACCGAGATGACGCTAAACGAAATTGAAATAAAAACAACTGATATAAAACCTATTAAGGAATTTTATAAAAATGTATTGGAGCTCCCAACCACAAAGGTTGACGACAAATTGATACATATCAAAATTGGTACTTCCCTTTTAAAATTTATAGAAGATTCTGAAACCCCTTCACCCGCTTATCATTTGGCTTTTAATATCCCCGAAAACAAATTACAGGAAGCAATTGAATGGTCAACAAACAAATTTGAATTCGTAAAAAAAGATAATGAGGTACTGATTACTAATTTCGAGAATTGGAATGCCAATTCAGTATACTTTTTTGATATTGATGGAAATATCTTAGAATTTATTGCTCGACACGATTTAGACAATCCCGCTACAGATCAGTTCAATAGTAGTCAAATTTTAAATATCAGTGAATTTGGAATTGTTAAAGATCAGCCTGATGTGTATGGAAAACATCTAGTTGACACCTATGGACTGCATTTATTCGAAAAAAATCACAATAATGAAACGTTCACTGTTGTTGGTGACGATAATGGATTGCTGGTTATCGTAAAAACCAATCGTAATTGGTATCCAACCGAAACTCCATCTAAAGCTAGTTGGGCTACTATTAAATTAACCAACTCAGGTACCGAAACTACTTTAAAGATAACCCCATAAAACGGGTTTGAATTCTACTTCAAAACTTCTAAAACACCATTTAAAAAACACGATTAGCTAACCTACTACAACTTTCATTTTTTATACTTAAAAAAAGCACTTTTATACCCTATTATTAGGGTGTAAGAACATCAATAGTACTTATGTAAACTAGTTATTAGTAATTTAGAAAATAAAACTATATACAACAACGGTTACTAAGTAATAACTACTACTTAAAAGAATCAACTATAAAATTCTTTCTCAATATTAAAACTAACTAAACAAATTAAAGCTATGTCTAATCAAACCACTATTAAAGGAGACACAACATTAAAATCAACTAAGGCTATATCTAACCAAATCACTATTAAAGGAGAGGTATCGTTTAATCAATCTAATGATGTTACTGCAATTGTAAAGTTGTGGGAAGCAAACAATAAAGATGCAATTGGTGAGCATATCATTGCACCTGAGGCAAAAGGAAAATTTACCCTAAAAGCAACTCCAACATCAAATGATGCTGTTCTCTACATTACTGCTGAATTAGCTGACCTTAAAGTAGTACTGCTATCTGTGCTTTCTCCTAATTTTAAAGAGGACATTACAAAAAATGGAGTTGTTGTAAACGAGTTAACTACGGTGGCTTCTGCTTTTACCTGTGCTCAGTTTTTTAACGGCCTTCAGTTGTCAGGAAACTTACACGGAATTAGAATTGCCGCTAAAAACACTCCTAACCTTATCAATCCTGTAACAGGATCATATGGAGAGGTGTTAATGGATCCTTTCAATATTACACAAAATGAAACACTGGCTCGATTAAATACATTAGCAGCCTTAATCACAGCCTACGGTACGGTAGAGATTGAAGGATACAACTGGAAGGAAAACTTCATGAAATACACAACACCGTTAGGCGGTAAAAAACCACAAAATACCGCTGAAGCTATGATTGGTGTCGCCCAATCTCCTTGGTTATATCCAACAGATTTATTTCATCTTTTTGACAAAGCCTATCCATCACCAGAAGATGGTTTCCCTGCCAAACCTAACAGCAAAGTTCCTGTGAGCCGACGCAATGCGCCTTTTGTACCTTATCTAAGTTTTGCTCCAGAAGATTTCGCTATGATTTTAGGTTTTGGTCAAGGGGGAATCTGTGCTCCTGGAAAACTGTCTCTTGACAAAGAAGGAAACTTATGGACGGGTTTAAACTGGATGCCAGGAGCACAAAATGGTGTATACCAAGGTATCGGCGGCGGACTTGTTAAATTGGATTCAACAGGTAAACTACTATCTCCACCTGTAACGGGTTATACCGGAATGGGCGTTGATGGTGCTGGTTGGGGTACGGCTGTTACCAAAAACGGTACTTGCTGGGTAACGAGTTTTAACGGTTCTATTGGAGTGTATAAATTAGAAGACGGTTCACCAGTCGTTGAAAAAGTTCCAGAACATATAGCGGAAGCTTTAAATGAAATTGGAGGGTTACAAGGTATTGGAGTAGCACCGAATGGTGATATTTGGATTGTTGGAACCTCATCTAACATCATGCTTCATTTTCCTGAGGGAGACCTTACCAGAGGTAGAGTTGTTGTAAATGAAAAGCTTAATGAATCTCTTTCTGCTCCATTTGCTGCTTCGATAGATGCTAACAACCGTGTATGGATTAGTAATACCAACGGTGTATCGCTAGTACGTTATGCTCCAAATGAAAAAAACAGACCTGTAGAACGCTTTATACTTGCTGGTGGCGGACGTGGAGTTGCTTTGGACTCCAAAGGAAATTGTTGGGTAGCCTGCAATACAAGTCCAGACTTCCCTCATACCACTACTACAGACGGCGTTTCTATTATTGAAGGATTTGCGCTTGGATATCCGCACCTACAACAAACAGTGGGACGTAAGAATAAAACAGGATCCGTTTTTATGATTCCTGCAGATGCTAAGCCTATAGATACGATTGATAAAATTACCCATAAATCAAATTTAACACCTTACGGAGATGGGGAACTAAACGCTCCTTGGGGAGTATCTATTGATGGGAATGATGATGTTTGGGTTGCCAATTTTATGGGGAGAGGTGTATCGTTTATGGCAGGTGCTTCACCAACTGGACGAACCGAAGATTTTACTACAGGAGAGGTGATTCACACCATTCATTCGGGCAGTATCCAAATGTTGACTGATGTAGTGGTTGACCAAGCCGGAAACCTTTGGTGTGCCAATAACTGGAACCTCCCTCAAACAGTGATGGAAGCAAAACCCGACCCTGCCTATTCTACCTGGGGTGGCGGCTCTGGGGTCGTAGTGGTTTATGGAATTGCCAAACCTGCTCAAACTCCGCTTACAGGTCCCGTGAGTGCTACTTAAAACCTATACTACTAAATAAGCGTCTGTTTTAAGGGCGCTTATTTAGTTAACCCTATTGAATTAGACTCTTAGTACTCTTTTTATTTTTTTATATTTGGATAAAAAAGTGCTATTATACCTCCATATCATTCGTATAAAAACACTAAAAACACTTATATAAACAAGTTAGGTGCAAGCTAAAAACCACCGCACGGTCAAGCACATTTCATTTTGCTCGTTCCTCACAAAATAAAAAGAGCTTGCCCTTTCCTACCGCCACCCACACAATAAAACGAGAAGAAAACTCACAACTTTATAAGATAATTTTAAAAAACTACTTACATTAGTTGTTGAATAAACAACATCTGAAAATGAACAGAATTAAGGAAGTGTTGGAAGAAAAAGGGATAAAGCAAATTTGGCTTGCGGAAAAATTGGGAAAAAGCTACAATATGGTAAATGCTTATGTACAGAACAGACAACAACCAAGGTTAGAAATACTAATGGAAATTGCTATAATTCTAGATATAGATGTTAAGGATTTAATCGTCTCTAATAAATGCTGATTATCCATAAGACAAGAAATATCAGAGCAACAAAAAAACATACAACCAAATGTTATCAAACGAATTAAAATCGAAAATCAATAAACTCTGGGATAAGTTCTGGAGCAGAGGTATTACTAATCCTATTACAGCTATTGAACAAATCTCTTATTTGCTATTTATGCGAAGAATTGATGATTCGGATTCATTAGAAAAAGCTAAGGCTGTCTATGAAGAAAAAGAACATAAATCAATTTTTGAAGGTCAGGAAGATTGTCGTTGGTCTCATTTCTCGCAACTCGAACCTGATGCTATGTTGGATATAGTTACAAATAAAGCATTTGAGTTTATTAAAAACTTAAATGATCCTTCACAACCTTATTCAAGGTATATGGAGAACGCAACATTTATCATCAACAATTCAGCATTATTGAATGAAGCTGTCAAATCTATTGATGAACTTTTAGAAGATATAAAGCAACAACAAGACGAAGGACAGCAATTTCAGGACACACAAGGCGACTTGTACGAATATTTGATTGACGAAATGGGGTCAGGAGGAAAAAACGGACAGTTTCGTACGCCAAGACACCTAATCCAGTTGATGTGTGAAATCATAGACCCAGACCTGAATGATAAAATTTGTGACCCTGCTTGCGGTACTGGCGGTTTTTTAGTCGGTGCTTATCAACATATATTAACAAAATACACCAATCCTAAAGAAGTTATTGAAGATGAAAACGGCTTAAAAAGATTTAGACGTTTTGGAGGAAATAAAATAACCAAACAAAAAGACTGGGCTAATCTTTGGGAAAAATCATTCTATGGATTTGATGTTGACCAAACAATGGTTCGTATTGGTTTAATGAACTTAATGCTACACGGCATCAAAATTCCTCAAATAGAAAATACAGATACACTTTCCAAAAAATATGACGAAGAATATAAGGATGGAGAATACTCAGTGATTTTAGCTAACCCACCATTTACAGGTAGAATTGACAAAGACGGTATGAGTGATAAACTCAAAATTACTGGAACTAATAGTGAATTGCTTTTTCTTATGCGTATTTCAAAAATGCTCCGAACAGGAGGAAAAGCTGCCGTAATAATCCCTGAAGGTGTTTTATTTGGAGGTAGCAAAGCACAAAAACAAACTAGAGAAATACTTTTAAAGGATAATAAACTAGAAGCAGTTATATCTCTTCCAAGTGGTGCGTTTAAGCCTTATACAGGAGTTAAAACATCCATTTTGGTGTTTACCAAGGTAAAAGAAGAAAGCTCAATTTGGAATACCGAAAAAGTATGGTTTTATGAATTGAAAAATGATGGTTATAGTCTTGACGAAAACAGAAAAAAACTAGCAGAAAATCCTTTACCAATAGTAATAGATGCTTATAAAAATAAGAATACAAAAACACCTGTTGAAAGAACCAATCATTTTTATGTGCCAATAACTGAAATACAGGAAAATGGACTTGACCTAAACTATAACCGTTATAAGAAATTTGAGTACGAAGAGCAAACATACGAGCCACCTCAAAAGATTTTAAAAACCTTATTTGTTTTGGAAGATGAAATCCGTAAAGAGATGGAAGAACTTAAAAACTTGATTGGATGATGGAAATCATAACAAAAAATATTGGTTCTTTTACCAAAAGAATAAAAACAGGTTCAACACCAAAAACAGCTAATTTATTAAATTTTGAAGATGCTAATTATAATTGGTTTACACCTAGTGATTTTTCTACTTCAAATTTAATTTTAGTAAATTCATTAAGAAAAATTTCAGAGTATGCTGTCAATAATTCAGCCACTCTTTTTGAACCTTTAACTGTTTTAATTACTTGTATTGGTGATATAGGAAATTCAGGAATAATTGAAAAAGAAGCGTCTTCAAATCAACAAATAACAGGTGTTTTAGTAGATGATAATATAATTAACCCATATTTTTTCAACTATTTAATTCGTCATAACAAAAGGATATTACAAGATAAATCAAATCAAGCAGTTGTTCCAATCCTTAATAATAAAAATTTAAAGGAAATTAAGTTAAGTTTTCCAAAAAATATTGAAGACCAAAATAAAATAGTAGCCATACTTGACAAAGTAAAAAGTATTTTGAATAAGCGAGAAAAAACCATTGCTAAATATGATGAATTGTTAAGAGCTACGTTTTTGGAAATGTTTGGTAGTCCAATGAAAAGGCCTAATCAATGGGAAATAAAACCAATTAATGATTGTATTAAAAAAATCACTGCGGGAACAAGCTATGGAGGCGAAAATAAAAAAGAGCTACAAGATGATGAACTTGGTGTATTAAAGACTGGAGCTGTCACAAAAGGAATATTTAATCCAGATGAATATAAAGCAGTAAAAAAGAAGACTATAAAAAAGAAGTTAGTACATCCAAAAAAAGGAGATTTACTCTTTAGTAGAGCAAATACATTAGAGCTAGTTGGTGCAACTTCTATAGTTGATAAAGACTATAATGACCTGTTTTTACCTGATAAAATTTGGAAAATTGATACTAATGAAACTTTAATAAAAAAGGTTTATCTGCATTATGTTTTACAACATAAGGATGTTAGAAAATCATTTCATTCAATAGCCACAGGATCTAGTGGTTCTATGCTCAATATTTCTATGGAAAAATTCAGAAATATTCATATCCCCTTCCCTAGTATTGAATTACAAGAACAATTTGAAACGAAATACAACAAATACATTGAACTAAAAAGAAAACTTACCCTGTCTAAAGAGGTTTTTGAAACTTTAGAAAGGGCATTATCTCAACTAGCGTTTAAAGGAGAATTAGAATTTGGGGATGATATTGATTTAGAAGTGCTATTGGAAAATAATTATACTTTTTTTAAAGAAAACAGTAATATCAAGTCAATTCGATTACTTCTAGAACGATTAGATAAAAATGAATTAAATGAAAAAAAGTTTTACGAACAGGAAATATATGATAAGGCTAAAGCCTTTGTATTTGAGTTATTGAAAGAAGGAAAAATAAAACAAGTATTTGATAAAAAAACAAACCGAGTAAAACTAACCGTCTAAATGAAACTACTAAGACTTAAAATAGAGAATGAAGACGGTTTCAGAAGCTTACAACAAGGGTTTGAAATAAACTTCCATTCATTAACAGATACAGAAGCAATGGAACAGTTTAGACCGTTCTGCTTTGCTGGATTAAACGGAAGCGGAAAATCTAATGTACTAGAAGCATTGGCAAATATCTTTTATCATTTAGAAGTTTGTGTTGCTAAATATTTACCTGAAAGCATTAAAGATCCAAGGAACTTTAAAAGAACCGAATGTTCACCAAATGCCTTTACACTAGAATACTTGATTGGTCAGCACAATAGAAGACAATACACATTATATTATTTTGATAAGGTAATTATAATAAAAAAAGAAGGAAAAGAACCTCAAATGTTCATTCAACCGTTTCCATTTGACAGCTCTACTGAAATCAGAGAAATTTCACTTACTCCACCAAAAGTCAGAAACAGTTCCGCTGATGGGAAAGATTATTTACCTGCTCACGTCATTGGCTATTCATCTGGCGAAAACGAGATTTTAAGTTTACCTTTTATCAAAAGTCGTTTAATGCACCTAGATGAGTATAAACAAGCAACTAGAGATAATTACGACCGTTTTGATGAACCTGAAAACAGTTTGATTTATATAGACAATAATATGAGTCAGGCAGTACTATTGGCTTGTTTATTATTTGAAAATGAGAAGACGCTTGAACCTTTAAGACATATTGACAATACAGGTATTTTGGGATTGAGAAGCTTCAGAATGAATATTAATTTACACGATTTTGAATTTCAAGATGAGAAAATAAAAAAAACTATAAAGGTTCCTATTCTTAAACTTCTTGAACAAAACCAATTAGATGATTTAAAAAAATGCGCTACCTCTTGGTTTTTAAACCAAAAAACAAAAACTCTATGGTTAGATTTTTACGTAAATGATGCAACAAAATTAGCTTTCAAAGAGCATTTTCATTCCTCTTTGGAATGCTTCCAATTTTTCAGATTGTTATATGAATTAAACAATCATTTTGTTGATGAAGAAACTAAAATTGATGTGTATCGCTCTAAAGGTATTTATACTGATGGTAAATTACCAGTTGGCAGTCCTCGCCAAGATATGTTTCACTTTTTAGATTTCTATATTAACAAAGAGCTTAAAACAGGTAAAGTTAAAGATTTACTTTTAAGAAGTTTTTCAGATGGAGAACATCAGTTTCTCCATACTATGGGGATTTGTTTATTACTCAAAGACAGGCGTTCCCTTTTACTTTTAGACGAACCAGAGACACATTTTAATCCAAGCTGGAGAGCAAAATTTGTAAAAACACTTAATGACAGTATTTCATCAGGCAATCCAAAAGGCTTACCAAACGGAGACTTCAATGTTCACTTATTGAAAGATGTATTACTTACTTCACACTCACCGTTCATTATTTCTGATTGTTTACCTGATAATGTAGTACTTTTTGAAAAAAGCGAAGATGGCCATACTACAGCAAAGAAAGCTAGTGAATTAGGAATTGATACCTATGGAACATCTGTAAATCTTCTAACTAATAGGATTTTTAAAAACAAAGAGACAATTGGATCTTACGCTATGTCAAAAATGACAGAATTTAAAAAACGCTTCGATAGTGGAGAGAAAACAGAAGATTTAATAGAGGAATTAAACAATGAATTTGGTGATTCAATTGAGAAACTAATGCTAATTAAAGAAGTTACGGACAAGAAATAGACTATGCTTAAACCATATAATTATTCATATTCCAAAATTCAGAAAGTACAATCATTCGTAAATCACGTAATGCTTGATGTGATTTTTAATGCCAATAAAATTGCAGCACCAACTTTTAGTTCTGCATTGGTTTTACATAAATATAGAAACCTTATTGACGATATCAATTCGGATTATATTTTAACTCCATTATCAGAAGCTTACATAATTTGCAAAACACTTAATCGTAAACAAATTAAACTGTTAAAAACCGCTGTTCATAACAATAATAAAATACGAGAATTGTGTAATGGTGACATTCAACCTGTAAAATATGATCAAATTGAAAACATTAATGTCAATCTAAAAAAAGCAATAAAAACTTTTTGTGATTGTCTTTACGATCATTGCATAAAACTTGCTCCATTTTATAATATATACGAAGATATAAACGCTTATTACAAAACAGTTGTAAAAAAATCTTCTGTATGTAAATGTTGTGGTATTAATAAAGTATTAACCCAATTTCATACTCACAGGAGTGCACTAGACCACTATTTACCAAGAAAACATTATCCATTCAACTCTCTGAATTTTAAAAACCTTATACCAATCTGTGACATTTGCAATAGTAAATATAAATTGAGTGAAGACACACTTTATATTACAAACAACAAAGGAAAAAAGGATGAAAGTAAAACAAGAACAGTTGCTTTTTATCCTTACAGCAGAACAACTCCAGATATTGAAATTGATATAACATTTAACAAAACGTTTGATTCTACAATTGAACCAAAAGATATTGAAATCGACCTCACGAGCGCTGTTAGTCCTGACAAAGTAACTTCTTGGGACAGAATATTTGGAATAAAGGAAAATTTTAAAGCAGAATGTTGTACTGATGAAATGAGAATGTATTACGAAGAACAATATATTGCAGATATGAATTTTGGTAAGACACATGAACAATACATAGATATATTAGAAAGAAATAAATATGGTGATATGAATTTTTTGAAAATACCTTTTCTAGAAGCAATTAATAAATAACGAATTAATTGAAAGTTTACATTCAGCAAACGCAAGTTCAAGCACATTTAAAGTTTGTTCGCGCCTCTCAAATTTAAAAGAGCATTCACGCCAACACTAGCCACTTGCGGAAAGAAAAGCCAGCACCTAACAACGTATAAAATTAATTGCTAGTTATAGCCTACTTACGAAAGTCCTCGCAGACTTTCTATTTGTGATTTATTTTCTAACTTTAGTGTTTAAAATACGCAACTAATCTTATACAAACACGTTCACAACCACCCCAAAAACTCCTCTCTAGGAATTTCTCTCGCACCTAAACTTGCTAAATGGTCGTTATATACTTGGCAATCGATGAGTTTGTAACCTCCTTTTTGAGCTAAATGGATAAACGCTACTTTGCTCATATTACTTACTTTGCTAAACATGCTTTCGCCACAAAACACCTCGTTTCCTAAATCTACTCCGTACAAACCAGCTACCAGTTTGTCATCAACCCATACCTCAATAGATTTTGCATAGCCTTTGTCGTGCAAGTTTATGTAAGCATCTTCCATTTCATCGGTAATCCAAGTACCTAATTGATCAAAACGATTGATGTGTCGGCAATTAAAAATAACATCGTCAAAAGCTTTGTTTTCTGTTATGGTAAAATCACCTTTTTTCAATACTTGCTTCATCGATTTGGAAATCTTCACCTCTTCAGGAAACAACACCATACGTTCCCATGGAGAATACCAAACTATCGGCTCATCTTCATTAAACCACGGAAAAATACCATGTTGGTAGGCATACACCAATCGTTCAGCCGATAAATCACCGCCCAAGGCTAAAATGCCATCATCTGTAGCCAATTCATATGGCGGAAATTCTATTTTATCTGAAAGCCAAATCATATTAATCTGTTATAATAAAAATCGTCACTGCGAGGTACAAAGCAGTATCTTGTTTAAAAAGATTACTTCACTCATCTCTTCGTTCGTAATGACACTAAAATAGTAATAATCCCAGCAAATATATAGTACTTCCTACCACCATTGCAATTAATGTATAGGGTAAAATTTCTTTCGCTTTTAACTTTGTAATTCCCAATAAAGGTAATGCCCAAAAAGGTTGTAACATATTGGTGATTTGATCTCCGTAAGCCAATGCCATAATTGCTTTAGGTAACGAAACTCCTAATTGTAAAGCACTCTCTACCACAATAGGTCCTTGCACTACCCATTGTCCACCCCCACTCGGCACAAAAATATTTACCAAACCTGCACTAAAAAAGGTAAAAATAGGCAAGGTCGTCGCTGTTGAAATCGATACAAAAAAATCAGAAATTAAAGTAACCATCCCCGTACTTTTCATCACGCCCATAATACCAAAATACAACGGAAACTGAATTAAAATCCCAGAAACATCACTAATCGATTCTCCCACAGCATTGGTGAACTTTTTAAAACTTCCATGAAGGATAATTCCCAATCCTAACATAAAAAAGTTAATCAGGTTAGGCGTAATTTTTAACTGCTGAATATCTGCCCAATAACGATACCCAAAGGCTATTAAAATCAAAGCTCCAAAAACTATTGCCAAAAGTTTAGAGCTATCCAATTTTTCTGCTTGGGTAGTTGCTTTCTCTTCAGCATTCATTTGATATTCTGGTAAATTAATAGGGGTCGGATTCGCTCTTTTCCCTAAGAAATAAAAAGTCGCAGATACTGTAATTACCACCAGTAAAAAAATCAACAAATTCCACCAACTAAAGATGGTTTGTGAATAGTCAATTACATCTGGTATTTGAGCCAAAACCTCTTCCGAAGAAACCGATTGCATAATACTTTTGATATGTCCGCTCTCATTAATCTTAATCGGTGCTGAACCAGAAATTCCACCATGCCAAACCATCAACCCCATATAACCTGCGGCTCCAATAATTGGATAATTTAGTTTGATATTATTTTTTTGCGCATGTTCCGCAACTTTACGTGCTAACAACGCTCCAAAAATGAGTCCTAATCCCCAGTTAAAGAAAGCTACCAACATCGTTGTACAACTTACAATAGCGGCACTATTTGCCGTATTAGTACAATACTTTGTAGCTTTTAAAATTAAATTACTCACAGGTTTACTCAACACTAATACATGCCCTAACACCAAAATCAACATCATTTGATAGGCAAAAACCAACAATCCGTTAGACCATACTCCACTTTCCCAAAATTGTAAAACCTCTAACGAATAGATAATCGCAGAACTCTCTTCTGGTTTGGTAAAAATCAACGCTAACAAAAGTGTGATTAGAGTTAATAAAATAGCAATGGTAAAAGGTGAAGGCAAGTATTTTTTAAATACATTTTCTATAACCTGTGTAATTTTCATAGTGTAGGGTTTGATTTGCTAAAATAATTAAATAGACTGAATCTTATTTTAGCTAGTTTTGCAGTATGGTAAAAGAACTTCAATTACGTGTTAATCTAGTAGAAGAACGTAAAGACAATATATTACAGCTAAAAGCTGCTAAAAAACTAGGTATTAGTATTGCTGATATTACTAGCGTAAAAGTGTTGCGTAAATCAATTGACGCACGTAAAAAAGAAGTTGTTTTTAATTATAAAATTGCAGTCTACATCAACGAACCACAACCTGATACTCCCGACTACATTTTTGAATATAAAGATGTGTCGAATGCGAAAGAAATTCATATTGTAGGGTTTGGTCCTGCGGGAATGTATGCAGCGCTTCGTTGTATTGAACTAGGGTATAAACCTATCGTATTAGAACGTGGTAAAAATGTGCAAGACCGTCGTAGAGATTTACGTGCCATTAACCAATTTCATGAAGTAAATCCAGATTCTAACTATTGCTTTGGTGAAGGTGGTGCTGGAACCTATTCTGACGGAAAATTATATACTCGAAGTTTAAAACGCGGTGATGTTCGTAAAATATTTGAAAACTTGGTATATCACGGAGCTACTGACCAAATCTTGGTAGATGCACATCCTCATATTGGAACCAACAAGCTTCCGAAAATTATTCAAAATATTCGTGAAACGATTTTAAAACACGGTGGCGAAATTCATTTTGAAACCCGTGTTACCGATTTCATCGTTAAAAACAATAAACTACAGGCCATACAACTACAAAATGGTTCTGAAATGGCTGTAAATGCTGTGATTTTAGCTACAGGTCATTCAGCAAGAGACATATACGAACTACTGCATAAAAAAGATATTTTACTAAAAGCGAAATCGTTTGCTATGGGAGTTCGTGTAGAGCACCCACAAGAGATCATTGACCAAATTCAGTACAGTTGTACAGGTCAACGTGATGAATTATTACCTGCTGCTGCTTATAGTTTAGTCCACCAAGTTGGGAACCGCGGAGTATATTCCTTCTGTATGTGTCCAGGTGGATTCATCGTTCCTGCGGCAACAGCCAATGGTGAAGTTGTCGTAAACGGAATGTCGCCATCACGTCGTAATAACAAGTTTGCCAATTCAGGTATCGTTGTTGAAATTAATGTTGACAAAGACTTGCCTAAGTATGAGAAATACGGAGTTTTAAAAGGCTTACAATATCAAAAAGATTTAGAAAAAATGGCATTCAATGCTGGCGGAAGAAGTCAGGTTGCCCCAGCACAACGTTTAACAGATTTTGTAGAAGGCAGACTTTCTTCTTCATTAAATGATTGTTCGTATCAACCGGGATTGAATTCTTCGCCTTTACACTCGTTACTTCCTAAATTAATTGGTAGTAGATTACGCAAAGGTTTTGCTGCATTCGGGCAAAAAATGCACGGGTATTATACAGCAGAAGCAAATATTGTTGGGGTAGAATCTAGAACCTCATCTCCAGTAAATATTCCTCGAAAAGAAAACTTAGAACACCCACAAATTCAAGGTTTATTTCCATGTGGAGAAGGTGGTGGTTATGCGGGTGGAATTATTTCTGCAGCCATGGATGGTGAACGATGTGCTGAAGCAGCAATTGCAAACCTTTAATAATTAACAAATATTTGTTAGCCTAATTTCTTATTACCTCGTACCTTTGCATCTCCTAAAAACAGAGGCTTTTTGGCGATGAGTAAAAAGAATAAAAAGAAAATAGACAAACCCCATTATAAACGACTGCATAACTATTACAATCGTACTGGTTTTTATATGTTTATATGGGAAAGCTTAAAAAAGGCTTTTTGGCCAATAGTAGGTGTAGTTATTGCCCTGATATTATTTAACAAATACGTGTATAATATTAACGATGGATTACAAACCATGACCGAAACCTTTTCAAGGGCTGGTGTTTTAATCACTTTTTTTATTTCTGAAACAATTTTAGGATTAGTTCCACCAGAAATTTTTATTGCTTGGTCTAAAAAAACAGGTAGTCCATTTATCAACCTTACCCTATTAGCTACTTTGTCTTATTTAGGTGGACTATGCGCTTACTTTATTGGAAGAGCTTCGTTAAAAATTAACTCTGTTAGAAATTATTTAGAAGTTAAAATGGCTAAGAACCTTAAAAATACCAGTAAATGGGGAGGTTTCTTAATTTTAGTAGGAGCTTTATTACCGCTTCCTTTTGCTATTAGCTGTTTAACTGCTGGTATGATTAAATATCCATTTAAAAATGTAGTTTTTGTAGGCTTATTTCGTTTTGCACGTTTTGCCGTTTATGCTTGGGCTATATTTTCTGTTGTAAACTAATATAAATATGGCACTAACGAACAACGACATTTTTAAAAAGCTACGAGTAGCGCACAAACTAAGAGACACTGATATTATTGATATTTGCGCTCTGGTTGATTTTAAGGTTTCTAAATCTGAAATCAATGCTATTTTTCGAAAAGAAGACCACCCAAAGTATGTGGAATGTGGCGATCAGTTTTTACGTAATTTTTTAAACGGACTGATTATTCATCTGAGAGGTCCAATGCCTGAAAAGAAACAATCATAAATACATTGTAAATAAAAAACCTTCTGAACTCAATCAGAAGGTTTTTATTTTTCCCCTTAAATTTCTCACTCAATAATTCTTATTGAATGATTATGTTACAAATATACTACCGTTACTTTGTGTACAAAAGTGGATATACGCAATAGAAAATGTATTTTTCCGCAAAATAAAAAAGAGAGCTAAAAAGCTCTCTTCTATATCAATATCCTTTCTAATTAAAAAGGTAAATCATCTGGTTCGTTTGCAGATAAATCTGGCGCTGGTTCAAACTGATCTGCAGGTGGAATATTTTGAGAAGCTCCTTGTGCTAAGTTTTCAATTCTCCATCCTTGAACAGAGTTAAAATACTTTGCTTCCCCTTGAGGATTAATCCACTCTCTTCCTCTTAAATTAATAGAAACTTTAACATCTTGCCCTACTTGATAATTGTTTAACAAATCACATTTATCTTGAACAAATTCAATTAAAATCATTTGAGGATATTGCTCATCGGTAGTCACTACCAATTCGCGTTTTCTAAATCCGTTAGAACCAAACGTTTGTGTCTCGTTAATTAATTTAATTTTCCCTATTACTTCCATTTCTATTCTATTTAATTAAAAGTACCTTCCAAGCACTTTCTACATCATTATTTTGTAAATACTCTTGTGCAAAAGTATGTTTTTTTTCAGTTGAAATGCCTACATACTGCGTATGTTCTTTCGCAAAGTTATTAACAGCTTCTTCGTTAGGCAGCTCCTCTACATTAGCTAACATCCCTAAATTATTCCCTGTTAACACCGAACTATTTCTTATTTCTGAAGGAATTTGATCTACTCCGATTCCCAATGTAGTTAATGGTTTAGGTATTTCAAAAAAACCATCTCTAGCTCTACTGTAATAGTTCCCTCCTGCTCTGGCTACCAAATCAATTTTGTATTGATCTATACTTCCATCTTCTGCTAATACGTTTTCATTAATATGAAGCTTTACTACTTCACATACAATTAAATTCCCTGCACCACCTTCTTCTCCAGTGTAAATAATGTCTTTTACTTTACATTCAAATTGCACTGGTGATTCTGCTACCCTGAAAGGCTTCACCTCATCAGAAGGTAACATGGTAAAACCAGCTTTAACAAACTCGTTTACTCCTTTTGGATACATAGTACTACTCAACGACATTTGCTGTACAATATCGTAATTTACGATATTTATAACTACTTCTTTGGTAGCTGCTGCATTGTCTAAAGTATGCTTAGTTTTATTTCCTCTAACACTTCTTGATGGAGAAAAAATCATGATAGGTGGATTTGCTCCAAATACGTTAAAGAAACTAAATGGTGATAAATTAGGGTTTCCTTCTTCATCAATTGTGCTAGCAAAAGCTATAGGTCTTGGAGCCACAGCTCCTAATAAATAACTATGAAGTTTTGCCGTAGGTATATCTTTAGGATTAATTGATAACATCTATAATTGTTTACATCATCACTCCACACTAATTAAAGGAATGACATACATTAATATTCTTGATTTTCAACTGTAAATATACTACCAATTTATAAATTTAGTTATTGTACAGAATAGTTTATATTTGATTTATGAGTTTTTTCACAAACACGTATTGGATAAAAAGAATTGCGATTAGTATTTCCCTACTTATTGTTTCTTTCATCTTATGGAACACCTATGTATTCTTTCAAAAATTTAAAAACGAAGAGCGTGCTAAAATGGAACTTTTTGCGGCAGCTATGAAAGAGTTTGAAAGCAATAAAGACCTTAATGCTAGTTTTAACTTAGAGTTTAAGGTTTTTGAAAATATTGAGAATATTCCTACAATTTTAGTTGATAAAGACGGCAATATAAAACAGTTTCACAACCTAGATTCTATAAAATCAAAAGAAGCTGAATACCTTCAACAACAATTGGCCATAATGAAAAAGCAAAATGAGCCAATTTTACTCGAATATTTGAATGTAAAAGAATATATATACTACAGAAACTCCGATATTTTATACAAACTTAAATACTACCCTCTTGCGTTGGTACTTATTTTAGGATTATTTCTAATCATTATTTATATGGTGTATAAATCCAATAAAGTGGCTGAACAAAACAAACTTTGGACAGGAATGGCTAAAGAAACAGCTCATCAAATAGGAACACCTCTTTCTTCTCTATTAGGTTGGATCGCTATCTTACGCACAGAAAACATCAGTAGTGATTATGTAGATGAAATTGAAAAAGATGTGCGCCGTTTAAATACCATTGCAAATCGTTTTTCTAAAATAGGATCGTTACCTGAACTCAAACAACACAATATTGTTGCCGTTACCAAAACGGCATTTGACTACTTAGAAAATAGAAGTTCAAAACAAATCTCTTTTTCTTTCAATGCTGAAAAAGATGAAATTCTTAGCAATTTAAACACCGAACTATACGGTTGGGTCGTAGAAAACCTTATTAAAAATGCTATCGATGCTATGCTTGGAAAAGGAAGTCTTACCCTACACTTGAAAGAAACTCCTAGACATGTAAAAATTTTGGTTACTGACACAGGAAAGGGAATTCCTAAATCACAATTCTCTCAAATTTTTAAACCTGGATTTACTACCAAAAAACGTGGTTGGGGCTTGGGATTATCTTTATCAAAACGAATTATTGAAGATTATCACAATGGGAAAATACACGTGTTAAAATCAGAACTCGGTAAAGGAACTACTTTTGAGATTTTATTGAATAAGGTTTAATCCTTTTTATTTAAATTTATATTCATAGTATACCCAAAAAACAAACCTCCAACTCCCCAAACAAGTGCTCCTACAAGTATTCTTTTCAGAGTTATTTCTTCTCCATCATACAAAGGGAAAAATATTGTCATTACCAAAAACATCATAAATCCCCAACTTAAACCAGTTTTAATCCATTCTTTCATAGCTCTTTTTTATTTATTCAAAATTCTTAGCAATACCTTCCGCTACTGCTACAAACTCTTCACTCGATAACTTTTCTTTCTTTGTAAACCGAATATCCTCCATTGTTTGTAACGGAATTAAATGTACATGTACATGAGGTACTTCTAAACCTATTACACTCATTCCTATACGTTCACATGGAATTGTTTTTTCTATAGCCTTCGCTACTCTATATGAGAAAGACATTAATCCGTTATACTCTTCTTTCGATAAGTCAAATAATTTATTTTCTTCTCGTTTAGGTACTACCAAGGTATGCCCTTTCGCATTTGGGTTTATATCTAAAAACGCAAAATAATTGTCGTCCTCTGCAATTTTATACGATGGGATTTCTCCGTTGATTATTTTAGTAAAAATACTAGCCATGTTATTTTATTTAGTTTACTGTAAAAATAAAAAAGAAAACGGGTTTTAGCGTAGCTAAAACCCGAATAAATCTTTAGTCTTTTTTCTCTTATCGAGAAATTTCAATAACTTCAAATTTCATAATTCCATTAGGAACTTGTATTTCAGCTGTCTCACCTACTTTTTTACCAAGTAATCCTTTACCAATTGGTGAGTTCACAGATAACTTTCCGTTTCTTACATCACTTTCACTATCTGCTACTAATGTATAAGTAAACTCCATTCCGTTGGTTGCATTTTTAATCTTAACTATTGAATGGATTAAAATTTTAGAAGTATCTAACTGGCTTTCATCAATAACACGAGCATTTGCTACCACATTTTTAAGCTTCGCAATTTTTGTTTCTAATAACGATTGTTCTTCTTTTGCTGCATGATATTCGGCATTTTCACTCAAATCTCCTTTATCACGTGCGTCTGCAATTTCTTGAGATACACGAGGTCTTTCTACTTGTTCTAAGTGCGCTAATTCTTCTTTAAGTTTTTTTAATCCTTCTTCCGTGTAATACGATACGTTACTCATCTCTTCTCTTCTTTTAAAATCAATAAACTTCTTTCTTTATTTATAAACTCCTTCTGTACTTAATTAGTGTTTATAAAATTTAAAAATCTCAAACCGCTAGGAATGAGATTGAAAACAAATGTACAAAATTTTCGTAAATTCGTTGCGTTACTATAATAACTCCATTCAAAAAATGAAAAAATTATTCTTTTTATTTCTAATTACAATATGTTTTAATTGTAGTGATAATGTCCCTGTAAATAATTGTTTTTCTGGTATAACAATGAACGCCATTATTGATTTATCGCTACCTGAGTTTAGTGGCTTACTAGTTCCTGGAGGAGAATCTCAAAACACAATACAAGGGAGAAATATTTTTATTTTTAGAACAGGAACTAATGGATATAAAGCTTTTGACCAACAGTGCCCTGAAAGAAACTGCAATTCTTTAATGACCTTAGAAGGAGTAGAAATTGTATGCCCTTGTGATGGTAAAAAATACAATTACTTAGCTGATGGTGCTCCCATTGATAGTGAAGGATGCAATGCTTTAATGTATTTTGTAACTCCTATAAATAGCAGTCAATTAAGAATATCTCGTTAATAACATTTGTACTAACAATTAGATTCTTATTTTTGCGCTAACAACAACACACTAACAACAATACAGTGAAAAATTATTTTTCTTCAAACTTTAAATTGGGCGTTCTTGGTGGCGGTCAATTAGGAAGGATGTTACTTACAGAAACGCAAAAATTTGACATCTATACTGTAATTTTAGACGGAAATGCCGAAGCCCCTTGTGCTCAAATTTGCAATGAATTTCACCAAGGAGATTTATTGGATTACGATACCGTTTACAATTTTGGAAAACAAGTAGATTTACTAACCATAGAAATTGAAAATGTAAACATTGATGCCTTAGATGCTTTGGAAGCAGAGGGACTTACTATTTTCCCAAAGCCTAAGAACTTAAGAACCATTCAAAACAAAGCGCATCAAAAAGTTTTTTATCACGATAAAGGTATTCCTACTGCCGATTTTTCAAGATTTACTTCTTTAGAAGAATTGAAACACTCTATTAGTAATGAAGCCATCACCTTTCCTTTCGTTTGGAAATCTGCAAGATTTGGTTACGATGGTAATGGCGTAAAAATAGTCCGCTCAATCAACGATTTAGAAAATTTACCTACTGGAGAATGTATTTCTGAAAAGTTAGTTCCTTTTAAAAATGAATTAGCTGTTATTGTAGCCAGAAATGCCAATGGAGAAACCAAAACCTACCCTGTAGTTGAAATGGAATTTCATCCAGAAGCTAATCAGGTAGAATACGTTATCTGTCCTGCAAGAATTGATGAAACTGTAGCTAAAAAAGCACAAGAAGTTGCTCTTAATGTGGCCAATGCTTTTGACTTTGTAGGCTTACTAGCAGTAGAAATGTTCCAAACCGAAAACGATCAAATCTTAGTGAACGAAGTAGCTCCAAGAACTCATAATTCTGGGCACTATTCTATCGAAGCAAGTTATACCAATCAATTTGAACAACATTTACGTAGTATTTTAAACCTTCCTTTAGGAAATACCGAAAGTAAAGTAGCTGGAATCATGGTGAATTTAGTGGGGGCTGAAGGATATACAGGTGATGTTGTATATGAAAACATCGAAGAAATTTTAAAAATTGACGGAGTTACCCCTCATATTTACGGAAAAAAGAGGACAAAACCATTCCGTAAAATGGGACACGTAACTATTGTGAATCAAGATATAAATGAAGCGAGAAAAGTCGCTCAGCAAGTAAAGGAAACCATTAAAGTAATAGCAAAATAAAAAACACGTCATTACGAGTGAAACGAGGTAATCTCACCATTAACAGATTGCTTCGTTATAAATTCCTCGCAATGACAATAAAATAAAAATTATGGTAGGAATTATCATGGGAAGCGATTCAGATCTTCCAATCATGCAAGAAGCAATTGAGATTTTAGAAAGTTTTGACATCGCTGTTGAAGTAGACATCGTATCTGCACACAGAACTCCAGAAAAATTATTTGATTATGCAAACAATGCACACAAACGCGGAGTACAAGTTATCATTGCAGGTGCTGGTGGTGCTGCACATTTACCTGGAATGGTAGCTAGTATGAGTCCGTTACCTGTTATTGGAGTTCCTGTAAAAAGTAGAAACTCTATAGATGGTTGGGATTCTGTTTTATCTATCCTTCAAATGCCTGGAGGTGTTCCTGTGGCAACTGTAGCTTTAGACGGAGCAAAAAATGCAGGAATCTTAGCAGCTCAAATTATTGGTGCTTCAGACAAATGTGTCTTAGATAAGATTGTTGCTTATAAAGAAGGCTTAAAACTTAAAGTTGAACAAGCCTCTAAAAGAGTAAAAAAATAATAGTATTTTAGTGCTATAAAAAGTAAACCTCACAGAGTATCTTTGTGAGGTTTCTTCAATTTTTAAACTTATTATTTATGACTAAGAATCCTCTTTTACAAGATTTTAATACACCTCCTTTTTCTAAAATAACTGAAAAGGATTACAAACCTGCCATTCAAAAAGCTATTGAATTAGCTAAAGAAGAAATCAATACAATTGTAGAAAATTCAGAGGCACCTACTTTTGAAAACACTACTGCTGCTTTGGATTTCACAGGTGAAAAACTAGATAAGGTCACATCAATTTTTTTCAATTTAAATTCCGCTGAAACCAATGATGAGATCCAAAAAATAGCAAAAGAAATTTCGCCATGGCTTAGTGAATTTAAAAACGATATGATTTTAAATGAAGCCTTGTTTAAAAGAGTAAAAACTGTTCATGAACAAAAAAACAGTTTAGAATTAACTCCTGAACAGGACATGTTATTAGACAAGCAATACAAAGGTTTTGCAAGAAACGGAGCTAATTTGAATGATGCAGATAAGACTGAGTTACGTAAACTAGATGCCGAATTAGCGAAACTATCATTACAATTTGGAGAGCATGTGTTAGCAGAAACGAATGCTTTTGAACTATTAATTACTAATGAAGAAGATTTAGCAGGATTACCTGAAAGTGCTAAAGAAGCTGCACAAGAACTGGCTAAATCAAAAGGAAAAGAGGGTTGGATGATTACCTTAGATTATCCTAGTTATATTCCATTTATGACCTATGCTGATAATAGAGAACTACGAAAAAAGCTGGCGATTGCTTTTGGTAAAAAAGGATTTCAGGAAAACGAATTTAACAACGAGCAAATTGTAAAAGACATAGTAACCTTGCGTCATAAACGAGCTAACTTACTAGGTTACAAAACACATGCACATTTTGTATTAGAAGAACGTATGGCTGAAACTCCAGAGAAAGTGATGGAGTTTTTACATGAATTGTTAGAAAAGGCTAAACCTGCTGCAAAACGTGAATTTGAAAACTTAGAAAATTATGCCAAAAAGTTAGACAACATTGACCTATTACAAAAATGGGATAGTGCCTATTATTCTGAAAAATTAAAAAAGGAACTATTTAGTTTAGATCAAGAATTACTAAAACCTTACTTTAAATTAGAAAACGTTATTAAAGGTGTTTTTGAAGTTACTCAAAAATTATACGACTTACATTTTGAAGAAGTGTTTGATATTGATAAATATCACGAGGATGTTAAAACCTATTTGGTAACCGATTCAAAAGGAAATTTCATTTCTTATTTCTATGCTGATTTTCATCCAAGACCAGGAAAGCGTAACGGTGCGTGGATGACTTCTTATAAATCTCAACAGGTTAAAAACGGAGTAAATGAGCGTCCACAGGTTTCCATTGTTTGCAATTTTACCAAACCAACACAAACCAGGCCTTCTTTATTAACTTTTAACGAAGTTACTACCTTGTTCCATGAGTTTGGTCATGCTTTACACGGAATGCTTGCTAACACAACATATAGTAGCTTGTCTGGAACTTCTGTTTCTTGGGATTTTGTTGAATTGCCTAGTCAGGTTTTAGAAAATTGGTGTTACGAAAAAGAAGCCTTAGAGCTATTTGCGAAGCATTACGAAACAGGTGAAACAATTCCAATGGAATATGTTCAAAAAATTAAAGAGTCGGCTAGTTTTCACGAAGGTATGCAAACACTTCGTCAGTTAAGTTTTGGTTTGCTAGATATGGCTTGGCATTCAAATGAATCTCCAGAAACAATTGTTTCTGTAAAAGATTTTGAAAGTGCTGCTTTTGAAAGTACTCAATTATACCCTGATGTAGCTGAAAATTGTATGAGCACTTCTTTTTCTCATATTTTTCAAGGCGGATATTCAGCTGGATACTACTCTTATAAATGGGCCGAAGTATTAGATGCCGATGCTTTTGAATACTTTTTAGAAAAAGGTATTTTTAACAAAGAGGTAGCTGATAAATTTAAAGATAATGTGTTATCGAAAGGAGGTACAGAAGAACCTATGGAATTATACAAACGTTTTAGAGGTAGAGAGCCTAAACCAGACGCTTTATTAAAACGTGCTGGACTTTTAAAATAATTACAACCATTTAAATTACGAATTATGGATTTAAACCTTCTAATCCATAATTCGTAATTATTTTTTATTCTTTTCCTCAATCCACTTGCTCATATATTTAGTGGCTTGTAATGTTTGATGTTGTAATAAACTCCCAATAAAATTATCAGTGCGATGTGCTTCTAAATTATTCTGAAGCTCAATAACTTTATCTATAAAGGATGTCGTTAATTTTTCTTTATCATATATTGAATTGATAATTGTTATTCCTTTTTGCTGAGATTTCTTCCACAAAATTTCATAGGAATACAGTTCTACAGCTTTATTAGCAAACTGTTCAAAATCATCTTCAATAAACCCATTCCAAGGTAAATTATCATGCATTCCCTCTGCACCTATTGAAGTTGTAGCACTTGGAGTTCCACATTCCATTGCTTCGGTCAACTTACCTTTAATTCCTGCTCCAAAACGAATTGGAGCAAGCACAACTCTGGCTTCTTTAACCACTTGCAAAATATCCTTTGCAAAACCTTTTACTAGAAACCCTTCTTTTGGGTTATGCAATTGTTGAATTTGTTGTGTTACATACGCTCCATAAATATGAAGTTCAGCTTTAGGAAGTAGTTTTCTTATATGTTTCCAAAGTTTTTTCAACTGTAGAGTAGCATCTACATTGGGTGCATGAAAAAAGTTCCCTACAAATACAAAATGTTGTCGTTCTTCGAATGGTTTCCAGTTATGAATCGTTTCATCATCAATTTTATCCAGTAAAAAAGGTAAATGATGCAACAAAGCCTCATCAACCTTAAAGACTTCTTTTAATAATTGAAATTCATAGGCAGAAATAATCAAACTTAAGTCACAACGTAAAATAGCAGCCACCTCTCGTTTTGCATCATCCGATCTTAATAATGCTTTAGTAGAAAACTCTTCTCTTTTTTTTAGTTGTTGATGACGTACTTTTCTTAAAAAATGTAAGTCTTCAGTATCTAAAATTCGTAGAGCATTGGGACAATTTTCAGCAACACGCCAACCAAATTGTTCTTCCATCATAAAGCGATCAAATAGAACAATATCGGGTTGCAATGCTGTTACAAAATCATCAAAAGAAGTAGCGTTCAACTCAATTGATTGCTCTTCTATCCCCAATTCTGTTAAATCTAAAGAATTGTCTGTTTTTTGGGCAGGTGTGGCAAAAGTAATGCTATAATTGTTAGCTTTAAAAACATTGATTAGCTGTAGCATTCGGTTACCAGCTCCCGTTGTTTTTTCTACCCAAACATACCCAATTATTAAAAGTTGCTGCATTAATTTGCTAACTGTTGCTGGTACTTAGTTTGCGCATCTTTAGCCCAATCTATCACTTGTTGAATTTGCTCTTGCGTTAATTTTGCATCGGTATGTGTCCAAGTATACGATTTTATTGGCATTTTACCTTTTTCTACTTCTTCCCATACTTCTTTCATCTTATGCTCTTTTCTTTTTAAAGAGTACGATGCCCAATCAGAAAAATTTAATTCTTCTTTTCCTTCCTCTACATGATGTGCCATCCAATAGTTAACTGGAGTAATTCTACTATACCAAGGATATTTTGTTGTATTGCTGTGACAATCAAAACAAGCCGTTTTTAAAATCTGATGCACCTCGTTAGAAGGAGCTACTTCTGCAATAAATGGTTCCAGTGCGGTCACTTCTCCTTCATTTTTTCCTGGTTGAAAAAACTGTGCAATCACTAATAGAATTAATAATAATCCAACTATTTTTTTAAGAATTCTCATCTTTCATTTTTTAAGTTTTTAAAGATATGAAAACTAAATTTATCGGCAAATAATTGTACTTTTGTATCCATTATTTATGAAAAAATAAAACACAACTCATGAAATACGATGTTATCGTTATTGGTTCTGGTCCAGGAGGATACATTTCTGCTATCAGAGCTGCACAATTAGGTTCAAAAGTTGCAATTATTGAAAAATACTCAACTTTAGGTGGAACTTGTTTAAATGTAGGATGTATTCCTTCAAAAGCTTTATTAGATTCTTCTCACCACTATTATGATGCCGTACATCATTTTGAGGAGCATGGAATTTCGGTTGAAAAGCCATCTTTCGACTTCAAAAAAATGGTAGACCGTAAAGCAAACGTAGTTGAAACAACTACTGGTGGTATTAAATATTTAATGGATAAAAATAATATTGATGTTTACGAAGGTGTTGGTTCTTTTGAAGATGCTACACATGTAAAAATCAGTAAAAATGATGGCACTTCTGAAGTAATTGAAGGAACTAATATCATCATTGCTACAGGTTCTAAACCATCAACTTTACCATTTATTTCTATTGATAAAGAACGTGTAATTACTTCTACTGAAGCTTTAAAATTACAAGAAGTGCCTAAGCACTTAATCGTAATTGGTGGAGGTGTTATCGGATTAGAATTAGGATCAGTTTACAAGCGTTTAGGTGCTGAAGTAACTGTTATCGAATACATGCCTGCAATTACTCCAACTATGGATAAAGACGTTTCTAAAGAACTAACAAAAGTTTTAAAGAAACAAGGTATGAAAATCAATACTAGTCACGGAGTAACTTCTGTTGAAAGAAATGGTGACGAGGTAATTGTTAAAGCTACTAACAAAAAAGGAGAGGAAATTACCTTTACTGGTGACTACTGTTTAGTTTCTGTAGGTCGTCGTCCATATACTGATGGATTGGCTTTAGAAAAAGCGGGTGTAAAAGTTACTGAAAGAGGTATGGTTGAAGTAAATAATCATTTACAAACCAACGTTTCTAACATTTATGCTATTGGTGATGTGGTTCGTGGAGCTATGTTAGCACACAAAGCTGAAGAAGAAGGTGTAGTGGTTGCTGAATATTTAGCAGGACAAAAACCTCATATCGACTACAACTTAATTCCAGGAATCGTATACACATGGCCAGAAGTAGCGGCTGTTGGTAAAACAGAAGACGAATTAAAAGATGCTAAAGTTGATTACAAAGTTGGAAAATTCTCTATGCGTGCACTAGGACGTTCTCGTGCCAGTGGAGATTTAGACGGATTTGTAAAAGTATTGGCTGATAAAAATACAGATGAAGTATTAGGAGTTCACATGGTAGGTGCTCGTGTTGCTGACTTAATTATGGAAGCTGCCGTAGCAATGGAATACAGAGCTTCTGCGGAAGATTTAGCTCGTATTTGTCATGGACACCCAACCTACTCTGAAGCTGTAAAAGAAGCAGCAAAAGCAGCTTGGGACGGACAACCTTTAAATGCTTAATAAAAAGCTTTAAAACATACTTAAAAAAGCAATCTCTTTCGAGGTTGCTTTTTTTATATTAATTATCTATGATTATTTATTCTACTAGTTCATCTTCGAAAATTTAATTTGTAAATTGTAAACACTAAATCTTAATTTATATAAATATTGAAATATTATGATTGAGCAATTAGATAAATTTTCTGGAAACACACTTGCATTTGAAGTAATAGATGGGTTCACAGAAACAGATGAAAAATATGCACAAAAACTTTTTAAAGAAAAAATTGAGAAAGGTTTCGACTACGTAAATATTTTAATCAAACTTGATGAGTTAAAATTAAATCATAGCAGCACAAAAGCTTTTTTAGAAGATACAATATGGACTTTGAGGAATTATAAGAAGATGGGGAATATTGCTATTATTGCGCACTCAAAAATCCTGAAAGCACTCGTACCAATTGATAATTTTTTCTTTGAAAGACTACGTAAAGGATTTGAAGAACGCTATTTTGATGTCTCTCAAATGGAAAAAGCAATTGAATTTGTTTCCAACAAATAAAAACTACATCACACAAAATTATTTTGCTAAAATTACTCTTGAAAACAAAAATCCCGAACTATTCAGTTCGGGATTTTTTATATGTATGACTTTTATACTTATTGAATTCCGTAGAAAGAACTCATGTTATCTTCAATCTTAGCCGCTTTTTTAACAGCTTCATACATTTGGAAAGTTTTACTCTTTCTTTCGTTTGCTATACGCTTTCTAAATGTATCGTAGTTAGGTAATGCTGTTGGTAATTCTTTTTTCTCAACTACAAAAGCAAATACTCCTTTATCACCTGCTACATTTTTAATCACTTCGTTTTCTTTTGCGTTTAACATAGCTCCTACAATCTTAGGCTCGTATCCTACTCCTGAAATTGTTGGTGATTGTAAGTTTACGTCAGTAGCTACTCTTACTGTTTGACTAGTAGATTTAGCAATATCTTCTAATGTAGATCCGCTAATTTTATCTTCGATCATTTTAGCTTTTCTCTCGTTTGTTAAAATAGGACGTACACTTGAAATTGCTTTATCAACAGGCATTAAACCTTTTGCTACTTTAGCAGTTAACACAGCTACTACATACCCTCCATCAACATCAAAACGCTTATAATCTCCTTCTTTTGCATCTTTATCAAATGCCCAAGTAATAATTTCTCTTTCGTTTCCTACTCCTGGTACATTTTCATCTAACGACTTTAATCCAATAGCAGGTAAAGAACTTAAGTTCTTTTCTTTTACAGCTTCGTCAAAGTTTTTACCATTTGCTAACTCTAATGCAAAAGTTTCAGCATTTTGGAAAACTGTATTTTCAGTAGCTTCTGAAGCTTCTATTTTACGTCCGTAAGTTGCTAATTTTACAACTGATTGGAAGTTCTTTTGTCCGTCAATTTTAATTACGTGGAATCCAAATTGAGATTTTACAACTCCCATATCTCCTTCTTTACCTTCAAAAACAAAATCTCTAAACGATGGCACCATTCTGTTATAAGAGAACCAATCGTAGAAGCCTCCTTTATCAGCTGAACCTTTATCAGAAGACATTTCTTTAGCTAAATCAGCAAACTTAGATTTATCAGCTTTCACAACTGCTAATAAACTATCTGCTGTTGCCTTTGCTTCTTCTTCCGATTTTACTACTGTAGCATCTGCACTTGCAGCACCAACGAAAGGTATTAAAATATGACTTGCTTGTGCAGAATCTGGTAATTGAGTAACCTTAGTTACTTTAGATATTTTGAAGTAACCAGCATCTTTGTATGGTCCAAAAACATCACCTTCTTTACCATTAAAAACTTCCTCTGCAATTACTTGCGGTACTTGTACCTTAAACTTGTAGTTATCATCTAAAGCAATATCAGAGTTGTTTTCCTCTAAAAACTCATGATAATCTACTGCATTTTTCAATCCCTTAACTGATGTGTTATTTACCTCAGAATCTTCAATTAACTTAGCTACTTCAGCTTTGATAGCTTCTTCATCTTGTGAAGTAGGCTCTATATCAAACTTTACAAACTTAATATCTCTTGAAGCCTCAACTTGAAAAGCATCTTTATGACTGTTGATGTAATTGCTAACATCACTTTTCTTTAAGGTTACTAAACTATCAGCAATAGTAGAATATGGTACGTATACATATTTACCTGATACTTTAGTATTTTCAGTTAAATATTGAGCTTCACCTTCTTTTAATGAAGCACCTAAACCAGCTGCTACTAAGTTATCGTAAGTAGTTTTTTCTATATTATTTTTTAAAGAAGCCATGTAGTTTTGCCACGCAGCCCACTCTTGACCATTTTCTTCTTTAATAGTAGCTAAATGCTCTTTTAATTTATTTTTATCGAAAATACCTGAAGTTTGGAATCTTGGATCTCCTTGAAGTGCTGGTGACTCATACAATGCATTCATAATATCAGCTTCACCAACAGTAATTCCTGCCTCTTCTAATTGTGTTTCATAAATTTTTTGGCGGATTAAATTATTCCACACAGTTTTAGCTGCTTGCATTTCAGAAACTCTGTTCCCAGTTTGTGCTTTATAAGCATCTAAAGCCTCAGCAAATTCTTGGCGTGAAATACTTTCACCATTAACTTCTCCTATTTCGTTTACCTTACTTGCACTAAAAAAATCTGATATTGTAGAAGGATCCAATACAAAAGCAAAAAGTGCTAAACCAATCACAAGAATTAAGAACATTGAACGCTCTCTAATTTTCGATAAAATTGTCATACGTTATTTTTTTTATTAACAGTGTGCGAAAATACAATTTCATAGTTAATAATGCAATGTTTTTTTATGCTGTTTTTGAGGGAGTTCCTTAAAAAAAGCAGAAAAAGTTACCCTTCTTTATTGGTTACTTTGAAATAAATATCATCAATTTTAGTAGCACTAACTTTTAGAATCTTAATTTGAAAGTTTTCTATATGTAAAACTTCATCTTGTAGTGGTATGGTTTCTGTGTGATTCAAAATAAAACCTCCTAAGGTTTCGTAAGCTTCTTCTTTAGGGATATTTAACCCATATTCTTCATTTAAATAATCCACTTCTAATCGTGCAGAAAAATTAAACTCAGTTTCACTAATTCTTTCTTCTAACAATTGTAGCGTGTCATGTTCATCTTCAATTTCGCCAAATAACTCTTCCACAACATCTTCTACAGTAATAATACCAGAAGTTCCCCCGTATTCATCTACCACTACTGCTATACTTTTACGCTTTTTAATCAAGCCATTAAGCACATCATTGATAATCATAGACTCTGGAACAAACTCTACAGGCAATAAAATAGACTTTATTGTTCGAGGTTTTTTAAACAGCTCAAAGGCATTTACATACCCCAAAATATCGTCTAATGAGTTTTTATACACCAGTATTTTAGACAACCCTGTTGCAATGAACATTTTTTTAAGGTTACTCACCGATTCGTGTAAATCTACCGCTACAATTTCGGTACGAGGCACCATAATTTCACGTGCTTTTACCTTATGAAACTCTAACGCATTTTGAAAAATCTGAATTTCAGAATCCACTTCTTCTTCATCATTTCCTGCATCTAATTGTTCCGAAATATAATGCCCTAATTCTTCCTTACTAAACTCAGTTTGTTTCTCATCTTCTTTAGTTCTAAAGAAAACATGTAAAAAGAAATCTGAAATTTTAGTAATTACTGAAGTTATTCCATAAAAAAACACGTAAAAGACATATGCTGGAACAGCAAAAAGCTTCAGCATTTCATTTGCGTAAATTCTAAATATTGCTTTGGGTAAAAACTCAGCTGTTACCAATATAATTATTGTTGATATCATTGTTTGAGTAAGTAAACTCACATCTGATAACACATAATTAACCACTACATGATTTGAAGGCAAAAATGTTTGAAACCAATTCATTAATAACTCTCCCATAAAGTAACTATAGATTACAAGGGATACATTATTTCCTACCAACATGGTAGTAATGAATTTGGAAGATTTCTCTGTTAGTCTTGTTAAAACTTTAGGTAGTATTCCTTCTCGCTTTTTTTCTAATTCAATGTGTAGCTTATTTGCAGAAATAAAAGCTATTTCCATTCCAGAAAAAAAAGCGGAAAATAAAATAGAAGTAAAAATTATTACGACTTCAGCCTGCATTAACGTTGTTGATTTCTTTTTTCTATTTTTCTTCTAAAATGTCTTTTAAAGAAGAAAATTAATATGATAAAGATAGCAAATCCAAACATAATAAAAGCTTCTTCTCTGTCGGAATTCCATTTCAAAATTCCTTCCACAAAAAAGATAGTACCTACTATAAGGTATCCGTATTGCAAATATTTCCAAAGTGTATTCATTATATATCTTTTTGTGTTGTTTCTATATCTCCTGTAATATCTTTTGCCATCCATTTGGTTAAATCTTCATTAGATTCAAACCCAAAACCATTAATAATACTTTCTGGTGTCGTAAAACGAAAACCATCTTCAGTAAAAAAATAGTGTTCTTTTTGATCCCAAAACAACTGATTCGTTTCTAACTTTGTTTGTTTTGTATGATTCGTAATCACGACATTCCCTGTAATTTCTGACACTTTTGTCTTATTATACGTTAGCGCATAATTACCTGAAATTGTGGTAGAATCTGTACCTTGTTTATTAATGCTGATGATTTTTATCCCTTTTGGAAATTCATTATACGGATGATCTTTTCGGTTAGAAAAATCGTAAAAAACAGGTGCTTTAGTTTTGGAAGTAATCCTTCCTGAATCTTTATGTACATGATAAATGTTAACAGCTGAACCTACTGGTAAATTTTTATCTGCCAAAAAATCTCGCACTTCTTTTTTAGAGTTTGTGCAAGAAAAAAACATTGCTATCAAAGAAATGATAGCAATGTTATTATATATGTATTTCGGTTTTCTAATCATTCCGTACTATTAAGGAATACGAACGCTTTCTCCAATCCAACATCCTACTCTATAACTTCCTCCAGAAGCAAGTCCTTTTTGGAAAATTAACTTTTTAGATGGTGCATTTTTTCTATAACTGCTAATATATCTACCAGCTCCACAACCAGGATCTACTTGTTGCGCTTTCAATGCTTTATTTAAAGCTGCTACGTATACCATTCTCTTTTCAAACTCATCACTACCACAAGAGTTTGCACTTTTTTGGTATAAACTAGCAATAAATAAATATGCCTTTCCCATATTAGGGTTATACTTTAATGCTTCATATGCTAAAGATCTTGCTCTAGTTCCACTAGCACTTTGCGCCTCTCTTAACTTATACTTCGCTTTTTTGAACGGGTCTGTTTCTAAATCGAATGCCTTTTTTCTCATTTCAGCAGCTCCACTGTTATCTCCATGTTTAGCTAAAACTCCTGCTAAAAAGTTATAAGCATCTGCAGATTGTGTTACCTCAGCATAAGCATTTGCTAACTTTTCAAATAATGGATCAGCTGTACATTCTTTGTTGTACATTCTTGATACTGCTCTTTTTAACCAAACTCCATCAGTCTTTTTACCTTCAAAATCTCTAGAATAGATTGGAATTAATCTCTCACAAGTAGCGATCTTAGAAATCATTGCATCTAAACCTCCTTCTACTTGACCTAATGATGAAGAATTAATTGTAAACGCTTTCAAGTTCCTCTTTTCTACAGAACTAGCTGTTCCCAAAGAATCTTTCTCTTGTAAGTGAGCTATTTTCTTGTTATAATCTTCTAACTTCTCATCTACAGATTCCATTACATCATCATACGTATCAAATACTTTTTGAGGGTCTGTATCTTGATATTTATCTGCAATAGCTTGGAAATATCTAAAGATATTTTTAACTCCCATATCTTTAGCTCCAGCCTTGTATCCTTTCTCTAAGATTTTAAAGATTTCTTCATCTGATGCTAATTTATTTTCAATTAAAAAATCAGCATAATCACTATGAGCTTTTGCAGGATCTTTATCTGGGAAATTAGCCAATCTTGCTTCATATACTTTTTTTGCTAAAACAGGATCTTTTAAATTTTCAGCGACTTTAGCCCCATATTTATAGATGTTAATAGATAATGTTGCACAATTATCTAATAAGTATTCTAAATTTGGTTTTGCTTGTGCATATTTTTTTGTAGTAGCATCACCTTTAAAAAGGTTGTACTTAATATGGCACTCTTGACTTGCTTGTGCTTTTACTCCATTTACGGCTACAAACAAAAATAATCCTGTAAGTAAATACGTAATTTTTTTCATCGTTCTCAGTTTTTGTTAATCTATTCGTCTTTTATTGAACCAATTAATACTGTTCAAAGATAAACTTAATCTAACGTTAAAGTAATTTTCTTTTATTAAATTATTGCTAGTAGTCCCTCTTTGTCCGTACTCAAATCCAACATTTACATTGGATAATTGCTTTGGTAATGGCAATCCTAATCCAACATTTATGCCAAAGTCTTTCACATCTGTGAAATTTTCTGTTGTCTTTACTAATAATCCAGTATCTTCAAAACGCAAACCCGCACGATAGGTGACTCTATCCCAGTAACTTGATATTGAATTAATTTTTGGAATATAATAACCTCCTATTGCAAATTTTTTAGAGTCATCATATTGATAAGTATTTCCATTAGCCACAAATACGTTATCACTTTTTAATGCTCCTTGAAATTGTTGGTTCGCTCCAATATACCATTTATTAACTTTTCCTATGCCAACTCCAAAAACACTTTTTAGCGGCACGTTAATATCTCCATTTAATGATCTGTTAAATAATTCATCTCTTGGAACTTCCAGCCCTGTGCCACTTAGCGTTAGCGAATACATTTTCTCATTTCCTCTAGCAGTTAAATCTGTTGATAAAGTAAAAGAAGCTCCTGTATATAATTCTAACTTGTTTTTCAACTCTTTTTTATACTGCGCTCCTAACTTAAATTGTCCTCCTCTTATATTTAGAGATTCCTCATATTTAGTAGCCAACATTACATCTGCTCTTTGATTTAAAATACTATTATCAATATTTCCAAAGATAAAAGCTGCCTCTGCCCCTATAGACACACCCTCATACACATAACTTCCTAAACTGGCATAAATTTTATTTGTTCCTCCTTCACCTCTATATAACGTTGCTTCTACATCGTTATTACTTTCGAGTAATGAATACCCTACAGAAGAAAAAGGTTGTAAACCAACAGAAAAACCTGCTTTTGTCCCAATAGGAAATCCTAAAGAGATATATCTTAAATTTGTTGAATTTCCAGACTGAGAAGTATTTTGTTCTTTTACTGTTAAGAAAGTTAAACTTCCTCCAATAGCATATGTTGCAGCTCTCAGATCCGCATTAGATGCTGGGTTGGTAAAATTTAAATGAAAGTTATCTTTCATTGCTACTCCAATCCCTCCCATAGACGCCTGCTCAACTGTTACCGCTTCAAAATTCTCTCCTATTCCAAAATATGAATAAGGCGAAGCACTATTTCTTTGTGCTAATACTGCTGATGCAGTGCATACAAATACCCCTACTAAAAATCTCTTAATCATTCGCTAAATTGTGTGTCAAAATAGTATGTAATCCCTCCAAAACGAAATTTGGTTGGGCAAATATGACACTTTTTAATTGTTTTGACAAAAAATATGTATCCCCTCCTGTTAAAACTACTGTTAAATCTTTATACTTTCTTTGATATTGTTTAATTATCCCGTCTATTTCATTAGTAATTCCATTAATAACTCCCGAATGTATTGAACTATTTGTATCTATCCCTATAAAACTTTCAACTTCATTTGGTTCTAACAATGGTAATTTTGAAGTAAAAACATGTAATGCCTTATATCTCATAGTTATTCCAGGTGAGATAGCTCCTCCTAAATATTCTTTTTCTTTACTAATCATCTCATATGTAATACATGTACCGGCATCAATTACTAATACATCTTTTTGCGGATATTTTTTTACTGCCGCAGATGCCAAAGCTATTCTATCTACCCCAAGTGTTTTTGGCGTTTTATAAGCATTCTTAAATGGAACTTTTGTATCTGAAGTAAGAAAAATAGGATCTAGTAATGCTACTATTTTTGCCTTTTTATCATCAGAAAGGGTAGCTACTGATGATACAATACTATTAGATATTGGAAATTTTGAAATAATTTTTTCGAGTTCTGAAATAATATTCATTTTCTCAAAAACAAAAACCTCTTTCAAGGTATCTATTTCAAAGACAGCTACTTTGACTCTCGTATTACCTACATCAATAATTAAGTACATATTACATTTCTTAGAGGGCGTAAATTTACGTTACATTTTTTTAAAGTTTTTACTTTGTATAATTAAAAAACGATTGTATATTTGCATCCGCTTAACGAAAGTAGCAACTGGTGCCTTAGCTCAGTTGGTAGAGCAAAGGACTGAAAATCCTTGTGTCCCTGGTTCGATTCCTGGAGGCACCACAATAAAACTCGTAGCACAGGTTACGAGTTTTATTTTAAAGATGTTACTTTTACTAGCAAACTGGTGCCTTAGCTCAGTTGGTAGAGCAAAGGACTGAAAATCCTTGTGTCCCTGGTTCGATTCCTGGAGGCACCACCACAAAAACCCGAACAAATTTGTTCGGGTTTTTTAGTTTTACTAAAACTACATTAAACTTACAAAGTCCCTAATTTATTAATCAACTCTTCTCTTTTGCTTATATGTAATTTTTCATAAATATTACGTGTATGCGTTTTTATCGTATTTACCGACAAGTTTAATTCTTCTGCTATAGTCGCATAACTCTTCCCTTTGGCTAATAATTTTACCACTTCATTTTCTCTCGTAGTCAACCCCTTATGTTTTGGTACTTGAAAATACGATATTACCTTACGAGCTATACTTCCACTCATAGGAGAGCCTCCATTTTTAATCTGCTTTAGAGCTGCTATTAACTCTTCTGGACTTGTGTTTTTTGTCAAATACCCTATTGCTCCTGCTGATAATGCGTCAAAAATATAATCAGAATTCTCATATACAGAAATTACTATGCTCTTCGCTTTTGGGTTTTGATAATGAAATCTTTTCACCCCTTCAATCCCATTAATTCCAGGTAGCTTTATATCAATTAAAATAATGTCCAGATCTTCATTTTTGCAATACAAAAGTGCATCTTCACAATTTGAAAAAGCCCCTATTACATTAAACTCTTCTGATGAGTTAATAATTTCTTTAAATGAAATCAAAAGGCTTTCATTATCTTCTATAACTATTACATTTTTCATCTTACTCCCTTATATTTTCCCTCTAAAACAAACACTAAAACCTTTGATGCTTTTTATATTTAATTCTCCTTTAATTGACTCGATTCTTTCTTTCATATTTTGTAAACCATTTTTTCTTCCAGAAGAGTTCAAGTCAAATCCAACTCCGTTGTCTTCTAATTTTATTTCTAAAACATCTTCTTCAATTAAGTATACTGAAAATAATACTTCAGTTGCTTTGCTATGCTTTAGCGTATTGGTCATTGCTTCTTTAAACACCAACACTAACTGTTTATTCCAATAGTGAGGTAGAGTTATCTTTGACTTCGCTACATTATTGGTGCTTTTAAAATTTATATCAGAATACTCAAATAATTTTTCTCCAAAATCATTTAAATAAATTTGAACTTCTCTCAATTTATTATTTTTATAATCTAACGACCAAACAAAATCTCTCATTCCTGCATACAAAAAATTTGCATCCTTATTAATTTGGTGTAAGCTTGGATATAGATTACTTTGCTTTTCTGTTTTTTTTAAAGATAGATTAGACAACATGGAAATACTTGCTAGCTTATTTCCTAAATCATCGTGAAAATCTTGTGCTATTTGGTGACGCACATTCTTTAAATCTTCTTGCAGTTTTTCTCTTTCTAGAAGTGTTTTTTGAAAAATTTTATTCTTTTTGCGCGCTTTTACAAGTTGATGATAAACTAACAACACTAAAACACCTGATATACTGAGAATAAACAAGATATAAAACCATAATTGTTGATACCAAGGTTTAGTTATTTCAAATCTATAAGGTTCTGTATAACTCCAATCGCTCAATCCATCTTTATATCTAAAAACAAGCTTATAGTTATCTTCTGTTAAGTTTTTAAACTCTAATTTTCCATTTGAAGTTTCAATCCATAAGTCATCATTTAATTGGTATTGAATTTTAATAGTGTTTGGGTTTATAAAATTGATAACAGCAATGCTAAAGTTTGTGTTCTGTTGCGTTATTTTTATATGTGTATTTAATTTTTTTTGAAACGGATATAAGTTATCCATTTTAAAAAGCCCTCTATTACCAGCTACGTATAAATAATTATTATACTCTGTTATTTTTTCTACCGAAAGCGATTTTTGCCCTAAGTTTTTATCAATACTATAAAAATTATCATCTTTTAAAACATTTAACCCTTTTTGAGTTGCTACCCAAAGAATATTATGTGCATCCACAAAAAGATCATTTACATGATTGCTTAACAGTCCATTTTTTGTAGTGTATTGAACAACCTCATCATTAAATACTTTATACACTCCATTATTAGCTGCAATCCAAAGGGTATTGCCTTTTTTTTCTATATCAATAAACATATTCGCATCAATTCCTAAGCTTTTAGTCCAGTTTATTAATTCACCTGTAATTACATTGAGTCTAAAAATTCCTAGTCGACCAAATACTGCATAAATGTAATTTTCATGCTGAACTGCATTATGTATAAACGATTCTTTTAATGCATGAAACTCTCCTTTACTAACTATTTTGTCGTTTTCTTTTATAACAAACGAAAAACCAGTTATTACAACTGTTTTTTCTGAAAACTTAAAATAAAACTGATTATGACTTTTATTAACCACATCGTAACCTCCAAATTTATCCTTGTAACTTTCATCTAGTTTGTTAGGAACAATTACGTCTATTTCTTTACTGTTTTGGATCTGGAAAGTTTCTGTATGAAAAGGAATTCTTTTTGAAGTAACAACGGTATCATTTTTAATAGCATATATAATGTTAGGCGCTATCGTTATTATATTATCATCTAACGATGCTATATCTCTTAAATCTGGATTTAAGAAATAACTAGCATCGTAAAAGCTGTTATTCGTATTCAATATTTGATACACCCCACTACCATAAGTGGTTATCCATAAATTTCCTTTTTCATCAAACAAAAAATCTGATATTGAGCTTTTTATTGTTAACTTTTTTGAAACATTTATTATAAAATTATTTCGAACATCGTACGTATACAGTTCTCTTAAACCATTATTTTTATTTATGAAAACAAAATACAATTTACCTTGATGCAACTGCATTTGTATTATTTTACCTTTTGGCAGTTTTAGTTTTCTTTTTTCTAGGAACTTAGTACCGTCATAAAAAAACAGAGTGGTATACGAGGCAAGTACAAAATAATCGTTCTGCTCAGTAATGGAATGTAAGCAAAGGTTATCTGTTCCTTTAAAACTTACTTTTTTGTAATTCTTACCATCAAAAGTATACAATCCTTTTATTTGATTTTCCGTAGCAATGTTTAGCTCAGAATCGAACACATATAATTTGTTTTTGATAAATTCACAATTAACATCGCGAATTTGCTTTTTAAAGTTGTTGGTTTCTTTTAAAACTAGCTGTTCGTTTTCATAACCTAAAAAACGAGGAAAAGCTCTATGAGTATATAAATTATATAAAACCTGCCTATTAGATACACTAGCTGAATACACTAATGTATCATTCAATTTATAGAGTTTATTTATTTTTGAATAATCTTTTGCTAAAGGTTCGTTTTTAAAAATACTGTCATTTTTTAATACGTGCATTCCTCTTCCCCAAGTAGCTATCAAAAACTGTTTGTTTTTTGCATCTTCTAGAACATCAATAACAAAATTTGAGGTTAATCCTTTTTCACTGCCAAAAATTGTAAATGTTTCACCGTTAAACTTCACCAAACCATCATCAGTGCCAATCCAAATATATCCTTGAGAATCTTGAATAATTTGATAGGTTATATCATGCGGTAAACCTTGCTCAGTAGTATAATGTTTATACACCTTGTTTTGTGCACTCAAGTTTAATGTCATTATAAGACACAATAGAAAACTTAAAAAAATAAAACTCTTTACAACTTTCACGTCATCAAAAAATAAGATTACAAATATCTGTAAAAATAAAACTTAAAAATCACCCTTTTTGGGTGAACTCTAATCCTTATAACCGAAATAATTTTGCTAAAAAACTATTCAATTCAATTAATTATGAAAAATATTTTAAAACTAACCTGTTTACTCATACTACTATTAATAAGCTCATGCAGTAAAGATTCTGCTGACGATGTAACCTCAAACACAAACACATATGCATTACTTAGCAGTGAAATAGGAACCAACGATAACGGAGTTATTCAGTTATGGAAAAATGGTAACATTACTGATATTACAAATAAGGATTCTTATTCTTGGGGGGATAATATGGTTATTGAAAATGGCGATGTTTACATATCAGGATCAGAAAAAGAAGTTGGCGGTAGTGTACAAACGGTAATTTGGAAAAATGGAGTAAAATTAAACTCAACTACTTCAGCAAAAACCAATCTAACTAACTTTGGTGCAAATCAAAAAAATGAAGAAAAGTTAGCTGTTCCAACAAATGCTAAACTAGCGGACTTTACTGTATCTGGAAATAACATATACCTTTTAAAAGATGAATTTGTAGATGGAATTTCTAAAATCGTGATGTACAAAAATGGGCAACCTACAAATATTACTAATGGTTCTCACCGTACCACAGCTGTAAAAATAAAAGTAATTGGACCTGATGTTTATATTTTAGGGCTTGAAGAAAATGAAAGCAGTACTTCTGTATTAAAAGTATGGAAAAATGGACAACCTACCAATTTAACTGATGGTACTAATTTTGCTCGTGCCGATGATATTTTTATCACCAACAACGATGTATATGTTTTAGGTCGTGAGTATAATGGAAGCTACCTGAAACCTAAACTATGGAAAAATGGAGTAGAAATACCTAATTTTATAAGCGACCAGTATTTTGCCCCTTCTAGTTTGTTTGTAGAAAACAATAATATATATGTAGCTGGAACAACTATAAAAAATGTTCGTTTAGCTCAACTATGGAAAAATGGTGAGACAATTAACCTAGGCAGCAGCAATCTTAAACATTCATACTCAAGTAATGTATATGTAAATGACTCGAAAGTATATGTAAGTTTTTCTGAGCAAAATCAAGATGATATATTTGTATCAAAACTTTGGATAGATGGTGAAATAACCGATTTATCTGATGGAAAAACAAATTCTTTTATACAGAAAGTTGTGGTAAAATAATCTATTTCATTTAACTATTTCACAAATTATCTCAGTTGTTTTTTTATTGAATTGTGATTAATTAGTCGTAATACTTTATAAGGGTACAAGTATTACATTTTTAAAGCTCATTTTCTTTGTAAAATGGGCTTTATTTCTTTTAAAATCACCCTTTTTAGGTGAATAAAGAGACCTATAAACATAGTATTTTTACCACAAAATATTATCCAACAAAAAATGATTTCTATAAAAAATACCTCATTTTTTTTCTCTTCAATGTTAATTTTATCAAGTTGTATAAAGCAAGAGAAAATTCAAAAAATTAATTACACGTTACCTTATAAATTTAATTATGAGATAGAAGACAAACTAGCCAAAGATTCTTTACCATGGAAATTTCAAATAGCAGCTTCTGATTATGCTTCTAAAGGAAATTATAAAGACGCTTTAAGAACATGGGATTCTGTTTTTCCTATGAGAGAAAGAACCTATACCTCAACAGAGACAGATTCTATAAAAACTTCTTTTACTCCTGTTAACGCTATAGATTTTATAACTTCGGAAGCAACAAAAACTCAAATTACCATTATTAACGAAGCACATCACAGTTCTTTACATAGAAACTTTACCAAACAACTACTTCAAAAACTATATAACAACGGATACAAACATTTAGGTCTAGAGGCTTTAAGCAATGGTAACGAAAAAGACACTGAGCTTAACACTAGAAAATATCCTATTCAAACAACGGGCTATTACACTAAAGATCCCCAATTTGGAGATTTAATAAGAGAAGCCTTGGCTATAGGGTTTCACATTTTTCCATACGAACAATCCACTGATAAAAATGGTAAGGAAAGAGAAATAGCTCAAGCAAAGAACATACAACAAGTAATTAACAAGTTTCCTAATGAAAAAATATTAATTCATTGTGGTTTTGATCATGCTTTAGAAGGAATACATTCATCTTGGGAAAAAGCACTTGCTGAAAGATTAAAAGAATACACCAACATTGATCCGCTTACTATAAATCAAGTTTTGTATAGCGAGAAAAGCAACCCAAAATTCAATCATCCTTTGCTAAAAGTATTTAATATTAATGAGCCCACAATTCTTATTAATAAAAAAGATGGAAAACCTATGCCTTATATAAAAAAGGATTCTTGGAGCGATATCGCTGTGTTACATCCTAATACAACTTTTGTAAATGACAAAGCTAATTGGTTAAACAATCAAATACCTATAAACCTAAATAACTATCAATTAACTTATCCAGTAATGGTTCTTGCTTACCTTAAAAACGAAGATATTTCTACTGCAATTCCTGTTGATATAGTTGAGTTAAAAGATAAAAACTCCGCTTGTCTTTTAAACTTAAAAAAAGGAGAATACAACATTGTAATTACTAATATTAAAGACAGTTTTTTACTACATAAGGAAGTAAAGTAACAAGTCTCTCCTATACTCCCCAAACCTTAGATTCTTTGAGAATCTACAAAAGACCAAACAATTATTGTTTGGTCTTTTCATTAACTATATTCTACATATAACAATTGTTAATCGCTATTATTTTAAAAATCACCCTTTTTGGGTGAACTCCTGAGTTTTTTTAAATATAATCTTTGCTAAAAAATTTAAACTTTTAAAATGAAAAAAATAATTTTAATGGCTTTAATAATCATAAGCCTATTTTCTTGTAGTAAAGATGACATTACTCCTACTTTTAAAAATATTTATATAGCAGGAATTGAATACAATAATTCTGGAATAGCTACAGCCAAAATATGGAAAAATGGAGTAGCACAAAACCTTTCAGACGGCACAAAATACACATGGGTCGCCTCTGTATTCGCTTCTGGACCAGACGTATATGCTGCTGGTTTTGAAATTAATGAAAATGATATTTCTGTTGCTAAACTATGGAAAAACGGAATTGCACAAAACCTTTCAGATGGTACAAGAAAAGCTAGTGCTTTTGCTGTTTATGTGGTAAAATCTGACGTATATGTTGTAGGGCGCGAGCTTAATGAAAATAATGTTTATGTTGCCAAATTATGGAAGAACGGAGTAGCACAAAACCTTTCAAACGGTTTAAAATATGCACATGCATATTCTGTTTTTGTGTCTGGAGATGATGTATACGCCGCTGGTACTGAAATTACCGCTAATGGCTATGCTGCTACCGTATGGAAAAATGGAGTGGCTCAAAACCTTACTGATGGTACAAGAAAAGCTTATGCTAATGCCGTTTATGTATCAGGGAACGATGTATATGTTGTAGGTCGCGAACTTAATAACGATAATAATGATGTTATTAAATTATGGAAAAATGGAGTAGCCCAAGAACTCACTAATGGTATAAAAAGTAATGCTAATGCTACTTCTGTTTACGTGTCTGGAAACGATGTATATGTTGCTGGACAAGAACTTAATGAAAACAATAGATTCATTGCCAAATTATGGAAAAATGGAGTGGCTCAAGAACTAAGTACAAAAACATCGAGTGCTAGATCTGTGTATGTTTCAGAATCTGACGTATATGTTGTATATGACGAGAGTAGAGACGATGGAACTGTAATTAGATTATGGAAAAATGGTAAAACAACTGATATAACAAATAGTGAAGATGCTCGTTGTTCCTCTCTCTTTGTTGCTAAGTAATTTTCCCAAATAAGTTGACAACACTAAAAAAAGGGTACTTGAAATCGCATTGCAGTGTTGCTCCCTAACATAACAATTGTTAATCGTTATTATTTTAAAAATCACCCTTTTTGGGTGAACTCTTAAGTTTTTTTAAATATAATCTTTGCAAAAAAATATAAACTTATAAAATGAAAAAATTAATTTTAACATCTTTAATAGCCTTTGGACTATTTTCTTGCAGTAATGATGATATTACAACAAAACCAAAAAGTGTATACATTGCAGGAGCTGAAAGCAATAGTAACGGACATTTTATTGCCAAAATATGGAAAGATGGCATAGCTCAAAACATTACTGACGGTACGAACGATGCTTGGGCTAGCTCTATATACATAACTGAAAAAGACACCTATGCAACTGGTTTTGAGTATAATGAAAATGACATAACAGTTGCCAAAGTATGGAAAAACGGCACCGCTCAAAACCTTACTGATGGCACAAAAAGAGCTAGATCTAATTCTATTTATGTATCAGGATCTGACGTATACACTGCTGGTTACGAACTCGGAACCACATATAATGCCAAATTATGGAAAAATGGGGTGTCACAAAGATTACAACATGATAGCTCAAAACATTCATATGCTTATGCTGTTTTTGTAAATGGATCTGATGTTTATGTAGCTGGAAGTGAGAATTCAAGTAATACAAGTATTGGATCTGTTGCTAAAATATGGAAAAACGGCACCGCTCAAAACCTTACTGATGGCACAAAAAGCGCTAGAGCTAGGGATGTTTACGTAGTAGGTACAGATGTATATGCTGTTGGTCAAGAAGGTAATGAAAATGGCTTTTCTGTTGCCAAACTATGGAAAAACGGGGTAGCACAAAATCTTTCAAATGGTACTAAAGACACATATGCAAATTCTGTTTATGTGTCAGGTTCTGATATTTATGTACTTGGAAGAGAACGCAATGAAAACAATATAAATATTGTTAAATTATGGAAAAATGGTAGCGTTCAAAACCTTACAAATGGCGAACGAAGTGCTTACCCATCCTCTATGTATGTTTCTGGGTCAGATACCTATGTAACATACTATGAATACATAGATGGTGTAAGTGTAATAAAACTATGGAAAAATGGTACAATAACCAATATTACAACAGGTGATAAAGATGCTTCTCCTTCTGCTGTTGTTGTTAAGTAAATATTTTAAATTAGTAATCAACTAAAAAAGCTCGGTTTTTCAACCGAGCTTTTTTAGTTTATTTCAATTTAAATTTCATTTCTACTGGGTAATGATCTGAGGCTTGCCCGACTCCTTCTAACACTTTTCCTTCGATATATTCTATCGTATTTTCTGTGTAAAAGATATAATCAATACGCTCTACAGGATCTTTAGTATCAAATGTATTTTCAGGGTTTTCAAAAGAAAATGCTGCATTCCCAACACCTTCCATCGTAAACATCTTTTTAACAACCGCTTCATTATCTCTTGCTTTTGAGTTAAAATCACCTAATAAAATTGTTGGATATTCTTTCTTGTATCCATTAAAAAGATTTAATACATACTCAAACTGACGCACGCGAGTTGGCTTATCAAATGCTTCTAAATGTAAATTTATTACCACTACTTCTTTCCCTTCTAACATCACTTTAACTACTTGTACTAATCTATCTAAATACAACGCATCTCTATAAAAGGGACTATCAGCAACACGTTCTAGTATAATTCGCTTATAATCTTTCAGCTCATATTTACTTAAAATTGACTGTCCTGAAACTATTTTTCCAAAATGCATACTTGGTGGCCAATAAGGATATGGCACATAATGCTCATCCCAATTTACACCTCTTGCGACATAGTTATATCCTAATTTAGCAATCTCTTCTTCTTGATTTACCTCATACGATCTTGCTGAACTATAATCAATCTCTTGAAAAGCAATAATATCTGGATTTACCTTTTTCACCTCAGCAACTACCTTTTTCAAATTTCCATCAAATAATTCTTTAGGTTTTGCTATTGCTCGGTTATTTGTCATTCCACTTAAATAACCAATATTATAAGTTACTATACTATAAATTGAATCATTATCTATAGTTGTACTATAGTTATGTGTAATAACTTTTGCATACTCCGATTCATCCATTGTTGGCGATGACGCCCAGAAAAAAAACACTATAGCAACACCTACAATAAGCAGCAATAACTTTATTATAACTCTAAAAATACGCTTCATAAAAGATTAAAAAAATGTTAAATTGATTTTCAAATTTAAACTTTTTAGTTCTTGAAAAGTCAAAGAGGTGTAAATAAATACAAAACTTAAAATTTTAAACATATGAAGAAATTACTAACTGTATTGGTTTTAATGGTAGGATTCACCGTTACTACTCAAGCACAAAGAGACCATAAAGGAAAACACGATCAATTAACTGTAGAGCAACAAACTGATTTAGCGGTTAAAAAAATGACCTTAAAATTGGATTTGACAGCTTCTCAGCAAAATCAATTAAGACCTTTAATTACTAAACAAGTTGTAGAACGACGAGAAATGAGAGCTAAAAGAAAAGCTATGAAGGAAAGCGGTAACAAACCTACCACCGAAGAACGATATGCAATGAAAAATAAAATACTGGACAAGCAAATTGCTTACAAAGCAGAGATGAAGCGTATTTTAAATAAAGAGCAATATGGGCGTTTTGAAAAAATGACTGCTAGAAAAATGAACAGACATAAAAAGAAAGCTCAACACAAAATGCATGAAAAAAGAAAACTTCATGAAGAACACATGGAAGAAAAATAATTTTGGAGGATTGATAAGTTAGTTTTGATTGAAAAAAGCCTTGTTTCATTTTTGAAACAGGGCTTTTGCCTTTTATTTATTCCTCTTTAAACCAACTTGAATATTTCACATAATTGTTGGCTATTCTATCAATCTCTCCTGAAATGAGCTCTTGAGAAATATCTTTTACTTTTTTTGCTGGAACTCCTGCATATACACTTCCGCTTTCAATATGTGTATTTTTAGTTACCACAGCGCCTGCAGCAATGATAGAATTCGATTCCACCACGCAATCATCCATAATAATACTACCCATACCTACTAACACATTATCATGTATCGTGCATCCGTGCACCAAAGCATTATGACCAATAGACACATTATTTCCGATAGTTGTTGGTGATTTTTGATATGTAGCATGTATAACCGCTCCATCCTGTACATTTACTTTGTCTCCCATTTTTATATAATGTACATCACCTCGAATTACGGCATTAAACCATATACTACATTCTTTTCCCATTTGTACATCTCCCACAATAGTAGCATTTTCTGCTACGTAACAATCTTCTGGTATTTGTGGGTATTTTCCGTTTACAGGTTTTATAATTGGCATATATTTTTATTTAAAAAATGATAATAAATTCGCTTTTTTTGAGGAAGAAACCATGATCTCTTTTCCATTTGATAGTATCACACTTCCTCCCTTTCCTTTTTTGTATTTTGTTATCTCATTAACGTTTACTAAAAACGATTTATGAATACGTGCAAAAGAATTCTCTTTTAAGATATCTTCAAAATATTTTAGTGTTTTACTTACTAGTTTTTTAGAATCTTTAAAATACACTTCGGTATAATTATCATCCGCTTTGCAAAATACAATATCATGGATATTTACCACCTCAAAGCCATCTTGTTGTGGAATGGTTATTTTTCCATTGATTGCTGTTGCTTTAGGTGTTAAAATAGCATTTTCTAATTCATTTTCTTTTTCTTTAATTTCTGTAACTAACCCTACCGCCTTAATCAGTTCATCTATAGAAATAGGCTTCAGCAAATAATAGGTTGCTTGATTATTCAATGCTTCAATAGCATAATGATCGTAGGCCGTAACAAATACCACTTCAAAAGTTCTGTTTTCTATTTTTTCTAGTAAATCAAAAGCATTCCCAAAAGGCATTTCTACATCTAAAAACACCAAATCTAATTCATGCTTTTCTATTAACTTTTGAGCTTCCTCAATATTACTTGCTTCCCCTAACAACTCAACATTAGAACAATATTTAGCAATATAATTTCGTAGAATATCTCTACTTATTTGTTCGTCTTCAACAATAATTGCTCTTATTTTCATACCTTTTCTAGTTTCTTTTTAAAATCAATTCAACTTTGGTTCCAGTTCCATCTTCAAAAGCATCAGAAACAGTAACCGTAATTTTATCTTGATACATATCATTCAAAATGGCTATTCTCTTTTTAATAGTGCTCATTCCCTTCGATTTTTGTTTCAACTGATTCTTGGTTTTCATTTCCATTGATTGCTGTCTTCCAACCCCATCATCTTCAATCAAAATTTGAATTGCATCTGAATCTTTATAAGTCATTGAAATATTCAAATTTCCTTTTTCTTTTTTATATCGAAGTCCATGCCAAATGGCATTTTCTATATACGGTTGCAACAACATAGGCGGAATCGAATATTCATCTAACGGTATACTTTTATCTATACGGATACTATAATCGAACTTATCTTTAAATCGATTGTGTTCCAACTTCACATACAACTCTAACAATTCAATTTCTTTGGTTAGCGGAATAAAATCTTCATCTGAATTTTCTAAAACTGCACGCATCAACACCGAAAATTCTGACAGATATCGGTTAGCACTTCGCTCGTCACTTACTGCAATAAAACTGTTTACTGAATTCAATGCATTGAAAATAAAATGTGGATTCATTTGTGAACGCATCGATTTTAATGCCAATAAGTTATTGGCTAATCTTTGCTGTTTGTTAGTTCTAAACATAAAATACACCAACAAAATCATTAGTAAAAAACCAGCTACTAACGAATAAATAACCCATTGTTGACGTTTGTTACTCTCTTGAATTAACTGCTGATCTTTGTACGCTAAACTAATTTTACTCTCGCTTAATTCTTTATCCTTTTCTAAACTTGCTATCCTATTTTGGTTGTCTAAAATTCGTTTACTAAAACGCTTTACCTGTTGAATTTCCTGTTCTTTTCGAGAGTACAAAGTATCTACCAGTGTCACATAATCTTGGTAAGTCTTTAACGCTTTTGTATAGTCTCCCACATTTTCATATACTTCAGATAATCGTTTCGTGGCGTCTTTTTGAATGATTAAATCCTCATTTTTATCAGCATCTTCAATACTCTTTTTTAAATATGGAATCGCTTCTTTATACTCCGCTTTCTGCATGTATGCATTTCCAATTTTATAATTGATTTTTTGTGAGGTAATCGAATCGGCCAATGACTCATTATTTTCAGCTTCAACAGGTATATCTTCTGCTTCTTTCAAGCTTTCTTTTCGAAGTTGAATTTCCTCATCATATCGTTGAGATTGATTATAAAAATCGGCTACTTTTTGCTGTTCTTTTAACGAACGTTTCTTATTTTCTTCGGAAGCTAACCTTAAAGAGTTTTGATAATATCCATCTGCTTTTTGAGCATTCCCTTGTGCTGCATATACTTCAGCCAGCTTTGAGTTTAAATCGGTTATTTTTGGGGTAATTAAATTCGCTTTGGCTATTTCTAAGGCTTTTTGATAATTGCTTTTAGCTTGATCAAAGTTTTTTTGAATCATATACACATCTCCCAAACCTTGATACGCTGTTAATTGCTGATAATTATTCAACTTTCCTTTTAAGGTAGTTTTATAATTTTGTTCACTATCACTATAATTTTTAGCTAAATAGGCTGTTCTCGCTAGTTGTAACCGGACAGCTGGATTATTAACCTGAAGTAAGGATGTTTGATAATTCTCTATAGCCAAATCGTACTGATTCCAATAAAAATATACATCTGCTAATTCCTTATAAGTAGTTGCTAACCTATTTTTTGATAAATCGTCTAGCAACATTTTCTCAATAAAAGACAAGCTTTTATCAATATCTTTCTTTTTGTAAAATCGAACAGAATCTAAATATTGAGGATATAAACTGACACGTTTACTGGAACTATAAGGACTATATTTTGATTTTTTCTTTGGCTCAAAACCTTCTACCTGTACTTTTATATCTTCATCATCTTTAATTGTATAAAAAATTGTTTCAAAGCCTGAATGCGATACTATCAACTGATCTCCTGCTTTTGCTTTTACGGTATAATTCCCTTTGATGTTTGAATAGTAAAACACACGTCCATTAACTTCAACTCTCGCATTTTTAATCGGTTGATGAGTTTCACTATTAACCACCTGAACTTTTACTGAGAATTCTTTAGCTACATTTTTCTCTGTTTGAGAAAAAGCAGTAGAAAAACTCAATAAAAAGAGTACACATATTATGTAGTATAATTTATTCATACTTTATTTCTTAATGTAAACATACTCACAAAAAGCCATACAAAAAAACGTGTTTCTTTTCTAAACACTCTAAAAAACAAGCAAAAAACACGCTTTACTCATTTAGTAAACCACTTTACTAAACTAAATGAGCAGTTTGCTCATTCTCGATTTTTTAAGAAAAAAGTTGGAAGTAGTTTTGAATAGAAATTGACCACAATCAAACTTTTAATCCAATGAATAACTAAAAACAAAAAATTATGAAAACGCAGGCTTTAAAAACATTTTTTATTTGTGCTTTATTAATAGCTACAAGTACTTACGCAAATGAATTTCAACCTAAAAAACCAATTAAAAAGCAAACCGTAAAAGTAGCTTTACTACTAGACACTAGTAATAGTATGGACGGACTCATTAACCAAGCAAAGGCTCAATTATGGGAAATTGTAAATGAACTATCTTATGCCAAATACAACGGTGTTGCCCCTAATTTAGAAATTGCTCTTTACGAATATGGGAACTCTAACTTATCATCAAAAGAAGGCTACATCCGTCAAGTTTTACAATTTACAAGCGACTTGGATGAAATTTCTGAACACTTATTTTCTTTAAATACCAACGGAGGTAGTGAATACTGCGGACAAGTAATTAAAACATCGTTAAAGGAATTGGATTGGGGATCTAATAAGCGTGATTTAAAAATGATTTTTATCGCCGGAAACGAACCTTTTACTCAAGGAAAAGTAAACTATAAAGATGCTATTACCGATGCCAAAGAAAAAGACATCATAGTTAACACCATATTCTGTGGAGATTACAACCAAGGTATCTCTGGAATGTGGCAAGACGGTGCAATGTATGGTGGCGGCGATTATATGACTATCAATCAAAATAAACACATTGTACATATTGTAACACCATACGACAACGACATCATCATCTTAAACAAACGATTAAACAACACTTATATTCATTACGGAACTTATGGATCTTCAAAATACAGTAACCAAGCAAAGCAAGATATGAATGCTGAAAGCTTAGATGAAGCTGTTGCTGTAAAACGTGCTGTAACCAAAAGTTCTAATTTATATAAAAATGCTGAATGGGATTTGGTAGATGCTTCGGAAGAAAAAGAGATTGATTTTTCTAAAATTAAAAAGGAACAACTTCCTAAACAACTACAAAATAAATCGGTTAAAGAAATTAAAACCTATGTTGATGAGAAGCGTAAAGAGCGCGCTGAAATACAACAGAAAATTCAGGAATTAAATAAAAAGAGAAAAGCTTATGTAGCCAAAAAACAACAAGAAAACACTAAGAAAAATGAATTAGAAAGTGTAATGATAAAGGCTATTAAAAAACAAGCGAAAAAGAAAAATTACTCTTGGTAATTTGATTGGGGATTTAGTTTGATTGAAGCGGAGTTTTGCTCCGCTTTTTTTATTCTACTAACAAGTCTTGACCAATACTAATATTGTTATCAGTCAAGCCATTAACTTCTTTCAGCTTTTTAACCGACATATTATATCTTCTTGCAATCGAGTACAAAGTATCTCCTTTTTGAACCTTATACGATTCAGCTGCAAAAACTTTTGCATTTGAAGCCAAAGAACCTTTAGGTTTTATTCTATCGTACTGGGTTAAGTTATATTTATTAATGATCGCTATCAATTTTTGAGGATATTTTCTATCGGTTGCATACCCTGCTCTTTTTAACCCATATGCCCAACCTTTATAATCGGTATGTCTTAGTCTAAACAAACTTGCATACCGCTTACGGGTTAATAAAAATTGTGAATGATCTTCGTAGGATGTTTCTGGGTATTTATATTTTCTAAAACACTCACCTTTTTCATCATCATCATGAGTTACACTATGTCCTTCCCAACCTCTATGACATTTAATTCCAAAGTGATTGTTAGATCGAAGAGCTAACTGACTTCTACCACTTCCTGATTCTAACACTCCTTGAGCTAAGGTAATACTTGCAGGAATGTTGTGTTCGTGCATTTTCTTTACCGCTATTGGAGCAAACTTCTGAATATACGCTTCGGTATGATTTGTAGTTGTTGTTATTGGTCGTTTTATTTGTTCTAATTGTGGTAACTCTGGAGCTTTTTCTTCCTGTGTTTCTAAAACCACTTCTCTCTGAGGTGTAGATTTTACTACATTTTTACCTGAACCACAACTTGCCAATAACACAGCACATGCTGCTAAAAAAACTACTTTCATTTTCATTAAACCTTGATTAACTCTTGATTTTTATTCTTTAATTTTTGATTGACTCCGTCAATCCCCTGTAAACCACCTGTATGTATTGCTAAAATTTTACTGTTTACAGGAAATTTATCTTTCAAAACCATATCTATAATTCCGTATAACAACTTTCCTGTATAAATTGGATCTAACGGAATATTCGTTTGCTCTTTAAATTCATTTATAAAACGAATTAATTCCGGAGTATATTTTCCATAACCTCCAAAATGATAGTCGTTTTGCAAACTCCAATTTTCATTCCCTTTTACATAAGGTTTTATTTCATCTACTAAAAAATCACCTTTTAATGCAGGAAAACCAATTACTTTCTGATGTTCTTTTGCTGAATTTATCAATCCAGAAATGGTTCCTCCAGTACCAACCGCACAACAAATATAATCGAATTTTTCATCTTCATTCGTTAAAATCTCCTCGCACCCTTGTACCGCTAACACATTGGTTCCTCCTTCTGGAACCAAGTAAAAATCACCAAATTTCTTTTTTAATTGATTGATAAATTCTTCGGAAGTTTTATTTCGGTAGGCTTCTCTAGAAACAAATTGGAACTGCATACCATTATCGAACGCATTATTTAAGGTTTTGTTTTGAGAAAGTGTCTTCATCAAATCTTTTCCTAATTCATCACCTCGAATGATTCCTATAGTTTTGAATCCTGCTATTTTACCTGCTGCTGCTGTAGCTGCAATATGATTTGAAAAAGCACCTCCAAAAGTTAACAAGGTTTCTTTTCCTTGTCGTTTTGCTTCTTCTATATTGTACTTCAGTTTTCTAAATTTATTTCCTGAAACAAATGGATGGATAGTATCTTCTCTTTTTACAAAAAGCTCAATTCCTTTGCTTGCTAAAACAGGCAATTGAATTTGCTGATTTATAGGAGTAGGTATGTCGAGTTGAAAAAGCATTCAAAAAAATTAACATCACAAAAATACAGGTTTAATCTATTTCTAGCTTATATCCTACTCCGTGAATATTGGTTATTTTTATAGAAGTATCCTCTTTTAACTTTTTACGAAGTTTTGATATATAAGTATCTAAACTTCTTCCTACCACAACGCCATTTTCTTCCCAAACTTTTTTCATCAATTCCTCTCTTTTTATAACTTCGTTAGGTCTGTCAATAAAAATAGTTAACAACTCGCACTCTTTTTTAGATAACGGAATTTCTTCCGCTTCTTTAATCAACTTATTTTGTTCTGGATAAAACATAAACCTTCCTAAACTTAGCGAATTGTTCGAGCCAGTATCAATGACTATTTTTCTTTTCTTTGTTTGATAAACACCAAAACCTAGAACAGAAATTAAAAGTAAGAATCCGTAGAAAAAATATTGATTACTATTTTCCTTTTTAAGAAATTGGGCTTCTATAAAATAGCAATTGGTAGGCAACACTCTACTTTTGCAAGGTACAATCGCATTTTCTTCGCTCAACTTCATTTCGTAGCTATAGGCTACTTCATCATTCAAACACTCTTTAACTTCAATACGGTAGTTAGAAGGTAATTCAGACTGAGAAAAACTTCTTTTTACTATCGCCACCAAACTATCAGGTGATACTTGCAAATCACTTTGAAAGGTTAACTGATATTTACGCTTACTTAGTTCTTTTATAGGCAACACCAATGAGGTAGAATCTTGATTGGTTAACAACAATTGATGCCCTACATTTCGAAGCGAAACTTTTACTTTTTCAGTAAACTCATTAGCTTTTTTACAAGAAATAAGTTGTACTGAAATTAAAAATATACTTATATAAAAAATAGCTCTCTTACGCATACAATTTACAAATAACACACTTTTTATCTTCTTTTTAAGGGAATTGACATTTCTTTTACACTTTTTTGACATTTTTCACTAGACGTCATTACGACCAGAGGAAAAAAAACTCAGTGTCATTTCGATTGCAAGGAGAAATCTCATTAATAGAAGTAACTCACAACCTTAAGATTTCTCAATCGCTCATAAAATCGCTTATTCGAAATGACAAACAAAAACGTCATTACGAGGGAGCATACGACCGAAGTAATCTATTTGTTACTAACTCTAAACACAAAGATTACTTCGTTACCACTCGCAATGATACCTTTCGTCATTCCTCCCAACGGGAAGGAAAACACTTACTGTCATCTCGAACTGGAGTGTAACGGAAGTGAGAGATCTTATTAATAGAAGTAACTCAAAACCTTAAGATTTCTCAATCGCTCATAAAATCGCTTATTAGAAATGACAAATAAAACGTCATTACGAAGGAGGAACGACTGAAGTAATCTATTCATCTCAAACTATAAATACAAAGATTGCTTAGTTACCACCCGCAATGACATCTCTCATTATTCCGAACATAGGAAGGAATCCTGTTACTTAACAGTACTAACTCAAAATAAATTATTTTTACATAGTTAACTATATAGTTTATTTTATTATTATACTTTAGCAACCATCTAATTATTATAATTATGAACAATGATTTTATAAAAGAGCTTGGATACAAAGCTTTAGACAGTAGGTTAAAAAGAATAAGCGATAGAATATCACATGATATTAGAAAAGTTTACAAAGAGTTTGAAATTGATGTAGAACCTAATTGGTATCTTATTTTTATGCTCCTTCAGAAAAAAGAAAATGTTTCAATGTCTGATATCGCTGCTAAATTAGGCTATTCACATCCTTCTATAGTTGTCATTGTAAAAAAAATGACAGAAAAAGGATATTTAAAAACAGAACAAGATAAAACAGACAAAAGAAAACAGGTTATCTCATTAACAGATAAAGCCAATGAGCTAATTCCAGAACTAAAAAAATTTTGGAATAGTTGCGAAAATGCAATCTTAAATATGATAAATAATGATTTGAGCATACTTTCTTACTTAGATAAAATAGATTTAGAGCTACAAAAAACTTCATTTCACTACAGGTTTAAACAAGAGTTCTTAAAATCAAATTACTAAACAATAAACCTTCATATTTATGATAATTCTTACAAGCTTTGACGCATTCCGTATAAAAACTAAAATAGTTCGATTAATATTGATGCTATCCATACTAACATCTTGTAGCATCAACAAAAAACCTGCTAAAACACAGAACAACATTGAAAAAATTGTAAACAAAGAACTTACTGAGTTTCTTAAAGGCTCTGAATTTTCCGCTTTATCTGGTGCCATTTATGTACATGGAAAAACCTATCAATTTCACTTTGGAAAATTAATTGATGGCACTAAACCTAACAATCAAACTCTTTATGAGATTGGCTCGTTATCAAAAACTTATGTTGGGTTACTTTTATCTCAAGCTGTTTTTGATGGAAAACTTAGTTTGGATAGTGACATTCGAGAATATCTTCCGCCTAAAAAATATTCACATTTAAAGCTTAAAAACTCACCAATGACATTACGTCATTTAGCTACACATACCTCTGGTCTCCCTGTTAATTTAAGTTGTAATGATTTGAATTTTGATGAAAAGTTTAACTGTTACAAATTATATTCTAAAGATGTTTTTTTTGACAAACTTTCTAAAACAAAACTGATTGATGAATCAGGAGAAAACTATCACTATTCAAATACTGGTATTGCCCTAATTGGGTATATTTTGGAAGATGTATACAATGATACTTACCCAAATCTTTTGAAAAAATATGTCTTTTCAAAATCAAAAGAGACAAACACTTTTTATAGACTTAACAAAAGCTCCATAAAAAAAATGGCTGTTGGTAAAAATGAAAAAGGAGAAATTATGCCTTTAGCTAGTGAATTTTACAATAGTGCTGGAGCTTTAAAGTCTAATACCAATTCTATGCTGAATTATATAAAAATGTATATGAATAGTAATGATCCAGTAGTAACACAGTCTCTAAAGTTACTTACTGAAGAAAATAACAGACTAGGAAGGGCCTTTGTTTGGAATACCTATGACTATTCTGGATCAAATCAAATGTTTTATCACAGTGGAGGAACTTTTGGTTTTTCATCTTGGATAGCGCTTTATCCTAAGAATCAAATTGGAATATTCCTTGTTACAAATGTTGCTACTTCTGACGCTCAAGAAAAACTGAATCAAATATCAAACAAAGTAATTAATGAAATAATGGAATAAAGCGCTACAAAATAAATTTATATAAAAACTACTAAAAGCTAGCCACCTGTTCCTCTACTTGCTCCCATTCTTCCATTAATTCATCTACTTTCGCTTTTTTAGCTTTGTAGTTTTCAAAGAAGTTAGGACGAGAAGATACTTCGTCGTAATTCTGAGCTAACTCTAAATCTATTTGTTCTATTTCGGCTTCCAAATTCGCTATTTGATTTTCAATTTTATTGAGCTTATTTTTTAGCTTTTTCAGCTCTTTTTCTTGCTCTTTCGATAATTGATAGGCTTCTTTTTTAGAAGTATCTTTTTCTTCTTTAACTACTGTTCTTTTTTCTGCATCACGTAAACTTTCCATTTTTTGTTGCTCTAAGAAATAATCGATATCTCCTAAATATTCTTTTATTACTCGGTCTTTAAATCCGTAAACCGTAGTGGTTAATCCTTGTAAGAAATCACGGTCGTGAGATACTACGATTAAGGTTCCATCAAAGTTTTGTAAGGCTCTTTTCAGTACATTTTTAGAAGCTATGTCTAAGTGGTTGGTAGGCTCATCCATTATCAACACGTTAAAAGGTGATAATAATAGCTTACATAACGCTAAACGGTTTCGCTCCCCTCCTGATAATACTTTTGCTTTTTTATCTACCGCTTCTCCACCAAACAAAAACGAACCTAACATATCTCGTACACGCATCCTATTACTATCGGTAGCAGCATCTTCCATAATCTCTAGCACTGTTTTCTCTGGTGGTAATTCTTCAGATTGATTCTGAGCAAAATACCCTATCTCTACATTGTGTCCGAGTTTTAAGCTTCCTTCAAACGGAATTTCACCCACCATCATCTTCGCTAAGGTAGATTTACCTTGTCCGTTTTGCCCTACAAAAGCAATTCTACTATTGCGTTCAATCAATAAATCGACATCTTTCAATACTTCTTTATCTCCGTAACTCTTGGTTAAGTTTTCGGCTTCTACAATAATTTTTCCTGGCTCTTTTGAAATTTCAAAACGAACATTCATTACTGCATTATCATCTTGATCAACTTCAATGCGCTCTACTTTTTCTAATTTTTTAATCAGCGATTGGGCCATAGTAGCTTTACTCGCTTTCGCACGGAACTTCTCTATCAGCTTTTCTGTATGTTCTATTTCCTTTTGCTGATTTTTTTGCGTTTGTAACTGCTTTTCTTTAATCTCTGCTCGTAGTTTTAAGAACTCAGAATACGGTTTTTTATAATCGTAAATCTGACCTAAAGAAATTTCTATGGTACGGTTGGTTACGTTATCTAAGAACATCTTATCATGCGATACCAATACGATAGCACCTGCATAACTTTTTAAGAAGTTTTCTAACCAGATAATAGACTCAATATCTAAGTGGTTGGTAGGCTCATCCAGTAATAAAATATCATTATTCTGAAGAAGGAGCTTTGCGAGTTCGATACGCATACGCCAACCTCCTGAAAAAGTATCTGTCAACTTATCAAAATCTTCTCGTTGAAACCCTAGACCTTGTAAAATCTTTTCAGTTTCTCCTTGGTAGTTGTATCCTCCTAACAATTCGTAGCGCTCTGTCTTCTCATTCAAATCTACCATTAATTGATGGTAGGCTTCACTTTCATAATCAGTTCTTTCAGCTAATTGCTGATTTATTTCATCTAATTCTAATTCAATTTCTTTAATCTCTGTAAATGCTTGATACGCTTCTTCTAAAATGGTTCTTCCTTGTTCAAAATCGATATCCTGACGTAAAAACCCTATGCGCACATCTTTATCAAAAGCCATCGTACCTGCACTGCTCTCTATATCTTTAGCTAAAACTTTTAATAAGGTAGATTTTCCTGCTCCATTTTTTCCAATCAATCCGATTCTGTCTCCTTTTATTAATTTAAAAGTGATACCAGAAAACAAATCCGTTCCCATAAAAGAAACTGATAAATTATGTACGTTTAACATAAAATTTTTTATGATTTATTAAGCTTTTATAACTACTGTTACAAAATACTGTTTTATTTTTGTTGAAATTTGTGCAAACTTACAAAAAGCAAATAGTTAATCGTATTAATCCCCATAAGATATGTTCGGAAAAGGAAGTAAATTATACAGTATTTTCAATAGTAAATGTCCACGTTGTCATGAAGGTGACTTTTTTAAATATAAACTCAATTTCAATCCAAAAAAAGTGACCGAATTACACGAAAATTGCCCGAAATGTAATTTGAAGTATATGATGGAACCTTCATTTTTCTTTGGTGCGATGTATGTTAACTATGCCATTGCTGTAGCTCTTTTTGTAGCTGTTTTTATTATTGCTAAAATGTTTATTGGCTTATCTATACTACAAAGTTTTATAGCAATAATAGTAGTCTCATTACTTTTTACTCCGATAACCCTACGTCTTTCAAGAATAATTTGGATTAACTTTTTTGTGAGTTATGATAAAGATGCTAAAAAATTACAAGCTGAAAAGTAGTTTATAAAATATAATAATTTCAAAACAAAATAGCTTCCTATAATTAGGAAGCTATTTTTGTATACATACATGTATTTTCACATTCGTATTATCCAAATCTTTTAATATCAATCTCACTATCTAATTTTTCGCCTTTTTCAAGGTAATTAAACAAGTTTTCGGCAACTGTTGGCGCAACCATAACTCCTCGAGTTCCTAAACCGTTTAGAACGGCTAATTGCGAATATTCTGGATGTATTCCTACCAAAGGCCTTCTATCTTTTACCGTGGGTCTAATCCCTGCTGACTGTTCAATAACTGTATACGGGACAGAAATTAGTTTTTGTAGTTTCTCTTCTAATTCTCTTTTTCCTTCTTCTGTAGGTATAGAAGTTTTATCTGTCCAATTAAATGTCGCTCCTACCTTATAACTATCATTACCCAAAGGCATAACAAAAACACTTCCTTTTAATAAAAAATTGATTTGTAATTCTGGTGCATGTATTGTGATAGTTTCTCCTTTAGTTCCATTTAATGGTAGATAATTAAAAAATGGATTTTTCTTCAACCCAAAACCTTCGCTAAACACTACTCGCTTTGCCCTAATATTATCATACTGAACACTATCATTATCAAGAGCTAATTTCTCATAGTCAAAAGCGGTTTCTACAAGATTTCCATGTGATTTTATATATTCTTTATAAGCGGTGACTAACAAAGGAGTATCAATTCTACCTGTTCCAGTCAACTCTCCAAAACCAAAATCACCAATAACACCTTCAATTCTCTCTTTTTGAACTCTTGGGTTCATATAATGAGTCAACATCGGTTTGTCTGATGATATAAACCAATTGTTTTCATCACCTATACTGGTAAACACCTTTTTGGTAGTAAAACTATAATCTAAAGTTAGATTCAACTTCTCTTCCAATCGATGATAAAAAGGCAATGCTTTTTGTAGCTGCTCATGCCCGTTCCACACAGGTGTAAAACGTTTTAAAATTACAGGGTTATATACCCCACCTGCTACCACAGAAGATACCTGAGAGGCATTCTCAAAAACCACAAAACTCTTATTGTTTTCTACCAATTGCTCTGCAAAAGCAATACCTGATAAGCCTAAACCTACAATAATATAATCGACCTCTTTATTCATACTTCAAAAGTACTATATTACAATAAAAAAGAGCTTGCAATGCAAGCTCTTTTTTGTTTGTATTGAAAAGGGAATTTTAGTAATTCCACATATCCATCTCTTTGTCACGAATGCCTTCTTTAATTCTATTCGCTTCTAATAATTGGAATAAAGAGTTTCCACGGATATAGTCTGAGATAGCTCTATCTCCATAAATGTTCTCTTCTTTAAGAATTGTAGAGTTGAAACGTCTTGCGTTTAACAAGTTGTCATAAGACAATGGTTGTGCTGAATTCTCTGGATTGAAAACCTTTGATTTGTGTAAAGTTTCTCTTGAATCTGGGAAAAATACCCAAAATAACTCATATACATTTTCTTTATCATCAATCTCTTCAACTCCCATAACTTGTACATCTGGTCCCATAGGAGCCAATGCCAATAAACGATACTTTAACTCACCTTGACGCTTATCAAAATACCACAATCCTTTTAAAAGATATCCTTTAATATCTGCTGATTGAACTGTATAAGTATCAATATAATCTCCATTCTGACGTTCATTTTTAGTCATCATTTCGATCTGCTCTATTCCTATTTTAGTAGTGAAATAAGAATCGTTATATACTTCTTTAATTTCACCATTCTTAATACCTTTTAACAAAGTATCAAATAAAGAACGTCTAGTTAACCCAGCATTCGTAGTATCAATTGGGAAATAATAAGGAAGATTTATTTTTTGATTTAAATCTACATATTCCCACACCACTTTAGACCATAACACATCTCTATCGCTAATGTAACCGTAAGGAAGTGGTTTGTCATCTTCTGAAGCTATTTGAGCTTCAGATTTAAATCCAATTTCATCTACCTTTTTAGCATTTAAAAGGTTAGCCTGTGCATTTACATAACTTGTTGCTGCAAATGCGAATAAAACCATATAAAAACGCTTCCAATTCATACTTTCTTGTTTTTACTTATTAATTTGTAATTTCTATAGCAACAGGTAACACCTTTTTTATGCTATAATTAGAGCCAGAAACTGATGCCTTGATATCAAAAATAGTAATAACATCATTTCTTCTAGCTTTAGTTAATGCTTGTTTTGCTCTAGCGTTTAATCTAGTTCCATTAACTGGGATAGCTACCTGTCCTGGTACTTTAATTTTAAAGCTAGATACATTTAATTTTAAATCGAATAAGAAATCTGGTAAACCAGCAGCAACACTAACATTACTTAAACTTGCCTTAGGCATTTTTACTGTACCGTATTGACCTCTTACCATACCTACCGCTGGTGGTATGTCTTTAATTCTAAATTTCTTTACAGAACGAACAGGTCTATCCGATCCTGCTGGTGTTCCAGTTACAGAAATATTTACTTCGCTTCCTTTACCTGGATACATTGTATATTTATCTCCACTAACTCTTTTTAAACCTGCTGCTGATGCGCTTATTTTATTACTTGGCACACCTGGAATAGATATAGTTAAAGGGTTAGCTAAACCACGATATACAACATTCATTTTATCTGCTGAAACTAATGCTTCATTTGGTCTAGGAATTACAGCATACGCTCCTTTGATATCAATCTTAACGATAGAATCTCCTTCTTTGAATTGGAACTCACCCTTTAATTCTTTATCTCCAACATTACCAGCTGGTCCATCTAAAATTACTTGTCCTGCTTGAATTTTCTCCTTGTCAATTTCTTCACCATTAACAATTACTTTCTCTGCAGTTAAGTTTGGATCTTTCTTACCTAAAACGATTTTTCCTGATAAGTTTTCTCCTGGATAGTATGCGCTTTTGTCGAAAACAACCATCGCCTCATACTTTGTCATAGAAACAGCACTTTGTAATTCTCCTTGTAATAAAGCTGACAATGCATCTGATTCAGTTGCTTTAATATCTGCTTGAATCTGTGTAAACTTAGTTAAAGATGCAATTAAAGGGAATCCTTCGTAGTGATACTTTAACCATTCTACTTTTCTTCCTTCTTTATCAGTAACCTTATCCGTACTAAAACGAGCTTTTACTACATCTGCTACTTCTGTTCCTTCTAAAAGAGATACTGCCTCATTTCTGAATCCGTCAATCTTAGAAAGGAATTCCTTACCTGCTGGAGTAATTACTCCTCCTTTAAAGAATAACTCGTCTAAAAATTTAGACTTATCCATTGTTTCGTATGCTTTTTGATCTTTTAAATCACCTGTCATTTGTGATTTTAAATCTCCTACGTAAGCATATAACTCATCTGCAGCAACTTTTAACTTATCGGTCTTTTCTTTCGCTTTACCGTACTGCATAGCTTGCTCAGCTGCTTTATCAGCTAAGGTTTTGTAAGCTAGTGTGTTTTTTTCAGTTGCTTTTGTATTAGCTTCAGTTAATTTTTCATTCATTAATCCGAAGGCAGATAACACTTCTTTACTCATATTCATTGCTAACATTGCAATAAATACTAAGTACATCAGGTTAATCATCTTCTGCCTTGGTGATAGTTTTCCTCCTGCCATATTAATCAGTTTATTTTGTTAATAAATTAGATAAACTAATTAATTAGTTCTTGTTAGACATTGCAGATAACATTCCACCATATACTCCGTTTAATGAAGATAAGTTTGTTGCTAAAGACTGCATTTGCTCTTGTAAACGTTGAGAATTTTCTACCATTGCAGAGTTTAAATCAGCTTGCTTACTAGCATTTTCAACTTGCGTTTGATATAAGCTGTTTAATGACTCCATTTGAGCTGCTGCTCTAGACATTTGCTCATTGTAACTATTTGTTGCAGAAATTGATTGAGAAGCTGATGCTAAAGGCTCTACTGCTCCTTGGAAATTTTTGATGCTATCTCCTAAACGAGATACTAATTGAGCATCTAATTTAGCTTCACTTAAAATATTATCTAATTTTTGAGATAATAAACTTTGAGCTTCAGCTGGAGTTGCTTCTTTAGCTTTTTTCCCTGTTGATTGTCCGTCAGCTAATTCTGGATACACTTTAGTCCAATCTAAATCTTCTTCAACCGCTTCGAAAGCAGATAACGCGAATACTAATGCTTCTGTTATCATACCTATAATTAACATTTCATTACCTAATGGCCAGTGTAAGATCTTGAATAGTGCTCCAAGGATTACCACAGAAGCTCCTAAACCATAAGCCATGTTAAATAATTTCTTAGTTGATTTTGATTGTGCCATAATTTTTAATTTTTGGGGATTAATATTTATTCTTGTTTATACTCTAAATTTTAGTTGCTTTTGTTTACACCTAAGTAATCTTGTACTGTTCTAAACCCGATGTAACTTCTAGCAGTATCAGCATATTCCCAGTCACGAGAACTCACTTCTAAGAAATAAGCTACATCTTTCCAAGATCCTCCACGTATAATTTTTCTTCTATTTTCTTTGATCTCAACATTCGGGTTCATTGTAGACCCCATGTAATAAGACATTTGGTTATATGCTGTATTTGTCCATTCAGAAACGTTACCTGCCATATTGAATAATCCATACTCATTCGGGTTATATGACATTGCTTCCACTGTATACAAAGCTCCATCCGCTGCATAATCTCCACGCACTGGTTTAAAGTTTGCTAAGAAACAACCTCTATCACTTGTTGTACTTGGTCCACCCCAAGGGTACTTCCCATAGTCAAGTCCTCCACGAGCTGCATATTCCCACTCAGCCTCTGTTGGTAGTCTAAACGCAGGTACTAAACCTAACTTTCTTCTTGAACGTTGGTAGCTATTTTTTGTTTGAGTTCTCCAGTGACAAAAAGCTTTTGCTTGATTCCAAGTTACACCTACAACTGGATAATTTTCATATGCTTTATGCGCAAAATATTCTTGATGCATTGGATCGTTATATGAGTAATTAAAATCTTTAATCCAAACTGTGGTATCTGGATAAATATTGATTACCTCATCTTTCAAGAAATCTTTTCTATTCTTTCCTGTTCTAGCCGCAGCTTCATTATCGAACCAATAATATCTATAATTTAACAACTTAGGGTTAAATGTTCTGATACCGTTTAATGCTTCATCCTTTTTTATATATAAAGAGTCCATTACCTCTACATAATCTGCATCTGGATATTCTTGTGAATTCCACACTATTTCTTCTTTCCAATTTAATGGTTTTAAAGAATCCAAGCCTTCTCCTAATTCATAGTAGTTTTCACGCATATATCTTTCATATGCTGTTTCATTTACCGTATCTTTTGAAGCAAATGCATACAATTGAATCCCTTTAGCATTCTTTCCTGAATTATCTGAATCTCCTCCTGCTGAAGCAAATTCAGCTTGATATGCCAACTTTGTTCTAGTTATCGAATCTCTTACCCAATGTACAAACGCTTTGTATTCACTATTTGTTATTTCTGTCTCATCCATATAAAAAGGCTGAACAGTAACAGTTTTAGTTGGCGCATTCATAGCTCCTAAAGGATCTTCATCTTGCTTACCCATAGTAAACGACCCTCCTGGTATTTTAACCATTCCATATGGTTTTTCAGCAAACCATTTTCTTTTAGATTTTGCTCCAACTAATTCTCCTCTATCTCCACTCGAACCACACGAGTAGATAACAGATACTAACAATGCAAATGCTGCTATTTTTTTCATACTATATCTTTTCTTATAAAAGAGGCGTAAACCTATTATTTTTTTCATTAAAAAACAATCACGATCTATTATTTTTAAACGTTTAAACATAACTCTTTGCTAAACAAGCTTTTGCAAAGCTTTATACCATCTTTCTGGTGTTTTTTGTTGTAACGCTTGCTCATAATCTCGATAGTTACAAGGTATTAACGCATGTCTTTTGTGTTTATTATTTGATATTAAATTTATTTCCATCCACCAACGACCACTTTTATCACTTTTATAAAAGTTTATAGGGTCATCATCACTTAAAAGAACTGTGAATTTTTGGTAATTTTCTTTGGTTACAAATGGGTAATCTTTGGCTCTTGAATTAACTCCTTCAATAAAATACCAAATCATTTGTGCTATTAAACTTGCCGTTTGTCCATTTGAATCATACTTATTATTGTATTCATATATTCCAAATGAAGTAACCTTATCGCTAATTCCTGCATAACGTGCTATTGCACAAATTTCTTCTCCATAAAAACCATTTGGTGATGCATTTTTATTTGCTGGAGCTTCACTTTGGCGAATACTTCCTAAATCTATACTAACAATATCTGCATCACGCATTATTGGTTCTACCAAAGTAATGTCTTTTACCTCACCTAACCTGTAAGCATCAAAATACAACTTGTCTAACAATTCTATTTCTTCTTGTGAGTTGAAATAGGTTTGATACCCTATATTACTAAAATTAAACAGGTTATTAGGTTCTTCCATCACTATCCTGCTCACATACGATTTAGACGTTAACTCTTCTTCTAACGAACCTAAATCAAATCGGCTATCGACCGTTACTAAATTAACGGTTTGTTCTAAATTATCGTATGCTCTATAATTAGCATAAGTAATATCTTGACCTCCACCTATTATAATAGGTAGGATATTTTTTTTTAGTAAAAATTCTACGGATGACTTAACTGCAAAATAGGTGTCCTCTAAGGTACTCCCTCTTTCAATATTTCCTAAATCTGCTATTGGCACATGCCAATTCCCCGGAAATAATTGATATAAATGTTTACGGATTTCGTGTAAATCTTTTCCACACCCATGATTATCTACAGCTCCTCTATCATCTTTTACTCCTAAAATAGCTATAGAAATCCCTGCTAAATCTGGAAAACCATTTTGAACAGTATGAAGTTGAACTTTTTTACCTAGCACAGAAGAAGACTGTAATATCGCATGCGCAACTACAGATTCTTCAATGGGGGTAAAGAAATCAATGTTCATCATTAGGGGAATTTTGAGAGCCGCAATATACTAAACTATTTTTTTTATCAAAGCTTCTTTATTTTTTTTTGGTCGCTTTCTTTTTAACAGTTTTCTTTTTAGGTGTTTTAGCTTCAATTAGCTTAACAGCCTCCTCTTGAGTAAATTTCTCTATCTCTGTAGTTTTTGGGAGTTCAACTTTTATTTTCCCTTTAATTACATTGAAACGACCCCAGCGCGCCTTCTCTACTCGAATACCTACTTCTTCAAAATTATGAATTAATTTTTCACGCTCTTTCTTCTTTTTATCTTCTATTAACTCTTCTAAATCTGACTGAGTTAAATTGTCAAAATCATACTTTTTATTTACGTTGATAAAAATAGAATTCCATTTAATAAAAGGTCCAAAACGTCCAACTCCTTTTTGAATAGGCATTCCTTCATATTCTCCAACAGGAGCATCAGCTTTGCGTTTAGCTTCAATTAATTCGATAGCTCTATCCATATCAACTGACATAGGATTTTCGTCTTTATCTAAAGACACATACTTTCCATCAAACTTAATATAAGGCCCAAAACGACCATTAGCTACTTCAACTTCACTACCTTCATAGTTACCTAAAACTTTCGGCAACTTGAACAAATCCATTGCCTCTTCATAAGTAATAGAATTCATGGTTTGTTCTCCTTGTAAACTTGCAAAACGTGGTTTTTCTTCATCGGTTGCCTCTCCTATCTGAACCATTGCTCCATAACGTCCTAAACGCACATATACATTTTTCCCGCTCTCAGGATCAACTCCTAACAAACGTTCTCCTTTCGCTCTTTCGGCATTCTCAGCAACATCTTCTACTACAACATGAAAGTTTTTGTAGAAATCTTTAATCATTGCAGTCCAATCTTCTTTTCCTTCTGCGATATCGTCAAACTCGTTTTCTACTTTAGCTGTGAAACCGTAATCTAAAATTGTTTCGAAATTAGCCACTAAGAAATCGTTTACGATATTCCCTATATCTGTCGGTACTAATTTCCCTTTATCAGAACCTACGCGTTCAGTTAAAACTTGCTCTGATACTATTTGATTCGCTAAACTTAACTGTGTATAGTTTCTTTCTTTTCCTTCGACAGTTCCTTTCTCAACATATTCTCTTCTTTGAATCGTTGAAATTGTTGGTGCATAAGTAGAAGGACGACCAATACCTAACTCCTCTAATTGTTTTACCAAAGCCGCTTCGGTATATCTTGCTGGCGGACGTGTATAACGTTCTGTTGCAGTAATCAATTCGTTTATCAACGATTCATTTACTTCCATTTTAGGCAACATTCCCGCTTGTTCTTCATCTTCATTATCGGTTCCTTCTAAATACACTTTTAAGAAACCTTCAAAAGTAATTACCTCTCCATTAGCTGTAAACTGCTTCTTGTTCTTAGTATTGTCAATTTTTACAACTGTACGCTCTAATTGTGCTTCACTCATTTGTGAAGCTAGAGTACGTTTCCAAATCAAGCTATATAACCTATCTTGATCGTAATCTACAGAAACCTCGTGACGTTTCATATCTGTAGGACGAATTGCCTCGTGTGCCTCTTGTGCTCCTTTTGTTTTAGTAGAAAAATTACGTGGCTTACTATACTCCTTTCCATAAGAAGCTGTAATTTCTTCCTGTGCTGCATTTATAGCGTCATCAGATAAATTAACACTATCAGTTCTCATATAGGTTATCAATCCCGCCTCATATAAACGTTGCGCAATCATCATTGTTTTTGCTACAGGAAAACCTAATTTTCTAGATGCCTCCTGTTGCAATGTTGAAGTTGTAAATGGTGGAGCCGGTGATTTTTTAGCTGGTTTTTGTTGTAAATCAGCTACAGAAAACGCAGCATCAGTACAAGAGTTTAAGAATTTTTCTGCTTCCTCTTTCGTTGAAAAATTCTTAGCCAACTTAGCTTTAAACTTTTTTCCTTCGGCATTTATAAATTCTGCATCTACTCTGTAAGAAGCTTCTGTTTCAAAATTTTCAATTTCACGTTCGCGCTCTACAATTAAACGAACTGCTACTGACTGCACTCTACCTGCTGATAAACCTGGTTTTACTTTTCTCCATAATACCGGAGATAGTTCATAACCTACAATTCTATCTAATACACGTCGCGCTTGTTGCGCATCTACTAAGTTATAGTTAATGGTACGTGGATTTTCAATAGCTTTTAAAATTGCTTGTTTTGTAATTGAGTTAAAAACAATACGTTTGGTATTTTCTTCCTTTAGTTTTAATTGCTCTGCTAAGTGCCACGCAATAGCTTCTCCCTCACGATCCTCATCGGAAGCTAACCACACTGTTTCTGCTTTCTTTGCTAAATCTTTTAGTTTTTTTACTACCGCCTTTTTATCGGTAGAAACTATATATTTTGGTTTAAAATCTCCTTCAACATTCACCCCTAATTCTTTAGAAGGTAAATCTGCTATGTGCCCAAAGCTCGATTCAACCTGAAAATCTTTCCCTAAAAACTTTTCTATTGTTTTTGCCTTAGCAGGTGACTCAACTATTACTAAATTTTTTGCCATACGTCTTTATCTCATTATCACTTTATACCTTATAATATAGGCATACTTCAGTTTGCAAAAGTATATAGTTTTTTTTTAATGGTTACTTTTTAGCAAAACTTTACCTTTTATTATATAAAACTATCCATGTCAATTTGTCACAAATCACACTTTTTGGTTGTATATTTGCACCCTATTTAGCACGATTTTAGGATTTATGGAACACGTAGAAAAAATAATTGATGAGAAAAAACAAGGAAAAGCCCTTGTTACAGAACACAAAGAAGGTAACAACAAAAAGCTTTTTATAGAAAGCTATGGTTGTCAAATGAATATGAACGATAGCGAAATTGTGGCGTCAATTTTAGCAGAACAAGGTTTTAACACCACTCAAAATTTAGAAGATGCTGATTTAGTATTGGTAAACACCTGCTCTATTCGTGAAAAAGCAGAAACAACAGTTCGTAACAGACTGCAAAAATACAACGCTGTTAAAAAAGTGAATCCAACTATGAAAGTTGGTGTACTAGGTTGTATGGCAGAGCGATTAAAAGAGAAATTTTTAGAGGAAGAAAAAATTGTTGATTTAGTCGTAGGACCAGATGCTTACCGTGATTTACCAAATCTAATCGAAGAGGTTGATGCTGGACGTGATGCTGTAAACGTAATCTTATCAAAAGAGGAAACCTATGCTGATGTTTCTCCTGTACGTTTAAACTCAAACGGAGTTTCTGCCTTTGTATCTATTACTCGTGGTTGTGACAATATGTGTACATTCTGTGTAGTTCCATTTACTCGTGGTCGTGAGCGTAGTCGTGATCCAAAGAGTATCATTGAAGAAATCCGTAGTATGCAAGAAAAAAACTTCAAGGAAATTACTTTGTTAGGTCAAAATGTTGATTCCTATTTATGGTATGGTGGTGGATTGAAAAAAGATTTCAAAAAAGCTTCTGAATTAGCACAGGCTTCTGCAGTAGATTTCGCTCAATTGTTAGATATGTGCGCTACTGAGTTCCCTAAAATGCGTTTCCGTTTTTCTACTTCGAATCCACAGGATATGACATTAGATGTAATTCATGTAATGGCAAAACACAAAAATATTTGTAAATACATCCACTTGCCTGTTCAAAGTGGAAGTAACGCAATGTTAAAAGCTATGAACCGTCAACATACTCGTGAAGAATATATGGAGTTGGTTGATAATATTTACAAAATTATCCCTGAAATGGCATTAAGTCAGGATATGATTTCTGGTTTCTGTGGAGAAACAGAGCAAGACCATCAAGACACCTTAGATTTGATGCGTCATGTAAAATATAGTTTCGGATTTATGTTCGCATACTCTGAAAGACCAGGAACGCTTGCAGCTAAAAAAATGGAAGATGATGTTCCTTTAGATATTAAAAAACGTCGCTTACAAGAAATCATAGATTTACAACAAGAACATAGCTTATACAGATCTAAAGAGCATGTTGGCCAAGTTCAAGAAGTATTAATTGAAGGAACATCAAAAAAGAATCCTAACGAATGGAAAGGTCGTAATACACAAAATACCGTGGTAGTTTTCCCTAAAGAAAATTATAAAATGGGTGATTTTGTAAATGTTCGTATTGACGGCTGTACAAGTACCACTTTACTAGGTACCCCAGTTGGATATTCTGACAATAATTAATTTAGACATATAAGAGTCAAAATCAGGATACATTTTCTAGATTCTTGACTCTAAAAATCTTGATTCAAAAAATAAATGGAAAACCTACAAGCTATAAAACAACGCTTCGGTATTATTGGTAACGATATACACTTAAATCGCGCTATTGAGAAAGCGATTCGTGTTGCTCCTACCGATATTTCAGTACTTGTTACTGGAGAAAGTGGTGTTGGAAAAGAAAATATCCCAAGAATTATTCATCAATTATCACACAGAAAACATGCAAAATATATTGCGGTAAACTGTGGTGCCATTCCTGAAGGAACCATTGATAGTGAATTATTCGGGCATGAAAAAGGTGCTTTTACTGGTGCCACACAAACCCGAAAAGGATATTTTGAAGTAGCAGATGGCGGAACCATTTTTTTAGACGAAGTGGGCGAATTACCCCTAACTACTCAAGTACGTTTATTACGTGTATTAGAAAATGGTGAGTTTATTAAAGTAGGTTCTTCACAAGTACAAAAAACAAACGTACGTATTGTAGCTGCAACTAATGTAAATATGCATGAGGCAATTGCTAAAGAAAAGTTTCGTGAAGACTTGTATTACCGTTTGAGTACCATAGAAATTCCTTTGCCTTCCTTAAGAGATCGTGGAGAAGACATTCATCTATTATTCAGAAAATTTGCTGCTGATTTCGCTCAGAAATATAGAATGCCAACCATTCGACTAGACGAAAACGCTGTAAAAATCTTATTGAATTATAGCTATCCAGGTAACATTCGCCAATTAAAAAACATTGCTGAACAAATATCAATAGTTGAAGAAAACAGGTTAATTACACCTGAAAAACTATTACAATATTTACCTAAAAACCGTAGTAATTTACCTGCTGTTATCGGAGGGAAATCAAGTAGTCAATCAGATTTTGCAAACGAACGAGATATTATGTACAAAATCTTATTCGATATGCGAAACGATATTAACGACTTAAAAAAGTTAACTCTTGATTTGATGCAAAGTGGCAATTCTGAACAAGTTCAAGAAGATAATCATCGATTAATTGAGCGCATTTACCAAGATCAAGATTTACCAGAAGTTTCAAATGTTGAAGTAGTTCAAATTCCAAAAGCTTCACCACCTCAAGATGATTATGATTATGCTGAAACTATTGAAGAAGATGAAAGCTTATCATTACAAGACAAAGAAATTGAAATGATACGAAAATCACTTGAAAAGAATAACGGAAAACGAAAACTAGCCGCTAAAGAACTAGGAATTTCTGAAAGAACTTTATACCGAAAAATTAAACAATATGATTTATAATTCTCTTTGTTTATTTTTACAACTCATTCAAATCTAAATGAAAAAAACTCTTTATATAGTATCATTATTTATTGGCTTAACTACCATTATTGGCTGCGGTGCTTACTCTTTTACAGGAGGTAACACAGGAAATGCTAAAACTATTCAAGTTGACTTCTTCCCGAATCAAGCTCCTATAGTAGAACCTACCTTAAGTCAAAAATTTACACAAGATTTACAAGATTTATTTACTCGACAAACTAATTTAACATTAGTAAATACTGGTGGTGATTTACATTTTTCGGGTGAAATTGTTGATTATCGAATTACCCCAATGAGTGCAACAGCACAACAAACTGCTGCACAAAACAGATTGACAATTTCTGTAAATGTAAATTTTGTAAATGCCCTTGAAGAGAAAGATAATTTTGAAAAACGTTTTTCTTTTTATTACGATTATGGAGCTAATCAACAACTAACAGGTTCTGTTTTAGAGACTGCTTTAGACGAAATTTTAGAAAGAATTACACAAGATATTTTTAACGCCTCGGTAGCTAAGTGGTAACGTTGGATACAAATAAATACATACAGTTATTAGAAAAACCTGAATTGATTTCAATAGAACACAATTCGGAGCTGATGGCTATTATCCAACAATATCCTTATTTTCAATCTGCGAGGGCTTTACGCTTAAAAATTTTAAAAAATCAAGAAAGCTACAAGTATAACAATGAACTAAAAGTTACAGCATCTTATACAACAGACAGAACAGTTTTATTTGACTTTATTACCTCGGAAGCTTTTAAAGAGAGTCCTCCAAAAGAGGAAAAAACAAGTTTAAAAGACAAAATTCTCCTGAAGAAAAAAGTAACAGAAGTTAAAACTATTGAAGAAGATTTAGCTATTGGAAAACCACTTTCATTTACCCAAAACGAAACGTTTTCATTCAATCAATGGTTACAATTATCTTCCAAAAAAGTAATTGTTAGAGCCGAGAGCGATCTTCCTAAAGAAGAACCTTCAATAAAGTCTGAACACGAAGCAATTATTGATCGTTTTATAGAAACCGCTCCCAAAATATCACGCCCAAATAAAACATCTGCTCCAGACATTAAAGTAGCCGAAAACCAACAAAGTAATCAGTTAGCTACTGAGACTTTAGCCAAAGTTTATCTAGAGCAAAAGAAATATGACAGTGCTATTCAAGCATATAAAATATTAAGTTTGAAATATCCAGAAAAAAGTGGTTTATTTGCAGACCAGATTAAAAGAATACAAATTTTACAAAACAATAAATAAATGACAACGTATACTTTACTTTTAGTTTTAATATTGATTGTTGCAATAGCATTAATCTTAATTGTAATGGTTCAAAATCCTAAAGGTGGAGGATTATCTTCATCATTTGGAGGCGGTGGTGCTCAAAATATTGGAGGTGTACAAAATACAAACAGTTTTTTAGACAGAACTACTTGGACATTAGCTATTACTATGTTTGCTTTAATTTTATTAGCTAACTTTGCTATTCCAAGAGGTAATGCGGCTGATGCACCTCAATTAGACAACACATTAAACAATGTTGAAACTACAACTACTCCTGCTACTCCAGCAGCCACTGATACTGCTAAAGATAGCGCACAGTAGTTTATATAAAATAGAATATAGAATGCCAACGTAAATGACACGTTGGCATTTTTTTTATATGTAAGTTTGCCTTGTTAGAAAAATTGTCAGCAAAAATCTAATGGCATAATTTCTGACAAAAACTAACCAGTAAATTTTAATTTAATATCAATCAAAAAATATAAAATGGGATTAAACATTAAACCTTTAGCAGACAGAGTTCTTGTTGAACCAGCTGCAGCAGAAACTACTACAGCATCAGGAATCATTATCCCTGACAACGCAAAGGAAAAGCCACAAAAAGGAACTATCGTTGCCGTAGGTAACGGTACTAAAGAAGAGCCTTTAACTGTAAAAGTTGGCGATACTGTTTTATACGGAAAGTACGCTGGTACTGAACTTAAATTGGAAGGAAAAGATTATTTAATCATGAGAGAGAGCGACATTTTCGCTATCATCTAACAATTTCTTTGCTTTTAGCTTTTTGCTATTAGCCACAAATCAAAAAAAATTAAAACTCAGCCAACAGCTGTAAGCTAAAGGCTAAAAAAACTAAAACAAACATGGCAAAAGATATAAAATTTGATATAGACGCTCGCGATGGATTAAAACGTGGAGTAGACGCATTAGCAAATGCAGTAAAAGTAACTTTAGGACCTAAAGGACGTAACGTAATTATTTCTAAATCATTCGGAGCTCCTCACGTAACAAAAGATGGAGTTTCTGTAGCTAAAGAGGTAGAATTAGAAGACGAGCTAGAAAACATGGGAGCTCAAATGGTAAAAGAAGTAGCTTCTAAAACTAACGACTTAGCTGGTGATGGTACTACTACTGCTACTGTATTAGCTCAAGCTATTGTTAAAGAAGGATTAAAAAACGTTGCTGCAGGAGCAAATCCAATGGATTTAAAACGTGGTATTGACAAGGCTGTTGCTGCTATTACTGACGATTTAGCTAAACAAGCAAAAGAAGTTGGTGATTCTTCAGAAAAAATCAAACAAGTGGCTTCAATTTCTTCTAACAACGATTTAGTTATCGGTAATTTAATTGCTGAAGCTTTTGATAAAGTTGGAAAAGAAGGAGTTATTACTGTTGAAGAAGCAAAAGGAACAGATACTTATGTAGATGTTGTTGAAGGAATGCAGTTCGATCGTGGATACTTATCTCCATACTTCGTAACAGATGCTGATAAAATGATTGCTGATTTAGAGAATCCATACATTTTATTATTCGATAAAAAGATTTCTAACTTACAAGAAATCTTACCTATTTTAGAACCAGTAGCACAATCAGGAAGACCTTTATTAATTGTTGCTGAAGATGTTGATGGACAAGCATTAGCTACTTTAGTAGTTAACAAATTACGTGGTGGTTTAAAAATTGCTGCAGTTAAAGCTCCTGGATTTGGAGATCGTAGAAAAGCAATGTTAGAAGACATCGCAATTTTAACTGGTGGTACTGTAATTTCTGAAGAAAGAGGTTTCTCTTTAGAAAATGCAACTTTAGAATTATTAGGAACTGCTGAAACAGTTACTATTGATAAAGATAACACTACAATTGTGAATGGTTCTGGTGACGAAGCACAAATTAAAGCTCGTGTAAACCAAATTAAAGCACAAATTGAAACGACTACTTCTGATTACGACCGTGAGAAATTACAAGAGCGTTTAGCTAAGTTAGCTGGTGGAGTTGCTGTATTATATGTAGGTGCTGCTTCTGAAGTAGAAATGAAAGAGAAGAAAGACCGTGTAGATGACGCTTTACATGCTACTCGTGCTGCTGTAGAAGAAGGTATTGTTGCTGGAGGTGGTGTTGCTTTAGTACGTGCTAAAAAAGTATTAGAAACTATCACTACTGAAAATTTAGATGAAACTACAGGTATCCAAATCGTAAACAGAGCAATTGAAGCTCCGTTACGTACAATTGTTGAAAATGCTGGTGGAGAAGGTTCTGTAGTAATCAACAAGGTTTTAGAGGGTAATCAAAACTTTGGTTACGATGCGAAGTCTGAAACATACGTAGATATGCTAGAGGCTGGTATTATTGATCCTAAGAAGGTAACTCGTGTAGCTTTAGAAAATGCCGCTTCAGTTGCTGGTATGATTTTAACTACGGAGTGTGCTTTAGTTGATATTAAAGAAGATAATCCAGGTGGAATGCCTCCAATGGGTGGTGGAATGCCAGGAATGATGTAGTCGAGAAGCTCGACACCAAAATATTATAAAAAAACCTCGAGAAATTCTCGAGGTTTTTGTTTATATATAATTTCTTTTAAATCTTACGTTCTACAACATAATCAATCATTTGAAGTAATGATTTTTTATACTCTGAATCTGGGTAATTATCTAAAATAGCCAAGGCTTTGTTTTTGTAATCGTGCATTTTGGCTGTAGTATATTCCAATCCACCTTTTTGCTTTACAAAAGCTATTACTTCCTTTACACGCTTCTTGTTAGTGTTGTGTTTTTTTACAGAGTTAATCAGCCAAGATTTTTCTTCTTTAGAACAATTATTCAAGGTATAAATTAACGGAAGAGTCATCTTTTGTTCTTTGATGTCTATTCCTGTTGGCTTCCCTATTTTTTCTTCGGTATAATCGAATAAATCATCTTTAATTTGGAATGCAATACCAATGTATTCTCCAAACTTACGCATTTGCTGTACGGTTTCATTATTCGCACCTACTGACGCTGCTCCAATCCCACAACAAGCCGCTATTAATGTCGCTGTTTTTTGGCGAATAATTTCAAAATATACTTCTTCAGTAATATCTAGTTTGCGCGCTTTTTCAATCTGCAACAACTCCCCTTCACTCATTTCTCTAACCGCGATAGATATGAGTTTTAACAAATCAAAATCTTCATTATCTATCGAAAGTAACAAACCTTTTGACAATAAAAAATCACCTACCAATACGGCAATTTTGTTTTTCCAAAGGGCATTGATTGAGAAAAAACCACGACGACGGTTGCTATCATCAACTACATCATCATGCACCAACGTTGCTGTATGAATCAGCTCTACTACAGAGGCTCCACGATAAGTACGCTCGTCAAACCCCCCGTTAGAAACCATTTTTGCTACCAAAAACACAAACATTGGTCGCATTTGCTTTCCTTTTCTACGGACAATATAATAAGTAATTCGGTTTAATAACGGAACCTTAGATAACATCGAATCTTTGAACTTAGTTTCAAAGAGTTCCATTTCTTTAGCAATCGGAAGTTTTATTTGCTCTACTGGCTTCATCTAGGAATCAAAAATAAGAAATATATTAGGATTTGGTATCTTTGAAAAAAACAATTATTTAGATGAAAAACTTTTTCTTATTCTGTAGTCTTTTCTTACTAATTTTCACCAGTGTTGCTCAAGAAAAAAACACCTCTTTTCCAAATGATTTTTTAGGAGTTTATAAAGGTACATTAGTTATTTCCACTAGTAAGAGCACAAAGGAAATCCCAATGGAATTTCACTTAACAAAAACAGATAGTATACATCGTTTCAATTATATATTATCGTATAATGGTCAACCAAGAAATTACACATTAATCGTTAAAGACTTAGAAAAAGGAATATATGAAGTTGATGAAAACAATGGAATTATTCTTCCTTCTAAACTAGCCAATAAAACATTGTATAGTTTTTTCGAAGTACAAGACAACTTCCTTAGCTCTCGCCTAGCTTTTTCTAAGAATCAATTAGATTTCGAGATTTTGTTTACAGCTACCAAAAACAAAACAACAACAGGTAAAGGAACCAAAGAAATTCCGTTTGTGTACGGATATCCTATTTCTGTTGTTCAAAAAGCTATCTTAAAAAGAGAAAGTCATTAACTCTTATTTGCTAATTGTCCGCAAGCAGCATCAATATCTTTACCACGAGAACGACGTACATTTACCACTATATCGTGCATTTCTAAGTTAGAAATATAATTATTAATGGCTCTTTCTGAAGCTTGTTGAAACTCACCATCATCAATGGGGTTATATTCAATTAAATTCACCTTACATGGAATGTATTTACAGAATTCAACTAACGCATTGATGTCTTCTTTACGATCGTTAATTCCGTTCCATACGACATATTCGTAAGTCACTTTTCGTTGGGTTTTTTCATACCAATACTCCAATGCTTCACGTAAATCTTTTAGCGGGAAAGTAGCATTAAAAGGCATAATAGATGTTCGAACTTCTTCAATAGCTGAATGTAACGAAACGGCTAAATTGAAACGCACCTCATCATCTGCCATTTTTTTAATCATTTTTGGAACTCCAGAGGTTGACACCGTAATTCTGCGCGCCGCCATTCCTAAACCTTCTGGTGAGGTAATTTTATCTATCGCCTTGATTACATTATTATAGTTCATCAAAGGCTCTCCCATCCCCATAAACACAATGTTTGATAATTTATGATTATGGTATAACCTACTTTGCTTATCAATAGCAACTACTTGATCGTATATTTCATCTGCATTTAAATTACGCATACGTTTCAAGCGTGCTGTCGCACAAAATTTACAATCTAAACTACATCCTACTTGACTCGACACACAAGCTGTTGTTCTAGTCTCTGTTGGAATTAAAACTGACTCTACAATCAACCCATCGTGTAACTTTATCGCATTTTTTATAGTACCATCATTACTTCGTTGCATGGTATCAACTTCAATATGGTTTATCACAAAGTTATCATCCAACATTTGGCGTGTTACTTTTGATAAACTTGTCATATCATCAAACGAATGCGCCGCTTTATGCCACAACCATTCATATACCTGATTTCCTCGAAAGGCTTTATCACCATTTTCAACAAAAAAATCACGAAGTTGTTCTTTGGTTAACGCGCGTATGTCTTTTTTCTTCACTGTCATCAGGTACAAAAATACGCAAAACCTCACAAGTAACTTGTGAGGTTTTGCAAATGATTATATAAACTATCTTATAAAATTAACATCGCATCTCCGTACGAGTAAAATTTATATTTTTCTTTGATTGCTTCATGGTAAGCCTCCATCATAAAATCATGCCCTGCAAATGCAGAAACCATCATTAATAAGGTTGATTTTGGCGTATGGAAATTCGTTACCATACAGTTAGCAATACTAAAATCGTATGGAGGGAAAATGAACTTGTTTGTCCACCCTTCATAAGCATTTAACTGCTTGCTAGAAGACACAGAAGACTCAACAGTTCTCATTACAGTAGTACCTACTGCACACACTCTTTTTTTAGCTTCAATAGCTCTGTTTACTATATCTGCGCTTGCTTGAGGAATAATGATTTGCTCTGAATCCATTTTGTGCTTAGATAAATCTTCAACTTCAACAGGATTGAATGTTCCTAATCCAACGTGTAACGTAGTCTCTGCAAAATCAACTCCTTTTATTTCTAAGCGCTTCATTAAATGCTTAGAGAAGTGTAAACCTGCTGTTGGTGCAGCTACGGCTCCTTCATATTTTGCAAAAATAGTTTGGTAACGCTCTTCATCTTCTGGCTCTACCTCACGCTTGATATATTTCGGTAACGGAGTTTCTCCTAAATCGATTAATTTTTGTCTAAATTCTTCATAAGACCCATCAAATAAGAAACGTAATGTTCTACCACGAGAAGTTGTATTGTCAATTACTTCTGCTACTAAGCTATCATCATCTCCAAAGAATAATTTATTTCCTATTCTTATCTTTCTTGCTGGATCTACTAATACATCCCACAAACGATTTTCAGCATTTAATTCACGTAATAAAAATACTTCAATACGAGCTCCTGTCTTTTCTTTATTTCCATACATACGAGCAGGAAATACTTTCGTATTGTTTAACATCATTACATCGCCCTCGTCAAAATAATCGATTAAATCTCTAAATAATTTATGCTCAATCTTTTGTGTGTCACGGTGTAATACCATTAAACGTGCTTCATCTCTGTGCTCTGAAGGATACTCTGCCAATAATTCTTTAGGCAAGTTAAAATCAAAATTTGATAATTTCATTTGTAAAGTTTTCTTAACGGTGGCAAATATACAATTTCAATATAGGGGTTGTCAAGTGATTGCTATTTTATTTTATAACAATACTTTGTATTCCTATACTTGTCATGTCATTCCAAAAGTTACGATACGATTTTGTTACCACTTCTGCATCTAAAATTTCAATAGGAACTTTTAAAGCTAAAGGGGCAAACGCCATTGCCATACGATGATCGTTATAGGTTACTATCTGAATATTTTCTTTTATTAATGAAGATGCTTTCAAATGTAAACTCTCATTGGTTACCGAAATATCTGCTCCTAACTTTGTTAACTCCTCGCGTAAAGCTTCTAAACGATCTGTTTCTTTTATTTTTAAAGTATGAAGCCCTGATAAATCACAAGCAATTCCTAATCCGAAGCAAGTAACTGCTATGGTTTGAGCAATATCTGGTGCATTCTTTAAATTTTCTACCAATGCAATTGAATCATGCTCTTTTTCCTTAGTCAATGTGATAGAATTTTCTTCAAAATTAGTACTGACCCCAAAATGTTGGTAGATTTCTGCCAGACAACTATCTCCTTGTAAACTATCTTTTTTATAAGCTGATAATTTTACCGAAGAACCTACTTTACTCAATGCTATAATCGAATAGAAATAAGACGCCGAACTCCAATCAGACTCTACTACAATTGCTTGTTCTTTTACAACTGATTTTGGTTCAATTTTTATGGTTTGCCTACTAAAATTAGCTTCAATTTCTAGTTGATGTAACAACTGCAAAGTCATATTGATGTAAGGAACTGAAGTAATTTTACCTACTAACTCAATTTCTAGTCCTTTTTGCAAACTTGGAGCTATTAGCATCAATGCTGAAATATATTGACTGCTTACATTTCCGTTAATTGAAACTTTGTTCTTTGTTAACTTCTTACCAGTAATTTTTAATGGTGGATATCCTTCTTTCTCAACATATTCAATTTCAGCACCTAAATCACGTAAGGCATCAACTAAAATTTCAATTGGGCGATTGTGCATACGTTCAGAACCTTGTAATACTTTTGTAACTCCTTCTTGCGTTGCAAAAAAGGCTGTTAAAAAACGCATCGCCGTTCCTGCATGACCTATATCAGCAATCATATTTTTAGATGATAATGCTTCTTGCAAATGATGCGTATCATCAGAATCCGACAGGTTTTTAATCAGTAAATTTGGATATAATTGTTGTAAAATCAACAAACGGTTTGATTCACTTTTTGAGCCTGAAATAGTTATATCTAAAGCTGATTTAAACAACTCTACTTGTAATTTTAAATCCATACAGACTTACTTCATTTTTTTATTAACTATGTACATACTGTAAATTACAGCGATTACAATTTTACTTAACCAAAAACGAATCCACTGTTTGTTTGCAAAATGAACATTGTAAACGGTTTCAAAATCCCCTGAGAAAATAGCTCCTCCCGTTTTAAACAGTAGAGAAAATATTGCTACAATTAATACAAAGGGAATTCCAATCTTTAATACATTGAACCAAAAACTTCCTTTCTGTATGTTTTTTATAAGACTCATCTATTGTAATTTTTCGTTGTTATGATGACGGTCGTGATCGCGTTTTGTTTTAATATCTAATTTCTTATCAAAAGCTTCTTGTAAATTCACTCCTGTTTGGTTTGCTAAACACAACACCACAAACATTACATCAGCCAATTCTTCACCTAAATCTTTGTTTTTATCGCTTTCTTTTTCGCTCTGTTCACCATAACGACGCGCAATGATTCTAGCCACCTCACCTACTTCTTCGGTTAATTGTGCCATATTGGTTAACTCATTAAAATAGCGAACTCCATGGTTCTTAATCCATTCATCTACTTGTTTTTGTGCGTCTTGAATATTCATTTTGTACTGTTTTTAGTATTCTTTGATAAAAGTTTCAAAGATAAAATTTCTTATTTCTACTTAATTCGCCAAGGTGGATTTTTTCTATGCTTTCCTGCTTTGAATAAAATTAACTTATTTCCATCTGGATCTAACAAATGAGCTTCTCTCCACAGCCATGTTTGATCTTTTGGCTGCTGTGTAAATTTTATTCCTTTTTGCTGTAACTTACCTACCAATTCATCTAAATTATCATCTTCAAAATATAAGCTAATACCTTCTCCTTCTGACAATTTCTCTACTTGATGAATAGAAAATGTGGCTTCACCATCTGGAACCTCAAATCGAACATATCTAGGACTTGCATCTACAATAAGATGCAAGCCTAGTTTTTTATAAAACTCTACAGATTTTATCACATCAACAGAAGGAATTGTTACTTGATTTAAGTTCATGCTACTACTTTTTCTCTTTTAACAATTCGAATCAGCATCCATAAAAATAGTACTCCAACTGCTGATAATAGAATCATAAAATTCCAAGTATTATCAAATCCAATATTGTCTATCAATTGCATTCCTGAATTATGTCCAAAAATATGAGACATTGAAAATGCAATGCTGTAATATGCCATATATTCCCCTTGATTTCCTTTTTTAGCTCGCTCCATAACAAACGCATTTGAAAAAGGAAAAGCTATCATTTCACCAATAGTCATTAATAGCATTCCTACCATTAAAATACCTACCCAACCTGTTAAGTTGATTACTACAAAGCTTAACCCTGTTAATAGTAATCCAAAAAACATTAAAAACTCTTTTGAGTATTTACTATCTTCTAACCATTTAATAAGTGGCATTTCTAACAAGAATATTACAAATCCATTCATTCCCATAAGCAGTCCTATTTGTAGTTCTGATAAATGGTGAATATCTTTATAGTACAATGGCATGGTAGAAAAGTATTGCAAGAATATAAATCCAAAAACAAACATTCCTACAAAAAATATCCAAAAAGCTTTATCTGAAAATACAGACTCTGGATTTTCAGCTTTTGTTTCATCTTGGGCTTTTGCTTTTTTAGGATGTAATACATTCATCAACAACATAGTTGCCAAAATACACGTAACACCATCTACCCAAAATAACCCATTATAACCTAACGAAGTTATAATCAAACCTCCTACAGCAGGTCCTGCAGAAAACCCTAAGTTAATTGCTAAACGGATTAATGTTACCGAACGTGTTTTGTTTTCAGGCTTACTGTAAGTACTCAATGCTACAAACATTGCTGGTCTAAATGTATCTGCAACTAACATTACCAAAAAAATACCAATACAGAACCCTATAAATGTATTTACAAATTGCAGAGCGATGAAAAGAACTCCTGTTAACAATAAACTAGTTTTCATCACCTTATAAAAACCTATTTTATCTGTCAACTTTCCTCCTAACCAAGAACCTCCTACAGAACCTAACCCAAAACAGCTCATAATCCAACCCACATCCTTTAATGTAAGTTCTAAACTTGTTGTTAAATACAGCGACAAAAATGGAACTACCATAGTTCCTGCTCTATTTATTAAAGTTATTAAAGCCAACCACCACACCTCTTTTGAGAGCCCTTTAAACGTATTTAGGTAGTTAAAATAAAGTTTTTTCATAGTATTTAGTTAATTATTATTGATTAGTATAAAAATAAAAAGCCCGACTTTACAGTCGGGCTTTTTGTTATAGTTATATTTTATATAAACATAGTTATAATACATGTATAGCCCGATCCTCTCTGTGTCTAACCACAGTCGATTTACATTGCTTATATGTATTAAAAATTGTCATAATTATTTCTTTGTTGAGATGTAAAACTAGTAAAAAAATAAATATACCAACAAAAAAGTTTTAAATAATTTCGTAAAGCGTAGGTTTACTAGGTGTAGCGTCGTTTTCAAACGGAGCAATCATCAAATTTAGAAAATAGGTTCCATCTTTAATATTATTTGAAACATAAATAAATTCGGTAATGGTTGCCTGCATTCTAATTACTCCTTTCGTATTCCAAAAGGCATTATGTGCTAATAATTTCCCTTCGTCCTTCTCTTTATCTACCGAGGGTAAATCAATTAACAAATGCTCAATCCCTTTTTCTTTGAGATACTCTGCAGCTTCTTCTAATAAATAAGGTGGATTTGTATTAGAGTATCGCATCGATTTTTTATCTGATAAATTCGGGATTGTTCTAATTACGATAGCTTCTCTTTTTTTATTTCCTAGAACGTATTGCAATTGCTTTTTTGAAATTACAAAGTCTTTATTTTTTATTTGTTCTGGGGCTATGGTTACCACTTCTGCCAGAAAGAAAAACTTTTCTAAATTCTTATTTATTGAATAAACTTTTTCAGTAATATGACCTACACACTCGGTATGTGTTATATGCGAATGCGGATTAAACTGTATGTTATTAAAATTTACATCAGCTCCTTGTTGTACACTTCCTGTCCAATCACCCTCTGACACTGGATATATTTTAGGATCGTCAAGATACCAAGCATTGATATTTTCTTTAGTAGTATCAATAGCTATTGAAATATCAAGTGGTTTTGATAAATCAATTTTATATTTTTTTGAATTGTGTTCAATAGTTGCTGTCATACTCAAATATACCTAAATTATAAACAACTCACTAGCCAACCCGTCAGCTAGAAATTTTCCTTTTGATGTAGTTTTCAAAACTTCATCTGTGATGACTAATAGACCTTGAGTGATAAACTTTTCAGCATTTTTGAGAAGGTTTTTTCTAAATTCTTCTCCAAAATCTTGTTCGATTTTTTCTAACGACACTCCCCAAATGGTTCTTAATCCTGTCATTAAATATTCATTAAACTGATCTTTTACAGTGAGTTTCTCTTGCTCTAAAGGGAGTTTTCCTTCTTGAATTGCTTTGATATATTTTGCATTGTTGGCTACATTCCAACTACGGTGTGTTTTATTAAACGAATGCGCTGAAGGACCAATACCTATATATTTTTTCCCTAACCAGTAACTTGTATTGTGTTTTGAAAAATAGTTTGGTTTTCCAAAGTTGGAAATTTCGTAGTGTACAAATCCATTTTTAGCTGTTTCTGCTACCAAAATATCAAAATGCTCTTTGGCTACAGCCTCGTCAACATCAGGATACTTTCCTTGCTTAATAAAAGAATCTAAAGCCGTTTTTGGCTCAACAGTAAGCGCATAAGATGAAATATGATTGATTCCGAAATCAAAAGCAGTTTGTAAATTCTCTTTCCAACGTTCATTACTCATATTTGGAACTCCGTAAATCAAATCAATGGTAATATTATCAAAGCTGCCAGTGGCAGCTAACAGGCAATCTTTTGCTTCTTGTGCATTATGAGCACGGTTCATTAATTGTAAATCTTCTTCAAAAAAAGATTGAATTCCAATACTTAAGCGGTTAATTGGAGTTTTAGACAATTGAACTATTTTCTCCTCGGATAAATCATCTGGATTCGCTTCTAAGGTAATTTCTGGATTTGCTACTACTGTATAATTTTCATAGATAGTTGTCAGCAACAATTCTATTTCTTGAATAGACAACAAACTCGGTGTCCCTCCTCCAAAATAAATAGTTTCTATTTCTTCATTTTGCAGTTCTTCTTTTCGCAACTCTAGCTCTTTCACCAAGCAAGCAACTAACTCTTCTTTCTTTTTTAAAGAAGTAGAAAAGTGAAAATCGCAATAATAACACGCTTGCTTACAAAATGGGATATGTAGATAAATTCCTGCCAAATTATTTTACTTTTCCTGGGTTTTGTTTCACAAACGCAGCCCAACCTGTATAGTTCTTGCCTCCAACTTTCGTTCCTGAATTATAGTAATGACATACGGCAGCAGCTAAACCATCAGTTGCATCTAGGTTTTTAGGTAACTCTTTTAGGTTTAATAGTGATTTTAGCATTAACGCTACTTGTTCTTTACTAGAGGTACCTTTACCTGTAATTGCCATTTTTATTTTTTTAGGTGCATACTCCGTTACAGGAATTTGACGTGACAATCCTGCTGCCATAGCTACTCCTTGTGCACGCCCTAGTTTTAACATGGATTGTACATTTTTACCAAAAAAAGGGGCTTCTAAGGCTATTTCATCTGGATTATAGGTATCTATCAACTCAATAGTACGCTCAAAAATGATTTTCAACTTTAGGTAATGATCATCATATTTTTTTAAGAGTAATTCGTTCATTTGAACAAATTCCATCTTTTTTCCTATTACTTTTATAATTCCAAACCCCATAATGGAGGTTCCTGGGTCAATACCTAATATAATTTTCTCTGTCTTCAAACTCTCGCTTATTTAACTTCTAAAGAAGTAAATTTAAATGTATTTCCATCAAACAATCCTTTGTCAGATAGTTTTAAGGATGGAATTACTAACAACGCCATAAAAGATAAAGTCATATACGGAGCTCGCAACTTACTACCTAATTGTTTTGCCATCGCATCCAATTCTGCATAAGCTTTTCCTATTTCAACCGCTGGTTTATCCGACATGATTCCCGCAACGGGAAGCGGAACTACTTTTTCTTCAGAAGAGGTTACAGCGCAAACCCCTCCTCTATTCTCGATTAGTAAGTTTACCGCCTTACAAATCAATTTATCTGAAACTCCAACTGCAATAATATTGTGAGAATCATGACCTACTGAACTCGCTATTGCTCCTTCTTTCAATCCGAAATTTTTAATAAAAGCTATCGAAGGCTCCACGTTTTGATAACGATTTACTACGGTCATTTTTAGCACATCGTTCTCTACATCAGAAACTAAACTTCCATCTTTTATCAACGAATCTGCTTCTATTTCATTTGTCACTAATTCTCCATCTAAAGCTTCAATCACTCGAATCTTTTCAGACGCAGAGTGAAATTCAAAATCAGCTACATTTTTTGCATCAGTATCAAAATTATTCAACACTTCAAAATCTACATGCTCTACAAATGATTTTCCATTTTCAGCCACTAATTCACCATTAATGTATGTTTGGAGTACTTCAAACTTTTGTAAGTCTTTTACTACAATAAAATCGGCATCATCTCCTTCATTTAAAGTCCCAACATCAAGATTGTAATGCTCTACTGGATTAATACATGCTGCTTTTAATACTTTGAATATATCCACTCCTTTAGCTACAGCACGCTTACATAACTGGTTGATATGTCCTAACAACAAATCATCAGGATGTTTATCGTCGGAACAGAACATCATATTTTCATAATGTTCAGGAAGTAAATCGATCAATGCTTCAAAGTTTTTTGCAGCACTTCCTTCTCGAATAATGACTTTCATTCCTTTTTGCAGTTTCTCCAACCCTTCTTCATAGGTAAAACATTCATGATCAGTATAGATTCCCGCTGCTATATATTTGTCTAAATCTTCACCTCTTAATCCTGGTGCATGACCATCTACTGGTTTATTGTAGTGTTTTGCCCAAGCTATTTTTTTCAACACTTCTTCATCTTGATAAATGACTCCAGGATAGTTCATCATTTCTGCTAAATATTTGATATCAGGATTCTGCATCATTTTTTTGATATCTTCTGAATCAATCACCGCCCCTGCACTTTCAAAAGAAGTCGCAGGCACGCAAGATGGTGCTCCAAAATTGAATTTTAATGGGACTTTTTTTCCATTCTCAATCATGAAGTCCACACCTTTTACACCTAATACGTTGGCTATTTCATGCGGATCAGACACCGTTGCTACAGTACCATGTGTAACGGCTATTTTTGCAAACTCCGACGGTACTAACATAGAACTTTCAATATGAATATGGGCATCAATAAACCCAGGCAAAATATAGTTTTCTACAGTATGCTCTACGGGTCTTACTGCTGTAATCTTACCTCCTTCTACCTCTACTTCACCTTTAAAAATTCTTTTATTTTGTATATCAACTATATTTCCTTGTACTATCATGACCTAACTATTTAACTATGCTAAAATACATAGTATTTACGCATAAAAAAAGCATCCGATTTGGATGCTTTTTAAAGTTTTATTTTTCTGCAGCTGGAGGACCTCCCGCTAAAATTTCATCATTCGCATAGTCTTCAAACTTTTTAAAGTTATTTCTAAACGAATCTGCTAATTTATGTGCAGTTTTGTAATATTCTTCGTCGTTGTCCCAAGCTTTACGTTGACTTAATAAGTCATCTGGAACACCTGGACATGTTCTTGGTTGTGCTAAACCAAATACAGAGTGGATTCTGAAATCTTCAGGAGTGCTTCCTAACTCTCCATTTAATGCTGCATTAATCATTGCACGCGTGTATTTTAATTTCATACGTTCACCAACTCCATAAGGTCCTGCAAACCATCCTGTATTTACTAACCAAACGTTCACACCTGTTTCTTTCATTTTTTTGCTTAACATCTCAGCATAACGAGTTGGATGTAAAGGCATAAATGGTGCACCAAAACATGCTGAGAAACTTGGTTGTGGCTCAGTAATTCCTGCTTCGGTTCCTGCTACTTTAGCAGTATATCCAGAAATGAAATGGTAGGCAGCTTGACCTGGTGTTAATTTTGAGATAGGAGGCAATACTCCAAAAGCATCCGCTGTTAAAAAGAAGATGTTCTTAGGATTTTTACCAATTGACGGTGTTTGGATATTGTCAATGTGATAAATTGGATAACTTACACGTGTATTCTCCGTGATAGAAGTATCTGCAAAATCAACATTTCCTTTATCGTCCATCACGATATTTTCAAGGATTGCTCCTCTTTTAATCGCTCCGTAAATTTCTGGTTCCTTTTCTTGAGATAAGTCGATTACTTTTGCGTAACACCCACCTTCAAAATTGAAAATAGTATTATCAGCAGTCCAACCATGCTCATCGTCACCAATTAAACTACGGTTAGGATCGGTAGATAAGGTAGTTTTACCTGTACCTGATAATCCAAAGAAAATAGCTGTATCATCATCTTTACCAACATTAGCAGAACAGTGCATTGGTAACGTATTTTTAAATACAGGTAAGATAAAGTTTAACGCAGAGAAAATACCTTTTTTAATTTCTCCTGTATACCCTGTACCACCAATTAATGCGATTTTTTTACCAAAGTTTAAAATTGCAAAGTTATGTTGACGAGTTCCATCTACTTCTGGATCTGCCATAAAACCTGGAGCATTAATTACTGTCCATTCTGGAGAAAACGTTTTTAACTCTTCTTCCGTTGGACGTAAAAACATATTATAAGCAAACATGTTACTCCATGGATATTCGTTTACTACACGAATATTTAACTTGTAATCCTCCTCTGCACATGCATAACTATCACGTACAAATACTTCTTTATTAGATAAGTAGTCAGTTACTTTATCGTATAATTTGTCAAACTTTTCTGAATCGAAAGGGATATTTATATTTCCCCACCATACTTCATCTTTCGTAATATCGTCTTTAACGATAAAACGATCCATTGGAGAACGTCCTGTGAACTCACCTGTATTAACAGCTATAGCTCCGAAACTGGTTTCTTTCCCCTGTCCCTTTTCAATAGTGATGTCGTGTAACTCGTCTGAAGTTAATTGATAACGAACCGTAGCGTCTTTTATGCCTAAGTTATCTAACGATATCTTTTTCGTATCAAGATTTGTCATCTTAAAAGATTTTAGTTGTGTTTAATTTTGGACAAAAATAGTTCTTTTTGATTAAACAGCTATATCATTAAAAGATTTTATCAACTTTAATTTTTAATAATTCTCTTAATAAAATTGTAAGTTAACAAGCCCCATCCAATAATTAATAACACTCCTCCTAAAGGAGTTATAAACCAAATTGCTTTTGCAGGAACATTCAATAAATAGATGAGATAAATAGAACCTGAAAACATTAAAATACCTGCAATTAGAAAATAGCTTATTCTGTTTTTCTCTTTACCACTAAACTCAACAAACGTATTTACAAAAAGCAATAATAATACATGTAAAAACTGATAACGTACCGCTGTTTGAAAACTCTCTAATGCTTCTGGTGTTAATTTCGCTTTTAAGGCATGTGCTCCAAAAGCTCCTAAGATTACAGCAATCATTCCTAAGACCGCCGCAATTGTTAAATTTTTATACATTTAATTAGTTTTTGTTTAAATTTAAACTTTTTTAGCGATATTGTCGCCTCAAATTTTAGATAACAAAAATACATTATAAATGAGAAATATATTGATTATTGGTGCTGGTAGATCGAGCTCTTCACTTATAAAATATTTATTAGATAAATCATCGCAAGAAAACTTACATATAACCATTGGTGACGTTTCGTTAGAGAGTGCCCAATCAAAAATTAACAACCATAAAAACGCTACGGCGATTCAGTTAGATGTTTTTAATGCTAAAGAACGTGCTGATGCTATTCAAAAAGCTGATATCGTAATTTCTATGTTACCAGCTAGCTTTCATATTGAAGTAGCTAAAGACTGTATTACCTATGGAAAACACATGGTTACAGCTTCTTATATTTCAAATGAAATGAAAGCGTTAGATGAAGAAGCAAAAGCCAAAGGATTAGTGTTTATGAACGAGATTGGTTTGGATCCTGGAATTGACCACATGAGTGCAATGCAAATTATTGACCGCATTAAAGACCAAGATGGAAAAATGTTGTTATTTGAATCATTTTGTGGTGGCTTAGTAGCTCCTGAAAGTGATACTAATTTATGGAACTACAAATTTACTTGGAATCCAAGAAATGTGGTTTTAGCTGGACAAGGAGGGGCTTCAATGTTTATTCAAGAAGGAACTTACAAATACATTCCATATCATAAATTATTCCGTAGAACAGAATTTTTAACTATTAATGGTAGTGGAAGATTTGAAGCCTACGCGAATAGAGATTCTTTAAAATACAGAAGTATTTATGGTTTAGAAGATATTAAAACTATGTACCGAGGAACCATCCGTAAAATTGGTTTTTCTCGTGCTTGGAATGTATTTGTTCAATTAGGAATGACCGATGACACTTATACTATTGAAGATTCTGAAAACATGAGTTATCGAGATTTCACCAACCTTTTCTTAGCCTATTCTCCTTCTGATTCTGTAGAGTTAAAATTCCGTTCGTACTTAAAAATTGATCAAGATGATTTAATGTGGGACAAATTTGTTGAATTAGACATTTTCAATCCAAATAAAAAAGTTGGATTAAAAAATGCTACTCCTGCACAAATCTTACAAAAAATATTGATGGATTCTTGGACACTTGAAAAAGATGATAAAGATATGATTGTAATGCATCATATTTTTGGGTATGAGTACAAGGAAGATAAATACCAAATAGAAAGTAGTATGGTAATTAAAGGTGATGATCAAACCTATACAGCGATGGCTAAAACTGTAGGATTACCTGTAGCCATGGCAACCGTGCGTATTTTGAATGGTGAAATTACCACCCCAGGAGTTCAATTACCTATAAATAAAGAAGTTTACGAACCTATTTTAAAAGAATTGGAAGACTACGGAATACATTTTATTGAAAAAAAAGTACCTTATTTGGGGTATAACCCTGAGAGTGTAAAGGGATAAGTTATTATTTTTAATCCTTTAGAATAAATTCTAGAGATTAAATTATGGCAAAATACAAAGCCTTAGTGTTTTTAATAATACTATCAATTCTGTTCGTTTGTTTTATTTCATACGAACAGAAAGACAGTATTAATCTCAAAATAATGTCATATAACATAAGTCATGGAGAAGGTATTGACTCGGTTTTGGATTTATCTCGTTCTGCTAAAATAATAGAGTTACTAGCTCCAGATTTATGTGGGCTCCAAGAAGTAGATAATCATTGTTCACGTTCAAACAATATTGGACAAACAGATTATTTGGCTAACAGAACAAAAATGAAAGGTACCTTTGGTAAGTTTATGAACTTTCAAAAAGGACAATATGGCATGGCAACGCTTTCTGCTAAACCTATTATTTCTACTGAAATATTTAAGTTACCTAAAGGAAAGTATGAACCTCGATCTTCAATTATTCATAAAGTTCAAATAGAAGAAGACTATGTAATTCTATTTATAAATGTTCATTTTGATTGGGTTGATGGTTCAGAAGGGATTAAAAATCGTTTAAAACAAGCTAAAGCATTAATAAAGCATATAGATAAATTAGGACTACCTTGTATTATTGCTGGTGATTTTAATTGCACACCAAATTCGCCAACTATGCAGTATTTTAGAAAACAAGGGTTTTCATTCGTAAATAAAGGAAAAGATAACTTAAGTTTTCAAGGTGTTAACAAAACTGAGATAGATCATGTGATATACAAAAACACTAGTACAGTAAATTTTAAACCTCAAAAAACTCTGTTATTAGACGAACCTATAGTTTCAGATCACCGACCTCTAGTAGTAGAATTGGAAGTAACTCTAAATTAGTTGCTTTTCGCAAAAGCCCTCAAACAATTTTTTTTAGCTAAAAACACATAGGCATCAATATATATTGGCGCTTTTTTTTTATGTCTCGATCTAAATAAACAGTTCAAAAATTAACATATTTTTATAACGTTTAAACTTTGCAAAAACCCAATCTTATAAATTATTTTGCGGATTATTTTATTTTTAAAAAGAGCGAATGAAACTAATTTTTACTACAATTTTTTCTATTCTGTTTACGAATATCTATTCTCAAAACTCTAATAAAATATCCACTTCTGATATTGACAATTTTTGGATTGCCTACGATAGCATTCAACTAACAAATGATTACTCAAAAAAACTGGATTTTATAAATAATCTTTACATTCAAAAAGGAACAATAGGCTTACATGCTTTTATGAAAGCACGAAATTACAACGATACTCTTTATGTGAAGCTAATAGATAAATACCCAAAATTCTGGAACTCTATAAGACCAAATACTTTAACTATTAAGAACAAAACTTCTGAGTTAAATAAAGTTGTTAAAAACTTAAAGAAACTCTATCCCGAATTAAAAGATGCTGAAATGTATTTTACAATAGGAGGTTTACGTTCAGGAGGAACGGTAAACAACAACATGGTTTTAGTTGGTGCTGAAATCGCTACTGGAACACCAGATGTTAATATGTCAGAATTTAAAAGAGACTGGCTTAAAAAAGTTTTTGCTAAACAATCTTTAGACAACATCGTTTACTTAAATATTCACGAATATGTGCACACTCAACAAAAAGAGAGTAAAAAAAGAGTTTTAAATCACAGCATTAAAGAAGGTACTTGTGATTTTATAGCTGAATTAGTACTTCAAAAACCAATTCAAACTCAGTACTTATCTTATGGTAGAAGACACAAAAAAGAGATTAAGGAGCTTTTCAAAAAAGAAATGTTTTCTGAAAATTCCTCAAACTGGTTATATAATGGGGCTAAAAAAGGAAAAAGTGCTGATTTAGGATATTATGTTGGTTATGAAATATGTAAATTTTACTATAAAAACTCTAAAGATAAGTCTCAAGCAATAAAAGATATTATCGAACTAAACTACAATAACAATCAAGCTGTAGAAGATTTCCTTAAAAAATCAGAGTTCTTTAAAAAAGAATAAAGTTATAACATTAAATCAGGTTAAAATCTCATAAATACAAGCATCAATTTATTGATGCTTTTTTTATTCACAGTTCTAAAAAAATAATACATACATTTACCTCGATAAGTTCTTTACATACTTCATCAACCGGAAAGGTTTTACTTAGCTGTAGATTAATAGGGAATCGTGTGCAAATCACGAACTGTCGCGCAACTGTAAGTAACACATCAAAGGTTTTTATCCTAGTATATCCACTGCCAAAAGCGGGAAGGATGATAAAAACTGTTATAAGTCAGGAGACCTGCCTATTCGGATATTGACAATGCTTTCGCGATTTGAAGCTTTTGGGTCATACCGATGATATATTTTTAACGCACACTTTCTTCTATGAAATGCTGTGCTTTTTTGGTATGTCATTATTTTTTCTCAAACATCTTACCGTTTTTAGCATTGCGAAGCATCTAAAAGAACTTTTAAAATTAATGTTTAATTATAAAAGTTTAAAAGAAAATGCAAACGCACATTCTTGGCTATCCGCGTATTGGTAGCAACAGAGAACTCAAAAAAGCCTGCGAGCAATATTGGTCAGGCAAAACTAGTTTACAGGAACTTCTTGAAACAGGAAGAAACATCTGTCAACAAAATTGGGAAACCCAACAAGAAGCAGACATAGACCTCATTCCTTGTAATGATTTTTCTTATTACGATCACGTGTTAGACATGACACTTACTGTTGGTGCAATTCCTAAACGTTATAATGAAGTCGCTTTAAAGACATCAAATTCTGAACTAGATCTTTATTTTGCCATGGCAAGAGGATATCAAAAAGATGACCTTGACATTACTGCTATGGAAATGACTAAATGGTTTGACACCAATTACCATTATATCGTTCCTGAGTTCTATAAAGATCAGGAATTCAAACTATTCTCTAACAAAATTGTTAATGAATTTGTTGGTGTTAAACAAACAGGAATTAATGCCAAACCTGTAATTATTGGTTTGGTTAGCTACCTTCTTTTAGGTAAAGAAAAAGAAGAAGGCTTTGATAAATTAGATTTAGCCTCAAAACTACTTCCTGTGTATATTGAAATTCTACAAGAACTTCAAACACAAGGAGCTGAGTGGATTCAGTTTGACGAACCTTTTCTAGCATTAGATTTAAGTGAAAAAGCCAAAGAAACGTATCAAGTTATCTATAATGAGATTAGAAAAAAGTTTCCTAAACTAAAGTTTATAGTTACTACTTATTTTGAAGGCTTAAAAGATAACCTTTCATTAGCGAATATACTTCCTGTAGATGCATTACACATCGACTTAATTCGTTGTGAAGAACAATTAGATGATGTATTAAATACTCTTCCTGAAAACAGAATTCTATCATTAGGAATTGTAGATGGAAGAAACATTTGGAAAAATGACTTTGAAAAGTCTTTACGCCTCATTCAAAAAGCAATTAATAAACTAGGTTTGGAAAGAGTTTTTATAGCTCCCTCTTGTTCTTTATTACATACACCTTGTGATTTAGAGTTAGAAACAACTTTAGATAATCAAATTAAACAATGGCTTGCTTTTGCTAAACAGAAACTTACAGAAGTAAGTTTGCTAAAAAAACTTTCAGAGAAAACAACTGACAAAGAAGTTTTAACTGCTTTCGAAGAAAACAAAAAAGCTATTGCTAATAGAAAAACATCAACATTAATTCATCACAATGATGTAAAACTACGTGTTGACTCTATTAACGAAACAGACTCTAGAAGAAAAAATAGTTTTTCAATTCGTAAAGAAGCACAAAATAAGGTACTGAATTTACCACTATTCCCTACTACAACCATTGGTTCATTCCCTCAAACTAAAGAAGTAAGAAGTTGGAGAGCTCAGTTTAAAAAAGGTATCTTAGGTAGTGAGGATTACAAGTATTTACTAAAAGAAGAAACTCAAAAAACCATTCAATGGCAAGAAAAAATAGGACTAGATGTATTAGTTCATGGTGAATATGAGCGTAATGACATGGTAGAATATTTTGGTGAACAACTTGCTGGTGTAACCTTTACAAAAAAAGGATGGGTACAAAGTTATGGTAGTCGTTGTGTAAAACCTCCTATTATTTATGGTGATGTTTACCGACCTCATCCTATGACCGTTTTCTGGTCACAATACGCTCAATCTTTAACTGACAAATGGGTCAAAGGTATGCTTACAGGTCCTGTAACAATTTTACAATGGTCCTTTGTACGAGATGATCAGCCTCGCAACATTACTTGTCAACAAATTGCACTTGCTATACGTGATGAAGTTAGAGATCTTGAAAATGCTGGTATTCGAATTATTCAAATTGACGAACCTGCTATTAGAGAAGGTTTACCGTTACGAAAATCTGAATGGGATAATTACTTAAAATGGGCTGTAGAAGCTTTTAAAATTTCTTCTTGTGGAGTAAACGATGCTACTCAAATACACACACATATGTGTTATTCAGAATTTAATGACATCATTCAAAATATCGCTGATATGGATGCAGATGTAATTACTATTGAATGCTCTCGTTCACAAATGGAATTATTAAACGCCTTTGCTGACTTTAAATATCCAAACGAAATCGGTCCAGGAGTTTACGATATCCATTCACCAAGAGTTCCTTCAAAAGAAGAAATGGTTGAGTTACTATTAAAAGCACAAAAAGTAATTCCTGCTAACCAACTTTGGGTAAATCCAGATTGCGGGTTAAAAACCAGACATTGGGAAGAAACGGAAAAAGCTTTGATAGCTATGGTTTCAGCTGCAAAAGAAGCTTCTACTAAACATGTCTCAAAAACTCTAGAAACAATCAACTAATATTAATTAACTTAAAAAGTGCCTAAAAATGATATTGTATCATTTTGGGGCACTGATTATCTCAAAAAACCTTAGTAAAAAATGACCACAGAAGAAAAAATAGCACAATCAGAAACCCGAATTTTTAAAGCAGTATTCCCTAACACCACCAATCATTATGACACTCTTTTTGGAGGAACCGCAATGCAGTTAATGGATGAAGTTGCTTTTATTACAGCAACCCGATTTTGTAGACAAAAAGTAGTAACCGTAAGTAGTGACAAAATAGACTTTAAAAAGCCCATTCCAGCAGGTACTATTATTGAACTTATTGGGAAGATTAGCCACATTGGAAACAAAAGTCTAAAAGTTACCGTTAAAATTTTTACAGAACAGATGTATTCACACCACAGAGAAAAAGCCATTGAAGGTGAATTTACCTTTGTTGCTATTGATGAAAACAAAAAACCTATTGCAGTAATAAAAACTGACACAGAGAAACTACATTGTTCACAACAAGAACATAATTAAACCAAATAAAGTTTTCGAAAATGTAACCACATAAAAAGTTACATTTTCAAATAAAAATCTTTCGTAAGATTAATATAGGCATCAGTATACTGGTGCCTTTTTGTTTCTATTACCAACTCTTCTTCTTGGATTGGAGTTTCTACAAAAGATAATTCTAATAAACTACGTTTGATTTCAGTAGTAGGAGTTCCTTTTACACGACAAACCCTGTTAACTTGTAAATTAAAGTTTTTAGCTAAATTTACAAAGCCTCCTTCTTCTTTAAAAGGAATAATAGTTGAAAACTTTCCGTTGTCAGATAAAATTTTGCTTACACCTTTTAATAATTCTTCAAAAGATAATGAACTCGTAAACCGTGCTTTGTTACGCGCTTTATCTTCCGTTTCATAATTATCTGTATAAAAAGGTGGGTTTGAAACAATTACATCATACACTTCTTCCTCTTCCTCCATTTCTTTTGCAAACTCTACAAAAGATGCATTGTAACAAAACAATCGATCTCCCCAATCTGATTGTTCAAAATTTTCTACAGTTTGTTCATAGGCATTTTCATCAATTTCAACTGCATCTATGGTCATGGCATCACTTCGTTGTGCCAACATCAATGAAATAACTCCTGTACCAGAACCTACATCCAACAACATGTTAGGAAACTCTCCTAAATTACACCAAGCTCCTAATAATACTGCATCAGTACCAACTTTCATCGCTGTTTTATCTTGATGCACTGTAAATTCCTTAAATTGAAATGGCTTCATCTATAAAAATCTACTCAATATATTTTCTGCATTGAAAAACAAATACAATACAATAATCAATAAGATAACTAGAAACAATCCTCTTTTCGGATTTCCTTTTTTTCTATTACCAAAACGTCTTTTAAATTCCATTCTCCTCTATTTGTTTAATGTGATTTTTAGCTAAATTCGGAATAACCTTATAGTATTTTTGTCGCTCGAAGCATTTAGCTACGCTGAATATTACTCACCTACTTTAGTAGCTCGTAACATTTCACGTTTTCCTGGAGGTCCAGGCAAACGTTCCACCTCAAAACCTACCGCTTGCATTGCACGTCGTACACTTCCTTTTGCCGAATAGGTAACTAATACTCCATCGGGTTTTAGCGCAGCAAACATAATTTTAAAAATATCTTCTGTCCACAAATCAGGTTGTACCCTTGCTCCGAAGGCATCAAAATAAATCAAATCAAAACAATTTTTATCTGTAATTTCAGAAAAAAATTGTTTGCGCTTCGTTAATGAAAAATTGTTAGTAATGTCGTGCTTCTTTTCCCAAGAAGTTTCGTGAATTTTTTCAAACAGTTCACGTTTATCGTTTGCTTCTAATTCTGCTACATAATTCAGTTTTACAACTTCCTCTTGTGCTACAGGGTACGCCTCTACTCCAACATAATTAACCTTCTTCTCTGTTTCTAACAGCATGATAAAACAATTGAGACCTGTACCAAAGCCTATTTCTAAAATTGAAATACTCTCTTGATCAACATATTTTAAGCCATTTCTAATAAACACATGATACGCTTCCTGTATCGCTCCATGTTTAGAATGATATTGTTCATTCCATTCAGGTAAATGAATGGTAGTAGAACCATCGGACGTTATGATTATTTCTCTTTTAATTGCTAAACTATTTAATTATTAACTTTTTAATTCTTGGAATTGGTCCCGTGCAAGTGGTCTGGTGACATGCTACACAACTATTAATTGCTTTGTTGAAGTTTTCTTTTAATGAATCTTTAGACCCTGCATATACTTGTTGCATGTTTTGTATATATAATTTTGAAAAAGCCTCAAAACTAGCATTCCTATCTGCAGGATCAGTTAAAACTGCATTATGAATATTTAGATAATTTTCAGGAAAACTTCCTATAGTTTCTCCTTTCAATATTTTATTTTTAATAGTCATGTTACCTTCATACATAGCATTCATTAAGGCTGCCATTTCTGAAGATTGATACATAATTAATTCTTCTTTGGGTTGTTTTTTTTCTTTTTTACAAGAAAAAAACAACAAAGACATCAATAAAACACCTAATACACCTCTCATTATTTCTTCATCAATACCCCGTCTGCCTCAAAAGCATAGGTATATTCTGGTTGTGTAATTTGAGCTATTTCTTCCGCTGATTTTCCGGCATCTTTTGCATAGTGTTGCAATTCATCAACAGAAATTTCTGTAACATAGGCTTTTCCATTTACTACAACCTCTTTACTATCTGAGTTTAAAGGCATAAAAAAGCCATAATCTTTAAAACGTACCATTGATTCTTTGTCCTCACCTAAATCTAGCTTCATCCAACACCCCTTTTTCTTACACACTTCATTTATCGTTGAAGCAAATTTTATATTTAGTGTGTCTCCTACTTTTAAGTTTTCAAACTTAGCTCGCATTTCATCTGCTGATATTGATTCTGTACTCGATATTGCTTTCCCAAAAGATGCATATTCAACTTTTGCTACTTCTGTATTAGTTTCTGTTTCCTTTTTTTCTGTTTTACAAGAGGTAAATACAATACTTCCTACCAAAGCAACCATCAATAGTCTTTTCATTATCAAAAGATTAAATTTAAACATATAACAAAGATAGCCATAATTGTTTAAGTCAACTAGCTAAGACATGAATATACCTCTAGTTTTTGTATCTTCGTAGCACTTCTAAAACAACAACACAATGAATATTGATATTGAGCTTATACAAGAGTCAAAAATAGACAAGGTAGATTTTAACAATTTAGCATTTGGAAAAGTTTTTTCTGACCATATGTTAGTTTGTGATTTTGCCAATGGAGAATGGAAAACCCCTAAAATAATGCCTTACGGTCCATTATCGTTTGAGCCTTCTGCAAGAGTTTTTCATTATGGACAAGCTGTTTTTGAAGGTATGAAAGCTTATAAGGATGATAATGATGATGTATTTTTATTTCGCCCTGATGAAAACTTTCATAGAATTAATAAATCTGGAGAACGTTTAGCTATGCCTCCTGTACCTGAAGAAGTATTTTTTGAAGGTTTAAAACAATTATTAAAAATTGATAATGCTTGGATAAAAAAAGGAATGGGTAATTCTTTATACATCCGTCCATTTATCATTGCTTCAGAAGGAGCTATTTCTGCTTCTCCTGCTGAAGAATATAAATTTATTATTATTTGTTCTCCAGCTCAATCATACTACGCAGGGGAAGTTCGTGTTCTTTTTGCTGAAAAATATAGTCGTTCTGCTGATGGTGGTGTTGGATTTGCAAAAGCCGCTGGTAACTACGCTGCACAATTTTACCCAACAAGCTTAGCACATAAGGAGGGATATCAGCAAGTCGTTTGGACAGACGCTAACACCCATGAATTCCTAGAAGAAGCTGGTACTATGAATGTATTTTTCAGAATAGGAAACAAATTAGTTACTGCACCAACTAGCGACAGAATTTTAGACGGTGTTACTCGTAAGTCGATCATTCAACTTGCTAAAGATTATAATATTGACGTAGAAGTACGAAGAGTTTCTGTAACTGAAATTAAAGAAGCAGCTAAAAACGGTGAATTAAAAGAAATATTTGGTTCTGGTACCGCAGCAGTAATAAACCCTATTAAAGGATTTAAACACCAAAATGACACTTTTGAATTACCAGAATTGAGTGATTCATATGCTTCATTCTTTAAAGACAAACTACTTAAAATTCAATATAATCTACTAGAAGACAAACACAATTGGAGAGTTAAAATTTAATTATTTCATCAAAAAAAGCTATATTAGTGATCAAAACTGAGTTTTTTTACCAAAAACCCCCAGAAAAATGAAAAACATTGTATTAGCATTATTATCAATTGGTGTAGGGTTTACTGTGGCTACTTTTGGACTTAAAAGCTATTCAAATTCTATTTCGGGAAACACTAAAACTATAACAGTTCCTAAAAAAACTGTTATTCCAGAGAAAGAAAAAGAAACACCTATCTCTTCAGAAGAAGAAACATCGACTAAAACTGATGATTCATCTAATGAAAATTTAATGGTTGAAGAAAACACAAAACCTTCATATTCTGTTAATGCAGAAGATATTCAAAAGAGTTTTGAAAATTGGGATGCCTACACAAAAGAAAACATTGACTTAATGTCAACATTTATTCCTTTGGATGAAAATGACGTTAAAATAGAAAAAGGAATGTTTTTAACTTTACTAAGAACAGGTGCTTACATACCTGTTAAGTCTGAAAAAGAAGGTAAAGTACAATACCAGTTAACCAATATCGAAGACTCTGCCGACTCTAAAATAAAAAAGTCTATTGCTAGTAAAGCTTCAATTGCCTATCAATATTTTAAGATGGAAGGTAAAAAGCTTCCCGAGTATAGTTTTATTGATTTAGAAGGTAAAGCTCATAACAAAGCTGATACTAAAGGTAAGCTTCTTGTTCTTAAATGTTGGTTTATTACCTGTAAGGTATGTGTAGAGGAGTTTCCTGAATTGAACGAATTGGTTGACAAGTACAAAGACGACAATATTGAGTTTGTTAGTTTAGCTTTTGACAAAAAAGATGAATTAGTTGAGTTTTTAAAAACTAAAGAGTTTAAATACCCTACAATTCCTGAGCAAAAAGAATACATGGCTAAGAAGTTGAAGGTAAAACAATACCCAACACATTTAATTGTAGATGCTAATGGGGTTATCATTAAAATGGTAAATAATGTAAAAACCTTAACTTCTGAACTAGAAAGAATTATGGGTAAATAATATCCAAAATGTATAAATAAAAAAAGCTCCTGATTAGGAGCTTTTTTTATTTATCTAATACTTCTTTAATGTTAGGTTTAAAATAATTAGGACCTTTCAATACCTTACCATCTTCACGATAAATCGGCTTGCCATCTTCTCCTAATTTACTCATGTTGCTTCGTTGAATTTCATTAAATACCTCTTCTATTTTCTCTTGCATTCCATGCTCAATAATAGTACCACATAAAATATACAGCATATCTCCCAATGCATCCGCTACCTCAACTAAATCATTATTCTGAGCAGCTTCTAAATACTCTTCATTTTCTTCCTTCATCAAATTGAAACGAAGCAAATTTCGTTCTTCTCCAATATTAGCTGTTGGCTCATTTTTGATTCCCAATCCAAATGCGGTGTGAAATTCATGTACTGCTGCTATTCTTTTCTTCATTATATATAACTTATTGTATTTGTAATTCTGTTTTTACTGTGCTAAAATTAAAACTATCCCAATCTTCAATATGACTTTTAATTCCTTCTGCCTTAAAATCTGGTAAATTCTTATTTCTAATTCCTAAAAAATGAATCCCTAAATTTTTAGCTGTTTTTAAATCCCAAATACCATCTCCAACCGAAATGATATTTTTAAACTCTTGAACTTGAAAATAGTTTTTCGCTTTGTTAATTGCTGAATTTACTATCTCCTCTCTAGTAAACAAACTATTAGAAGCTTCAACTAAACTCGGAACAAAGTTTATACTTGCTTGCTCTAGTTTAATCAATGCTGGTTGCAATAGAGAACCTGTAGCAAAGCAAATAGCATAATCAGTCTCCTTCATAAAAAAATCAACTATTTTTTTCGCTCCATTAATTTCTTTTGTTCTAGAAAAGGTTAGCATTGATTCCGTCATTTTTTCTTCAAATTTTGGAATAAAAGAAAAACTAAAGCTCTTATTCAAATTAGCCTCATAATTCTTCTTCAAAATATAACTATCTGTCATATTTTTGTAACTCTTCCAATCTTGATTGATATCAACAATACCAAAACTTTTCATAGCATCCATATATGCGCTTTGATGTTGATTTTCACTTTTGGTTAATGTATCATCAATATCAAATACAATTAAATTTTCCTTTTTCATTTAAGTCGCCATTTTTAAAATTTTTGCTAGCACTACTTTGAGCATCCAGTCTATAGACCTCCATCGTTTGAAAATATAAGTTACTCGTTTTTCTTTTTATTATTGAATAAATTTGTTGAAAGGCTTTTTCTAAAGAAACTATCAAAAATAATAGCTGTTTTAGTTTTCTTCATTCTAAAATCATTCTTTAACTTTGCTAAAAATACAATTTTATGTTCATACTTATTGCCGCTAAAATGTTTACTACAGGTAGAATTATTTTTGCTAGTTTTTTTGTTGTCGCTTTTATTGTTTTAATGTTTTTCAGCTATAAGAAAGATGCTAAAAACAATAAAGAACACTATCAAAATGGTGCTTTGTATGTTGCTATAGGGCTTATAGTAGTTATTGCTCTTTTATTCCTTTCAAAGCTTCTAACAAAATAGTTTTAATTCATAGACTCTACTTTACTCAACTTTTCGTGATCTAAAATAGTATATCCGTTTTCATCAAAATAGTATGAAGACACGTATTTTTTATCTATTTCTAGCGTAGAAAAATCGTATGATGAAATTTGATATACTTTTTGACCAAAAGATTCTTCATGATACTGTATTAAAACATACAGTTTTCCATCCATTTTTTCAATTTCTTGATTAGAATATTTACCTAGAGGACTTTTATCATCTATCTCATGAACTATTGTCCAAACCGTTGGTAAATACATTATTTTATCTCGCTCTAATTTTAACTGGTAGAATTTTCTTTTATATTCTCCATGCTTATCCTTTTCAGATATTGACAAAGTAACTGACACTTCAGGCTCTATCATAACTGTTTTACGACGGTTCATCAATCGAAACATTAGCGCTCTGTCTTCTTTAAAATCTCTTAAAATTAAATTTTCACTAAAACGAATTGATGCTTTTGCTTTCGAAAAACGCCCATACAACAAACCTGTAATGAAAGAGAAACTTAACAAACCAATCATTGCTTCAAAAGCAGCAATACAGTTTGCTGTAATTCCTTTAGGAGCGATACCTCCATACCCCACCGTAGTAAGTGTTTGAGCACTAAAAAAGAAACCGTTTAAAAAATCATCTATAAAATTACCTTTAGAAACCGTTATTTCCTCTATTCCTATCATCACATATACGATACCAAAAAGCACATTTAACAATGAATACCCAAGTACTATAAGAATAAAGAATTGCCACCAAGATAACTCTATAAAAAACGTATATAAGTCATCTGCGCTAAACTTTCTATTAGTGTGAATTACATTTGATGTACCATCTTTATTAACTATGGTTTGTGCGTTTTTTTGTGAATTATACCCAAACCCTGGATCTTTAACCTTTCTTGCCATGCCCTAATAATTTAACCTCCTAAAAATACAAAACCGATTCTTTTCAGAATCGGTTTTGAGTTATTTTCATAATTTCTAATTAAACTACTTAGTTTTTAATTGGTAAGAAATTATAGTTTTTAGCATAGAAATTCATTTGCTCTTCAAAAGTTTCTGGTTGCTTAATTTTAATATCAGTAATATTTCCTTCCGCGTCCATTACTGGTTCTAGCACTGGATTCACAAATCCGCTATAAGGTGCGTCTTTAAACTTTTCGTTGCGATCTAATACTTCTTTATGTAAATCTTGATCTACTTTAACTCCATACCCTTCTACTAATGCTTTGGCTGCTTCAAAATCTCCTTCTGACTTAATTCTTTGTGCCTCTTTTAATAAACGTCCAAAGATTTCACGAAGCTTGTTATAATCATTGATATTGTAATAAGTTTTACCATCTCTAGTAATTTTTTCAATCACATTATCTTTAGCTCCTTGTTCAAAAGCCCAAGCCGATACCCACTGACGATTTACCATGTGATCTTCTTCAATATCATCACCTAAATTAATTCTCACCAACTGAGTCATTAACCCATTTCTAATATATCCATCATAAGCAGCTTTTCCTACTTTTTCCCAATCGTCAACCAATCCTAATTCTTGTAATTTTGGATCCATTAAATAGTATAAACCAACTAAATCAGCTCTACCTTCTTCCATCGTAGATGCATAATTTTTTAATGTTTCTTTAGGTTGACCTACTCCATCATTAATTACTCCAGAAGCATGACCTATTACCTCGTGTAATGCTGTATGCAACTTATCTGCTAACTTACCGTACTTAATTTCTAAATCAATTTCTTCCTGATCATTAGCAAATTCTTTTAAACGGTCCGTCCCGCCTGCATTGTTGTATGATCCGATAATGTTACCTAGTGATACAGACTTAGAACCATGCTGTTGACGAATCCAGTTGTTATTTGGTAAATTTACTCCAATAGGTGTACTTGGAGATGCATCTCCTGCCTCCCCTGCTACATTTACCGTCTTATATGAAACTCCAACTACATCTTTCTTTTTATGGGTAGGATCTAATGTTGAATTATCTTCGAACCATTGTGCATTATCAGATAACACTTTCATCTTTTTAGACATATCAAAGTCTTTGATTTGTACGATTGTTTCATACGAACCTCTGTATCCTTTAGGATCATTATAGACTTCAATAAATCCATTAATCCAATCTATATTTCCTTCAGTAGATTCCGCCCAAGCAATAGCATATTGATCCCAAGTATCTAAGCTTCCTGTCTTATAATATTCTATTAAAAACTCTAAAGCTCTTGCTTGTTTTTCATTTTCTGCTACTTCTTTAGCTTTTTCTAACCACTTTATAATTTTATCGATTGCTTGTCCATACAAGCCTCCTGATTTCCATACTTTTTCCACAAGTTTTCCATCTTCTCTAACTAATTTAGAGTTCAAACCTGCTTCAATAGGTTGTCCTTCTGGTCCTTTATATGCAGTAGCATAAAAATCATCTACATCTTTACTAGTAATATCAGCTCCATAAAAATTTACTGCTGATGCTAACACATTATCAACTCCTGCTTTTTTATTTACCTTTTTCGCATCCTTATCATCAAAAATAACCTCTAATGCTTCAGCTGATAATTCTGTATTGGTTTCTTTTAATAACGACTCAAAGTACTCTTTAGAAAACTCTGGCTTTAATTTATCGTTTGAATAGTGGTGGTGAATACCATTTGAAAACCATACTCTTTTTAAATACGTTGTAAACGCTTTAAAATTTTCACTTTCTTTATCTCCTTTGAAATTGTTGTTGATATTTTCTAAAGCAGTTCTAATCTCAAGATTATGGCGGTAGTTTTGATCCCACATAATATCACGACCAGACAAACCTGCTTGTGTTAAATAATACACTAATTTTTTTTCTTTTAGTGTCAATTCATCAAAACCTGGTATTTGATAACGTAGTACTTTTATATCTGCAAATTGTTCTACAACATATTCAAACTCTTTCGCTTTTTTTTCTGCTACTTTAGGTTCTTTTTTGGCATCTACTCCACAAGAAGTTAACACTCCTACAGCAGCAACTGCACAAAACATTTGTTTTAGTTTCATTTAGGTAGTTTTTAATTTATTTTTTTGAAGGCTAAATTTACAAAAATTAAACTTCATGATATCTGAAGCAATCTGTAGTATGGTCATTTACCATTCCTGTTGCTTGCATGTGTGCATAAATAACTGTTGACCCTACAAACTTGAACCCGCGTTTTTTCATATCTTTTGAAATAGCATCTGAAAGCTCAGTAGTTGCAGGCACCTCTTCTCTTTTTGAAAATTTATTCTTAATAGGATTTCCATCTACAAAACTCCATATATACTTTGAGAACGACCCAAACTCTTCTTGTACTTTCATAAACAACTGCGCATTAGTTATCGTTGCTTTTATTTTCAGTTTGTTTCTAATGATCCCTTCATTTTGCAATAGTTCTTCATACTTATCCTCCGAATAATTAGCGATTTTCTGATAATCAAAATCATCAAATGCCTTTCTAAAGTTTTCTCTCTTTTTTAAAATAGTAATCCAACTTAATCCTGCTTGAAATGTTTCTAAAATTAAAAACTCAAACAATTTATCATCTTCATATACAGGAACTCCCCATTCAGTATCGTGGTATTCAATATATAACGGATCATCACTAACCCAAAAACATCTTTGCTTCATTTCTTTATATTTTATTTTCGAAAATTACTGTTAAACAAGTTAAAAATCAATGAAAACCGGAATATTTTTTGCAACTTTATATGTAGAAAATTCTCTGATTATGAAAACATTAAAGCAACTTATATATCTTACTTTCATTGGTGTTGCTCTATGGACATGTAGTTCTCCACCTCTAAAAAATACTACAGAGACTAAAGAAGAGCCTGTAGTAATAGCTAATGACAGTTTGGAATATGAAATTATAATAATCGATCCTGGTTTTACCACCTATTTAAACACTATTGCCAAACCTGAAGGTTTTTATTCTCAAACTTATTTAGAAAATAAAAATCAATTGTATGTAACCACATGGAATTATAGAGTCCGTAACCCTTTACAGTTCAATTCTAACATATACGAAAATGTAATTGACTATAGTCCTCATATAAACTACGGTTATGAAGTAAACTATAAACTCTTTAATTATTTTGAGTTTGCTCAACGTAAATATCGAATGAATTTAGGTATAGGAGCGAATAGATATAGTAGGTAATTTTACCAATATGCATCTTTTTAAAAAATGTATATTTGTTCTCAAAAAAATTAACCGTATTACATGAAGTTTTTAAGAAACCTATTAGCCTCTATTCTTGGCTTTTTTATCGCTATTTTTTTACTTTTTATATTCTTTATTGCCATTGCTTCTATAATAGGAGCTGAAGAAAAAGTAGTTATAAAATCAAACTCCGTTTTAGAGTTAGATTTATCAACCCCGGTAAAAGATTATGCGCCTAAAGAAGATAACCCTATTGCTGAAGCTTTAGAATTAACCGACGAAAAATTAGCTTTAAATAAAATTATCAATGCTATTGAGAATGCTAAAACTGACGAAAGAATTAAAGGAATCAGTATTAAATCTACATATATAAATGCAGGAATTGCACAAACACAAGCTATTCGAAACAAAATAGAAGAATTTAAAGAGAGTGGTAAATTTGTATATGCCTATAACGATATATTTACACAGAAAAACTATTACCTAAGTTCTGTTGCAGACAGCTTATTTTTAAACCCTATAGGAGCCATTGACTTTAGAGGCTTATCTACCGAAATCTTATATTTTAAAGACTTTGAAGACAAGTATGGCGTTAAGATGGAAGTAATCCGTCATGGAAAATACAAAAGCGCGGTAGAGCCTTTCTTAGAAAATAAAATGAGTGAAGCCAATCGCGAGCAAACTACCTCATTCTTAAAATCTATTTGGTCTGAAATTACAGAAGACATTAGTAAAAGTAGAAATATTTCAATTGAAAAACTAAATGCTATTGCTGACAATTTAGGAGGTAGAAATGCTGAGTTAGCAAAAGAAAATAATCTAATTGATGCTTTTATATACAAAGATGAATACAAGGAAAAATTAGATCATATTTCAAATGGAAAAACCAATACAATATCTCTTGAAGACTATATAAGTTCAGGTAAAGGAAGAATTTCTTCTACTTCAAAAAACAAGATTGCCGTTATTTATGCACAAGGAGATATTATGTATGGTGAAGGAAATGAAAATTATATCGGTCAGGGAATCATTAATAAAGCTATTATAAAAGCTAGAAAAGACAAAAACGTAAAAGCTATTGTACTTCGCGTAAACTCACCTGGAGGTAATGCCTTAGCTTCTGAACTTATCTGGCGTGAATTAGAACTTACTAAAAAAGAGAAACCTATAGTGGTTTCTATGGGTAATTATGCTGCTTCTGGTGGTTACTATATAGCTTGTAATGCTAATAAAATTATCGCAGAGCCAACCACAATCACAGGCTCTATTGGGGTTTTTGGAGCCATTCCAAATTTTAGTCAATTTACTGATAACATAGGCATTAACGCTGAGCGAGTTTCAACTAACAATAGTCCATTCTATAGTGTTTTTGAACCGATGGATAAAAAGTTTTACGATGTTACAAAAGAAGGAATTGAACAAATGTATACTACTTTTGTTAATCGTGTTTCAACTGGACGTAACATGAGTTTTGAACAAGTAAACGAAATTGCACAAGGTAGAGTTTGGACGGGTAAAGAAGCTATTGAAAAAGGCTTAGTTGACCAATTAGGAAGTTTAAACGACGCTATTAAAGCTGCTGCTGGATTGGCCGAAGTGGAAGACTATAAAGTTCGTAACTACCCTGACTATAAAACCGACTTAAAAGATGCTTTAAAACTCTCTCCTTTCTCTAAAATATCAAAAGAAGAAGTACTTAAAGAAGCTTTAGGTAATGAGAACTACCAACTATACCACAACTTACAAAAAATGAAAGATGTAAAAGGAATTCAGGCTAGAATCCCATTTATATTTCAAATAAAATAAACCCAAAAGAAAAGCCTCGACAATGTCGAGGCTTTTTTTATTTTTAATAGTTTAATTACTCATAACTATAAGTAGCATTAATGGTAACTGATTCTTCACCTCCGATTGCTAATCCTTTCCCTGTTAAAGGATACCCATCTGAATCATAAGTATAATCTACAGTTAAAGTACCTATAACGTTATCATCTGCGTCTTTATAGATAATCTTCGTTACGTTATTTAATGGCAATAATCTTCTAGCTTTAATCACTTCTGAAGCTTGAGGATTCACACCAAAACTAACATCAACTCCATCTAAAATTTCTATAACTCCAGCAGATTCTAAAGTAGAAAAATACATATTTGGTTTATTGTCATAAAATATTTCTGCTGTATAACTTTCAACAACATTCATTTCAGTTTCCCAGTCATAAACCTCAACTTGAAATAAAACTTTACTAGGATTTTTGTTAGAATCATATTCTAATGCCATACCTGTTTCATAAATATTATATGGTGATTGATACAACTCTTCTATTGAAAGACTTTCTGAAGGATCACTATCTTCAGTTACTTTAATAGTACTCCCATCATTATTATAGTTTATTAAAGTAGCGTCTGTCCCATTTGTTCCAGAAATACTTACCAATTCCTTTTCAGCATTATACATAAACTGAGTAGTAATTGTTTCATTTTCTTGGTTTGTCGCTGCAACAGTTTTTAATCTTTTCTTTTTAGCTTCTCCGTTAACTTCATCAAAATCGTCTGAAGCAGAGTTACTACATGAGGTTAATAATGCCACTCCTAATCCAATAGCAAAAACATACTTTAATTTTTTCATTTTTTGTAATTTTTAATGAACTCATTTTTATTATTCAAGCAAAAACTAAGCATTCCCCCTACATAAAGTCTTTAAGACAATAAAAAATGAGTAAAAGAAAAAACAGCAATTTTTAGCAATTTGAAAAATATAAAAACAAGTTCGGTTCATATTGTTTTTAATTTCAAAACAAAAGTAACTGTATAAAAAATACCTGCAATAAAAATTACAGGTATTTTTCAAATTATAGTTTTGTTTTGTTTCGTTTCTTACAAACCAAAGCTCTCTTTTACTTTAGAAACATAATCTAATTTTTCCCAAGTAAATAATTCTACATCTAACGTTACACTTTCTCCATTAGGTTGTGTAAATGTTTTAGAAACTACTTCATTTGTACGTCCCATATGTCCATAGGCAGCTGTTTCGCTATACATTGGGTTACGTAACTTTAAACGTGTTTCAATAGCATGTGGACGCATATCAAAAATTTCAGAAACTTTTTGAGCGATTTCTCCATCAGTCAAATCAACTTTTGATGTTCCATAGGTATCCACAAAAATTCCCATTGGTTCTACTACTCCAATTGCATACGATACTTGTACCAATACTTCATCAGCTACTCCAGCAGCTACTAAATTTTTAGCTATATGTCTTGTTGCATAGGCTGCAGAACGGTCTACTTTACTAGGATCTTTTCCTGAAAATGCTCCACCACCATGCGCTCCTTTACCTCCATAAGTATCTACAATAATCTTACGACCGGTTAATCCAGTATCTCCATGAGGTCCACCAATTACAAACTTTCCTGTTGGATTGATATGGTATTTGATTTCATCATTAAACAATGCTTGAATCTCTGGAGTTAATTGTGCTTTCACCCTAGGGATTAAAATATCAACAATATCTTTTCTAATTTTAGCCAACATTGTTTCATCATCAGCAAAATCATCGTGCTGTGTAGATACAACAATTGCTTCAATACGTTGTGGCACATTATCATCAGAATACTCAATGGTTACCTGACTTTTAGCATCTGGACGTAGATAAGTAATCTCTTTATTCTCTCTACGTATTACCGCTAATTCTTTAAGTATTAAATGTGATAAATCTAATGCTAACGGCATGTAGTGCTCCGTTTCATTAGTCGCATAACCAAACATCATTCCTTGGTCACCTGCTCCTTGCTCTTCTTTTGAAGCCCTATCTACCCCACGATTAATATCATCTGATTGCTCATGAATTGCAGATACTACTCCACAAGAATTTCCATCAAACATATACTCTCCTTTAGTGTAACCAATTTTATTGATTACCTCACGAGCTATCTTTTGTACATCTAAATAGGTAGATGACTTTACCTCTCCAGCCAACACTACCTGTCCAGTCGTAACTAATGTTTCACAAGCTACTTTTGACTCTGGATCAAATGCTAAAAAATTATCTATTAAAGCGTCAGATATTTGATCTGCTACTTTATCTGGATGTCCTTCAGAAACACTTTCCGAAGTAAAAAAATATGACATAAAACTTCTTTTTAAATTAACTAAAAGAAAAACTTGGATTGCTAAGTCGCTAAAAGGAGTAGAAAATTACTGCTTTAGCATTTTTTTCTGAACTTTTGTTCAATGAGGTTGCAATCAGTCAAATTTTTCCTCAAAAAATATTTGGCAAAGTTATAGATTATTTTACACACATAAAAACAAACTTAAAAGAAATAGAAAGTATTGATAATATGATAGTAAAAAGTAATTTTTGTAGAATTGTATTGGTAAAATATTTGATTACATTTGTATCCTATTACATAAGACACTAACTTATATTAAAATAAAATAAAATGGCATTAGAAATTACAGATGCTTCTTTTGAAGAAGTAGTATTAAAATCTGACAAACCAGTATTAGTAGACTTTTGGGCAGCATGGTGTGGACCTTGTAGAATGGTATCTCCTATCGTTGATGAAATCAGTAGCGAGTATGAAGGAAAAGCTGTTGTAGGTAAAGTTGATGTTGATGCAAACCAAGAATTTGCTGCAAAATATGGTGTTAGAAACATCCCTACAGTATTAATCTTCAAAAATGGTGAAGTAGTTGATAAACAAGTAGGTGCTGCTCCTAAAAAAGCGTATACTGATAAAATTGATGCTGCTTTATAAGCAATATATTAATTGATATTATACAAAAGGTTTGGCTATCGCTAAACCTTTTTTTATTTTCGATACTATATGATTGATCTAAAAAGTACATCTTCACAAATAAACAACCTTGAATTACTTGCCAAACAAGTAGTCGAAGGTTTTATTACTGGAATGCATAAAAGTCCTTTTCACGGGTTTTCGGTTGAGTTTTCTGAACACAAACTATACAATAAAGGTGAAAGTACTAGGCATATTGACTGGAAACTATTCGCTAAAACCGAAAAACTATACACCAAAAAGTACGAAGAAGAAACAAACCTTAGATGTCATATAATTATTGATAATTCTGCGTCGATGCACTATCCTGTTGGTAAAAATCAATCAATAGATAAGTTAAACAAAATAGGTTTTTCAGCAGTAGCTACAGCTTCTTTAATGGATATCTTAAAACGACAACGGGATGCTGTAGGGTTGAGTATATATTCAGATACTTATGAATACTATGCTCCAGAGAAAGGAAGTGAGCGTCATCGCAAAATGTTATTGAATCAACTAGAGCTACTATTAAACTCAAACTCTACTGCAAATACAGAAACCTATCAATACTTACATGAGATAGCCGAAAAGATTCACAGACGATCTTTAATTTTCTTATTTACCGATATGTTTCAAACTTCTAAAAATGAAGAAGAGCTTTTTAATGCTTTACGGCATTTAAAATTCAATAAACATGAAGTAATCTTGTTTCATACCTACGATAAAAAAACAGAATTTTTGTTTGATTTTGACAATACTCCAAAAAAATTTATAGATGTTGAAACTGGTGAAGAAATAAATTTATACGCAGAAAATGTGCAGCAAAAATACCAAGAACTGAGCAATACTTTTTTCAACAACCTAAAAAACAAATGCTTACAATACAAGATAGATTATGTTCCTGTAGACATAAACGAAGGTTATGATAAAGTACTTACCTCCTATCTTATCAGTCGACAGAATTTTTTATAAAATAACTCTTTTTTATTTAAAAAAAGGTTATATATTTGCATCCGCTTAGAGCAACGGTCTGGTAGTTCAGCTGGTTAGAATACATGCCTGTCACGCATGGGGTCGCGGGTTCGAGTCCCGTCCAGACCGCGAAAAGCTTCTCAATTTTTGAGAAGCTTTTTTCTTTTTTACACTTTTTCAAAAAAAAGTTTGGTTTAGTTAAATTTATTTCTAAGATTTGTCCCGTACAAAGAACACAAATACAATGATGTTACAAAACGTATGGCAAGGTTTCTATTTTTACTTTTACTTTTTTAGTAAGAGACGAGACTTTGTATCATATTGTTAACCTAACAAAAAATAATATAGCTAATCAAAGTCTCGAATTTATCGAGGCTTTTTTTTTTGATTTAAAATGAAAAAAATAGCCATTCAAGGAATACAAGGAAGCAACCATCATATTGTTGCAAACAACTACTACGGAGAAAACATCGACTTAAACGAATGTTTATCTTTTGACGTATTGGTTGATAGCCTTATCAATTCAAGAAGTGAACAAGCAATTATGGCTTTAGAAAACACCATCGCAGGCTCAATCATACCCAACTATGCCCTAATTGACAAGTACAATTTGCATATTTCAGGTGAGTATTATCTACCTATACATCATCATTTGATGGCGTTACCAAATCAACAAATTGAAGATATTACTGAGGTTTGCTCGCACCCAATGGCCTTATTACAATGCAAAGAGTTTTTCAAACAACACAAGCATATAAAGTTAGTTGAAGATGTTGATACCTCTGCTGTTGCGAAAAGAATTGCAGACCAACAATTAAAAGGAGTTGCTGCTATTGCACCAAAAATGGCTGCTGATATTTTTGGACTCTCCATCATTGAAGACGAGATTCAAACGATAAAAAACAACGCTACTCGCTTTGTGATTTTACAAACAAGTCACCCTGAAAATGGCAAGAATGAAATTAACAAAGCCTCATTAAGGTTTGAATTAGACCATAAAAGAGGAAGTTTAGCTGCAGTACTCAATGTAATGAGCGATTGCAAATTAAACCTAACCAAAATACAATCGTTACCCAAAATTGAAACACCATGGAAGTATGCCTTTTTTGTTGATGTAACTTTTGAAGCATATGAAGATTACGAAAAAGCAAAAGCCATTATACAAATTATGGCAGAAGAATTTAAAATATTAGGTGAATACAAAAACGGAAGATTATGATACAGTTTGCCAATCGTTTACAAACCGTACAAGAGTACTACTTCTCTAAAAAACTACAAGAAGTACGTCAATTAATTTCAGAAGGTAAACCAATTATAAATATTGGGATTGGGAGCCCTGATTTACAACCTCCAACATCAGTATTAAAAGCTATTCAAGATAGTTTACAAGATTCTGGAGCTCACAGTTATCAAAGTTATCAAGGCTTACCTGAGTTTAGACAAGCTGTTTCTAATTTTTATCAAAACAACTATGAAGTTGCCATAAATCCAGCTAACGAAGTACTCCCTTTAATGGGAAGTAAAGAAGGAATTATGCATATTTCATTAGCTTTTTTAAATGAAGGCGATCAGGTATTAATTCCAAATCCAGGATATCCAACTTACAGTTCTGTAACCAATTTATTGGGAGGAGAACCAATTTTTTACAATTTGGAAGAAACGAGTAACTGGCAACCTGATTTTGAAGCTTTAGAAAAACTTGACACCTTAAAAATAAAGTTGATGTGGGTAAATTACCCCCACATGCCAACGGGTGCTGATGCGACGAAAGAAACTTTTCAAAAATTAATTGACTTTGGAAAGAAACACAATATTGTTATTGTAAATGACAATCCGTATAGCTTTATATTGAATGAACACCCTCAAAGTATTCTACAAATTGAAGGCGCAAAAGATATTGCTCTAGAATTAAACTCTGTAAGTAAATCTTTTAACATGGCTGGATGGCGTGTAGGGATGTTATTAGGAAAGTCTGAATTCTTAACCGAAGTTTTAAAAGTAAAAACTCAAATGGATTCTGGTATGTTTTACGGAATTCAAAAAGGAGCAACAAAAGCTTTAGAGTTAGAAAAGGATTGGTTTATCCAATTAAATAATACTTATAAAAAGCGACAAGAATTAGTCTTTAAACTAGCAGAAAAATTAGGATGTACCTACGATAAAAACACCTCAGGAATGTTTGTTTGGTGTAAACTTCCCAAAGGAAAAACATCTGAAGAAATGATTGACGAGTTATTATACGACAAGCATATTTTCGCTGCTCCAGGAACCATTTTTGGCAGTCAAGGTGAAGGTTACATTCGCTTTTCATTATGCGTTCCAGAAGAAAAAATTAATGAGGCAATAACTAGAATATGAAAAAAGAGCTCGATTTAATAAAAACCTATATAGAAGGGTATAACTCTTTTGATATAGACAAAATGCTTTCAGTTTTAAATAAAAATATTGTTTTTGAAAATCACGCTAACAATTCTTTGACTTTAAAACTCGATGGAATAAACCAATTTAAAGAACAAGCTGAAAAAATAGCATTATTTTTCTCAGAGAGAAAACAAGAAATAGAAGAAATTATCACAAAAGAAGAACACTATGAAGTTCATCTTAAGTATACGGCCACATTAAAAGTTGACTTATCTGAAGAACTTAAAAAAGGAAATCAATTAAAACTAAAGGGTAAGAGTATTTTCTTCTTTCAGAACGGCACAATAACTAAAATAGAAGATTACAGTTAACATGAACATATTTATTATAGGTTTAGGATTAATCGGCGGAAGTTTTGCCCTAGATATTCAGCAAGCATTTAAAAATGCCACTATCTATGGAATTGATTCCAACAAAAAGCATGGTGATCTTGCTTTAGAAAGAGGGATTATTCATCAAAAAGCAACATTTTCAGAACTGTCAAATGCTGATATAGTTATTATTGCCATTCCTGTAGATATTTCACTAGAGGTAATTTTGAAAACGTTAGATAGTATCTCTGATACTTGTTTGGTTTTTGATGTAGGTTCGACTAAAGAACTGATTTGCGACGCTGTTAAAATTCATCCGAAAAGAAGAAATTTTTTAGCAACACACCCTATTGCTGGAACGGAATTTTCAGGACCTAATGCGGCTTTAACAAATTTATTTAGAAGTAAAACCAATATTATTTGTGAGGTAGAAAAAACGGCATTCAAATTACAAGAAAAGGCGTTAGATATTTTTTCAAAATTAGGAATGCGTATTCGATACATGGATCCAAAATCACACGACAAGCATATTGCCTATGTATCACATTTATCACACATCAGCTCTTTTATGCTAGGTAAGACAGTCATCGAAAAAGAGAAAAACGAGCGTGATATTTTCGATATGGCTGGTAGTGGATTTGCTTCTACTGTGCGTTTAGCAAAAAGTTCACCTGCCATGTGGACTCCTATTTTTAAACAAAATAAAGAAAATGTTGTGGAGTCCTTGAACGAATACATTAGTAACTTACAACAATTCAAAACATTATTAGAAAAAGATGATTTTCCTGAAATATACACTGAAATGGAAAATACCAATCATATAAAACAAATTTTAAACGGAATTTTAGAGGCAGCACCTCAACAATAAAGATATCAAAATGAAAAACACAAAAGAATTAAGAACATGGTTAGATGCCTTCGGGTTAGGGCATCCCTTAGTAATTGCAGGACCTTGTAGCGCTGAAACTGAAGAACAAGTGTTGCGAATTGCTCACGAATTAAAAGACACCGATGCTACTGTATTAAGAGCTGGAATTTGGAAACCTCGTACAAGACCCGGGAATTTTGAAGGCGTAGGTGCTCTAGGACTAAAATGGTTGCAAAAAGCCAAACAAGAAACAGGAATGCTAATTGCTACTGAAGTTGCCAATAAAGATCATGTACAATTAGCCTTAGAACATGATGTAGATATTTTATGGATTGGTGCTCGTACTACTGTAAGTCCTTTTATTGTTCAAGAAATTGCAGATGCTTTAGACGGAACCGATAAAATTGTCTTGGTAAAAAATCCTGTAAATCCAGACTTACCTTTATGGTTAGGCGCTATAGAACGCTTGTACGCTAAAAACATCAAAAAATTAGGAGTAATTCACAGAGGTTTTTCTACCTACGAAAAAACCCGATACAGAAACAATCCAGAATGGCAAATTCCTATCGAATTACAAAACCGTTTTCCTGATTTACCATTGATTTGTGATCCGTCGCACATCGCTGGTCGTCGTGATATCATTTTTGATATTTGCCAAACAGCTTTAGACTTAAATTTTGATGGTTTAATGGTTGAGACACACTATGACCCTGACAATGCTTGGAGTGATGCCGATCAACAAATCACCCCTAAAACTCTAGTTCAAATGATGGTAGACCTAAAAGTTAGAAAAGCTACTGATACCGAGGCTGATTACCGAAATGCATTAAATACTTTACGTACTCAAATTGATGTAGTGGATCATCAATTGATTGAAATGTTAGGTAAGCGTATGAAAATAGCTGATGCTATTGGTGAATTGAAAAAAGAGAAAAACGTTGCTATTTTACAAACCAAAAGATGGAACGAAATCTTAGGTAAAATGATATTAGAAGGTCAAGACAGAGGATTGAGTGAAGAATTTGTTCTTAAAATGTTTAAGGCAATACATCAAGAAAGTATCAACCATCAAGAAAAAATCATTAACTCATAAAAAAAGCGCCAATTGGCGCTTTTTTTTATTTTTCAGCAGACTCAGAAGTCTTCACCTCTCTCTTAAAAATATAACGTGTAATAAAGATTCCATTACTATCTCCTTTTCCTCCATAACTCTCTACTCCACTATTAGAAAAAGCCAATATCCAACCTTCTTTAGACATATCGTTAAGCTTAGAAGTAATTACAGCATCATTTGCTACAATATTTTGAAAACGGATTCCTCCTATATTAAAGAAGTTTAATAATTTTGTTTCTTCAAAATTTTTAACCCTAATTTCAGATCTCTTTGATTTGTTTCTTTCGTCATTTTCCTCTGACCTTCCTGATGTAAAGTCTTTAAAATCTCTTTCTTCATCAGAAGAAAGCAATCTAGATCTCCCTAAACCGCTCGGTATTATTGATTCAACACTAGTTATCACTTTATACTCATAAGTTTGCGCTACTGATGACGCATAAGACAGACCAATAAAACAAACGGACAATAATAATTTTTTCATAATAATTTTTTAAAATTGAGCCCAAATATACATTTTTATTTTATTATTTCTCATCTTTGTTTTATGACAGGAACGGTTTATAAATCTACAGGAAGTTGGTATTGGATAAAGTCTAAAGACGAACTATATAAGTGTCGTATTAAAGGAAAATTCCGTATCAAAGGAATCAAAAGTACGAACCCTATATCTGTAGGTGACATTGTTGATTTTTCTTTAGAAAGCAAAAATGATGAAGAAACAGGTTTAATTACCAACATTCACGAGCGTAAAAACTTTATTGTTCGTAAATCGGTTAACTTATCAAAGCAAACTCATGTAATTGCTTCTAATATTGATCAAGTATTTCTGTTAATCACGATTAACAACCCTCCTACGTTTACCACATTTATCGATCGTTTTTTGGTAACTGCAGAAGCCTATTCAATCAAAACTATTTTAGTTTTTAATAAAATAGATTCGTATGAAATTGAGCAGCGTGCCGAAATTATGTATCTAAAAGATATTTATGAAGCCATCGGTTACGAATGTATAGAAGTTTCTGCTACTGAAAACATCAATATAGATAGAATTAAAAAATTAATGACAGGCAAAGTAAGTATGTTTGCAGGTCATTCAGGAGTTGGTAAAACTACTTTAGTCAACGCCATTGAACCTTCTTTAGATTTAAAAACCAAAGAAATTTCTGAACAACACAAACAAGGACAACATACCACTACGTTTGCTGAAATGTTCGATTTAAGTTTTGATGCTCGCATTATTGACACTCCAGGAATTAAAGGTTTTGGGGTAGTTGATATGGATAAAGACGAATTAGGTGACTATTTTCCAGAGTTTTTCGCTTTAAAACAAAACTGTAAATTCAACAATTGTATTCACGTAAATGAACCTCAGTGTGCTGTTAAAGAAGCTTTAGAAAATGAAGAAATTGCTTGGTCCCGATACAAAAGCTATTTACAAATTTTGGAAGGTGAAGACGAACATTATCGAACTGATGTTTGGGAGTAATTTAGACTTTCTACTTATCCAAGATAATTAAAATTTCAAGAAAATGAAAGCCGTAATTCAACGTGTTTCAAAAGCTAGTGTTACTATTGAAGGAGAAAAAGTTGCGAATATACAAAACGGATTGTTAGTCTTATTGGGTATTATTGATGATGACACACAAGAAGACATTACTTGGTTGGCTAAGAAAATTGCCAATCTTCGTATTTTTAATGATGAAGAAGGCATCATGAACAAGTCTTTACTTGATATTAATGGAGAAGCAATCGTTGTAAGTCAGTTTACCTTACATGCTTCTACAAAAAAAGGGAATCGACCTAGCTATATTAAAGCTGCAAAACCTGATGTTGCTATTCCGTTATACGAAAATTTCGTTCAGCAATTTGAAACAGAGTTAGGCAAAAAAGTCCAAACAGGTGAATTTGGAGCAGATATGAAAGTAGAATTGTTAAATGACGGACCTGTAACTATTATTATTGACACCAAAGACAAAGTGTAATTGCAATTTATTGATATTCATACTCACACTTCATCTACTCAAAAAGATGTTTTTTCAATAGAAAATAAATATCCTAATTCAACTGATTTTAGTACTCCTTTTTCTATTGGAATTCACCCGTGGTATATTTCAGAAAACTCTTTGCAAAACGACTTAAAAATTATTGAAGAGCAACTAAACTCCGAAAAATGTTATGCATTAGGAGAATGTGGTTTGGATAGAATAACCGAAATTGACCTCTCTCTTCAACTTGAAGTTTTCAGACAACAAATTCAACTTTCTGAAAAGCACAACAAACCTTTAATTATCCATTGTGTAAAGGCTTTCCAAGAAATTATTCAATTAAAAAAAGAAATCAAACCAAAACAACCTTGGATTGTTCATGGATTCAATAAAAATCACCAAATTGCGCTCGATTTAATACGACATCAAATATGTATATCCTTCGGAGAGAGTTTATTAAAAAATGATAGCTTACAAGAAACATTTTCGAAACTTCCATCAGACTTTCTTTTTCTAGAAACTGATACTTCCGAAGAGCATATTGAAAGCATATACAACATTGCTAGCGAACTGAGAAAAACCGAAAAAAAAGAAATTATAAATACTGTAAAACAAAATTTTAGTAGAATTTTTAAAAGATGAGTTGGTTAGAACGTACCGAATTATTGGTTCAAAAAGAAGGATTAGAGAAGATTAAAAAAGCCAATGTTTTAGTAGTTGGATTAGGCGGAGTTGGATCATTTGCTGCTGAATTTATTGCTCGAGCAGGAGTAAACAAAATGACCATTGTAGATGGCGATGTTTTTGACAAAACAAACATAAATCGTCAATTACCAGCATTACATAGCACTATAGGAAAATCAAAAGCACATTTATTAGCTGAGAGACTCAAAGACATCAATCCAGTTATTGAATTGACTGTTTTAGAAGAGTTTTTGTCACCTGAAAGAGCCTTTGAAATCGTAACTCCAGATTATGATTTTGTGTTAGATTGCATTGATAGTATTACGCCTAAAATAAATCTTATTGTTGCTGCTCGCAGAAAAAAAGTAAAAATAGTTAGCTCAATGGGAGCAGGGGGTAAATTAGATGCTTCCAAAGTAACTGTTAAAGACATCAGTAAAACTAAACACTGTAAAATGGCGAAAGCCATACGAAAAAGGTTAAAAGAACTGAAAGTTGATAAAGGTGTAAGAGCAGTTTATTCAGAAGAAATTCAAATTCCTGAAAGTTTAAAACTAACCGATGGTAGCAATTATAAGAAATCCTATTACGGAACTATAAGTTATATGCCTGCCGCATTTGGACTACAAGCTGCTTCGTATGTTATTAATAAAATCTTAACTAAAAAATAAATTCCCGGGGAATTATTTTAATTACATTTGCCCCAATTTATTATCAATTATTAAAACCTCAAAAATGAAAAAAACAATTTTAGCTATTGCTTTTGTAGCAATTGGTGCAGTTTCTTGTAAAACTGAAAAAGAGAAAACAGCTGTTAATGATCAAGTTGCAGAAGTAGCAAAAACAGAAAATATTATCAATACTTACAAAGCTAATGTTGCTGAATCATCTGTAAACTGGAAAGGAGAAAAACCAACAGGATCACACACTGGAGTAGTTAGCTTAGAAAAAGGAACTTTAGAAATTGAAAACGGAATTGTAAAGTCTGGTGAGTTTGTTATTGACATGAACTCTATTTCTTGTACAGATTTAGAAGCTGGAAAAGGTAAAGAAGATTTAGAAGGACACTTAAAAAATGGTGATTTCTTTGACGTTGAAAAATTCCCTACTGCTAAATTTGAAGTTTCTAGCTCTGAATTAAAAGATGGAAAAGTTCAAGTTACTGGTAACTTAACTATTAAAGATGTTACAAAAAGTATTACAATTCCTGCTACTATTACTGAAGCTGATAATACAGTAGTATTTAAAAGTGATGCTTTTAATATTGACAGAACTGACTTTGGTGTAACTTACAAGTCTAAGAAAATTGACGCAGCTTTAAAAGATAAGTTTATCCACGACTTAATGGAGATTTCTTTTGAAGTTAAAGCTCAAAAATAATTTCAGCATTTGATTGCTAAACCAAAAAAGGGTTGACGATTAGTCAACCCTTTTTTTATGCTTTGATAAATTCTTCTACCTCAAATAATTCTTTAAAGTGTTTAAGAATTTTTTCTTTTACCTCATCTTCTGATATTTTTTTTCCTAATTCTACATCCATAGAAGTAACAGCCTTCCCACGAATTCCGCAAGGAATAATATTATCAAAATATCCTAAGTTAGCGTTCACATTTAATGCAAATCCATGCATGGTTACCCATCTACTAGCTCTAATGCCCATCGCGCATATTTTTCTAGCAAAAGGCGTTCCAACACCTAACCAAACACCAGTTTCCCCTTCACTTCTTTCTCCTTTTAATCCATATTCCGCTATAGTTAAAATAATAGCTTCTTCTAACAAACGTAAATACTTGTGAATATCTGTAAAGAAATTTTCTAAATCCAAAATAGGATACCCAACTATTTGTCCTGGTCCATGATAAGTAATATCTCCTCCTCTATTAATTTTATAAAAAGTAGCTCCCTTTTCTTTCAGTTTTTCATCAGTCAACAATAAATTACTAATATCACCTGATTTTCCTAGGGTATACACATGAGGATGTTCAACAAATAAAAAGTGATTCGGGGTCACAATTTCACTTTTTCCATTCCTCCTTTCTCTCTTTAAAGAAACTATTTCATCCAATAAGCTTGTTTGATAATCCCACGTTTCTTTATAATCTTTTTTCCCTAGATCATTGATTCTTATTTTTTTATTCATAAATTAGGCTTCGGAATAGACCTACAAAGGTAGGGAAATTTAGGCTTTTGCTGTTATAAATAATACCTTTCAATTATTAAAACTATGCTAAACAAAACCCCCATTCTTTTTTTATTTGTTTTTTCTTTTACAGTAACCAGCACGTTTTCACAACAATTATGGACTAAAGTATACAAAGAAAAAATTTCACAACAGAAAAAAGAAATATTTGGTACAAGAACCAATCCCAAAGAATACACTCTGATGAGTTTAGATCTAGAAGGATTTAAAAACACTCTAGCTAATGCTCAATCAAAAAGTACTACTTCTACAAAAACTATTGAATTACCAAGTTCAGATGGAACACTAAAAAGATTTTCTATTAAAGAAACACCTTATTTAGCCTCAGGATTAGCCGAGAAATTCCCCATGATAAAATCCTACTCTGCTAAGGGTATTGATGATACTTCTACTTCAGCTAAGATTAGTGTTGGTGCAGATGGTGTTCATGTTATTATTTTTTCAACTAACAAAAGCACCTTATATATAGATCCATACACTAAAGATAAGAGAGAATATATCATTTACAAAAAGAGCAGTGTTTCTACTCCAAAAGACAATTTTGAATGTAAGATTAAAGACACATACCAACAAAAAACAACATCTCTTAAAAGAAGCTACGCTAACGATGGAAAGCTACGAACTTATAGAATGGCTATAGCATGTACAGGTGAATATGCTCAATTCCATTTAAATAGACAAGGAACTTCTCCAACTGCTTCAGATGCAGAAAAAAAAGCAGTGGTTCTATCTGCCATGAATACTACAATGACACGTGTAAATGGCATTTATGAAAAAGATCTCGCTGTAAGAATGATTATTGTTGACAACAATGATAATTTAATATTCCTAGACCCTGATACAGATGGTTTATCGAACGACAGTTCCAGTAATTTAATTGATGAAAGCCAGAGTAAATGTGACGACATCATAGGTAATGCTAATTATGATATCGGGCATACCTTTAGTACTGGTGGTGGTGGATTAGCTAGTTTGGCCTCTGTGTGTGACACTGGCTATAAAGCCCAAGGAATAACTGGTAGTAGCCAACCTATAAACGACACTTATGATATAGATTATGTAGCTCATGAAGTTGGACATCAATTTGGAGCTACCCACACATTTAACAATTCTTGTGATGGCAATAGAAGTAGCTCCACTGCTGTAGAACCAGGAAGTGGTTCTACAATTATGGCATATGCTGGAATTTGTTCTCCTAATGTACAAAATGTAAGTGATGATTATTTCCATACAGTAAGCATCAATCAAATGTGGAATCATTTACAAGGAGTTGGTAGCTGTGCTACTTTATCTGACACAGGTAATACTGCTCCTACAGCTAATGCAGGAAATGATGTAAGCATTCCTAAATCTACCCCGTTTGTTTTAAAAGGGCAAGCTACAGATATAGATGGAACCGCCTCTTTAACCTATACTTGGGAACAAGTTGATAATGAAACAGCAACCATGTCTCCTCTATCTACTAATACTGGAGGACCTATGTTTAGATCTACGGCTCCTTCTTCATCTTCAAACAGATATATGCCTGCACTTTCGACAGTAATAAGTGGCAATACCTCAACTACTTGGGAAGTTCTTCCTTCTGTAGCAAGAGAATTAAACTTTGCGTTTACTGTAAGAGATAATCATACTGGAGGTGGTAGTTCGGCTAGAGACGATATGAAAGTTACTGTTTTAGATACTGAACCTTTTACTATAACAAGACCTAGCTCCTTAGTATCATGGGGAACTGGTGCTATAGAAACAATTACATGGAATAAAGGAACCACAAATCTAGCTCCTATTAATTGTGCGAAAGTTAATATTAGACTTTCAATAGATGGTGGTCTTACTTTTCCTATTCTATTAAAAGCAAACACTGATAATGATGGCTCTGAGGATGTTGTTATTCCTGACAACCCAACTACCAAAGCAAGAATATTAGTTGAAGCTGCTGATAATATTTTTTACAATGTAAACAATACCGATTTTATCATATTTCCTGCTGATCCTACTTTCTCAATTTCCAATACTACAGGAGACATGTCGGTATGTAATAAAGGAACAAACGAGCTTGTTTTTGATCTTGACTACAAAGCTTTATATGGTTTTACTGAAACAGTGAGCCTTTCTTATTCAGGAGCTCCAACAAACTCAAACGTAACACTTAGCACCACTACTTTGAATACTAGTGGAAAGTTTACTTTAACCGTAGCAAATCTTACCAATGTTACAAAAGGAGATTATACTGTTACCGTTACAGCTACTTCTCCTTCAACAACTAAATCAGTGAATATACTTCTAAACGTAAATGATAGTCTATGTAATTCCTCAGGTAATACAGAATCACAGGTTAGTATTACCAATGTAAAATTTAACAGTATTGACCACAATTCAACAAAAACAACAGGTTATTCTGATTTTACAGCTGAAAGCACACAAGTAGTTAGAGGAGAAAGCTACGATTTAACAACTAGTATCAATACTGATGGAAGTAGTACTATTAAAACATTTGCTTGGATAGACTGGAACCAGAACTGTACCTTTGATAATGATGAAACTTACGAAATAACATCAAATTCTGTTACTATAACAGTTCCTGAAAATGCTCCTTTAGGCTCAACAATTATGAGAATTTCTACAAGACCAGATGCTGAACCTAATTCTTGTAATACAAACTTTAATGGTGAAGTAGAAGATTATACAGTTACTGTTGAAGAAAGTTTTGCTACCGATAGTACTTTATTTGATGACCTTCAAGCCTACCCTGTACCTTCAGACGGAACTCTTACTCTCACTTTTAAAGTAAAAGACAAAAATTCTACAACTGTTAGATTATTTGACTTTAAAGGAAGATTAATTGAGACTCAACAATTCTCTACTATCTCAAGTGCCTTTAATAAAGAAATTCAATTTAATAAAAGAGCTAGCGGGTTTTACTTTATGCAAATTGAAAATGCTGGCAAAAGAATTACCAAAAAAATAGCTATTAAATAACATCATTGTGTGATAAAAAAAAGCGAGCAATTAATTGCTCGCTTTTTTTATGGATCCCTATTTCTACAAATTATACTTTAATGTAAACATTGCTATTCTTGGCTGAATTATGTATGATGAATTACTTACATAAATATCATTACTACTATTTTGATTCAATCCTGTTGAGTTCAACAAATTGGTAACTCCTACCTTATACTCCCACTTACTGTTCTTCTTTTGATATGTAAGGTCAGCTCTTAAGAAACCATAACTATCAATTATTTCTTCATTATTTAAAACCTTATTGTAGGTGTATTTTGACGTAAATATGAACTCTTTTAAGAAAAAGGCATCAAAGTTTATATATGGACTATGTGTTGTAAATGTGTTTTCCACTCCCCCTATATTTGAATTATTGATAGAAACATTATAACCTATATCAAAATTTGGAGCCTCTTTAAAGTTCGTACTAAATCTCGAGGTATATGAATGTGAAAATGTTTTCGACAACCTATTTCTAACCTCATTTGTTTGACGATTAGTTATTAAACTATTTGATTTTGCATACGATACATTTCCTCCTAATCGAACTTTAAATTTTCTAAAACTCTTTTGAAAATTAGCTCTTGCCGAAATTGACTCATCAGGAAAAGCAGAATTTATAGAAGTCTTTACTTGGTTCACATCTATAAACTGTGTATTGCTCTTAATTATATCAATTTGTTTGCTATAATTAATCGATCCAAAAACATTTGTATAATTAAACATATTGAAACTAAAATAATTCAAATTCACATTATGATATAATGAATTTGCCAGTTGTCTATTCCCGGAATACAAGCTATTGTAATTATTAAAAACATAACCTTCTGCTAACTGATTCACATCCGTAAAACTTGTTTCCATGCTATAACTTAAACGTAAAGTTTCCGACTTTTTAAGGTTCATTTTTATGGAAGCGTCTGGTAAAAGTTTCGTGAAGTTCTTCTTATAAACCGAACCTAACTGTGTGTTTTTAGACTCATAGTTATGCACTGTAAAACCTTGATTGAAAGTAAAAATTCCTGAAATAAACTTATAGTGCAGTCCAACATACAAATCATCAAATGAGAAATCTACATCATTAACAGTTGATGGAGCAGTAATTTCATTTTTATTTCCACCTAAAATTTCAAAAATATCTGAATTAAACTGTTGATTACTTAGTGTAGAACCTAACGTTACATTTAGATTGCTTTTAGAATTTAACACATAGTAATAATCCAATTTAGCATCTAATTTATTTGTTTTTACTTTTTTATTTTGACTTACATTGAACAAATTATGATCACCCGGGTTAGGATTCACATTCGTTAATGAGAGTAAATTATAAAATGATAGCTTTTCCAACTCTGCATTATAAAATGGGTCTTCATTTTGCCATAAATGTTGCATCTCAAAAGCAAAAATATTTTTATCATTTAATGTATAATAGTAGTTTAAGTTTTGATTGATAGAATACGGACTTTGTTCTGAAATTTGATTGATTGGCACTACCTCATCATCAGCATTTAGGTAAGTTCTTGATGATAGTGTTGATTGTAGTTGTTGCTGCTTTGAAACTTTGGCAAAAATGTCATAATCTAATTGATTATTTACATTTGGCTTGTAACTTGAACTCAACTTAAACAATCCTAAATCACTTGTTTGATTTGTCATATCTTGAGTTTGCTCTGTATCAATATATTTTACTGAAGAAGGATCATTTTCATCATAAGCTGGTAAATTATTCTTGTCAATCCCCGCATTAGAATAGGTTCTTCTTGTGGTTTCCTCCATATCCGTTTTATTTCCAGAATAAATAGCAAACCCACTAATATCCCATGTCTTTTTGGGAGAATAACTAAAATTTAATGCACCAAATTTTGACTGAATTTCTTTAGCTCTGTTATTTTTCAAGGTTAGAAAAGCAATATCGTTTGAGCCTACATTAAAATTGGTACCATTCCCTTCTCCAAAAGACCTAAAACCTCCTGTAAACTTAAAATAGTCACGCATGGTAAATGGAACCTCTCCTATATTATTTATATCGGTAATAACATTCAAACTATACTTTGGACTGTAATAAAATAATTTAGGATGCGCTAAGTATCTGCTATCTTCCATAGCCATTCCTAAACCAGCCGAAACCTCACCAAACCAAAAGTTTTTCTTTCCTTCTTTTAATTTGATATTAATAACTACATTATCTTCGTTATCCGTTACACGACTCATCTGCCCTACTTCACTATGGTTTTTAAGCACTTGAACTTTATCAATAGCATTTGCTGGGATATTTTTTGTTGCGATTTTAGAATCTCCATCAAAAAAATCTTTTCCTTCCACCATAACTTTTTTAACGGCCTTTCCTTCCACCTCAATTTCTCCATCTTCATTTACCTCTACCCCTGGCAATTTTTGAAGTACATCTCCTAATTTTTTTTCTGTTCCATTTTTAAAACTATCAGCATCATACACAATCGTATCACCTTTAACAGTTACTGGCATTTTATAGGTAATATTTATCTCTTCCAAGCTATCATCACCTTGTAAACTGATATCTTTAAGCAAATTGACGTCTTTAGTTTCTACAGATATTTCCGAAGTTTTCAACCCTATATAACTTACTTGTATTTTATACGTAGCATTTTGAGTAAGGTTAAGTTTATAATTTCCTTTAGAATCTGTAAACCCATAAGAATCTAATTTATTAGTAGCATTATTTATAGCAATAACATTGGCCATTTCTAACGGATTTCCTATACTATCTTTTACAACCCCTTTAAGTGTAATTTGAGCATTGGTCACCCATGTAGCCATACAAATGACCATGAGTAATATTTTATTCATTTTGTATTTTTCTTATTTAATAAATTCTTTTTTAATGAAAGTCTCTCCCTCCTCTATCATTTACTCCTCTTCTACTTCTAAATCGTTCTCTCATTTCTTTCATTTTCTCTTTTATAATCTTGTTGTATTCTTCTCTAGTTACAGCTTTACCTTTAGTAGGCTCCTTAATCTCTATTTTTTCAGATGGATTCATGGTAATCTCTGAGCACAAAATCGTTGTTCTTCCTTCATTAATTTCTAAGATTAGACCTGGTAATCCCCAATATTCTCCTGGTCCATTGCTTACAGGTATTTGTGGGGTATACCAAGCAGTCACTATAATTTCTTTAGGAACTTCTATTTCTTCTGTTACTTTTTTCACTTTCGAAGTATCTTTTTTCTCCTCATCATCTCTATTTCGTCTTCGCATATTTCGCCAATCAAAAGCATTTGTTTGCTTTACCAAAGTAGCTTTAAAACATGTATAATTACCTATTTGTTTTGTTTCATTTCCTAGCTCCCACTTAGGTTTCTCTATATTTTCTGTGATTAAAAATTTCTTCCCAAAAAATTCGGTAGCTTCTAAAATCGTCCCTTCTTTTACATTTTTATAAAATGTTCCTCCACCTACTAAGCCTCCATATCTAAAACCTCTTCCTGTTCCTGGAGCTTCTAATTTTTCTTCTTCTTTATATACAGATTCCTCTCTAGTGAAATTTAGAATGTATGTTTTTTCTAACATGCTTTTCATACGCTCTAAGATTTGTTTTTTCCGTTCTTCAGATAATTGTCTTCCACCAAAATCAGTATCCATTGTAGTTTTTGATTGGTAAACTGCTTTCCCTTGAAAATTAGCTTGTGAAAATGTGGTAATTGAAACACATAAAAAAAAGAGGGTAAATAAACGCTTCATCGATTTAATTTTTAAATTATAACTCTAAGTGCTTAGAGTTAGACTTTAAAAAAACTAAAAGGTTTAAATCAATAAAGTTAGCCTTGTATTTCTATATGAAATGAATTCCCATCTTTACTTTCACGTTTGTTTTTAAATCGCTCCATCATATCTTTCGTATGATCATCCATGATTTTATCAAACTCTTTTTGCGTTACTTTTTTTCCTTTAGCAGGTTCTGTGATCTCTATTTTTTCTGACGGATTTATAACAATTTCTGTACAAGCAATTGTAAGTTCGCCATCTTGAATTTCTAAAATCAACCCTGGCAATCCCCAAAACTCTTTGGGTCCATTACTAATTGGTATTTGCGGAGTATACCACGCCACAGTTTCAATAGTAACTTCATCCTTTTTTTCTTCTTTTTCACCATCTGTCATAGAAAACGAAGTTCTTGTTTCCTTTCTAGTTTTAGTAGCTTTATAACAAGTATAGTTTCCTATATTTTTGGTCTCTCCTGTCATTTTCCATTCATAATCTTGCAATACATCTTTTATAAGAAATCGCTTTCCACTAATTTCTGTCTTATTCACATATTTTTTATCAGCTATGTTTTTATACAAAATATCAGTTCCTCCACCACTACCCATTACCTGAATTTCTATTCCTTGCATTTGAACTTGTGGAGAAGACAATTTTTCGTTTTGTTTATAGGTAGATTCTGACTTATTGAAATTTAAGGTATACGTTTGCTGAAACTGTTTCATTAATTGATCCTGTAATTTTTTTTGCATTTCAGGATTTGGCGCTCCCTTGCCATTATCAATTTTTAAATCAACTTTTCGATGTGTTTTATAAATAGCTTTTCCTTGAAAGTTTTGCGAAAATATTGATGTACTTAACAATAATATCAATAGTGTTATTTTTCTCATTTTCTTAGTTTTAAAATTTAACACTACAAATATGGCTTGCCATATTAGCTTTTTGAGTTAACAAGTGTTAACGAGTGTTAAGCGATGCTTTTTTTCATTTTTACATTTTATCTTTGGAATATGAACACGAAAAAACATCGTTGGATTTTATACTTAATTAGCTCAACAATTGTTGTTACAATTGCTATACAGTTTTATTGGAATTTTAAAAACTACCAAGAAAACAAGCAGCGAATCATTAACGAAATTCAACAAAGTCTAGATAATGCAGTCGAAATTTACTTTGCTGATTTATCTAAAAAAAACTTCTATACAATTATCAAATCTGATAGCTTACCTAAGAAAAATAAAAAAGTACAAATCTGGAATTCTATCTTTTCTTCTTTAAATAATGATTCTTTAAATATTAACCCTACTAATAATATTACTTCTTTAAAGTTTAGTACCGACAGTGAAAAAGAGTTTAAAAAAATGGATTCTGTTTTTTTTCAGCAAGTAATTGTTGATACTGAAAAGCAACTTCAAAAAACAAACTCTTTAAAACCCGAGTTTAAAATTCAACAAATAACTCAATTAAGCAAAGACACAAATTCTGGTCTTCATTTTAAATCTCCCAACTCAATTGGTGAGGAAGTAAAAATTTTTCACGGAAAAAAAGCTTCTGACAGTTTAAAACTTATAAAAAACTTAAATACGATTATTATATCTATCCAAAATGACTCTTTAAAGCTTAAGCAACTTGATTCAATTTTAAAAAAGCAACTGACAGCTAAAAAAATACGTACTAACTTTAATATTAATCACTTTAAGGCTGATACGTTATACAACTCATCCAAGAACATTCATAAAAAGATTACCCTACTTAAAGATGAAGCTGCACCCACATTTTTAAAAGAAGACGAACGCATTTTTCTTGAATATACCAACCCTACATACGAAGCTTTAAAAAGAAGTTCAACTGGTATATTACTTTCTTTACTGTTATCATTAGCCGTTATTGCTAGTTTATTCTATTTATTAAAGATTATCAATCAGCAAAAAGAATTAGCGGAGATTAAAAACGACTTGATTAGCAACATCACTCATGAGTTTAAAACACCTATAACAACTATTTCTACTGCACTAGAAGCGATTAATAGCTTTAATGTTATTAATGATAAAGATAAAACCCAAAAATATATTTCTATTTCCTCTGCACAGATAGACAAATTACATATAATGGTTGAAAAACTTTTAGAAACAGCTACACTGGATAGTGAAAAATTACTTTTAAAGAAAGAACCTGTTAATCTAGTTGAGCTAATAGAAAGTAATATTAAAAAACATCAACTTTCTAATTCTGAAAAGTCAATTCACTTTTCTACCAATAAGCCTGCAATAATTATCAATGCAGATTCTTTTCATTTTGAAAATGCTATTTCTAATTTACTAGACAACGCTATTAAATATGGTGGTGATATTATAGAAGTACATATAAATGAAATATTAAACTCAATTGAAATAACAGTTGCCGATAATGGAAAGGGTATAGAAAAACACCAACAAGAAAAAATATTCGACAAGTTTTACCGAATTTCTAAAGGAAACACACATGATGTTAAAGGCTTTGGAATCGGTTTATATTATACTAAAAAAATTATCGAAAAGCATAAAGGTCTCATTTCATTAACCTCTAAACCTAACAAAACACTTTTTAAAATTGTTTTAAATCATGAATAAAATCATCAAAGTTTTATTAGCGGAAGACGAACCTAGTTTAGGTCAAATTGTGAAAGAAAGTTTAGAAACCCGAAACTTTGAGGTATTTCATGCACTTAATGGTGAAGAAGCCTACGAATTGTATAAAAATAACTCTCCAGAAATTTTGGTTTTAGATGTTATGATGCCTAAAAAAGATGGATTCACTTTAGCTAAAGAAATAAGAAAAGAAAATAAGCATCTTCCTATTATATTTTTAACTGCAAAATCGCAACCAAAAGATGTTGTTGAAGGTTTTGAGCATGGTGGAAATGATTATTTAAAAAAACCTTTCTCTATGGAAGAACTCATTGTCCGTATTCATGCCTTACTAGACAGAGTTCAGTTAAAAAAGAATTATGAGGTAATAAATATAGGTAACTATATTTTTAACTACACCAAACAAAGCTTAGCATTTCATAACGAGATTAAAAAACTAACCCATAGAGAAGCTGAACTGCTCTTTCATTTATTTGAAAAGAAAAATGAAATTTTGGACAGAAGTTTTATTTTAAAAAAATTATGGGGAGATGACGACTTTTTTAACGCAAGGAGTATGGACGTGTTTATTTCTAAATTAAGGAAGAAATTAAAACACGATGAGAGTATTCAAATTATAAACATCAGAGGCTACGGATATAAATTGATTTGTTAATCTTGTTTATGAATTCCTTTTTTTGTGTAATTTTACCGACCTTGAACTGGTAATGCCAGTGATATAAAAAACCATTATTACACAAATAATTATGCATGTAGCAATTGCCGGAAACATTGGCGCAGGAAAGACCACATTAACTAAATTATTAGCAAAACACTACAATTGGGAACCTCATTTTGAATCTGTTGACGAAAACCCATACCTAGATGATTTTTATGCTGAAATGGAACGTTGGTCTTTTAATCTGCAAGTTTTCTTTTTAAATAGCCGTTTCCGCCAAGTCTTAGAATTGCGTAAATCTGGAAGAAAAATAATTCAGGACAGAACTATTTACGAAGACGCACATATTTTTGCTCCTAACCTACATGCAATGGGATTAATGACGAACAGAGACTTTAGTAACTATTCTTCGTTATTCGAATTGATGGAAAACTTAGTAACCCCACCCGATTTATTAATCTATTTACGTGCTGATATTTCTACATTAGTAGGTCAAATACACAAACGTGGTAGAGAATATGAAAACTCTATTAGCATTGATTATTTAAGCCGATTAAATGAACGTTACGAAGCTTGGATTAGCCAATATAACAAAGGAAAATTATTAATTATTGATGTTGATAATTTAGACTTTGTAGACAACCAAGAAGATTTAGGATACGTTATCGATAGAATAGATGCTCAGATAAACGGACTATTTTAATCCTCTTTTAAATTCACTTAACAAGATTGCGGTAGCAGTAGCTACATTTAAACTCTCAGTTTGTTGTAAATCTCCAAATCTTGGGATAGTTAATGCATGCTTTACTGTTTGAGCAATTTCAGGTGAAATTCCGTTAGCTTCATTCCCCATAACCAACACTGCTTTTTCTGGTAGTAATGTTGTATATACATTTTCACCATCCATATCAGCAGTAAAAACTGGGAGTTTACTATTTGATAAAAAATCTTGTAAATCTATATACGAAATATTTACTCTTGTTAAGGATCCCATGGTTGATTGTACCACTTTTTGATTATAACAATCAACTGTGTTTTTGGAGCACACTAATTCAGTAACTCCAAACCAATCACACAAACGAATGATAGTACCTAAATTTCCTGGATCGTTAATTCCGTCAAGAGCTACCATGAATTTATCTTGATTAATTTCTTTTTCCTCTGGAATTTTAAACAATCCTAAAACTTTATTCGGACTTTTAAGCGTGCTTATCTTTTTTAATTCAGTCTCAGAGATTAATGTAATTTCAACATTTCTCGAAGGTATAAAAGACTCATCTGCAACAAACAACCGCTCAACTTCTAATGAAGATACTAATAGTTCGTTTACCACTTTTACCCCTTCTGCTACAAACAATTGATGTTTTTGTCGATACTTTTTTTGTTGTAAACTAGTTATTAACTTGATGTTGTTTTTAGATAAATTCATTAAATTATTTTTAACACTCTAAAACCACTAAAAAATAGTATTTTTGATCTTTAATACGAGGCGTAAAGTTAATGAAAAAACTTTCTTTCTTCTTTTTATTAGTAGTCTTATTCAGCTCGTGTAGTACGATTAAATATGTTAAAGAAAATGAGTTATTGCTAGCCAAAAACACAGTATATGTAGACAGTGTTAAAAACTCAAACGAAGACATTTCTGAATTACTAATGCAACGACCTAATGCCAAGGCTTTAGGTATGCCTTTGTCATTACATTTTTATAATCTTGGTAACCCTGAAGCACCTAAAACACCTAGCGAGTGGGGTAAAAAACACATAAAAACCTATAATTTTTTTAAAAATGTTTTTTCAGAAAAACAAAGTATTTCTGTTGCCAAAACTTTTATCGGTTTTAACAATTGGTTTTTAAACAGTGGACAAGCTCCAATTATTATTGATGATATAAAAACCAACAGAACAGTTGACAATTTAAAAACTTACTACCAAACTGAAGGTTATTTTAGAGCTAAAGTTAGCTCAAAAAAAGATACAATAGGGAAGAAAAAAGGAGCTATAACATATCATGTGACAAAGGGAAATCCTTCGTATTTGGACACTATTAAAACTTTTATCACCTCTCCTGTTTTAGATTCTCTGTATCAACTAACTAAAGATAAAAGTTATTTAAAATCTGGAGATCAATATAAAAATGATAATTTTATTAAAGAAGCCAATCGTTTAGTAAAGCTTTTTAGAAATAAAGGTATTTATTACTTCAATGAAAATTATATTTCTTTTGATAATGATACTTTAAAAAATTATGAAAGAACGGATGTAGACATTAACATTTCTGATAAAACTGAACCTTTTCAAATTCAGAAAATAAAAAAAGTTAACGTATATACCGACTACACTTATAACAGAAGAAATAATCCTCACAGAGATAGTGTTAGTTATAACGGAATTACCTTTTATGCTCACCGCAAATTAAAATATAATCCTAAATTTTTATCACAATCGTTATTTGTAAAACCCAACACTGTATATAGCGATTCTCTGAGAAACTTAACACGAACCCACTTAAGAGGATTAAAAAACTTTAAGGCAACCTCAATCAGATACAATGGATTAAGTGACAACGAACTTGAAACAAACATTTATTTAACTCCTATTGAAAAATATACCCTTGGTTTTGAAACTGAGCTATCTCGATCAAACATTCGTAATTTTGATGTATCGCTAAAATTTTCAATAACCAATAGAAATACCTTTAAAGGAGCTGAGATTTTTAAATTTTCTACGTTCGGTTCTTATTTTAATTCTAACAATGGTCCTGGTTGGGAAATTGGTTCTGACATTTCTTTAGAAGTACCACGATTTATGGCTCCTTTTGGATTACAAAAATTAATTCCTAAACGCATGTTTCCTAAAACCAAATTTTATGCAGGTGTTGGAATACAAAAAAACATTGCTTTAGATAAACAAAACATCTCAGTAGGGGTTAATTATAAATGGAATTACACTAGTAAAAAATCAATCGAGTTAGAGCTTCTAAATACTCAATATATTAGAAACTTAAATGTTAATAATTATTTTACTATTTACAATTCAGAATATAGAAAATTAAATGAAGTTGCAACTGCTTATGACCCTTCTTACACTTTACCTGATAATACTGCTGGAAATTACAATCAAATTGTAGCATTTATAACTAATGTTCTTACCGATGAGTCTTTTGCTTCTTCAAACCCAACTGAATATAAAAGCACATTAAATATTGCCAATAGGTATAATATTATTACTTCTGATTTTTTAATTCCTGAAATTGCATACAATTACACATACAACAATAGAGAAAGTATTAAAGATGATAGCTTTTCATTTTTCAAATTAAGAATAGCTAATTCAGGAAATGTTATGGGACTCTTATCAAAAAAAGCAAATACTCTTGACCAAAAAACAGTATTTGGAATTCCTATTGCACAATATTTTAAAGCTGATATTGAGTATAAAAAATATTGGTCTTTAAATGACAATAATGTTTTAGCACATAGAACTTTTTTAGGAGCTATTGTCACCTATGATAATTCAGACATTCCTTTTTCTAGAAGTTATTTCGCTGGTGGATCAAATGATATTAGAGCTTGGCGTACATATGACTTAGGACCCGGTACAAGACCTCCAGTTCTTGAATACAACATAGGTAGTTTAAAATTTTTAACAAGTTTTGAGTATCGCTTTGATGTATTAGGTTCTTTAAAAGGAGCTCTTTTTGTTGATGCAGGAAATATTTGGGATATTACCAATTCAAGTTTTGTTGATAGCGCCGCCAAATTTAACGGTCTAAAATCATTAAAAGATATGGCTATAGCTAGTGGTTTTGGAGCTCGTTATGACTTTAAATTTTTAATTGCTCGATTAGATTTGGGCTTCAAAGTTCATGAACCTTATCTTACCAATAATAGATGGTTTCAAAACTTTAACTTCTCTAGTTCTGTGCTCAATATCGGAATTAATTACCCCTTTTAGCAAAGTACTTTCTATCAAAAATTTATCACAACTTGTATAAAAAAGTGTAGATTTGTTCCCTAATTTTGTAACATACAACTAATAAAAATAAAAAATGATTAAACCTGGAGTTGCCACCGGAAAAGAAGTTCAAGCGATTTTTGAATTAGCTAAGCAAAAAGGCTTTGCTTTACCAGCAGTAAACGTAGTAGGATCAAACACTATTAATACTGTTTTAGAAACAGCTAAAGAACTTAACTCACCTGTAATCATCCAGTTTTCTAATGGAGGTGCTCAGTTCAATGCAGGTAAAGGCTTATCAAACGAAAACGAGAAGGCCGCAATAGCTGGTGCTGTAGCAGGTGCTAAACATATACATTTATTAGCAGAAGCATACGGAATACCTGTAATTTTACATACTGATCATGCTGCTAAAAAACTATTACCTTGGATTGACGGTTTATTAGATGCAAGTGAGCAATTTTATAAAGAAACAGGAAAACCTTTATATAGTTCTCACATGATTGATTTAAGTGAAGAGCCTTTAGAAGAAAATATCGAAATTTGTAAAGAGTACCTTGCTCGAATGAGTAAAATGGGAATGACTTTAGAAATTGAATTAGGAATTACTGGTGGAGAAGAAGATGGTGTAGATAATACTGATGTAGATAGCTCTAAACTATATACACAACCAGAGGAAGTAGCTTATGCTTATGAAGAACTAATGAAAGTTAGCCCTCAATTTACTATTGCTGCTGCTTTTGGAAATGTACATGGAGTTTATAAACCTGGAAATGTAAAGTTAACTCCAAAAATTTTAAAGAACTCTCAAGAGTACATCTCAGAAAAGTATAATGTACCTCACAACACTATCGATTTTGTTTTCCATGGAGGTTCAGGTTCTACTTTAGAAGAAATTCGTGAGGCTATTAGCTACGGAGTTATAAAAATGAATATTGATACTGATTTACAATATGCTTTTACAGAAGGTGTACGTGATTATATGAAAGAAAAATCTGCATATTTGCAATCACAAATTGGTAATCCAGAAGGTGATGATGTTCCTAACAAAAAACATTACGATCCTCGCAAATGGTTACGCGAAGGAGAGATAACATTCAAGAATCGATTAATAAAAGCTTTTGAAGATTTAAATAATGTTAATACATTGTAATAATCTTTTGAAAAAGAAAACCAAACAACTAAAGAATAAAAAACTAAATTATGGCTTGGTTTAAACGTACAGATAAAGGGATTCAAACCCCTACCGAAGAAAAAAAAGACACCCCTAAAGGCTTGTGGTATAAAACCCCAAGTGGAAAAATAATTGACACTGAAGAACTTAAAAAAAACTTATATGTAAGTCCAGAAGATGGATATCATGTACGTGTAGGTAGTAAAGAATATTTCGAAATATTCTTTGACGACAATAAGTTCAAAGAGTTGGATGCTAAGTTAACAGCTAAAGATCCATTAAAATTTGAAGACACTAAAAAATACCCAGACCGTTTAAAAGAGGTACAAAAGAAAACTGGTTTAAAAGATGCTGTTCGTACTGCGGTTGGTAAATCAATGGGAAAAGATTTAGTAGTTGCGGCGATGGATTTCTCTTTTATTGGAGGCTCTATGGGAAGTGTTGTTGGAGAAAAAATAGCTCGTGCTATCGATTATTCAATTGAAAACAACATCCCGTTTTTAATGATTTCTAAATCAGGAGGAGCTCGTATGATGGAAGCTTCTCTATCTTTAATGCAATTAGCAAAAACATCTGTTAAATTAGCACAATTAGCAAAAGCTAAAATTCCGTACATTTCATTATGTACTGATCCTACTACTGGAGGAACTACAGCTTCATTTGCAATGTTAGGAGACATTAATATTGCTGAACCGAATGCTTTAATCGGTTTCGCAGGACCTCGTGTGGTAAAAGACACCACAGGTAAAGATCTACCTGAAGGATTCCAACGTTCTGAATTTTTATTAGAACATGGTTTCTTAGATGCTATTTACGAGCGTAAAAACCTAAAAAAACAAGTGAATTTGTATTTAGATTTAATACAAAACCAACCTGTAAGAGTATAACCAAAAAGCTAGCATTCGCTAGCTTTTTCGCTTTATGTTATTTTCAACACTTACAAGTTATCAATCAAAAAAAAATTGTACATTTGCATCTTCAATGTAATAGCATTGAGTACATAATAATCATTTAAATAATATTGGCATGTATTTAACAAAAGAAGTTAAAGAACAAATCTTCGCAAAACACGGTAAAGGAGCAAATGATACTGGTACTGCAGAAGGACAAATCGCGTTATTTACGCACAGAATTAATCACTTAACTGAACACTTAAAAAGAAATCGTAAAGATTTTAACACAGAGCGTTCATTAGTTAGAATGGTAGGTAAGCGTAGAAGCTTGTTAGATTATCTAAAGAAAAAAGAAATCAACAGATACCGTGCGATTATTAAAGAATTAGGAATTAGAAAATAATTCTACAAAAAAAGAGGCTCTATAAACGTGCCTCTTTTTTATTTTAAAGCAAATAATATTTCTGACTAACAACCAGAATTTTATATATAAAAAGCTCAAAATTACTAACAACAATTTTGATTTTCCATTGGAGCAACAACAACACAACAACAAACAAAACGAATTAAAATTTAGAAGAATTAATTTATGATTCCAAAAGTATTTAACCAAGTCATAGAACTTGGAGATGGAAGAACCATCACATTAGAAACAGGAAAATTAGCAAAACAAGCAGATGGTTCTGTTGTTGTAAGAATGGGAGATACAATGTTATTAGCAACAGTTGTATCTGCAAGAACTGCGAACCCAGGTATTGACTTTTTACCTTTAACGGTAGATTACCGTGAAAAATTTGCTGCCGCGGGTCGTTACCCTGGTGGATTTATGAAACGTGAAGCACGTCCTTCAAACGAAGAAATTTTAACAATGCGTTTGGTAGACCGTGTATTACGCCCATTGTTTCCAAAAGATTATCACGCTGAAACTCAAGTGATGATTCAATTAATGTCTCATGATGAAGATGTTATGCCAGACGCTTTAGCTGGTTTAGCTGCCTCTGCTGCAATTCAATTATCAGACATCCCTTTTGAAGCACCAATTTCTGAAGTACGTGTCGCTCGTATTAACGGAGAGTTTATTATCAACCCTAGTGCTACTCAATTAGCTGAAGCAGATATCGACTTAATGGTTGGAGCTTCTAATGACTTCGTTGCAATGGTTGAAGGAGAAATGGATGAAGTTTCTGAAGAAGAAATGGCAGAAGCAATCCGTGTGGCACACGAAGCTATTAAAGTACAGTGTGATGCTCAAGTAGCATTAGCAGAAGCTTTTGGCAAAAAAGAAACTCGTGAATATGAAGGAGAGGCTGAAAACGAAGATTTAGCAGCTAAAATTCATGAAGCAGCTTACCAAAAATGTTACGACATTGCTAAAAAAGGAACTTCTAAACAAGAAAGAGGATTAGCTTTTTCTGAAGTAAAAGATGAAGTTATCGCAATGTTTACCGAAGAAGAATTAGAAGAGTATGGTGATTTAGTAGAAAAGTATTTTGGTAAAGCACACAAAGCAGCGGTTAGAGACTTAACTTTAAATGAAGGTTTACGTTTAGACGGACGTACAACTACTGATATTAGACCAATTTGGTGTGAGGTAGATTATTTACCAAGAACTCACGGTTCATCAATCTTTACGCGTGGTGAAACGCAAGCATTAGCTACAGTTACTTTAGGTACTTCTAGAGATGCTAACATGGTAGATTCTCCTACACTACAAGGTGAAGAAAAATTCTATTTACACTATAATTTCCCTCCATTTTCTACAGGAGAAGCGCGTCCTTTAAGAGGGACTTCTCGTCGTGAAATTGGTCACGGAAACTTAGCTCAAAGAGCATTAAAAGGAATGATTCCTGCAGATTTTCCTTACACAGTTCGTGTAGTTTCTGAAGTATTAGAATCTAACGGTTCTTCTTCAATGGCTACCGTTTGTTCGGGTACAATGGCATTAATGGACGCTGGTGTTCAAATGAAAAAACCAGTTTCAGGTATCGCAATGGGATTAATCTCTGACGGTGATCGTTATGCTGTTTTATCTGATATTTTAGGTGACGAAGATCACTTAGGAGATATGGATTTTAAAGTAACAGGTACTGCTGATGGTATTACTGCTTGTCAAATGGATATTAAGATTAAGGGATTATCTTACGAAATCTTAGTTAAAGCTTTAAAACAAGCTCGTGATGGTCGTTTACACATTTTAGAGAAAATAACTGATACTATTGCAACTCCAAACGCTGATGTGAAGCCTCACGCACCTAAGATGGTGAACAGAGTTATTCCTAACGACTTAATCGGTGCGTTTATCGGACCACAAGGAAAACACATTCAAGAGTTACAAAAAGAGACAGAAACTACTATTGTAATTAACGAAGACCCTGTTACTGAAGAAGGAATCGTTGAAATTTTAGGAACAAACCAAGAAGGAATTGACAAAGTACTTGCTCGTATCGATTCTATGATGTTTAAACCTGAAAAAGGTTCTGTTTACGAAGTAAAAGTGGTTAAAATATTAGATTTTGGTGCTGTAGTTGAATATACTGAAGCTCCAGGAAACGAAGTATTATTACACGTTAGCGAGTTAGCTTGGGAACGCACAAACAATGTTACTGATGTAGTAAACATTGGTGATATTATTGATGTAAAATACTTTGGTATCGACCCTAAAACTCGTAAAGAAAAGGTATCTCGTAAAGCGTTATTACCAAAACCTGAAGGTTATGTAGCTAGACCACCTAGAGACAATAACAAAGACAATAGAGGTCGTGATAATCGTAATCGCGATAATCGTCGTGATGATAGAAAACCAAGAGAAGATAAAAAAGAGGCATAATTTTCTTTTTTAGCATAAAACAAAAAAGCAACCAATAATTTGGTTGCTTTTTTGTTTTAATAAACTTTCAAAATATTATAAAAAAGTAAGGCTGCTAAAAATAGCAGCCTTATACTTAGAGTTGTTGTTTCAGATCATTCCCCAATAATCATATAAAAATCTTACTCTATAAAGAAATCCAATACTATAACAGGTCAAAAAGAAAACACCCTACCTTTTTTTTAGAAATTATTTAAATAAAAAAAATCTTTTTTTAGCTTTTCTTTTTTTAGTTTTAGTTTTCTTTGCATCCCACTCATGAAAATACAACGAATCACATATATTTCAATAGGAACCAATCAAGGAGATAAGCTTGTGAACATCCAACAAGCAATCAACTTAATTGCTAATAAAGTTGGCGCTGTATTAAAGGTAGCATCGGTTTATGAAACCGCCTCATGGGGATTTGATAGTAGCAATTTTTTTAATACTTGTATTAAAGTTTCAACCTATTTACCTCCTGAACAGCTAATACTAGAATTGCTTTCTATTGAAAAAGAACTGGGGAGAACTCGAAAAAATACCGACGGATATTCTGACAGGTTAATTGATTTAGATATTTTATTATTTGATGATGAAATTATCTTTTCAAAAACTTTAATTGTCCCACATCCTAGAATGTTAGAACGCAAGTTTGCCTTAATTCCTTTGGTAGAAATAGCACGTAACGTTATTCACCCTATAGAGAAAAAGCATTTATACATCTGTTTAGAAAATTGTTCAGACACTTCAGAAATTACCAAACTTGATGTAAAGTTAAACAGACCTATTCCTATTACTGAAAAGTATAATTATATTGCTATAGAAGGAAATATTGGCGCAGGTAAAACGTCATTAGCCAATATGATGTCTGATGAATTTAACGCTAAAATTGTTTTGGAGCGTTTTGCCGACAACCCTTTTTTACCTAAGTTTTATGACGATAATGATCGCTACGCATTTCCTTTAGAGATGAGTTTTTTGGCAGATCGTTATCAACAGCTTTCTGACGATTTAGCGCAATTTGATTTATTTAAAAACTTTATTGTTTCCGATTACTATATTTTTAAATCGCTCATTTTTGCACAAGTCACTTTACATAGTGATGAATATAAATTATACAGAAAAATGTTCGATTTGATGTATAAGGAAATCACAAAGCCTGATTTGTATGTGTACTTATATCAAAACACAGAACGTTTATTGGAAAACATTAAAAAGCGTGGACGCGATTACGAACAAAACATAGAAGCGAGTTACTTACAAAAAATTCACGATGGTTACAGTAACTTTATTAAAACACAGCCAGATTTAAACATTCTAATTGTTGATGTTTCAGATTTAGATTTTGTAAACAACTCTGATGATTATGAAACTATCATCAACAAAATAAAGAACTACAACGCATAAAAAAAGCAGCTTTAACAGCTGCTTTTTTTATTTCTGAATTAACTCTAGCTTTTCAGCAAAGTAATCACAAAAATCGCGCATAGTAGCACTCATTTTTTCGTCATTTGTAGCTCTTTCAAACGAATTCGCCATAGACACTAAGGTTTGATGAAAAAACTGCTTCATTTCGTCTACAGGCATATCTTTAGTCCATAAATCCATACGCAAGGTATCTTTTTGTTTATGATCCCAAACAGATAGCATAATTGCTTTAGAAGCTTCATCCTTTATACCTCCGTCTTCTGCATTCCAAGAAATTTCTTCTGGAATTTTATTTTCGTCTAATCCTACTTTAAATGTGATTTTTGATGTATGTTTAACCGCCATTATCTTTTTGGTTTGTATCCTGATTTTTTGAAGATCTCCTCTTCACTTGTTTGTAATAATTGATGCAAAGATACGTCATTCTTTTGCATATACGAACGCACAATTTGCCAACCAATCCACTCTCCTATTCTTCCTGGTGATTCTTTATCTTGCTCCATATAAAACTTGGAAAAAGGTGCTAAATCTAAAAAACGTTTATCAACATCCTTACTGGTACTATACAACAAATCTTTCTCAATAAAATACTTCCAAATTTGCTCTTCATTACTTTTAGCCCAATCTAATTTGGTTTGTGAATATCCTATTTTTATATCGTCTGGAATGTATGGTAAATATGCATCAAGTAAATACATTTTTTTTCCGCGATATATCATTTTATCTATAAAAGTTCTTGCCATACTTGGCAACATTTGTTTACCTATAATCGCTTTTGCTACATCTACTACAATATGCTCTCTTGTATTATTCTGCTTTACGTACTCTGGATAATCATTATAAAACTTATGTTTACCTCCTAAATAAGCATCTAGAGACACCAACAATAAACTATCTGTATACACAATTCGATTATCATAATCGATATTTGTTAGCATAGTAATCACCTTTGGGCTCACAAATCTCGGATTGTAATATTTTACATGTTTAAAAAGTGATGTTAACTCTTCTTTTTCTTTGGTTATATCAGAAAATACCTTCTCCGTTTCAGCAAACAACTCTTGCTCATCTTTATTATTGATTTTATTTACCCAAACACTATCGGGCTGAGAAGGAAACAACATTGGGTATTTCTCTTTTGTTACAGAAAGTTCGCTAGGTTTCGTAGTATAGAAATCGATATCGAAACGCTCTAATTCCAAGTTAACCTCAATATTCGATACATCAACATTTAATTTATTTACTTCTTCTTTTTTACACGAAAAACCTATAATAATTAAGGCAACAAGTGCTAAAAATTTTCTCATGAACTTTAGTATATTTACATTCTAAATTATAACGTCGAAATTACTAAATTAGTTTTTATCGCTTAACGATAAACTCTTAAAATATCATAAAAATGAACACTCCTAAAGTTGCAGAACATATTGTAAATTGGTTAAAAGAATACGCTACTAATGCCAAAGTAAATGGTTTTGTTGTAGGTGTTTCTGGTGGTATTGATAGTGCAGTTACTTCAACTTTATGTGCGAGAACAGGACTTCCAACGCTTTGTTTAGAAATGCCTATTCATCAAGCAAAGAATCAAGTTAGCAGGGCATTAAATCATGTAAACTGGTTAAACGACAACTTTACAAATGTTTCTATGAAACAAGTAAATTTAACTCCTGTATTTGATAGTTTAGTAAATTCATTACCTCCTGTTGAAAGTGAAGAAAAGCGCTTTATGGCTTTAGCTAATACAAGAGCAAGATTACGAATGACCTCTTTATACTATTTTGCTGGCTTACGTGGTTTGTTGGTCGCTGGAACTGGAAACAAAATAGAAGATTTTGGAGTTGGATTTTTTACCAAATATGGTGATGGAGGTGTTGATTTAAGTCCTATTGCTGATTTAGTAAAATCAGAAGTCTATGAACTAGCAAAATATTTGGGCATAAATAATGACATTATAATTGCTCCACCAACAGATGGTTTATGGGGTGACGACAGAACAGATGAAGATCAAATAGGAGCTTCGTATGACGAACTTGAATGGGCCATGAAAATGCAAGATGCAGGAAAAACTACAGACGATTTTTCTGGAAGAGAACTAGAAGTATATAAAATATACACACGTCTCAACCGAATTAATCAGCATAAAATGGTTCCTATTCCAATTTGCGGAATTCCAAACGAATTAAAGTAAATTAACAGACATCATTTGTCTTTTAATTCTTTGATAAGCACGTTTTTTTTGTCCGTTAGAAATTTTAATAGGTAATAATATTAGTAATCGAAGCAATTCTAATATTTGCAGCAACTTTCTCATTTTTTTTATTTTCTAGTTCTTTTCGGGAGCTAAATTACAAAAAAAATGTTAATTTGTTTAAATTACTACACAAATGACAATTTCTTAATCTTAAATCACACGATTTAACTTTTCGAAAAGTCGTTTTTTTAACCCAGTATAATCTGCTATTTCTTCTAAGTTAGGAGCTATGCTTTGTTCTTGACTTTCTTGCATAATCTCTTTAATTTTTTCTTCAATTAAAACTCTACGCAAATTTAAAACTGCATCGGTAACTAACTTTGGAAGTATTTTTATGGTTTCTGTTACGAAAACCTCTTTGCGTTCCCAATCACTTAGATTATACTTCTCCTCATCCATGAGAATATTAGTAACTAAACTAGATATTTGAGGATTTTCGTGCATTACCAAATAATCTACACTTATTTTTTCATCTTGGTTTAATTGATGAATCAATTCAAAATAAGTTAATCTAAAAATCTCATTGGTAAACTCAATTTCATCTTCTTGTAAATTCAAATACAATTCATTAGAAACAGTGTTTTGGTATTCTTCTTTCTCTAAAAATGGGCGGCCTCTTTCATCTACTGCATCTACCCAGTTTACAAAATCAACAACTTCATTACCATATAACAACAAAATTCTTATGATTTCTTTCTCAAGAATATTTAACTGATCAATACTCTGTCCTAACTTACCTTTTCCGCCTTTCACAAGCCCCATAACAGCTTGCTCTTGCTCTTGAAAATATTCAGGTGGTGGCTGATTTGGATTTTGACCTAGGCTACTTTTTCTAGCTGCTACAGCTCCTTTTTTTAATAATTGAGCTAATTCGCTAAACAAAACTTGCTCAGAAATATCCATAATTCGAGCACACTCTTGCACATAGACCTCTCTTTGAATTCCGTCAGGAATTTTAGAAATACTAGTTACTATATCGCGAATTAAGCCTGCTTTTTTTACAGGGTCATTCGCTGCTTCTTTCATCAACAAAGACACTTTAAACTCGATAAAATCTTGTGCCTTTTCTACTAAGTATTGTTTTAATTCGGCATTGGAATGTGCTTTTGCAAAACTATCTGGATCTTCTCCTTCTGGAAAAGCAACCACTTTCACATTCATTCCTTGCTCCAAAATCAAATCAATACCTCGAAGTGAAGCTCTAATTCCAGCTGCATCTCCATCAAAAAGTACCGTAATGTTTTTTGTTAAACGATTTACTAACCGAATTTGATCAGGCGTTAATGCCGTACCAGAAGAAGCTACCACATTTTCAATTCCTGATTGATGAAATGAAATTACATCAGTATACCCTTCTACTAAAAAACAATTATCTTCTCTGGCTATTTCTTTTTTAGCTTGGTACAATCCATAAAGGATTTTACTTTTATGGTATATTTCACTCTCAGGTGAATTTAAATATTTTGCTGCTTTTTTATCGTTCGTAAGAATCCTTCCTCCAAAACCTAAAATGCGTCCTGACATACTATGGATAGGAAACATAACACGACCTTTAAATCGATCAAATTTTCTATCCTCTGCTCCTCCTTCTTTTACTATGGTAAGTCCTGTAGATTTTAGATATTTCAAGTCGAAACCTTTAGCTAAAGCAGCGTTGGTAAAATTATCCCACTCGTCTTTACAATACCCTAAGTCGAATTTTTCTATGGTATCTTCTCTAAATCCACGTTCTTTAAAATAAGATAAACCGATAGCTCTACCGTTTTGTGTATTCATCAACACATCATGAAAGTAATCTTTGGCAAATTTCGATACCAGAAACATACTTTCTCTTTCATTCATCTGCTCTTTTTGTTCGTCAGATTGCTCGGTTTCTTCGATTTCTATATTATACTTTTCAGCTAACCAACGTATTGCTTCTGGATATGTATAGTGCTCGTGTTCCATTAAAAAAGAAATAGCATTCCCTCCTTTACCTGTACTAAAATCTTTCCAGATTTGTTTAACAGGCGATACCATAAATGACGGAGTACGTTCATCAGTAAACGGACTTAACCCTTTAAAGTTACTTCCTGCTTTTTTTAACTGCACAAACTCTCCTATCACCTCCTCTACACGGACGTTTTCAAAAACTTTATCAATGGTTTGTTGGGTAATCATACACTACACTAATATGGCAAACAAATATACTAGTTTTAAGAGTTTCCGTATAAATAAACAAAACTCTTAGCTAAATTAATTTGCTAAAAAGATATAAATATATAATTTTGGCAAAAATTCCCCTTTTTATGAAAGCAATTACCCCATTTTATTTCGCATTGTTATTTTCATTCAATGCTTTTTCACAAGAAACTATTAGAATTCCTGACATTGGTTTGGAGGAATGTTTGGTTGATTTAAAAATTGACTCAAACGGTTTAAACGGAAGTATTACTATTAGTGATGCAGAATATGTTACTAATTTAAACGTAGACAATCCTGTTACCAATAAGAAATTACCTAATGTGTATTCAAAAATTAAAAATTTAACTGGCTTAGAAAGCTTCCCTAACTTAAAACGTTTGGATTGCTACGATAATGAAATCACTAAAATGGATTTATCTCAAAGCTCTTCAATAAGCTTTTTAAATTGCAGTCAAAACAAAATTGAACGCTTAGACGTTAGCAAAAATCCCAACTTAACATATATTAGTTGTGATAGTAACAAAATGAGTTCATTAATTCTTGGAGAAAACACTAATCTTGAAAGTTTATACGCTAGTTTTAACAAACTTACCACATTAGATGTATCTAATTGTCCTAATTTGGTTAATATGGATGTTAGTGGTAATAATATTAAAACTATTATTGTTAGTGAAACTCAATTGGCTAACATTCCTCTAGGATGGTATAAAGACGAAAAGACTACGTATGCAACAAGTAGTGGTACTGTAGCTACAAAGCCAGTAGTTGAAAAACCAGTAGCTAAAGTTGAAGAAAAAACAGCAGTAACTGAAAAACCTGTTGAAAAATACACAGAAAGTTTTAAGCAGTTAATTGTTTCTGAGTATGAGAAAACTGTTCTTAACCAAACTTATTTACAGCAAATAAAGAAAGAACTAATTTCAAAATATAAGATTGATGATAGTGAACTTGCTACTTGGATACAGCAGTACAGTAAACTACCAAAAGCTGAGTAGTATTGATACTCAAAATAAAAAAGCCATCATATATATGATGGCTTTTTTATTTTATTAAATACTTACAATTAAGAAGCTGCTCTTAATTTCTTTAATGCTGACTTTGTCAATTTAGCCTCTGCATATTCTCTAGTTACCTTAAATTCTTTTTCGTCAGAACTTGGTATTTCAAACATTGCATCGGTTAAAATAGCTTCGCATAACGAACGTAATCCACGAGCCCCTAACTTGTATTCTACTGCTTTATCAACAATAAACATCAACACTTCTTCCTCCATTGAAAACTCGACATCATCCATCTTAAACAATTTAGTATACTGTTTTACGATAGAGTTTTTAGGCTCTGTTAAAATAGCACGTAAGGTTTTTGCATCTAGTGGATTCATATAACTTAAGACTGGTAAACGACCTATAATCTCAGGAATTAACCCAAAAGATTTCAAATCTGAAGGAATAATATACTGTAATAAGTTATCTTGATCTATCTTATCCTCTTCTACTGAAGCACTATATCCAACAGCTTGCATATTTAAACGCTTACTGATGATCCTATCAATTCCAGAAAATGCTCCTCCTGCAATGAATAAAATATCTTTGGTGTTTACTTCAATAAATTTTTGCTCTGGATGCTTTCTTCCTCCTTTAGGAGCCACATTTACCACAGCTCCCTCCAATAACTTTAATAAAGCTTGTTGCACTCCTTCTCCAGAAACATCTCGCGTAATAGATGGATTATCGCCTTTACGAGCAATCTTGTCTATCTCATCAATAAACACAATTCCTCTTTCTGCTTTTTCAACATCATAATCAGCTGCCTGTAGTAAACGACTTAGAATACTTTCAACATCTTCACCTACATAACCTGCTTGTGTTAAAACAGTAGCATCAACGATAGAAAATGGTACGTTTAACATTTTAGCAATGGTACGCGCAACTAATGTTTTACCTGTACCAGTTTCTCCTACTAAAACAATGTTTGACTTTTCAATTTCTACTTCGTCTTCATCTCTGGTTTGCAATAATCTTTTGTAGTGATTATATACCGCTACAGACATTGCTTTTTTAGTTTCATCTTGACCAATGATATACTCATCTAAAAAAGCTTTAATTTCTTTTGGCTTTTTTAAGGTTAAATCTTTAGATAAATCACTTGTTCTAGCTTCTGCTATTTCCTCCTCTACAATTCCATGAGCCTGCTCAATACATTTATCACATATATGCGCATCTAAACCTGCGATTAACAAATCGGTTTCTGGCTTTTTACGACCACAAAAGGAACATTGTAAATTTTCTTCTTTCGACATCTTATCAGCTTATTACCAATAGCTAATAGCTATTAGTTGTTAATTTATTTTCTTGTTAAAATTTCATCAATCATTCCGTAAGTTTTTGCTTCTTCGGCTTTCATCCAATAATCTCTATCAGAATCTTGATTTACTTTTTCTACAGTTTGACCTGAATGGTTTGCTATAATATGGTACAACTCATCTTTTAATTTTAAGATTTCACGAGCTGTAATTTCAATATCAGACGCTTGTCCTTGCGCCCCACCTAATGGTTGGTGAATCATAATACGTGAGTGTGGTAATGCTGAACGCTTTCCTTTTTCTCCTGCACACATTAACACTGCACCCATAGAAGCTGCCATACCTGTACAAATAGTTGCTACATCTGGCTTAATGAACTGCATCGTATCGTAAATACCTAAACCAGCATACACGCCACCACCTGGTGAATTGATATAAATTGAAATATCTTTAGAAGCATCAACACTTTCTAAGAATAACAATTGAGCTTGAATAATATTAGCTACTTGATCATTAATACCAGTACCTAAAAAGATAATTCTATCCATCATTAAACGAGAGAAAACATCCATTTGTGTGATGTTCATCTGACGCTCTTCCATAATATATGGAGTTAGGCTACTTGTTATTTTTCCGTAGTAGTTACTATTTATTCCGTGGTGCTTAGTTGCGTATTTTTCGAACTCTCTTCCGTAATCCATTTTTTAAATGTTTTTGGTTTATTACAGATGTAAATATAAGAACTATTTCGTTAGTATTTTGTTACCTTTTATAGCTAAAAAAACCTGAATGCACATTCAGGTTTTTATATTACATCAGTAATTAGCTGTTATTTATATACTTCTTTAATGAAGTCTTCGTAAGAAACCTCTTTAGTATCAAAGCTCATGTTTTCTTTATAGAAAGCTAATAATTTTTGAGAAATTAATTGCTCTTGTAAACGACGAGCTTCGTCTTGATTTGATAAGATTCTTCCAGCGATATCTTCTAACTCTTTTTCTTCTGGGTTCATGTTTCCAAACTGAGCCATTTGAGCTCTAATGAATCCTTTAGCATAATCTACTAACTCAGCATAATCTAATTTGATATCGTTATCTTTCATAATCTTTCCTTCGATTAATTGGTAACGTAATCCTTTTTCAGACTTGCTATATTCATCAGCAGCTTCGTCAGCAGATAATTCTTTTTCACCAGCAGTTTGCAACCACTTTTGTAAGAATTCAGCAGGTAAATCAAACTTTGTACTTTCAACTAAGTTCTCAGTAATTGCGTTTAACAATTGTTGATCTGCTTGTTGTTGAAATTGCTTTTCTGCGTCTTCTTTAATTTTATCTTTTAAATCTGTTACAGTTTTCACACTCCCGTCAGCAAATAACTTATCAAATAATTCTTGATCTAATTCTGCTAATTCTATTTCAGTAATTTCTTCGATAGTAAATGTTACAGCGATATCTAAACCGTGAACCTCATCGTGAGATACACCTAAAGCTCCTTGTAACTTGTGCTCATCTTCAAATAAGTTTTTAGTTTTTAACTCTAAAACATCACCTACTTTAGCACCTACAAACATTTTTAAGTTTGTTTTCCCTTTAATATCTTTTACAGAAATGGTAGATTTTTTGTTGATTTCTTTCTCTTCGCTTACAAAAGTACCTGTTACGTTAGCTACCTCAGTAACTTCCTCTTTTGTTAACATTTTACCGTAACGAGATTGAATGTTTTCAACTTCTTTCTCGATTAACTCGTCAGTAGCTACGATGTTGTATTGAGTAACTTTATCTTTTGGTTGTAAGTTTACGTCGAACTCAGGAGCTAATCCTAATTCGAATTCAAAAGAGAATTTATCAGCATCCCAATTGAAATCTTCTTGCACTCTAGGTAATGGATTTCCTAAAATATCTAATTTCTCTTCAACTAAGAATTTGTTTAACGACTCTTGTAAAAGCTTGTTTACCTCATCAATCATTACTGATTTTCCGTATTGCTTTTTCACCATTCCCATTGGCACGTGACCTTTTCTAAATCCAGGAATGTTTGCTGATTTACGGTAATCGTTTAATACTTTTGTTACTTTATCTTGATAATCTTCTGCAACAATATCAACTTTTACAACTGCATTTAATGCATCTACGTTTTCTTTCGTTATATTCATCTTAAAAATCTGTTTCTTAAAAAATCGGGTGCAAAATTACTACTTTATTTATTGATAACCAATACTTTTAAACATAAAAATATCTACTTTTTTTCACCCTTGTCTTCTAATTTTTAATATTTTATGTTAATTATTCTTTTCTTCTTTTAACAACGAAAACATAAGCGACCTAAAAATAGACAGCAATACACTGAACAATAGCGCTGTAAAAAATCCGTTTACTGCAAAACCTGACACTAATTTATCTGCCAATAGTATTATAACCGCATTGATTACAAACAGGAATAACCCTAATGTAATTATCGTTGCTGGTAACGTAAAAAACACCAACAATGGTCGCACAAACAAGTTTAGCAACGCAATAACTACTGCTACTATTACTGCGGTAGTATAGTTAGCTACTGCAACCCCTGGTAAAATGTTTGCCAATACAATTACTGCTAATGCAGTTAATAAGATTTTTAAAAATGTTTTCATTCGTTATGATATTTAATAAGTTAAGATTTATAAAGTTACTTTTTTAATTAAGACTCTACAAATCATAACCTGAGCTTACAACTCACCACAACCATACCAAAAATTAAAACCTGCTGTTTTGGCAGGTTTATAGACTTTCATTTGATTCTTTTGATTAAGTAACTACTTTTGTTAGTAATAAAACTTCTACAAGTAAAAACACCGAATAAGATGAAACAAAATAAATATGATGATAATGATTTTTTTGAGAGTTACGGAAAAATGCCTCGCTCAATTGATGGCTTAAACTCAGCGGGGGAATGGAGTGTTTTACAAAAAATGTTACCAGATTTTCAAAATAAAAGCGTACTTGATCTTGGTTGTGGATATGGATGGCATTGCATTTACGCTAAACAACAAGGTGCTAAAAAAATAACTGGAGTAGATTTATCAAAAAGAATGATAGATAAAGCTATAGAAAACTCAAAAAACCTAGCAATTAATTATATACAAACAGCCATAGAGGATATCAACTTTAAATCAGGAGAATTTGATATCATCATTAGTTCACTTGCATTTCACTATTTAAAAGATTTAAAACCTGTTTTTAAAAAAATAAATAAAGTTCTAAAAAAAGGAGGCTCTTTTATATTTTCTATGGAACACCCTTCTTTTACATGTAAGCCAGAACAAGATTGGTTTTTAGATGAAAATGAAAACCGATTACATTGGCCTTTAGACAACTATCAAGATGAAGGAGAAAGAAAAACTCATTTTCTAGGACATGAAGTAATTAAATATCATCGAACCTTAGAAACTATAATTAATACAGTAATTAAATCGGGCTTTGATATTCAAGAAATTTCTGAACCAAAACCTTCTGAGCAAGTTTTGAAGAAATACCCAGAAATGAAAGATGAAATGAGAAGACCAATTTTCATCATAGTCTCTGCTATAAAAAAATAATTAAACTATAGTTTATAAAACTCCGTTACAAAATGCTCAAAAAACATCTAGAAACCTACAACATCCTTACCGAAGAAGAAATAGACAATTTTGCAAGTTTAGTCAGTTATAAAAAACTTAACAAAGGAGATTTTTTTATTCAAGAAGGTGCTATTTGTAAAGAAGTTGCTTTTATAGCTTCAGGTATTTTTAGATCGTTTTATCATTCTTCAGATGAAAAAGAGTCTACTTATTGTTTTTTATCAGAAAACTCATTTGTTACTGCCTATTCATCCTTTATTTCTCAAACAAAAACCAACGAAAATATTCAAGCTTTAACAGACGTAGAACTATACAGTATTACTAAAGATCAATTTGTAGCATTAGAAAACTCAAGTACTAACTGGCTACGCCTTTTTAAATTGTTAGCAGAACAAGAATATATAAATCTTGAAAACAGAATTTTTATCCTGCAAAATGAAAGTTCTGAAAACCGTTATAAAAAATTATTAGAAACGCATCCTAGTTATTTACAAACTATTCCATTACAATACATAGCCTCTTATTTAGGAATCACTCAACGACATTTAAGTCGAATTAGAAAATCGGTTTTTTATTAGACAATTGTCCTTTTTAAGCTGGTAAAACCACCCGTATTTTGCTTCATAATCTCAAATATATTATGAAGAATATTTTATTAATAAACGGACATCCTGATAAAGAAAGTTTTAACCACGCACTTGCAGCCTCATACAAAAAAGGTGCTTTGGAAACTAATGCAATAATCGAAGAAATTACTATTGCTGATTTAAACTTTAACCCTACCCTTAAGTTTGGGTACCGAAAAAGAACTGAGTTGGAACCAGATTTACAAGAATCTTTAGCTAAAATTAAAAAATCCGATCATATTGTTTGGGTCTTTCCTATTTGGTGGGCAGGTTACCCTGCTATGATGAAAGGTTTTATCGACAGAGCTTTTTTACCAGGAATTACTTTTCAACCTATTGAAGGAAAACCTTTTCCTGAAAAGCTATTGAAAGGTAAAACTTCTCGACTCATTGTAACTTCTGACACACCTAGCTGGTATGATTATTTATTTATGAAAAGACCTGCTATTAGACAATTTAAAAAAGGAACATTGGAGTTCTGTGGTATCAAACCTGTAAAAACGACTTTTATATCAACTATTAAAGATTCCACACCAAAAAAAAGAGAGTTGTGGCTTAAACAAGTTTATACATTAGGGAAGAATTTACAGTAAAAGCAAATCACACAAATACTTATGACATACTTTTGGAGGTAGAATTTAAATACTCTACCTCTTTTTTATAAAAATTCGATTACTTTCTTGTAGAAATCAGTAGGATTTTCTGCGTGCAACCAATGCCCTGCATTTGCCACAGTTTTAATTTCTGAATTTGGAAAATGTGCTTGAATTAACGGCTCATCTTCTTTTGAAATATATCCTGAATTTGCACCACGTAAAAACAATGTTTTCCCTTCAAAAACAGTAAAAGAAGGTAAGGCTACTCCAACCTCATTGTTGTTTTCTGTCAATGATTTTAGGTTAAAACGAAACGCTAACTCATCTTTGGTTTTTCTGTATACATTTTTCAATAAAAACTGTCGAACCCCCACTTCTGGAATTAATTCTGCTAGTTTTTCATCTACTAAGGCTCTAGAATTTTGAACACTAAAATCTATCGAATTCAATGCTGCTAAAATATCATGATGATGTGGCGGATACATTCTCGGAGAAATATCAGCAACCACTAATTTATCAACTAACTCAGGATATTCAGTAGCAAACAACATTGCGGTCTTCCCTCCCATGGAATGCCCTAGTAAATCAACTTTTTCTAAATTATGCTGTTGAATGTAATTATATAAATCACCTACCATCAATTCATAATCAAATGCATCGACATGAAAACTACGTCCGTGGTTACGCTGATCTATCAAATGTACCTCAAAGCCATCTTCGGCAAACTTATTGGCGTGAGATTTCCAATTATCTCCCATACCAAAATATCCATGCAAAATGAGTAATGGTTTTCCTTCTCCAACTATTTTAGAATGTAAAACTTCCATACCTACTGTAAACGATGTAAATACATATTCACTACATTCTCTAATCCTAAATATAAACTTTCAGAAATTAGTGCATGCCCAATAGACACTTCAGCCAAATGAGGTATGTTTTGTTTGAAAAATTGAATATTATTTAAACTCAAATCGTGTCCTGCGTTAACACCTAAGCCCAATTCATGAGCTAAAATTGCTGCTTCAGTATATGGTTTTACACCTTCTTTATTTCCTTTTTCGTACTGCGTTGCAAACTCTTCCGTGTACAACTCTACTCTATCCGTTCCTGTTTTTGCTGCAGCTTCTATCAATTTTAAATCTGTATCGATAAAAATAGAAGTTCTTATACCTGCCCTTTTAAACTCAGCAATCACTTCTTGTAAATACGATTGATGTTTAATCGTATCCCAACCCGCATTAGAAGTTAACTGATCCACACTATCAGGAACCAAAGTTACTTGTGTTGGTTTAATTTCTAATACCATTTGCATGAACTTATCAATAGGATTACCTTCAATATTATATTCAGTGGTAACCAACGGTTTTAAATCGTACGCGTCTTGGTAACGAATATGACGTTCGTCTGGTCTTGGATGAATGGTGATTCCTTCCGCCCCAAATTCTTGTATATCTGTTGCTACTTTCAGTAAATTAGGCACATTTCCACCTCTCGAATTACGAAGTGTGGCAATTTTATTAATATTTACACTTAATTTTGTCATGCTGTAAAATTAGACCACAAAGGTAACGCATTCCAACATTTTAAACTATATTCGTAATAATGAAAATCAATGATTTTATACTTAAAGAGATAAAAGCACTAACATTAAGTAGCTCTGTAAAAAGCGCTCAAGACTTGTGTAAAGATTTACCTATAACGCATATTCCTGTGGTTGAAAATGGTAAATTAATTGGATGCTTACCCGAAAGTGATATTCAAACTATTGAAAATAAAAATAGGGTACTTAGTGAATATGCCTATCTACTAGATCATTTTTACACAGACGAAAATGCGTCTATTCTCGATTTAATTGCCTTATTTGCAGATAATGATTCTAACTTGATTCCTGTTTTAAATAAAAACATGAATTACATTGGGTATTATGAATTAAGTGACATTTTAGACGCTTTTGCTGACAGTCCTTTTTTACATAATGAAAGCGACACCTTAATCATTGATAAAAACAAGAATGACTATTCCATGAGTCAGGTTGCTCAAATAGTAGAAACTAATAAAGGTAAATTATTAGGAGCTTATGTTTCTTCAGAAAGTATGGAAAACATAGAGCTCACCTTAAAAATCGCTTCTGATGAAATTAATGAAATTATTCAAACATTTCGCAGGTATGACTATAATGTGATTACCCAACATAAAAACGATTTTTACCTAGAAGAACTTAAAGATAGAGCTGCTTATTTAAGGAAGTACTTAGACATGTAATCTTAAAAACAGCACAATTAAACATTTGCACAAGTGAAAAAAGTAGCTATTTACGGACAAGCTTATACTACCTTAGCTAAAAAAGAAGTTAAAATTCTATTATCTGTTTTAGAGAAGCACAATATTGTTGTTTTTTTTGAACAAAAATTTTACGATTTGTTTGTTGAAAACAAATCTCTAAATAAAAAGTACCCCACTTATTCTCATTTTAAAGATTTATCAAACTCTTTTGATGTTATGTTTACTATAGGTGGAGATGGAACCATATTAAGAGCTGTTACCTATATACGAAACTTAAACATTCCTATTATGGGAATTAATACAGGACGATTAGGTTTTTTAGCAACGATTCAAAAAGATCAAATTGAAGAAACTATTGATTTAATACTCAAAAAAGAATACTCTTTACAAGAACGATCTTTATTACAAATAGAAACAACACCTGTAACTGAAGAATTTTCTGAACTTAATTTTGCTCTAAACGAAGTTACCATTGCTAGGAGAAATACCACTTCGATGATTGGTATCAAAACTTTTTTAAACAAAGAATACCTTACGAACTATTGGGCAGATGGTTTAATTATAGCTACACCAACAGGATCTACAGGTTATTCGTTAAGTTGTGGTGGACCTGTAATTTTACCAGACTCAAAAAGTTTTATTATTACCCCTATTGCCCCCCACAATTTGAATGCACGCCCAATGGTAATACCCGATGAAACCCATATTGACCTAGAAGTTAGTGCTCGTGAAAAAGACTTTTTAATCTCTTTAGATTCACGTATTACTACTGTTACACAAGAAACTAAAATAAAAATACAAAAAGCCCCTTTTACCATTAAAAGCATTTTGCCTGAAAATCAATCCTATCTAAAAACCCTACGAGGAAAACTTTTATGGGGTGAAGACACACGAAATGAAGCTTTATAACCGAGGACATTACAATAAAACACCAAAAAAATAGTTAATCAAAAAGACGGATTATTAACTTTTTAAAGCAAATTCATTTCCCTATATTTGCACGCTATTTTACAATGAGAGGACTTATTTTATTCATATTGTTTACTTGTATAGTAACACCATTACATTCACAAATCCATGAAATTGGACTATTCGCTGGTGGCTCAAATTATGTGGGAGACATTGGTAGAACAAACTACATATACCCTAACGAATTTGCTGGAGGTCTTGTATATAAATATAATCTTAATCCTAGAATAGCGCTAAGAGGGAGTTACACTTATATTCCTGTCTCAGGGAATGACTTAGATGCTGACAATTCATTTCGCCAAAATAGAGGTTACAGATTCTCTAACACAATACACGAGTTTGCTGCTGGAGTTGAATTTAATTTTTTTGATTATAATATTAGTGATTACAGAACAACATTCACCCCTTATATTCTAGCAGAAATAGCAGCTTTTAACTACAAAAGCCCAGAATCCGCAGCTGTGAATAATACTATTCTACTAAAGAATAAATTCTCTTATTCACTACCTGTAGGATTAGGACTTAAAGGAAGGTTAGCAGACAACTTTGCTATTGCTTTTGAAACAGGTGTACGATTTACACTTGTAGATGATATTGATTTTACTACAAACAAAATAAACTCTTTAGATTTCGGAGGAGATGGAAATGACTGGTATGTTTTTTCTGGTATTTCCATTGTATACACCTTCGGAAGGCCACCTTGTTTTGGTGGAATAGCTGAATAACTATGGACAAAAAACTTCAACGTATTAATTTACAGAAAATACCTAATCATATAGCTATTATTATGGACGGTAATGGTAGATGGGCAAAGGGTAAAGGAATGCAACGTGTTTTTGGTCATAGAAATGCTTTAACAGCTATCAGAGAAACTGCTGACACAGCTTCTGAATTAGGAGTTAAATTCTTGACTCTCTATGCCTTTTCAACAGAAAATTGGAACAGACCTAAGCTAGAAGTAGATGCTTTAATGAGTTTGTTAGTCACCACTTTAAAGAAAGAACTCCCCGAATTTCAACGCAAGAATGTTAAAATTAACGCCATAGGTAATTTAGCGAGCCTTCCTAATAATGCTCAGAAGGTATTATCTAACGTTATTGAAGCTACAAAAAACAATACCAAAATAACCTTGACCTTTGCTTTAAGCTATGGTTCTAGAGAAGAAATTGTTAATGCAATCAAAAACATATCAAAAAAAGTTGTTAATAACGAGATAGAAATTGAAAAAATTAACGATAAAATTATAAATAATCATTTATATACGTTTAATTTGCCCGATGTTGATTTAATGATACGTACAAGTGGGGAACAAAGAATCAGTAATTATTTACTTTGGCAAATAGCCTATGCTGAGCTACATTTTACAGATGTGCTATGGCCTGATTACAGAAAAGAACACCTTTACGACGCTATAATTGATTATCAAAACAGAGAAAGAAGATTTGGAAAAACCAGTGAACAGATTGAAACCAATGAATAAATATTCGTATTTACTAGTATTTTTTATCGCTTTTTTAACAGCGAGTACACAAGCACAAAACACAACTCCTAACGACAGCACTTCAGTCGTTTCTTATGAAAAAGGAAAACAATATATCTTAGGAGGCATAACTGTTACTGGGTTACAAAAATTTAGTGAACAAACAGTTAGAATTTACAGTGGTCTAGTTGAAGGGCAACCAATAAAACTTCCAGGTGATAAACTTACTAGCGCCATTAAAAAAATGTATGAGAGTAAACAGTTTAGTGATGTAGACGTATATTTATCAAAACGTGATGGCGAGACCGTTTATCTTCAGTTTGATGTAACAGAATTACCTCAACTTAATAACGTTTCAATCTCAGGAATAAGTAATTCTAAAGCCAAAGAGTTAAAAAAAGAAACAGAGCTTAAAAAAGGAGCAATGGTTACCGATAACCTTATTGTAACCACCCGTAACTATATCAAAAAGAAATTCACTGATAAAGGTTTCCTTAAAACAAAAGTTTCTTTAAATACTCAAAAAGACACAACAGATACTAACACTGTTAGTATGGCTGTTTTTATAGATAAAGGAAATCGTATAAAAATTAAAAATATTAATTTCATTGGTAATGAAGCAATGTCTGATGCTGCTTTACGTGGTGCTATGAAAAACACAAAACGTAAATTCTTTGGACGTTTTTGGAAATCATCAAAGTACATTTTAGATGATTATAAAACAGATTTAGAAAGTATTCTTGATAAGTATAGTGAAAATGGATATAGAGATGCTAGAATTCTATCTGATAAAGTTATCTGGAATAATGATAATACGATTAACATCGAAATTGAATTAGAAGAAGGACGCCAATACCGATTTGATGAAATTCTTTTCGTAGGAAATCAAAAATATACTGATGAGCAATTAAGTAACCTTTTAAGAATTGATAAAGGTGATATTTACAATGGAAAAGTTTTAAAAGAGCGGATCTCTGGAGATGGCACACCAACTTCGCAAGATATTCAGACTTTATATCATAATAATGGATATTTATTCTCACAAGTAAACGCTGTTGAAACCAAAGTAAAAAACGATTCAATTACTGTTGAAGTTCGTATTAGGGAAGACGATCCTGCAACTATAAAAAAAGTGACCGTAGTAGGTAACGATAAAACTAATGACCACGTTATTTTTAGAGAATTACGTGTAAAGCCAGGAGATTTATTCAGTCGTGAAAATATTATCCGTTCTATTCGAGAAATAGGGCAATTGGGCTTTTTTGACTCAAATGTTACTCCTGATGTAAAACCAGACTATCAAAACAAAACAGCTGATATTGAATTTTCTGTTGTTGAAAAAGGAGGTAGTCAAGTTGAACTCCAAGGAGGTTATGGTGGAGGATCTTTCATAGGAACTTTAGGTCTTTCTTTTAACAATTTCTCTGTGAGAAATATTTTTAAGAAAGAAGCTTATAAACCATTACCTATGGGAGATGGGCAGAGTTTATCATTACGTTTACAAGCTAGTAGAACCTATAATACTTATAGCTTTTCATTTACTGAACCTTGGCTAGGGGGTAAGACACCTCAATCATTGTCGTTTTCTGTATACTTGTCTAATCAATACCGATACGATTATACTACTAATAATGTAGATAAAGATCAAAGCCTAAGTATTATTGGTGCTTCTGTAGGTTTAGGTAAACGTTTAAAATGGCCGGACGATTATTTTACCCTTTCTCAAAATATAAGTTTCCAACGAATTGAATTACAAAACTATGGTTATCGTGTTGGTTCTTCCAGTGATATCCTAAGCCAAGGAGATTTAAATAACTTAGCCTATACAGTAGCATTAAGTCGAAACTCTGCAGGGCCTAGTTTAATCTTCCCTACCTATGGTTCTGAATTTACTATAAGAGCGAAAGCTACATTTCCATACTCTCTGGTTAATGGAAAAGAGTATACTGAACCAGATAACCCTACCTCAGATGAAAAACAAGCTTATTTAGCTGATAAATATAAATGGTTAGAATATTATAAAATATCAGCTAAAGGGAAGTGGTATACTGCACTAGCCGACAAGTTAGTTTTAATGTCAAATTTTGAAATGGGATATTTAGGCAAATATAACAACAAGCTTGGTCTAACTCCTGTTGAAAGATATTTTGTAGGTGGTGATGGTATTGCACAAGGACAATTAGATGGACGTGAAACTATTGGGTTAAGAGGTTATCAAAATAACAGAATATCCTCTATCGATGGAGGGTCTATTTATAACAAATTTCAATTAGAATTACGTTACTCTATTACAGATAAGCCTTCTGCATCTATTTATACTTTAGGTTTTTTAGAAGCGGGTAATTCTTATGACAATTTTAGCGATTTTAATCCGTTTAAATTAAAACGTTCAGCTGGATTAGGAATCCGTATATTTATGCCTGCATTTGGGTTATTAGGTATCGATTTCGCACATGGTTTCGATCCGTTACCTGGCTTAACTGAGAAATCAGGTTGGCAAACGCATTTTATAATTGGAAGACAGTTCTAAAACCTTAAATTTGTAATGTGACTAGGTTTTGGCACGGTTTTTTCTAAACACATTATACAAGATGAAAAAAAAAATTCTATCAATCGTTCTTTTACTTATTGCAAGTATAACTGTTGCACAAAAAAATCAACGTATTGCATATATTGACATGGAATACATACTTCAAAATATTCCAGAATATTTAGAAGCTCAAAACTCATTAGATGCTAAAGTTGAAAAGTGGAAAACTAGACTAGATAAAGAAGCCCGTGCTATTGAAGTCTTAAAAATAGATTTAACTAACGAAAAAGCCATTTTAACCAAAGAGCTAATTGAAGAACGTGAAGAGGATATCAAAATAAAACAGGAATCTTTACGTAGATTAGAATCTTTGTACTTTGGTCCGAATGGAGATATGTACAATTTAAGAAAACAATTAGTTAAGCCTGTTCAAGATCAAGTATATAACGCTGTACAAACTATTGCTTCTAGAAAACAATATGATTTTGTTTTCGATAAGTCAAGTGATTTGGTTATGCTATATTCAAACAAAAAACACGATATTAGCGAACTTGTTGTACAAATGATTAATATAGATCAAAGAAGACAAGAGAAAAAAGATAAGATTGAAGCTAAAAAAGAGTTACTTAAAAATGATAATTTAAGTGATGAGCAAAAAGAAAAAATAGCTAAAAGAGAAGAAATACAAAAAAAGAAAGAGGAAGATAGGCTTGCTAAAATTAAGCAAATAGAAGAAAAAAGAAAGCAACGCTTACAGGAAAGAGCCGATAAAAGGAAACTATTACAAGAAAAGAGAGAAGCTTTGAAAAAAGCTCAAGAAGAGCAAAAAAAGAAAGAAGAAGACCCTGAAGAGAACAAATAAATCAAGAATAAAAGGACATTAATTAAATTTAAAACAAAGATGAAACATTTAAAAACGTTATTATTAGTTGCAATTTTTACGATTGGATTAGGTGGGGTGGCAAATGCACAAAAAACTGCACATATTAACACTGATAAATTATTAGCTGAAATGCCTGCTACAAAATCTATGAAAGCAGAATTAGAAAAGCTAAACAAAACATACCGTGACGATATTGAAGCTATGTACAAAAAGTTAGAAGCTAAAATTAAAAAGTACGAAGCTGAAGGTAAAAGCCAAACACAAGAAGAAAACCAAAAAAGAGCTGTTGAAGTTCAACAAGACAGATTAAAAATTAGTCAAGCTGAGCAAGCTGCTGGTCAAGAAATGCAAAAGAAATATCAAGAGAAAACTCTTCCTATTTTAAAGAAAGCTGAAGATGCAATTAAAGCGGTAGCTTCTGAAAGAGGAATCATCTATGTATTTGACGCTGCTCCTGGTAAAGGTTTAATCGTTTACGATAAAGGTGAAGATATTTATGACGCTGTAAAGTCTAAATTAGGTTTCTAAGAATCATCAAAATATTTTTATAAAAAATCCTGCTGAAAATGGCAGGATTTTTATTTTTGTTATACTATGAATAGCACACAACAACCTATTGGAATTTTTGATTCTGGCATCGGAGGAACTTCAATTTGGAAAGAGATTCATCGACTCTTACCAAACGAAAATACTATTTACCTATCCGATAGTAAGAATGCTCCTTATGGTCAAAAATCAACACAAGAAATCATTGATTTATCTATAAAAAACACTGAATTCTTAATAGATAAAGGAGTCAAAATTATTGTTGTTGCTTGTAATACCGCTACGACTAATGCTATTCAACAATTGAGAGCCAAGTATGATATTCCTTTCATAGGTATAGAGCCTGCCATTAAACCAGCCTCGTTAAAAACAAAAACAGGCACTGTGGGTATATTGGCTACAAAAGGAACACTAAATAGTACTTTATTTGAAAAAACCACGTCTAATTTGAGTGATGAAATTACTATTATAGAACAAGTTGGTGAAGGTTTGGTAGAGTTGATTGAAAATGGCAAAATGTACTCTGATGAAATGACTTCTTTATTAAAAAAGTACATTAATCCTATGCTGGAGAAAAAATGTGACTACATTGTTTTAGGTTGTACACATTACCCTTATTTATTACCTCAAATACAAGAAATCACAGGTAATTCGATAGAGATTATTGATTCAGGTGAAGCAGTTGCTCGACAAGTAAAAAATATACTTCTACAGCAAAATCTCCTCAATAATAGTTCCAATCAATCTTTAAATACTTTTTTTATCAACAAAGACAAAAGTGTTTTAGAAGCTATACTAAAAGATTATAAGAATAGTAAAATAGACTATTTAGATTTTTAATACGTAAAACTTCCGTTAATATTAGGACAAGCTGCTGCTCTTCTTTTAATACAGAAAAGATTAATCCCTAAAGATAACTGGTGGAACCCTCCGTTTGAAAACACTACATCACCAGATTGTTGTGTATAAGTGTAAGCAAACATCCAGTTTTTATAATTAACGCCAACAATTGGTGTTATGTATTGAGAATCCCCAAAAGCACTACTATCAAAGCTTCTTCTGTATGATAAGGCAGCCCATAATTGAGTAGCTTCAAGAGTTTTATAAACTTTAAAATTGATATCCCCTATTTTCTCCTGAGTTTGTTCCTTATATTGAAACATAAACGAGGGCTCGAATTGAAGTTTCTCTTTATCTCCAAAGAAATACCCTCCTCCTAAAATGTAATTTCTAAGGTTATAGGATTCTAAATCTGAATTCAAGTTGTTTTTTGCTGATAGAAAAACATTCTTAATAGTAAAATAAGACGACAACCCATTTCTATGATACGCCATACCAAAATCAGCATTAAAATAGAAGTCGCTTTCTATGACTTGGCTTACTGTTGGGTCATTAGCAAAATTTCGTTGATCTCTTTCATTTTGTACTACTGAAAAAGACAATCCAAACGATACTTGATTAAATAAATTTTCATTACCCATATCAATATGATAAGCATAAGTACCTTGGATTCCTTTTTGAGAATGATATCCATTTTTATCATTAAAAAGAATTACTCCTAAACCTGTATTTGAATACTCTCCTAGTTTGGCATGAAAACTTGCTGTTTGCAATGAGGGTGCATCATCCACCCCCAACCATTGTTGGCGAGCAGTTAATCGTATTTTACCACAATTACCTATTCCAGCTGCAGCAGGATGTAATAAATACACATTATCTGATAAATAATCAGCATATATTGGCAATGTTTCCTGTGCTGAAACATTATTTGTTATACAATAAATTAATACAATTAGATAAGCAATTCTTTTTCCCATAAACCTATTAGATCATAAAGGCACCAAATATAGGTAAGAGGTATTAGAATTTATGTTAATTTTTAAAAATAAGCCTGTTTTGAGTTAAAAAAGTTAATTTTCATCAATTATTCTTTCTAAATATTGAGGGACTCATGTTTTTTACCTCTTTAAACTTTCTATTAAAGTTAGAAAGATTATTAAAACCACATTGATAAGCTATTTCACTTATAGCAATACTTTTGTCTGAACTTAATAACTTACATGCATTTTCGATTCGTAATTCATTTAAAAAAGTAAAGTAGGTTTTATTTGTTCGTTGTTTAAAATATCGACAAAATGCATTAGGAGTCATATTAGCCTTTTCAGAGATTTCGTATAAATCGATATTTTTATTAAAATGATTTATGGTAAAATCCATAATATCTCTCATACGTTTCCCTTCATTATCGGTATATTTTTTAGGATAAATAAAGTTTGCCAGCTCTTTGGTTTCAGATTCAATAATTATTTTTAAAATTTGAAGTAAACCTATAAAACGTTCAAGATTAGTTGCCTTTTGTAAATTCAAAAATAAATTGATAACTTTTTCTTTATATGTCAAAAGCTTAAATCCTGTTATCGATTTTTCAAAAAAAGGAATTAACTCCACAAAATCATCTAACTGAAAAAAATCCTTTCCAAAAGAATCTTTCGTAAAAAACAATGAAATCATAAAAGACTCTTCTATTTTTGAAGCATCACTTTTAAAAACATGTGGTAAATTACTTCCCATCACTAAAACATCTCCAGACACATATTTATTAATAGTATCACCTACAATTAAAGTCCCTTCTCCTTTAACTATAACACACAATTGTATTTCTTCATGCTGATGTAATTTATCATAAAAATATTGCTCATGATCTTCCTGATAGATTAATCCAATGTTATGAGTTTTGGGTATTTTAAATGGTAAAACTTTCATTAATAATTTTCTTATTCACCATTAAAAATATGCAAATACTATTAAATTAACACAATTAAATAACTATAATAGTTAATATAGTATCATTATAAGATAATTTGAAGTTAAAAGACACTTCTTTCTACTTATAACTTTGCATAAAAAAACAATATTACGATGAGTATAAATTGGAAAGGTGTAATGCCTGCGGTAACTACAAAATTTACAGATGACGATACTTTAGACTTAAAGATGTTTGAAGTAAACATTAAAGCACAACTAGAAGCTGGTGTACATGGAATTGTTTTAGGCGGTACTTTAGGAGAAGCTAGTACTTTATCTGATAACGAAAAAAGAACTTTGACAAAAACTACTGTTCAACTAGTTAACAATCAAATTCCTGTTTTAATAAATATAGCAGAACAAACTACTAAAGGAGCTATTGAAGCAGCCCAAAAAGCAGAAGAAGATGGTGCTAGTGGTTTAATGATGCTCCCTCCAATGCGTTATAAATCTGGAGACAGAGAAACTGTTGAATACTTTAAAGCTGTGGCTAACAATACATCACTTCCTATTATGGTGTATAACAACCCTGTAGATTATAAGATTGAAGTTACTTTAGACATGTTTGAAGAACTGCTAAAGTGTGACAACATTGAAGCTGTAAAAGAATCTACCAGAGATATTTCTAATGTAACCAGAATTAAAAATCGTTTTGGTGATCGCTTAAAAATTATGACAGGAGTAGATACCCTTGCTTTAGAAAGCTTATTAATGGGTGCTGATGGTTGGATAGCTGGTTTAGTTTGTGCCTTCCCAAAAGAAACTGTAGCTATTTATGAATTACAAAAAGCAGGTCGTATACAAGAAGCATTAGAGATTTATCGTTGGTTTTTACCATTGTTAGAATTAGATATAAATCCTAAATTAGTACAAAATATTAAGTTAGCAGAAGTAGCTACAGGTATTGGTACTGAAAATGTGCGAGCACCTCGATTACCTTTAATAGGTGAAGAACGTAAACATGTTTTAAATGTAATAGAAACTGGATTAAAAAACAGACCTACATTACCTGATTATAAAGCATTAGCTACTCACTAATTAACCCATCTTTATATATGATTACAGGAAAAAACTATATAGGAAATCAATTATCTGCTTTAGGAACCATAACTTACAAAACATTCAACCCTGAATTAAATCAGGGAAATGAAACTGTTTTTACTGAAGTTACTTCCGAAGAAATTAATGATGCTGTAAATTTAGCTTCTGAAGCATTTAAAACATACAGAACTATTTCTGGAAAGAAAAAAGCGGAATTTTTAAATGCGATTGCTGATGAGATTTTAGCTTTAGATAATGAGCTAATTCAAACCTATTGCTCTGAATCTGGTTTACCAGAAGGACGCGCTAAAGGAGAGCGAGGAAGAACTGTATTTCAACTCCGTTCTTTTGCCGACTTAGTTTCAGAAGGTTCATGGGTAGACGCTACAATTGACACTGCTATTCCAGATAGAGAGCCACTACCTAAATCAGATATTCGCAAACTAAATATTCCATTAGGACCTGTAGTTGTTTTTGGAGCAAGTAATTTTCCTTTAGCCTATTCTACTGCTGGTGGTGATACAGCTGCTGCTTTAGCTGCTGGTTGTCCAGTTATAGTAAAATCACATCCTATGCATGCTGGTACAGGTGAACTTATTGCATCTGCCATAATCAAAGCTGCTGAAAAAACAGGAATGCCAAATGGTATATTTTCTAATTTAAATTCAAGTGGTATAGAAGTCGGTCAACAATTAGTTTCTCATCCAAAAGTAAAAGCTGTTGGTTTTACTGGAAGTATTCGAGGAGGTAGAGCGTTATTGGACTTAGCTGCTAAACGTGAAGAACCCATTCCTGTTTTTGCTGAAATGGGAAGTATTAATCCTGTTATACTATTACCTAAAGCTCTAGAAAATAGAGCTGATAGTTTAGCTACCACCTATGCTAACTCTATTACGTTAGGTACAGGACAATTTTGTACCAACCCTGGATTAATTTTAGGAATAAAAAGTGATGGCTTAAATAATTTTGTCAATTCATTAGCTCATAAAATTGTAGAAATTAACCCATCTTGTATGCTACATCCTAATATTATAGGAGCTTACGAGAACAACAAAGCAAAAGCCGTTTCACAACAAGGAATTACCATTGTTGCAAACTACGCTAAAGAAGTACAAGCTAATTATGCCTCTCAAATAGTTACTACTGTTGAAGGAAAAACGTTTTTAGAAAATCCAACTTTACATCAAGAAGTGTTTGGACCTTATTCTATAGTAGTACAATGTGAAAATGAAAAGCAATTAGAAGAAATTATTTCTAGCTTGGAAGGTCAACTTACAGGAACCGTAATTTCTGATGATAATGAAGCTGTAAATTATCCAATTGTAATTGCCGCTTTACAAAATAGAGTTGGAAGAATTATTTTTAACGGAGTCCCAACTGGTGTAGAAGTTTGCCCATCTATGGTTCATGGAGGACCTTATCCAGCATCAACAGACAGTCGATTTACTGCTGTTGGAGTTAACTCAATTAAACGTTGGGTACGACCATTTAGTTATCAAGATTGGCCCAACAATTTATTACCAGATGAATTAAAGAACGAGAACCCTTTACAAATTTTACGTTCTATTAACGGCACGCTAACAAAAGAACAAATAGCATAATAATAATTTAATAATTTCTTTAGAATATCACTGAGTCCAATACTATATCTTTGGCTCAGCTAAAGAAATTGAAAAAGCCAGCATCGTCTTCCTTAAATAGAAAAATTTGAAGGGGTTTTTCTACGAAAGAATACAAGCTGGCACTTCAATTTAGCATGAGAAAAACTTTTTTTTGCGTAGATGCACATACTTGTGGAAATCCTGTAAGAGTTGTTGCAAGTGGTGGTCCTAACTTAATAGGGGCTAATATGAGCGAGAAACGCCAGCATTTTTTAAAAGAATACGACTGGATTCGAAAAGGTTTAATGTTTGAACCTCGTGGACATGATATGATGAGTGGTTCAATCTTATTCCCTCCTCATAATCCCGAAAACGATTTTGCTATTTTATTTATTGAAACATCTGGATGTTTACCCATGTGTGGTCATGGAACAATTGGAACCATTACCATAGCTATCGAAGAAGGGCTAGTAACACCAAAAATTCCAGGAAAAATAAAAATGGAAGCTCCAGCTGGTTTGGTAGAAATAGAATACCAACAAACTGGTAAAAAAGTAAACTGGGTTCGTTTAACCAATGTTAAGAGTTATTTAGCAGCAGAAGGTTTAACAGTAGAATGCCCTGAACTAGGCGAAATTACTTTTGATGTTTCATATGGTGGAAACTATTATGCAATTGTAGACCCTCAAAAAAACTTCTCAGGTGTACACGATTTTACTGCTTCCAAAATTGTACAATATTCTCAAGTTGTTAGAGATCGAATCAATGAAAAATATCCCAATATGTTTATCCACCCTGAAAATGACACCATCAGAGATGTAACACATATGTTATGGACAGGTAATCCTATTGATTCAACATCATCTGGTAGAAATGCTGTTTTTTATGGAGATAAAGCTATTGACAGAAGTCCATGTGGTACAGGAACCTCAGCGCGTTTAGCGCAACTATATGCTAAAGGAAAATTGAAACTTGATGAAGAATTTATTCACGAAAGTTATATTGGAAGTAAGTTTATAGGTCGTGTTGAAAAAGAAACTACCTTAGATGGTAAACAAGCTATTATTCCAAGTATTAAAGGATGGGCTAAAGTGTATGGTTATAACAACATTATTATCGATGATGAAGATGATCCATACGCACACGGTTTTCAAGTAATTTAATAATTTATAAGAACGACATGTCATCTCTAGCGCAGTAGAGAGATATTTTATGAATAAAGAAGTTGTTATTATTGGCGGAGGAATTATCGGTTTATGTTCCGCATATTATTTACACAAAGAAGGATACAAAGTTACTGTTATTGATAAATCTGATTTTTCATCTGGTGCTTCCTATGTAAATGCAGGGATTATTACTCCTAGTCATATTATTTCATTAGCAGCTCCAGGAATGATTAATAAAGGTATTAAATGGATGCTGAGTTCAACCAGTCCTTTTTCAATCAAACCTCGTTTAGAGTACGATTTTTTACAATGGACATGGTTATTTAAAAAATCAGCAACGCCTAAAAAAGTAGCTAGTTCTATTCCTGTTATTAAAAACATCAATCTGTTTAGTAGAGATTTGTATGAAGAATTAAAAACTTTAAACGATTTCGATTTTCATTACCAACACAAAGGTTTAATGATGTATTATAAAACTGATAAAATGGGTGAAGAAGAATGGAATGTTGGGAAACTTGCTATAAAAGAAGGATTAAAAGTTGAACATCTTACAAAGGAAGAAACTCAAAAACTAGAACCCAATATAGATTTAAACATTAAAGGTGCTGTATATTATCATTCTGATGCGCACATGACCCCGAATGAATTTATGCTAAAAATGAAATCCTATTTAGAGCGCAATAATGTAACTTTCTTAGCAAACGAAGAAGTCATAGATTTTCAAATTTCAGAAGGAGAAATAAAATCAATCAATACAAAAAACAATACCATTACCGCTGATGAGTTTGTACTTACAACAGGATCATGGACTCAAAAACTAGCTAAAAAACTAGGAATAACCATTCCTGTACAAGCAGGGAAAGGCTATCGAATTAATGTAAAAAGAGAAACGGGTATTCATATTCCTGCAATTTTAACAGAAGCTAAAGTCGCAGTTACACCTATGAATGGTTTTACGCGTTTTGGTGGTACTATGGAAATTGCTGGTATTAACAGTCAAATCAATACTAAAAGAGTTAATACTATTGCGAATGCTGCTGAGAGTTATTATAACGGACTACAAATTAATCAACAAGAAAGAAAGGATATAGAAAGTGGTTTACGTCCTTGTTCTCCTGATGGTTTGCCATATATTGGTAGGCTTTCAAAAATTAAAAATGCAACAGTAGCTGCTGGTCATGCTATGATGGGATGGAGTTTAGGACCTGCAACAGGTAAATTAGTTTCTGAAATTATTTCGCATAAAAAAACAAGTGTAAACATCACTCCTTTTCATGTTGAACGCTTTACATAAAAAAACTCAAGAGCTACAAACTCTTGAGTTTTTAAAACAACAAAATAGCAGACATTTACATGTCATTTACATAAACTTTATCTATAAATTTTGAGCTTAACAATCTCGCAACTCCCATATAACTAGGTTTAAATTTAATTTTATCTCCTACTTTATACTTTACATTTCCTGATGTGTCTTTATTAGAACCTACATCAATCACTAACATATCAGAAGTAATTCCTACAAAAGAAATGTCCTTATCATCTGTCTCAATATCATCTTTATCCACATCCAACAAACCAACATCTAAAATAGCTTTGTAAGAAGTTTCTTGTACGTTACTCTCATCATAATCTATAGTATGTCCAATATTCGCCTCATTTATAATACCATCTGGCACTAACTTTTTTTCTTTCAACTCTATAATATTAGCATAAAACTCAAAGGTTTCGGTATGTAAATTCTTAAACTGTTTATTTTCTAACGGACTTACTCCAAAAAATACAGCTTCACCAATTCTGAAGTGATTAATTTCTTTTGGTACTACCTTATTTTCTATCAATGGTAAGGTTATGGAAGTTCCTCCAGAAACATACTTCAATTCTTTATTGAATTTTGCTGAAATCAATTCTTTATACAATGATAACTGGAGTAATTTATCATACGTAGGTTCCACTCCATACATACAACCAAGGTTTGAACCAATACCAATCACATCAATATTAGATAAGTTAAATACTTTTTCATAAAAATCTAAAATATCATCTCTTCTAACACCTTCTCTTAACTCCCCTAACTCAATCATAATAATGATTTTGTGAATTTTCTTTTTCTTTTTAGCGGCTTTGTTTAAAGCCTCTATGGTAGATAATGAACTATTCAAAGAAATATCGGCATATTCTACTACTTCATCTGCATATATTTCAGCAGGAGGTTTTATATAAATGGTTCTCAAATCTGGATTTACAGCTCGTAAATTACGTAAACTTGTCAACCTTGAATCTCCTACTGAGTTTATATTTTTAATTACATCTTTAGTTAAGATCGTTTTCAAAAACATTTTATCTCCTGAAAACACCTTAGTAACTAAACTCCATTCTATATTATTTGACTTAAAAAAGTCGCTTAAATCTTTTATATTCTGTTTTATTCTCTCAGAATGTATTATTAATTCTGCCATATTATTTCGTTATAATTCTTGGTAAATTATCTGGTAATTTAGTTAGTAACTCGTAATTAATTATTTGTATATAATCGTTAAATGACGATACCGTGATTTCTCTATCTCCTTGATCTCCTATTAACACAACTTCATCTCCCTTTTCCACATGTTCTGCATAAGTTACGTCTACAGCCATCATATTCATGTTTACCGTTCCTATAATATTGTGTCTTTTTCCTCTAATTAAAACTTTACCTCTATTACTCAACGACCTGCTATATCCTGATGAATATCCTACTGGTATAATTGCAATTTTTGTTTCATGATTTGTAAAGAACGAGGTTCCATAACCAATAAACTGACCTGCTTTTACAGTTTTTACATCCATTACCTTAGTTTTCCAAGAAATGACTCTTTGCAACGGTGATTCGAAAATTTTATGTTTGTTGAAATAGTGTACTAAAATTTCTTTTGTTGGGAAAAAACCAAACTGTAGAATACCTATTCTTACTAGATCAAATCTAGTCTTAGGATATCGAATGCTCGCTGCCGAACTCGCTAAATGAAAATCAGGATTTAAAAAATCATATTGATTAATCTTTTTGATTGTGTTTCTAAACTTTTTTTGCTGATCGGTAATTCGTTTATAATTTGAAATACTTTCTGCTCCTGCTAAATGAGAACAAACTCCCTTTACTATAACATATTCTAAATTTTCTTGAATGTACTTGATTATAGTAGGTATGTTTTTCATAACAAACCCTGTTCGGTTCATTCCTGTTTCAACTTCCAAATGAATTTTTGCCGGAATCTGAAGTTTTTTTGCTGCATAAACCGCTGATTCAAGTCTATCTTTTTCAAAAACATAAAACTCAATATTGTTTTCAATAGCCCATTCTAACTGACTATTATCAATCATTCCCATTATCATTATAGAAATGTCATCTTGAGGTAAGGCCTTTTTTAATTCATAAGCTTCATTAGCATCTGAAACACTAAAATGTTTAACTCCATATTTATAAGCTAAGGTACAATAGGTTCTAATTCCATGTCCGTAAGCATTTCCTTTAACCACAGAAGAAAACACCACGTCTTCACCTAAATGATTTTTTATAAAACGGATATTATTCTCAATAGCCGATTCTGAAACCTCTATGTATGATGTATGTATCATGAACCTAAAACCTCCTTTACTATCGTATGAAAAAGTTCTACCCCTGTCATAGTTATATCATCAGGAAAATCATAATCTGGATTGTGCAATGCTGGTGTGTCTTTTCCTGCTCCTAAACCAAACATTGCTCCTTTATATTTTTGAGTAAACAACCCAAAATCTTCTCCCCATTTAAATGGAGTTTTAATATTATTTACTGATAATTTATTCTGTTCTGCAGATTTTTTAATAATTGACACAGCCTCTTCATCATTTTTATTTGAATGAAACTCTTCAAACCATGAAGTTTCGATGGTTAAAGAATATTTTTCCTCTAACTGATCAATTAACACCTCTAGTTTTTCCCTTTTTCCTTCTATTAAATTGGTATCCCAACTTCTAAGTGTGAGGTGTACTTCACCGTAACCTGCTGAAACTCCATAAGCTTTCTCTCCCATTGTAATATAAATTGGAGTTACCAATAAAAAATCTTGCGCTTCCGGAAAATTTTTACTCTCTAGCTCTGCAAAAATTAATATTTCGGCAATTGCATTTGAAGGATTGTAACCTTTTTCGGGTTCAGCAGCATGTGCTGTTTTACCCTTTAGTTTAATTACTACACTCTTTACATTACTTGTAAATGTATTGCTTTTTACCACAATTTCATGTTTAGTAAAGCCTGGTAAATTATGTAACGCAAAGGCAAAATCTATTTCTAAATTTTTGAAAAAAGGATCTTTTAAAACAGCTTCTGCACCTTTCCCATTTTCTTCGGAAGGCTGAAAAAGTAACAACACTCTTCCTTTCTCAATAGGGTACTTAGTGAGCATGTTTGCTGCTCCAATTATGACAGTTGTATGCCCATCATGACCACACTTATGAGAAACTCCTTTCTTTTTAGATTTATGTTGAAAATTATTTTTTTCTTGAATCGGCAATGCATCAATATCAGCTCGTAACATAATTGTTTTACCAGCTTCTTTTCCTTCAAAAACTGCTACAATACCAGTATTAGCTACCTCAACAACTTTACAAGAACTATACTTTGTTAAGTATGTTCTTATTCTTTCTTGAGTTTCATACTCCTTTCCAGAAACTTCTGGATATGTATGTAACTCTTTTCTAATTTTTTCTAAGTTGTTTTTTAATGCTTCCACTATTTTTCTTTTCTCATTATTTGGATTATAGAAAACACCAAGGCTGATATTGTGATTCCGAAGAAATTAGCATCCAACCCGAATGGTAATCCCACCTCTAAGATAATCAATATCAATGTTGTAAGCCCTCCAAAAATCATTGCATAAAATGCTGCTATGGATGATGGTTTTTTTAGAAATAACGTCCCTAAAACCGGCACTAATAATCCTGAAACCATGAAAGCATATGAATATAACATTAACTCTAGGACATTTTGCATCATGGTAGCTAAGATTATAGCCAATCCACCAATTAAAAATGTAATAATCTGTGAGTTTTTAATACTAACTTTCTTCTTAAAATATCCAAAAATATCAGTAGTTAAATTCCCCGATGCCGCCATTAAACAACTATCTGCAGTTGACATAATTGCAGAAAAGTATGCCGACATCATTAAGCCCATCAACCCTACTGGTAAAATGCTTCTTAACAACAATGGTAAACCTAACTCGGCATCCATATTAGAGTCTGGTGCATACCCAATTGAGATGAACATTCCTTGTTCGTAAGCCACTCTCGAAAACAATCCTAAAGCAACTCCCATGAAAGCCATTACTGGGTATTCAAAAAGTCCTGCAATTGTCCATGCTTTTTTTGCTGTTCTTTCATCTTTACACGCATAAATTCGTTGATACAAAGTCATTCCAACAAACCAGATAGGTACAATGGTAATAACCCAATTAAACATATCAATGAATGATATATTGGAAAGTGATAAAAACTTAGCAGGTAACACCTCTCTAATTGCATTCCACCCTCCTATTTCTAAGTATCCAATAGGAATTCCTATTCCTATTAAACCTAACATCAATATAATCCACTGTATGGTATCGGTATAAATTACAGCTTTAATTCCGCCAATAACAGTATAAACCACAGCAATAACCCCCATAATTAAAACTGCATCAATTATAGATATGGATGGAAAGGTTGCAGAGGCTAATTTGGCTCCAGCTAAAATTTGTGAGCTTGTAAAACCTATATATCCTATTAAAGATATAATTCCTGCAATCAATGCCACTTTTGTGTTATAATGAAAAGCTAAAGATTCAGGAAACGTTAAAAAGTGATGTTTTTTTGCTATAGGGTATATTTTGGGGATTAAAAAAACGGTGCTTATCCAAGCACCCAATAACCCTGTAAAAAGCATCCAACTACCCGAGAGTCCCATTAAAAAACCAAGACCACCCAGTCCTATAGAAAAACCACCTCCTACATCGGTTGCTACTACTGATAAACCTATATGTCCTGCCGACATATTTCTTCCTCCTACATAATAATCTTCTTGTGATTTGTTTTTATTCATAAAGTAAACTCCTACTCCAAGCATAAAAACGAGATATGTTATAAAAATAACGAGGTCGATAAAATGTATATCCATATCTTATTTTTCTTTTTCTAGCAAAAATTGTTCTTTGTATTGCGCCTTTTTTAATTGCTCTCTTTTACTTACAGACGGTTTGGTGTACTCCTTTCTTTCTCTTATTTCTCGCAAAACTTTTGTATTCCTATATTTTCTTCTGTAACGTTTAATGGCTCTGTCAATGTTTTCGCCTTCTTTTACCTGTATTATTAACATATTGTATTCTATAATTAGTTTTATCTGTTGTTTACCCTAAGTATGTTTGTAACACCTTAGTTCTTGATTTTTGTTTTAATCTTCGAATTCCTTTTTCTTTAATTTGACGAACACGCTCTCTTGTTAAATCAAACGTTTCTCCTATTTCCGTCAAACTCATCGGTCTGTAATTTTCTAAACCATAAAATAGTTTGATGATATCCGACTCTCTTGGAGTTAATGTTTCTAAACTTCTACTAATTTCCAATCGTAATGATTCTTGTATTAGCTCTTTATCAGGTTTGGGCGCTTCGGCTGCTTTTATAACATCGTATAAATTAGAAGTTTCACCTTCTTTCAAAGGAGCATCCATAGATATATGCCTTCCTGAATTTTTCATAGACTGTTTTACTTCAGAAACCGTCATATCTAAAACTTTAGCAATCTCTTCTGGTGTAGGTGTTCGCTCATTACTTTGCTCTAACTTTGATACCGCTTTATTTATCTTGCTTATGCTACCTATTTTATTTAACGGTAATCGTACTACACGTGATTGTTCTGCCAAAGCTTGTAAGATTGATTGACGTATCCACCAAACGGCATAGGATATAAACTTAAATCCTCGTGTTTCATCAAAACGTCTGGCAGCTTTAACCAAGCCAATATTTCCTTCATTAATTAAATCTGAAAGTCGTAAACCTTGGTTTTGATATTGTTTTGCTACTGAAACAACAAATCGAAGATTCGCATTTACCAATGTTTCCAAAGCTCTTTGGTCACCTGCTTTAATTTTTTGAGCTAACTCAACTTCTTCATCAGCAGTAATCAAATCAATTTTCCCTATCTCCTGTAGGTACTTTTCAATAGACTTCGATTCTCTATTGGTAACTTGTTTTACTATTTTTAACTGTCTCATATTATCGTTTTAGTCTCATTTCTAAATACGGAGTAGTGAATCCTAGTTTTTCATATAAGAATTTTGCTGGATTATCTTTTTCTACATGCAAGGCAATATCACCCTGACAATTTTCAATAGCATACTTCATGATTTTTTTACCAATCCCTTTTCCTCTATACTCTTTATGAGTAGCGATATACACTAAAATGTTTTCAGGAATATATTCATCCATTCCTGTTTTATTAATTACTACCGCACCTACAATTTCTTTGTTATCCTCTATAGTAAAAATCGCTCCACCTAATCCTGTTCGTTCTTTAGCCGCATACTCAATTGCTTTGCGTATTGCCGATTTTGCATCTCCGTAATTTTCGAGATGTTTGTATAAAAAATTTGCTACTCTTTCTATTTCAAGTGGAGTTATACGATTAAAAGCATCGTAAGTATGTAATGTCATATGTTGGTTTTTATAAATAGGACTATGCTTAACAGTAAATAACTTCAGCTAAACATTTCGTTTTATTGAAGTTATATAAACATTAATACAAAGCCTACGGGGTTTTATATCTGTTAGCGCAGTATATACTTTTGCGAAAAGTGTACGAATATTAAAAATCGATACTCGTAAGGTCCAAAACAATTTGTAGTTCTATCAATTAAAATAGAGCATACAATTGTTTACATACGTTAGAAATCTTTTCCTTTTTAGAAAAGCAATAATAAATTAGAATCCTGGTGGAATAAACTTGTCCGACTGATTGCGGAACACAAGGAAGTTAAATGTGAAAACTCGTTGATTTTTTTTCTCGTGTGTAGTACCTACCATAGGGTGCAAAGGTACGAATTATATAGACAATTTCAAAATACAGCTGTAAAAGAGTCACTTACAGTGTTTCATCAAAATTAGCATAGTAGTTTTTAATAAAAAAGCATCTTAGAATCTAAGATGCTTTTTTATAATTATTTTTTGAAGTTAGCAATTCCTTCTTGAAGCCAACTGTGATATTCATCAACATCGGGTGTGTAAGCTACAGGATCTATTAAGTTAGATTCATCGTGATTCATCAACACATAAAATGGTTGTGAATTTGCTTTATACTTAATTGTTTGTAGTTCGCTCCATTTTTGACCAATATACTTTAATTTCTTTCCCGGATTTAATTTTGACTCAACCACCTCATCATTTTTCAATGGTCGTTTGTCATCAACATATAAAGAAATTAATACCACTTTATTTTTTAAGACATCTAAAACTTTTGGTTTAACCCATACGTTTTGTTCCATCTTTCTACAGTTTACACAAGCATGCCCAGTAAAATCAATCATTACTGGTTTCCCTACTTTTTTAGCATAAGCCAACCCTTTGTCATAATCATGAAAAGCCACGATATCGTGTGGAGGCATCAAATGTGCTCCTTCAGGTAAAGCTTCATGGCTATTTTCTTGGATACTTGTCGTTCCTTGTTTAGTAAACCCTACTCCATAAGGTGATTCACTATAATGCTGTGGTGGTGGAAAAGCACTGATTAAATTCAACGGTGCTCCCCATAAACCAGGAACCATATAAATAGTGAATGATAATACGATTAATCCTAAACTTAGCCTTCCTACAGAAATGTGAGTAATTGGACTATCGTGTGGTAATTGTATTTTTCCGAATAAATAAAAAGCCAAAGCTCCAAAAATTGCAATCCAGATAGCTATAAACACTTCTCTTTCTAACAAGTGTAATTGCAATACTAAATCGGCATTTGATAAAAATTTAAAGGCTAAGGCTAATTCTAAGAATCCTAAAACTACTTTTACTGTGTTTAACCAACCTCCAGATTTTGGTAACGAATTTAACCATCCTGGGAATGCCGCAAATAATGCAAATGGTAACGCTATTGCTGAAGAGAATCCTAACATCCCTACAATAGGAGCTATTCCTCCTTTAGAAGCAGCTTCAACTAATAAAGTCCCAACAATAGGTCCCGTACATGAAAACGAAACTATTGCCAAGGCTAATGCCATAAAGAAAATTCCTATTAAACCTCCTTTATCTGCTTGTGAATCTACTTTGGTTGCCCAAGAACTTGGTAAAGTAATCTCAAAAGCTCCTAAGAAAGAAACTGCAAAAATTACTAAGATTAAAAAGAAAATTATATTAAACCATACGTTGGTTGATAGTGCATTTAAGGCATCAGCTCCGAATGCCGCAGTTACCACAGACCCTAACAACACATAAATTGCTATAATAGATATTCCATAAATAATCGCATTACGTATTCCTGCTGATTTGCTTTTACTTTGTTTGGTAAAGAAGCTTACTGTCATCGGTATCATTGGAAACACACACGGAGTTAGCAAAGCAGCAAATCCTGATAAAAAGGCTATGAAGAAAATCCCCAATAAACCTCTCTTTCCTTCTTTTTTTGTTTCTTTTAATTTTTCTACTGACGTAACTTTAGTTTCTTTTTTATCACCTACTGTAGCCTTAACAGCTGTTGCTTTTGTTAAATCAAAACTTAAATCTATTTCTTTTGGAGGCAAACATTGTTCGTCTGTACAGGCAATAAACTCTACAAAAGCGTTAACCTGTGTTACTGCTTCGTCTACTAGTTCTATTGTTTGTTTAAAAACTGCTTTGTTAGCAAACGATTTAATATTCATTCCTTCGTCACTAAAAAGTGTGGTAAACTTAATTTTTCCTTCAGGTTCCGAAGTATTTCCTACAATCTTAATTTTACCACCTTCATCATCATATGTAAACGTTGTGGGAATAGGTCCACCTTTGGGAACTTCTTGTGCGTACAAATGCCAACCTTCTTTAATTGTTGCTGTACTAACTAAACTATAGGTGTTTTCTGAAATTTTTTCGACACTTGTTTGCCATGAAATAGGGTTGTAAATCTGGCTTACAGCTTTAAAACTAATGGCTAAACAAAAGAGAAGTGCTATTATTTTTTTCATTGTATTAAAAGGGGAGAAAAGATTAATTTACGTTAAAACTTAAAGTTACTTCTTTAGGAGGCAAACAGTTTTCACCTGTACAAACCATGTATTCTACCGCTCCTTTCACCGTAAATTTATCTGCCGTTTTTAATCGAATTTTTTGAGTAAAAACCGCTTTGGTATCAAAATATTTAATCTTCATCTCAAAGATTGGATCATCTACTACATGACCTTCTCCTTCACTTGTATTTCCTTTCTTTAAATATCTTGCATCTCCTTCAAATGTAAATAAGGTAGGAATTGGTCCTCCTTGTGGAATTTCTTGCGAGTATAAATGCCAGTCTTTTTGTATGGTAGCTACAGCTATTAATTCAGCCTCCTTATCAGATATTTTTTTAACTGAAGTAGTCCATTTTACTGGATCATGTACCTGTGCAAATGAAGTACTTCCAAAAGCCAATAACAGGAAAAAAAGTATTTTTTTCATCGTTTTTATTAGTTGTATTAATGTTTAATCGGTAAATGTAATGTCTTTATTCACTAAAACACAAAAGATTAAAAAAAGTTTAACATTAACAAAGAACGTAAAAATAAAAAGGCTTTCAATTAATTGAAAGCCTTTTTATTTAGCTGAGAGAACTCTACTATTATTTTATTCTAAACAAAACCATTTATTATATGTTCTGAAAAAATATAACAAACTTATTCTTTTATCCTTTCTAAGACTTGACTTGGTATTTTACGTTCTTTGTTTTTAGCTTTCATCTGTTCAACATAAACTTTATAAACTTGTTTAGCTTCCTCTTTTTTACCTAAGCCCCAATATGCATCTCCTAAATTAATATATGCAACTGTCCTGTTTGGAAACTCTTTTATGATTACTTCAAGAATATAAACGGATTCTTCATATAGACCCGATTGCTCAAGAAAATAACCGATATCATTAAACATGGTTAAATAATTTTTATTATAAACAGGACAATACTGATTGACTACATCAATCACTTCTATATCACAAGCTAATTTTAATTTATCAATATCTTTAGCTTTAAAAAGTTTTTCTACGAGATTAAAATATGGTCTTAAATCTGCATAACCATTTTCTTTATTTGAATTTAATTCAAATGCAAAGTAAACTGACTTACCATTAACATAATTTAAATCATACAAGAAATCACTCGAAAAGTTTTTGTCTATCGGGTAATTTAACCCTCCGTTAGACACATTAGCTTCATTAGAATCAGCTGAATAAGAGGTTCTTTTTATTATACTTTTAGAATTTAAATTCAACAAATAATTGCAAATCTCAATTGTTTTTCCAACTCCATATTGAAATTTAAGTTTATAAATACTATCACTTAATGAAGTTACACTAACATCAGCAATTAATGGGTTTTTTATTGTATCATTAATTACTTTGTCGTTTAGTTTAATCTTAAGAATATTATTATTACCTGATTTAAAATCAATCTTAAATGATGGTAATAATTCTTGTTTTTCATTTTTTGTGTTTAATGGCTCAATATTCCTTACTTTTTCAGGTTTCTTACATGAAAAAATCAGGCATAAACTAAAGCATAAAATCGTTAAAAAATTCTTATTTATCATTTCCCTGCTTTGTTTTTGATTTTATTGTATCTATTCTTCATATCTGTCCCACGTCGTGTCGTACCATAATCTTTAATTATTTCATTTTCATAAGTACTGTGATCATTTCCCCAATCATTTGGGTTTCTTGAAATTTTGGCTTTATGCTTATTTTCATCTCTCTCTTTCTTGTTAAAATCATCTATTTCTTTATCCTTTTTGTTAAAGAATCTATTAAGCGATGATTGAAAATCTGATTGCACCCATGCTGGGGCATTTACATGTTGGTCTAAAACCAAAGCTCTACCAAAATTTGATTTAAAATACTCGCTAATTTTATAATTGCTAACTTTTGTAGATAAGGAATAATCTAACCTAAATTTAAAATCTTTGATTTGTTTTTGTAAATATTTTTCGTCCAGCATTAATTTTATAATTGGTAAAATTGCCGTAGAAGCAATATTACTTTTTCCATAATTATCCTTATTGAACTCTTTACGAATAAACTTTTTTAGTTCTTTCCCTGTAATCTTTGTTTTATCTGGTTTCTCATAGTACATTGTATAGTTTTCATTTTCTCCCCAAAATTTACCAGCCTTTGTATCTGTTTTCTCAACAGTCCATTTACAACAAGATCCTAAATATTTTTGAAAAAGCTCTGGTTCTTCTTGCTTAAATTCCCAAATTTGTCTCGGTAATTCTCCATTTCCTTTATTATTTATAGTCTTTTGCATTGCTCCTGCGGTTAGCGCAACACTATCATATGACTGAACAGAATCGAAGTTACCTTCATTTGGTGACATATAAATCATAATTGTCTTTTCATTACTAGTCAACTCTTTATTTGCAATCATAGTATCCCAATGTGAAAAAGTCTCTATTGATTTGCTTCCTTTATAATATGGTCCATACCAATAATGTTTGACTCCTTCATCGTCTGTTTTATATTTATATCTAGTACACTTTATTTTTGATTGAAATTCTTCTCCGCAATCACATCCTTTTTTTAACTCAAACCATTTTTCCTCACCATAATACCAAAGATTAGGTCTATTCTCTACTATTTCTTCATACTTAACCTCAAACCAATTTTGATCTTTTGGTTCCGCATCAATAACCATAAACAACTTTGTTTTTTTATCCGGTGTTTTGTTTAATGCTTCCTTATATTTCTTTTGCTTTTCCTCATTTTTGGGTAGCAATGTTATTGCCTCTATTGCATAATTTTCAAAATCTTTTGAGTTTGATATATTATTTTTTTGCTGTTCTGCATATCTACCCACACAAGTTTTTACTAAAATAATTTTTTTCCCTTCTTTCTGTAAAACAATAGGACTACCTTTAGCTTGCAAACAATCTCCTTCAGCTTGTTTAAGATTCATTTTCACCTCTCTGTTAGCCATATTTTCCGTTTCTACTACCATATGTACCTCTTCACCTAAAATAGCATCATCAAGTCTGATAAATTTTATTTTTGGAAGAATTAAAGGAATTTCAATACAATCTCCTTTTGTATATGAATCTTTTCCAAGTACCTCTACTATATCTTTAACAGTAGTTTGCTGTTTTGTTTTTTGTAAAGAGCTCTTTATTTTTTCATAAATAATTGTTGCAGTCTTCTCTTTACGAGCTTTAGTGCTTGTATTATTGGTTCCCTTAAAAGTGTAACTATGTGTTTCTCCAGTTTTTTCTGAGCCTATGATTTCTTTTTTTGCTAAATAGGCTTTTTTTACTCGTTGGATTTTAATACCTAAAGTATTACTTGGTTTTACGGTTAGTGTTGCCATAGCTAATTAATTTTGTATTGTTTCTCTTTCTCCTTCTTGTTGAACTACTACGCGTAACTTAAGTTTATGTTCGCTACTAGTTACCTTAAAATCTTTTATAATATCGTTTTCGATAACCTTATCATTGTATATAAAATCTTTGGTATGGTCACTTAAATCGATATCAATTGTTTTCCCAATAGCATTTTCTGTTTTCAATACTAAGTACACTTCTTCTCCTGTATGTGGTTCGGCTTGTTTATTGCCTTGTAAATCGGTATAGTAACAGGTAAATCGAGGTGTTGTATCTTCTTTAGCTTTATAAGGTGCAGCTTCTTTTATTGGCACATAGCTTTCTTGCCAATGTTTGATATAACGAGTAGTACTTTTTTGATTCCAGCTTGAGTTTCTGAAAAATCGATAATCTTGCATTGCAGGCGATATGGTTAGCGTTACATACATACCTTTTTGATTGCAAAACTTTTCTTGATAATTTATAAGAGTAGCATCTTTAAAACTATACTCAAAAAGTTCTAATCCTTCAAAATCATCTTCGTAAAAAACTACTTTACCATCTCTTAACTGATAGAGATTAAACGGATAGTGGATTTTTTTGTTTTCTCTTCTATCTGCAATCATCCATTCAATAAAACTATCATCATACATTTGTGATTCAAAGGTTACAGTAATAATACCCCCTAATAGTGCAGAGGTAAGTTTACCGTTTACATCAGAAATTCGATTGTAGTCTAAATTGGTAGCGAAAAGTTCTCTTTCTTCTCCGCATACAAATAATTTTGCTTTAACATTCATCTTTTCAATTTTGCATTTTTTGGGGTTTCACCTTCTTTTTATGGTAATAGTTCTGAAGGTATAAAAAATACTTCTTTTTTATAGCCTTCTTCTATTTTTTGCAATTTGTTCTTTAAAAACAACTCTTCTAAGTTATTTATTTTTTCGTACTGCTGAAAATAAAATTTTTCAAAACCACTTCTTTCAACTTTCTTTCTAGGCAACTTATGTACTCGTAAACAATAGTATCCTTTGTGGTTTAATGGTATGCCTGATTTAAAATAAAACAAATCGGCTATAGTAGTTTTTCTAGTTAAAACATACCTATAAGCTGCTTTGTTTGCTATTTTTATTTGCTTTTGATAAAGACGCTTCATCACCCTTCTTTTCTTTCGAGTAATGGGTTTAGCCATTTGAGGAAATGTACTGCGGTAATTTTCTATCAATGCTATAATTTCGTCTTTATCCAATATGTATCCTTTTTTAAGAATGCTATCGTTAAGTAATGAGACCTTTTGGTAAAGTACCTCGTGTAAGTTATTTCTGTTTAATTGAAAAAGCCGTAAGCTATCTGTAGCTATTTCTTCATACTTTGCTTTTACAGTAGCTGTTGGTTCACTTCTTAGTACACCTAACTTTTTATTAAAATAATTTAAAGACGAAATAAGTTTGTCATTCGTTAAATTAGATCTATCTAAAATAGAATCTATCGTTGTTTCTAAAGATACTGGTGTTAATGTATTTTCAATTCCAGGGAAAACAACACCTCCGTTAAACAAGCTATTGTCGGGTGCGTCATACACATAAACATTGTCTTCATCAGTAGATATATTTTTTAAAATATTGTGTTCTACAATAATCTTATTATCTACAATAAAATTTTTAATGAACTCATTATAAAACTTCCCTGTTTTGTATAAAAACTCTTTGCTTCCTAATATATAATTCTGAGATTTAGCACTTTTATCACTATCCAATTGAGCAAAGATAATTTTAGGTGACTTTTTAGCTATTTTTTCAAAAAAAGAGTCTTTTTGCTTACTTACATCGTTGCTATTTTCTCTGCTGGATGCGATGATAAAAAAGTTATTTTCGAAGCGTTTTTTATCATCCGAAAAATTGTCTATTGCATAATCAACGGCATTAGGTATAGACATTGTTTTGGTAGTATACTCAACATTTAAATTATTTAAACCAGTTTCTATAACTGATTCAATAAAATTAATCCACTCAGAAAAAGAAGTTGATTTTTGAAACACTGAAGTTCCTTTTTTATCAATTAACATTGCGGAAAAATTATATTGAATATCTGAAGATTCTTTAAACAACGATATATATAAACTTTGTAACGAGTTTAGTATTTTTTTCAAATGTTCACTGTCTTCGCTCTTAGAAATAAAGTGGAGGTTAACTACTTTAGATTCCTCTTTCATAAACTTTATTTCCTTGGTGTAAAAGCTATTCCCTTTTACATTAATTAATTTATTTTTATCATGATTCCATACATAAACTGGGGCTATTAAATCATTAGTTATATCTGATTTTAAGTTTTTAGAACCCGTATACAAGTATTTTGAATAAATATCATCTCCAGCAAGTTTTACCGTATCATTATTACAAACTGCAAATAAACTATCTGTTTTTTGGATAACATATACTTGATTTTGGCCTATAGGTGTTATTAGATTTGATGGTATCCAGCCTACAGTTTGAGAAATAGAATCTTTTAAAACTGGTTGATTAGATACGAAAACAGCTTTTCCTTTTTCGTCGTATTTATAGGCATATACTATTTGATTTGACAGTAATTTTTTTGTTGATTTAATTCTAAAGAATGGATCTTTATACACATTAACAGAGTCAACCTCCATATACGATTCTAAATCAAAAAGCCTTGAAACTTTATCGGTACCTACTTTGTATTTTATAGGTTTATTATTACAAGCTTCGAGAAAAGAATGGTTATAGTTAATTACATTACTTATAGGTATCCATCCTAAATATTCTACTTGTTCTTTATCTTTAAAATTATACTTGTCTCCATAAAACATGGAAAAAATACCTTTTGGTTTACCTACTTGATCAGGATTAGCTACTACCACCTCATAAGAACCTTCTTTTTCATCAATCACATATAACGGTGTAAGCAAGCCCTTTTTCTTAAACTTTTCTTGTACGTATGGACCTTTATAAAAAGAATTGTTTTCTCGATCTGAAAAAACCATTTTTACAGACTCATCATACTTTACATCAACTTTTTTTAAGTAGTTAAATTTACCTGCCTTTACTTTTTCAATTTTATCATAAGTTCCTATAGTTTGAGAAATAATAGGAAAAGAATATAGTGAAAGGAGTAAAACAAAAAATGTTAAGTTGTTGTACTTTTTTATTGTAATAAACTTTGTGTTACGTTTAGTCTTTTGAAACATTTAATTGTATCTATTTCAACTTTATTAATAATTATTTTACTTCTTTTCTTATTCTCTAGATAATGTAATCCTTGACAATAACTAAAAAAGTCATTATAGCGACCTCCATTTACAATTACAAGTATATCTTCAGCTTGATTACATGTGTAATTGTTTTTAATATAGTTTAGGTTTTTATAAAAGGTGCTCCTATCTGTAACCTTACTATCAGCAATTGCTTGAAGTCTTTTTCTGATATCATTTTGCACCACCCCTAAAGAATCTACTTTTTCTAATTCTTCTACCTTTTCAAATCGTGGTAAAATTCTTATGTAGTGATATATAGGGTATTTTAAGGTGTTTGTTTGAAGTTTTACTCTATAATCGCCAGGCTTAGTATACCTATAAATTACTTGTTTTTCATAGGCATCTACTGTTCCTGTTTCTCCAAACTCCCAGTACCATGTGTTAATCCCTTTTCCCTCTGTAAAAAACACTAGTTCTTCACCGGCATAACCTTCATCAACACCATGTATTTTCACTAAAGAATCTCTAGGAGATAATTTTGGTAATGAAACAACCCCTATTTTTTTAGAGGTTATAAATTTATCATTTACAGCAATAGACACTAAATATTTTCCATCTTTGGGGTACTTATAATCTATGTTTCCTGCCTTAACAATAGAATCGCCATTTCCCATATGCCATACAACATCTCTTCCATTTACCAGAGTTGTATCATTTAGAAGAAAAAATAATTTTTCTCCAACTTCAAAATGATAATTATTATTAGACTCAGACACATAAAAATCTAAATTGCTAAGTCTTGATTTATACGGTATGAATATTGCTAATGCTAGTAGTAATAAAGCAATAAATATTAATATTGCTAGCTTGAGTTTATTAGACATCTTTCTAGTTTTTAAATATTTGCTTTACATTCTTCTAAGTTCTCTTTAAGAACTCTATTATTTCTTTTCACAGCATTGAACTCCTCACTTAAATCATAAAACATCTTAAGTATTTTTGATGATTGGACTCCAAAAATGTATCTGTTGTTCATATCATTATCCCTATACACTCTCTTATACTGTTGTATTTCTTTGTCCAGTTCATCTAATACCTGAATTTGTATTACATCAAAAGGGATTTCTTGAATCTTTTTATGGGTGCTTTTGATACGCTCTGTGTAATTTTCTTGCACATCAAAAACCTCTTCAGAAGCATCAATACTATTAAGAAGTTCTTTGCTCTCTACAACTGGTACTTTAAAAATAAATTTGGTGAGTATGATAAACACTCCTGTTGAAAGTATTAGAAACAGCAGAAAGAATCTTATTTTTTCCCAAAAAACTTCATATTTATCCATTTTATCCATAGCTCTATTTTCTATTTAAATCCTTATACTTTTCTCTACATTTTTCTAACTGCTCTTTGTTTACTTCTCTTACATCTACTTCTGTATTATACTGTTCTAAAAGCGACTGTATATTTCTTATTTCAGACAAAAACTCTCCATAAATTTTATAATATTGATTTTCAGCTTTTGTACTATCAATATCTTGTCTAATTTCAATTCTAGCATTTGTAATAATCTTCTGCATTTGCCTATACTCTCCAATACTTCTTCTCTTATTCTTTAAGCTATATAAATTTTTAAAAAGTTCTTCCATTCTAAAATTTAACATGGCTTGCTTTTTAAAGACATCGTTATAGTGTGATTGTTTATTCTCAATAAGAACCATACCTCTTTCAGCAATAACTAATGTGGCATAAAAACAAAAACATAGCACTATCGTTGTAAAAGAAAATGACAAAAAGAACCTCCAGAATTGTTTTCTTCTATCTTTATAATTTAGAGCTTTCATAAAAATTTAGTTTTAATCAATTATACTCCAAGTACTATTTCTTCCTTTACTTCCACTAAATTGACCTAAAGACTCTTCATTAATTACAATGTTATCTTTTCTTTGTCCTATGTATTCTAGTTCACTCATTTTTCTAAAAATATGCTCTAGCATAGCTACAAACCTATTCAACACGCTAAAAGTCTCAGAAATTTCTATATGATTGTACTTAACATTTACAGTATCCGCTATTAAATCAAGAATATAAGAAGGTTTAATATCTGTCCATTGGTAATAATATTGAAGCAATTCCTCTTTCTCCTTATCATTCATAATACTCAAACAAATAGAAAGCTTGTTTGCTAAAACAACTAACCTATCTACTAAATAGATTGGAGGGTTTTTAAAAGATATATTTTCTAAATTGAATATATTATTACTGTAATAATCTTGTAGCTTTTCACAAATTAAAAATGTATTTGTAACCAGTTTATTATTATTTCTTTGCTCATTATTCTTCTTAAAAACCTTGACAGTATAATTTTTAACGCTAATAAGAACCTGTAACAACCCTTTGCTAAAACTTTCTAATTGCTCATTAGCGGAAAGATTAACCACTGGTGGTATATAATCTTGATCAATTGAAAACAACCCATTTACCCATAAAATTTTTGATACCACTAAAAAGTGCTCTTTTAAAAAACTTGTATTCGTTTGTGATACAGGAACAGTGTGCAATACTAATTTAGGTAACACATGTGGGTGATGTAAAGGCAAAACTTCAGGATCTGGCATTCCAACAGGTAAATACTCAAAAGGAGATAATGTTAAGATTACATAAAACTCTTCACTTTCGGTTCTATCAAAATCTGAAGTTTTTAGGGTTACAGAAGGTGAGTCTTCCCCATATAAATCAGGATGATAAATGATTCTATACCCTTCTTGTGTAATTGCGTTACAAGATTTAAGTTTAATTGTTAAAGAATTATCCCCATCCGTTAAAGCTTCCAGTTGTAAATTTTCAAAGTTACTCGTTCTTTCAATCAATCCGTATTCATAACTTTTAAGACAAACCGAACTATAATCTTTAATAGTTTCTACGACATTGTTATAACTTTTAAAAAAATGTTCTGCAGATATTTTAACTCCGTCAGTCCAATTTACAGGTAAATGATTCATCTTCTTATTCATTATCAATAGTATTTATTGTTGTTCTTCTAATATAAATAGTTTGCTTATTTCTAATTTTATTAAACCTTCCATCCTTTTCTGCATCTAGTACTTTGGTGAAAAGAGGAACGTTAAACCACTTGTTTGTATAAAATATCCAACCAATAGGTTCTCCTTCTATATTTGTATCTATCATTCTATCCGGAAACCTAAAATTTTGGTCTTCAACAAAACGGTTGAACCACATACCAACAGAGACTTCTAGTGGTAATTTTACCGAAAAGGAACTGTAATTCACATCTTCAGGAGTTCTTTTAATTTTAACCGTTACTTGAATTAATTTAAATACATCTACATTATCCCAGTATAAACTATTCGCCTCATCATTAGATACATTCCATGCTTTGTAAAATGGCTTAGAGATGCTTAGAAAATAACTTAACGACATGTTGTATAGAAAAGGTAAAACAAACCAGATTACAGATAACATAGCCCAAACAGCATAGGGAAGACCACTTATTTTCTCAAAAATTAAGTAGTATAACCACCCCGAAAGAATTATGATTATAAAAATAAAAAACAGGGTATGAAATTTATTTTCAATTCCAATAGACTTGTAAAACTTTGTATTTGTAAAGAAAGTAAAGAAGACTCCCAAAAAAACATAACATAAAACTGTAAGTACTAACCCTATCCAAACAAATTCATATTTTAATAAACTAATAAAAACAGGAGCAATAAGTATAAGAGTAGTTAACAGTATTAATACTATTGCCTTTTTAATATTGAATGCTTTTTTTGCTTTAATTATGTTATTTAAAACTACTAATGCAACAGTAGCTATTAATGGTGCTAAAAGAAATTTTAAAAAATATACTATTATTATATTCATAACATTTTTTTAGTTTAAATACGAATTGTACCCCAAGAAATTTCCAGACAAAATAAAGCCTTGGTCAGGGTCTGATTTAAATGTAACGTTAATTTTCCTTGATGAAATTATGAAGAAGTTTAAAACCTCCTTTATCATTAAACTATACCTATCTAAGGTTTTAAAATCTTCAACATTGTTCTCTAATTGAACTTCAACCTTAATATCATCTATCTCACTTTCTACTTGACCACTTAAGCCCAAATTGACACCTAAAACAGCATCTCCTAAGCTTAAAAAAGGAGATTCGTTAATAACATTAGGCGTGTATTCAATCTTTACTTTTAAACCTAATACTGTATGTATTAATTTTTCAAGTTCAGGTAGATTTTCTTTGAAAGATTCAGATTTACATAAATTGAGAAACAGCTTGTAAAATGATTGATCAGACATTAGTAAGTCGACATTTACTATCTGCTTGAAAATATTTACTAAGTTCTTTTTTGACTTCTCATCTGAGAAAAAATTTAAACTTCTGTTGTTAATTTTTACTTTCTCTTTAAAGATTTCAGTATCAAAAAAGGTAAAAAAATCAAGATCTTTCTTTTCCTTTTCTCTATTCTTTCGAATAGTATTTACTACATCTTTTTTATTGTTTGAATTAACCCCTAAAGAAAGTGGGTAGAAAAATATTTCAGGTAGTTGATGATATATACTACTCTTACTAAGATGTACAACTATATTTTCCTTAAAATCAACATCTCTAGAGGTAAAAACAGAATCAACGTTTAAGACATCTTTAGATTGAGCTCTGGTATTCATTCCATGATTCTTAACAATCAATGTATCCAGAATATCTTTGTCTAATAAATACTCTAATTCCCCAACAAAAGCCTCTGCAATAAAATCAGATGCCATGTTACGAACGAGTTCATCAATAACTATGTAATCTTCTTTTACAACAGCTCCCATACAAGATTTTCATTTTTATAGTCTAGTAAAACTCGATCGCCTTTTTTTACCTGTTCAGAAACAATCATTTTAGACATTACTTTCTTAACATAGGTTCTTACCACGCCTGCTATAGGTCTCGCTCCATACTTTTGCGAAAACCCTTTTTTAGATAAAAACATTAAAGCGTCTTCAGAAATATTTAATTCTATTTGTTTTTGCTGTTCTAATTGCTTTTTCAGCTTATTAAAATGCAGTACTAATATATCTTGTGCTACTTTTTGGTTAATTGGAGCAAAAGGAACAACTTCTGTTAACCTTCCTAAAAATTCAGGTCTAAAATATTGGGCCATCACCTCTATTAACTCATTAGAAGTTGGGGTTTTTCCTTCCGTAATTTGTTCTGCAATCCATTGACTTCCAATATTCGATGTAAAAATGACAATCGCATTAGAAAAATCTCCCTCTCTTCCTAATTTATCATGAACGATTCCTTCGTCCATTAGCTGAAGAAAGACATCATACACAGAACTATGTGCTTTTTCTATTTCATCAAAAAGAACTACTGAATAAGGACGCTGCCTTATTTTGGTTACCAGCATCCCTCCTTCTTCATAACCTACATAACCTGGAGGTGCTCCATAAAGTAAGGCTGCAGAATGTTCTTCTTTAAATTCAGACATATCAAAACGAATCATTGCATTTTCATCATCAAACAACAATTCTGCTAACGATTTTGTCAACTCTGTTTTTCCTGTACCAGTAGGGCCTAAAAAGAAAAAAGAACCTATTGGTTGCTTAGGGTTACTAAGCCCACTTCGTGATTCAATAATAGCATCAGAAAGTGTTTGGATAGCACTCGATTGCCCTTTAACTCTCTCTTTTAATTTTTTATCAATATTAAGAAGTCGTTCTTTTTCTTCGGTTTGAATTTTACCTAAAGGAATTCCTGTAATCTCAGATACAACTGCTTCAATATCCATTTCGCTTACTGTATCTATACTATCATTAGCTAACTCTTTTAACGCTGATAAAAAATCATCAATCTTTGCTACCTCTTCATCTAAATTTTGATTGTCAGGCAATAATTGGAATGACTTATTAACTCTTGACGTTTGAATAACACTTACTTTTCTGTATATCGTATTTAACGCCAATTGCAAATCAGAAAAATCGAACTTTTCTGAATCTTTTACCTCTTTAAAATCCTTTTCTATTTTATCTACCTCTTCAGTAACAGTAGCATTACTCATTTTTACTGCAGCTACAGTTTTGTCAATTAAATCTATAGCTCCGTAAGGAAGTTTCTTCTCTTTAAAATACCTCTTAGAAAGGTGAATTGTTTCTTCAATAGCTTTATCTGAAATCTTAATACTAAAATGTTCTTCTAATCTTTTCTTATGCTTATGCAAACATTTTAGCATTTCAACTTCTCCTAGTTCTTCTAGTTTTAAAATTTCTAATTTGCTATTGATTGGATGCTTCTCTAAACTCTTTCTATATGAATCGGCATTAATTGTGAAAATCATATTGATTTTCCCTTCACTCAATTGGGCATTTAATATGTTTACAATAGCATTTGCTTTACCAGTAGCGTTTTCTAACAACACATGAAGATCATCTATCACTAATATTGAAGGAACATTAATAGATTCTAGTTTAGAAAAAACCTCAGATACTTTTTTATTTGCTTCATTTTCTGAACTAGCACTTGCTAACAGTCTTGGCACATTCAATTTAAAAACTAAATGGCTTTTTAAATATTCATCTGTACTATAACTAAGCTCTCTTACAAAGTAATTTATTGTAGCTGTTTTACCAATTCCTGAGTCTCCAACTAAAATAATCCCTTTGCTTTCAGATCTTTCAAAATTTTCTAACGTTAATCTTACTTCTTTTTCTCTTCCTAAGATTAACTTTCCTTTTTGAATTACCTCATCTGTTTGAAGGTTATCTAAGTATGAACTTATGGTAGATACATCTCCTTTAAAATCAGATTCCAGAAAAACAGGCTGATTTGCATTGTAATGTTTTAAAATATCTTGCTCAGTTATACCAAGAGTTTCTATTTGTTGACTAGAGTATACAACTCCATCTCTTATCACTGCAGAAAATACACAAAGTGCATCTATGTTATCTGTTCCCAGTTTAATTTTTGAACGTTCTGACTCTTCAAAAACTTTAACAACCTCATCATCTGGATGTACATCTTCTTTTCCATTAAATGGGGTTGATTTGTACATTTCTTGCATTACTTCAAACCATTCAAGAATATAATTAACGTCTTTTCCCATGCCGCTAATTACCTCCTCTAAACCAGTAGGTTCATTGATTAATGCTGTTATTAAATGACAAACACCGTAAGTGCTATGATTTTCTTTGTAAGCAACGCTTTTAGCTCTTTTAATACTTGATAAAGCACTTGAGCTGTAATCTCTTTCTATCATCATTTTTTAAATAAAAAATACTTTATACGTTATATTGGATACTGATTTTTTTTCTAACTCTTTTTCAAGGTAATAACTAAATAACTCCTGTTTTTCTTTAGAAAATAAATTCTTCATCGTTTTTATATGTACTTCTGTAGTTCTTATTAATCCCTTTTTCTTCTCTTTTGAAATTGCTACCCCATCCTTTACATCAACTCGTTCAACAAAACCATCAATCTTGCTCTTAACAAAACTCTTTACATCTTCTTTCGTTACGATTCTTTCTCTGGTCAATAATCCATATCGCAAACCATTTATCTTATCGTGCTCCTCTTTTCTAATATATCCACCTATGGTTTCTGTTTTTAATTTAATGGTACTGTTTATGAATTTCCCCATTCGATATTGATTAAAAGTATAACTCTTATCAATACCATTTGCCTGGTTTGCGTTTGTTAACCAATACTGAAATTCATAATTAAAGGCATCTTTATAGGGATAAGTTAATAAGAAAGTCTTGTCATTATTTGCATTTACTTCTCCAAACTCTAAATAAATTTTCTTGTCAATTTCATCGAGTTTTTCGTGTAAATCATCTAAATAAGCTTGTATGATATCATAACCAATAGAAGAAAAAGCACTTCCCTCTTCTCTTACTGTTTGTGATGTTTTACTTAACATCGTTTTTGCACTTCGTGTATCAAACCTACCTATATCTCCAAAATATAAAGAATATCCTCCTTCAAAACTTTCAGTAGAGTTCTTAATAACATTTACATAATTATTTCCTCTATCATCATTCAAGCTTTCAATGTTCAAAAAGTAATCTTCTCCTTTACTTAACATTGATAGTATTCTTCCGTTCTTTCTGAAGTTATGCTGTTTATATTCTAGCTTTCTATTAACTACCGGGAACGTATTTAAGCTTATGTCTATTCCTTCTATTTTTTCTTTAGAAAAAACCTCCGGAAGTCTTACCTTAAACCAAAGTAATTTTTCATCTAAATCTTTAGGCTCAATAAAAAAATCTGTTTGCTCACCAAATAATTCATTTATTGATTTTTTTTCCTTGCAAGACTCTTGTAAACTTAATTTATAAAAGGAGTCTTCATAAAAAGAAACCACATCATCAAAATAATGTACTTCTTCATTTTCATTAACTAAAATCTCCCTTTGTAAAGACATTTGATTCCCCTTAGCATCATACACTTTCATTGTTTTTAGAAAGGGTAATAAAGCGCTATCTTTCAATATAAAAGTGAGGGATAATTCTTTAACCTCATCCAACAATTCATCAGGCATTTCTACTCCAAACCAAAGCTCATAGTCTTTAATTCTTTTCTCTGTAGATAAATTAAGAGCTTCTTCAATACTTCCTAACTTATTTTCATATACAAGTTTATCATCATATCCTATATACTTTACTGAAGCATTGATAAGTTGCTTTGTTATGATTGGCGTAAAAAAGACATCTAACCTTTCTTCTCCAAAACGCCTTTTAGAGCAATAAAAATGATCTGAAACTTTTAATGTGGTTGTATTTTCTTCTGGTTGGGCTTTTAGCAAAGCATGCGAAGGAGATGGTAAAGACCATTTGTTATTCACTAACACTCTAGACAACCTATCCAATAATTCTTTATCAGAAAGCTCTATCTGTTGGTGTAATTTTGAAATCTCATAAGCAAAAGTGTGAAGCATTAAATCTAAAATGGGATCAACATTCCTTTTATCCTTAATACCCCATAATTCCATAGAACGCGTTAGCATTCTATTTTTTATTTTCACAAAATATTCATCTTTCATAGGTGGGGGACCTGCTTTTTTTATTCTTTTATTTTTCTATTTTCTTTTATTGTGACAAAGGGCTAATATAAAAAAGTGTAGCGAAATTAAATGGGGTTTCGGTTTCAACTATAGTTCCAAACACTTTAATTTCAGCCTTTCTCCTCACGTGTACATCTATTGTATCTGCACTATCATCTATTTCTGAAAGCCGTACACTTACATCAATATCCTTCAATCTGGGTTCATATTCAGAAAAAGCATCGTACAAGGAGTCTTTTACTTTTTCTTCCCATTTATTAATTTTAACTAATTGATTAAACTCTAAATCCCAAATATCAGAGCCATAATTGGGCCTACCAAAAACCTCTCCTTGTTTTAGGGTAGCTATTACCATTAAGTGTTGTGCTATGGATTCTTCTAAAGAGCAATCTAATTTGCCTTTTTCATAATCACCTTTAATTAGACTAGAAAAGTCTAATGGAAGTTTCATGTACTTCATTTATCTTCTCTTTTCATTTTTTTCGGTAAATATAACTTTTTTAATCAATTATTTACTAGATTCGTATCACAAACAAAAAAAATTATTATGGCAATTTACAATTATGGTATTGGAGGAAATGAAGTTAAGGTTGACGCAAATGAGTCAATCGCTGACATTTCTTCTAACAAAACCCTTTTAATTCAAAAATTAACGGACGAAGCTCCTGCGACCCCCGAGGCAGTTTATGGCTTAGACACTATTCAAGCTGTTTTTGAAAAGTTTTCACCATCTGTTCAACTAGAACATATTGATGAAAACGGGGCCGATGTTAAAGAAACTTTAGGTTTTAATAACCTAAGCGATTTTAACGTCGAAAATATCAAGGCAAATAGTCCATTTTTAAGCAAATTAGACATTGAAAAAGATCAGTATTTAAGAATTTCCAGACAATTATCTTCAAACAGGGCTTTAATAAAAGCGCTAAGCAATCCTGAAACAAGAGATGTATTCATCAAAGTTTTAGAAGAATCTGTTAAAGAGATTGAGCAGTCTGAGAAATAAAAAAAATTGATAAAAAGAAAAGATTAAAACATGTCTACACAAGTAAAAACACAAAAATTAGAAGAGAAAAGCATCCAATCTCCAAGTCAAGAGGTTGCAAGTGCTATTGAGGGTATTAAAGAGTATGGAGGATTTTCCTTTATAGAGAACATCGTTGATGGTTACTCTAACTTAAACCCTAAAAGAAAAGCGAGAAAAAACCTTTTCTTAAATGATGAGCAATGGGAAAGCGAAAGAAAAAACTTAAAAAACAGAATTTCTGTTTGGTTAGAAATTTTAAAAAATGGTGAAAGCATTGAAAAAATGTGCGACACCGCTAAAGAAAAAGCTACAAACATTGAAAATGTTTTAAACACAAACCTTAAAAGAACTTTAGATCGTACCAAAGAATTAGAAACTTCATACAGATCGGTTGCTTTATTTTATAAAAATACTGAAAGCGATAAAGTTAAGAATGTTACTATTTTAAACGCTGATTTAAACCAGTTAAAAGATTTAGAGAATCCTCTTTTTATAGACTTTGTATCTAACGAACTAAAACAAAATTTTGATAGGTTAGACTTAAAAGATAACTATTCAATCTTAGTAGTTCCTGGATATTTAGGATCTAATGCTGTATTAGACAGATGGTCTAAATTAGCCCATGAAAACAAAGCTGTTTTACTTACCGATTTCCAAGATTTAGAAACAGCTGACGATATCGTTGATATGTTTGCGAATGTAAACCACGCTGGTGGAGAAGTATACAAATCAAACACTTTAATGACTTGTAACTGGCTTCTTGGACGTAGAAAAGAAGACTCTGTAGGAGAAGAAGACAACCTATACGTACCACCATCATCAGCTTTAGCGGGTAAGATATACCACACTTTAATGTCGCAAGTTGTTGCTGGTAAAAAGTTTGGAGGTCTTAATGAGGTAGAAAGCGTAAGGTTTGATCTTAAAAAGAGTGAAATCTCTGAGATTGAGAAAATGGGACTAGTACCTATGGTTAATGAGTACAGCAAAGTAATGGCTTTCTCTGCAAAAACATTGTTTAATGGGGATAACTTAGGTTTACAAACTTATTCTGTTGTTCGTGTTTTTGACCATATAACTAAAGTATTATTCGATTTCTTAAACAGAAGAGCTTTTGAAAACTGGAGTTCAAGAACTGAAGCCGATTTACGTCGTCAAATAGTTAAGTTCTTAGATGATATTCAAGGACCTACAAAACTAATTGAGCGTTTTAAGGTAATGAAAATAGAACAAGACAGAGATCAAAAAGACAGAGTATTATTAGACATTCATATTACTCCGTATTTCCCTGCAAAAAGTTTTGTTATTCAATTAGACGGACACAAAGGTGATGGTCCTGAAGATGCTGTATGGCATAGTGAATATTTACAACAATAAACACTATATATAATTTATAAATAAAAAGAGAGGAATTAATTCCTCTCTTTTTTATTTCCCTAAAAGTAAAATCTACTTCCTTACTTTCAATAAGATATTTGATTAAGAAGTGTTACTCAATATTTTTAGTTTCTTTTTCTCTAAAGAAAAGAAAACTAAGTCCCGTCCAAACTACCCAAATACCGATTAATCCTGTATAAAATAATTCTCGACCATTCTCTAAGGAATGATTTAATACCTTTAGTACAATAAAAGCCCAAAGACCGAATAATACTACTTGTCCTGTGAAATAAAAAATCTTTCCCTTTTTACTTAAATATTTTAAAAATAATTGTTCTAGCATAGCAATTTACTTATATTTTTTCATCATAATAAATGTGAATACTTTTTACCTCATTAGTTTCTTCTAGTTTCCAGGCTCCACTTATATATAAATGACCTCCACCTTTTCTATGATATGAAACAGGGGAGTCTAAAAAATAAATAAGCTCATTATTGCATGAATATCTAAAGGTATAACCACTACTTTTAATACCTATTTCATCAAATGTTGTATCAGCTCGTTTAATGTATTCATGCATTTTATCAGTTTGGTTAAGCAATGTATTATTAAGCATAATAGTAGTATTTCCTTCCATCTGTATATTAGGATATTCTAGATAAGTGTCCTGTATAAAGATATATATATCTCTAACTTTATTTTTCTCTATAACAATTTCCATCCCTTTTTGTTTATTATAAACAAAATAAGGCTCATTTTCATTTTCAGAAGTCTCTTTTTCTTTAACCCAATTTTCTCCAAAGACTTCTTCAAGCTGTTGTACAGACATTCCCAATTCAAAAGGCTTACCATTGTATTTTAAATTGCATCCATTTAGCTCAAAACGATGTTCTTGTGTCATAAATTTCTGGTATTCAAGGGTATCATTCATAGTTCGCGTTTTTTTAGCTGTTGGTTGACATCCAAACATTAATAAATTTATAATTAAAAGATATGTATAATTTAAAAGGTTCATCGTTTTTATATATTAACAATTACTAGGTTTATAGTATTGTTTGTTATAATTCTTTTTTAATTCTTTGGCTTGGTCTAATACTTTTTGTCCATCAAGTAAAAGGTTTTTAAAATTTTCACGTAGGCTACCATCTGTATCAAATTCAGAAATAATTGCATCCATAGTTGTAAAACCTTTTCCTGCTCCATTTATTTTTCCATCTGCCATATTAATAAGTTGTTTATTAAAACTGTTAATTTCCTCTATGCCATGTATTAAACTATCTATAACCACACTTGGTGTACTTGCCTTACATACTTTATCTTTATTTTTTGTAGCCCATTCTAACACTATCTTATCTTGCCAGCTAGAAACAGCTGGGTGTTGCATAATAATATCAACTTCTTTTAACACATCACTTAATGGGGTGTTTAACTTCCATACTTTTAGCATTTTTTCACCTACTCTCTTAACAGCTTCAACTGCCAATATAGCTGATAATTCGTGCATAGGTTTATCAGGATCATCTTTTGCTATTTGTGTATGGGAAGGATTTGTACCTATAGCAATACCATTTTTTTGTATTTGAGTAATCTGCTCTTGCATCAGCAATTGTGCATCAGCAATACGCTTACCACAAATTTTCAATAAATTATAAAAACCAAAATTAATCAAAGCTCCTATGCGCTCCATAATATCATGAGCATATTCTCTCATAAATTTTGGCAACTTATTTTTGGCTCCTACAATACCATCGCGTATTTCTAATAAATCATTAAAACGTTTTTCATAGGAACCATCATTTACACCTGAACCATCAGCATTTTGTATTTGATCTAAATCTTTACACATTTCTAATATAAACACGTCGTTAATCGTTCGCTCATTAGGTTTAGATTCTTCATAAGGGGTTATCTCAATAGAAAATAGTTTCTCTTCTAAAATAGGTAATACACTTGCTAACATATCCAACTCGCCAAAGGTACCTGTTACAACAGGTATAAAGCGAGCTATTTGATTAGGCTCTGTAACCACCCTTTCATCATATTTCATTTTAGTAACGCCTATTACAGAAGGGGTCGCTTTTAATCTCAAATATCTTTCCGCCTCTTTGGGTGGCAACTTAGCAAAGGTATCATAGTTGAAATTTTCTGCTCCCGGGTATGGGGTATGGTTAGGCACCACATCTACCCATGGAAAAACTCGGTCATTTTCATATACCTTAGCCACAGCAATTTCTACATAATTTGTGTGTGCAAAATAATCTTCTATAACATGTAAAGCAGCCCCAAAATTCACCATGGATGTCATGTTAGAAAAATTCGGGTTACTTTTAGCACTTTTTATTTGCTCTTCAACATATTCATAAGCGGTACGTGTAGTAGAGAAGTTACTGCTATCAGCATCTGATGAATGTGTACGAATATAATTTTTCATACCATATGTTTTACCTATAGCTAATTCTATTTGAGTGGGTTTTCCTACAAAACCGTATTTTTCACCTTCAGCATTTAGCTTTGGGTTATGCTCATTTTTATCAATAGGAATGGTAAGAGGGTTGTCGATATGCTCGTCTGGACGATATACTCCTAATACTTCTTTAGTAATATCTAAATATTGCTTTTTAAAATCAGTCAGTCGTTTATCGTAATTATTCTCATTTAAATCAGCCTTGTCCTCTGGTTTCATAAATTCCATTACGGCTAAAATATTTACCACATTAGTCATCAATTCACGAGACCATGTAATTGGACGTACTTTTTTTTCTTGGTAAATAATATTTGTTTCAAAACTAAACCAAGTGGAAGGACTAAAAAACTCTCCTTTATAACTTGCATCTACCCCATAAGGCACTTGAACGTTAACCTTTTCATCACTAGGGTTACCATTCATTATATTTTTAATGTTCTTTAAATCCCCTTTTTCTTTTTTTGAGTATTCAATTACACTATTAGCTAAGGGACGAATAATTCCTGGATCTACTAACTGAGAAAAATCACGCAACCAATTCCCTAAATAAATTTTATTAAGAATCTTGTTTAGCTCTTTTTCATTCGTTATTTTGTATATACGTTTAATTAGGTCCTTCAAAGCAACTTCTTCAATATCTTGGTGCCCATACTTACCATGTCCAACATCTATTTTTCCAGCTTTATAATTATTTATTTCACCATTATCATTTCTGTTTTGACGCGCCTCATTTACATATTGTTTTAGATTACTATGTAGTTCTTTCCATTCCCATACTAACTTTTCATTAGCACCATCAATAACAGCATCTGCAAAATATTGTTCTTCTTTTTCTAACAAGTTAAGTTGTATAACTTGTGCCGCAAACTTTGCTCCTACATCTCCTTGACTCCCTTTTTTAGGAGGTAGATTTTCTTTATCTTTCCCTGTAGTATAAGTATTATGCAACAAATAATGAATATGATGCCCAACTTCTTCTACTAGAGCTACCATAAGTTCAGCTCTTTGATCATTATCCTCTTTGGCCTTACGCACAAACCTTTCTGTTACCAAAATTTCTTGTGTCTTATTACTATACCCAGCAGGCCCCTTACCATTAACACTATTGCTTTTTACTACTTTAATTTGGGGATTTAATAGAGCATTGTTTTCTTTGGCATGGTTATACAATTTTTGTACTGCTTCATTCTTATAATGATTACCATATATACGTTTTATAACGTAGGTAAATAATATTAAGCTATCCTTTTTTGCTATTTTTTGCAGCTCTGTTACTGCAAAAGTACTGGTAAGGATAATTTCTTGTACTTCTTCGTGCTCATTCTCTTTAAGACTATTTTGATTAATTTCTGCTTTTCTATTTGAATTACCTGTCAATGTAGTAAGTATTCTATCTTTAAGAGTAATTGAAGGAAAAGGAATCTCATCCTCATCCATAGTTCTTGACGGAGTCTGAGTAGCATTACTAATAATTACATTAGCTTCACCAGAGCTAATTACTCCACCATGAGCTGTCATATCACCTAAACAAGTTACAGATTTACCGTTAAAAAAAACAAAAGGATCGCCTTGAGCCACTGTATCTGGGGGACCAGCACAAGTGCATAAGCTTCCCATAGTAGCGGCTGGTTTGCCATTAATTAAAATATTAGGTTCTCCTTGTGCTATTGGGCCACCTATATGGGGTGTGCTACCACTACACATTGGGCAGGTATGCATACTACCTACAGTTGCTATTGGTCCTGGCATAGTTCAATTTTTTTATTCGTAAATACTTATAGGGTTAGTTTTATTCTTACTTATTCTTTCTGTTCATGCAATACAAGCTATTACCAATTTTATTAAAAACTTTAATAGGGCAATCACATGTTTCAAATTTCTTTTTTATACCCACTACCTTTTCTTAACCTTAAACTCAACTTTTCAAAAACTTCTTTTTTTGTATTTACCCAAGATAAGAGAATATAGGGGGTAACAGTTCCTTCTTTAAATAACTGATAATTAAAAACAGGAATAAAATGAGTTACACCTTTTCATTAAGAAACTTATTTTATAAGTTTTAATTAGGTTATTTATATTTCATAATACATTTATAGAAGCTATAATTTTGAATTATTATGTAAAAATTATTTTACATAATTTCAATTTTCCCACTAGCTCCTTGTACAGTCGTCATCTGACCTTGCATTTTAGTTTGTTGTCCTTTTAGCTCAGTTGATGCTTGCCCTTCTATAGTAGCATTTTGCCCTTTGATAATAGTATTACTACTTGCTTTAATAGCTATGTTTGCTTTACTTGTAATACTTGTGTCTTTATCTGCCTGTGCTTTAATTACCCCTTTTGACAATATTGAAGTATCTTTTTCTGATGCTGTTTTAATTTCTCCTTTAGCTTGTAGTTCAATATTTTCTTCTGCAATTATTTTTACATTTTTAGCCGAAAACTCCATTGTCTCTGCTGACTGTACAAATAATGATTTTTCCTTGGTATCAAAAGTAATGATACTTCCGTCCTTATCCTTAATCGTTATTTTCTCATTGTCCTGAGTATCATCTAATTCGATTGTATGCCCTCCTCTGGTGACAATGCTTTTCTTTATATTTTTATCTCCACCACCTGCTCCAGTTTTACCTGTAAACATACTTCCCATAACAAAAGGCCTGTTAGGATCATCGTATTCAAATCCTATCATTACCTGATCTCCTACCTCTGGTACAAAAACAAATCCTCTGTTGGTTTCTGTAAGTTCGCTACTCCCCGCATCAGGAGTCATTACACGAATAAAATCTGTTGTTTCTCCGTTGGCTTCTTGCCAAAAGAACTGTACTTGTACACGTCCTTTATTTTCTGGATCTTGGTTGCTTACTACTTTTGCTATTTGATTGCTAGCTTTTGCTGAGGTTATATCTTGATTTAAAGGCAACCCTTTAGTACTTGCTGGTATCGCTTCAAACGTGTTGTAATAATCCTCCTCCATGTTAGCAAAGTGACTTATTTGAGTTATGATATACTCTCCATATTGTTTTACAGTATATTCACCTTCGTCATACTTTGCTGCACTTACTTTAATTAATGAACCTAAACGCAACCCTTTTGTGACTCCTGTGGCTCTTAACACATTACTTTCAGCTGTAATACCTTGTAAACGTTTTTCTAAATAGGCATCTAATGACGACTTATCTTGTAAGAACACATCACTTACTCCAAAATCTTTAACCTCTTGGTACATTTCTTTTGAGGCCTTTAATGCTGTGTTTCCTAAATCATTTAATCCATCATTGGTAGCTTTTAAGTCTCCTTCAAAAAACTGATCGCTTAATGGATCATAACTATAGGTAGCTAAAGTAGGAGTATACGTCTTAGCTTTTATTTGTAATTCTTTTAAGTCTTTACTGTACTCAAGTTCTATTGGTTCTTCACCTTCTGAATCTGGTTTCCCAAAAACTATATTTACGCCATCAAAATAAAACCATTCATTGTATTGATATGCCAATCGCTGTAAGTATTTATAATCACTTTCTCCATATTGACATTGGTATTGAATAGTACTTGTATAGCTTGGTTTTACTTTACTGTTGATTGTTGTAGTCTCTATAATTTCTGAAACTACTGATTCTAAATCCTTTTCTAACCACGATTTTTGTTGCTTTCCGTTTTCTAACAACACAGTTTGAGACAATCCTCTCACCACTAATTCTCCATGTAATCCTACTTGATCATGACGTATAGATACATCTAGAATAACACCAACAAATGCCTTTCCTGAGACGTTGGTAGTAAGTTGTTTACCTAACCATTCTTTTGATTTATCTAATGTATAACTCCCTGACTCTTCAACAGTTTCAATATCTAAAACTATTTCAAAAGTGTGGTGTTTGTATAAGAATTGATTAACTGTAATTTCTTTGTAGTTCTTAACAAAGTTACCATCAATGGTAATTTGCTTATCTAAAGCTTCTTCTTTTATCTTGTGCATAGTATTATTTTTGGGGGTTAGTTAGTTTTTGTAACTAAAAACAACTATTGACACCTAATTTTTAAACAGAAAAAGACCTTCCTTAGAAAAGAGAAGGTCTTTTATTTTATAAAAACTAAAAGTTAATTAGTCCTTCTCAATTAAGCAACTGGCCAACGGTTATCTAAGTTAGCATTTCCGATTACTAATTCTTCTGCTGAGAAAGTAACTGTTAATTTCATTGGAATTTCGTCGTTTACATCTAATTCTTCCTTGAAGTAAACAATGTAAGCATTTTTAAACTCCACTTCTTTCATCTTTGAGTCTTCATCTGTTTTCTTGAAGATAATTTTACCTTCAACTGCTTTAAACTGACTATTTACCATTGCTTCAATAACAGAAGTGTCTGATGTTGACTCAATAGTTAAAGTAACTCTACCTCCGTTAACACTTGATGAAGGCTTTCCTTTTGCATCAGTGTTTCTGTTTAAAATGTACTCTGTGTGTAATACGTCGAATTCTTTTCCTGCGAATTCAAAACTAGCTCTAAAAGATCCCATAACTTTCTTTTTTTTGGGTTAAATAATTAATTAAAAA
>NZ_JBNKHD010000010.1:0-1757 GCF_050290165.1 Tenacibaculum sp. | reverse complement strand
ATTTACGATAGAAATAGCTGCAAAGCATTTGTTTAGACTGATGGATATGATCAGTGTGGGACAGAAATAACAAAGGATTTTAATTTACAGTATTTTTTTACACTATTGTCCGGTTAAAGTAAAAATATTCCTTTCTACAATCTTTTTTGTCTCTAGCCGACGGGCTTTTACTTTAGCTCACAAGGTTTAATTTTGGCGTTCGTGATTTCCGCTACGCTACAATTCTTCCTACAGCTGAAGAAAGTAAACAAAGAAAGCTGCCGCTGACATGAAAAAACTAAAAATCAAATCTCTACGCTAAAAGAAAAGAACTCACTGCGTTCAGACAGCTTTTCTTTTTAACGCTCCGCTCTCTGATTTTTTTAACGCTTTTACATGAAGGCGGAAAAACTACCCCCACTTGAAAAATATATCAGAGAACTCTTTATTAATAATGCTTTAGCGCAAACTATTTATTTTATACCGGACACTAATGATATTTAATCACTATAAGTCGCAGGCTCCCTTTTTTATATGGGAATAAAGTTATTTTGCCTATTTTTTGAGCCAACTCTAGTACTCCTGTAAAGTACGTGGCATCTCCAATGGTAATTTCATCCGTATGCCCCTTGAGCTTGGCTTCATAATAATTCGTATTGATTACCGCAATATCTTCAAACAAATCAGTTATCAGAGCAATTGTTCGGGGGCCCGATTTCACACAATAAGCTTTATGAAAACTATTCCACGCAATCCAATTATTTTGTGATATACGCTCCGCTATTAGCTTATTATCCTTAAAAAAAAGAGCAGATATATCTTCTTTATCACTCTTTAAGTGGTTTAAATAAATAATGGGTTTCAAATTCATTTTTTTATGTCAACAATAAGAATATTTCTTGCTTTAACCGTTTTATAGACGTCTATATGCGTTTATAGACGTTTATAAAACGATTCGCTTAATTGTTATGGAAAATAATACATGTTTATATTGCCAGGGACCATTATGTGGCAGATCCGACAAAAAATATTGTGATGGACAGTGCAAAAGTGCCTATCATAACCAAGCATCAAAAACTGTTGAAGCAAATATCAAACGGATTAATAAGCAGTTGCGCACAAACAGAAGGGCATTGCGCACCGCATGTCCATCTGGCAAAGCCACAGTAAAAAAGGATTTTTTAAGAAAGTTGGGCATGGATTTTAAACACCTAACTCACACATGGAAAAGTAACAGTGGGACGCTGTATTATTTCTGCTACGACTATGGATATACACCTGCCATTGAACCCGAAAAGGTACTTATTATACAGCACCAGAATTATATGGAGAGATAAAGGGAAATGCTGAAACTGTTTAGCCTCTAAAAATTGCAAATAAATCAATAAACTTAACAATACAATTTTAATCAAGTAAGCTTAAACAATTCATCTTAACTGGTATACTTTGTAATATCAAACTCAAAATCAATAAGGTCAGACGGATTGATCTTCAACCCTTTTGAAATCCTCAAAAATGTCTTGAAAGTTATATTTGTTTTTCTTGGTCAATCTTAGGTTATACACCCTCTTGAAACTGAAGAAACTGAAAACCTTTTTTAGAAGTTTAATAAATATGCCCTGTTCGGTTGTGGCAATTACATACGCTTTGCTCCATTGTATGAAATAACTATTTCGTAGTTATGACCTCCTCTATTGTATTTGTGATACATGCCACTCCCTTTTACACGTATTATGGCCTAGTCATTTTCTAATTTCAAATCCTTAAAAATCTCTTTG
>NZ_JBNKHD010000009.1:0-1939 GCF_050290165.1 Tenacibaculum sp. | reverse complement strand
AAATAATTGGTACGGTTGGAGCTCTACAATTTGAAGTAATTGAATACAGATTGAATCACGAATACAATGCTAAATGTAGATATGAACCCATAAACTTATATAAAGCCTGTTGGATAAAATCGAGTAATAAGGCTCAGTTAGATGATTTTAAAAGGAGAAAAAACCAATACATGGCAAAAGATAAGCAGGGACGAGATGTATTTTTAGCGGACTCTTCTTATATGCTTCAATTGGCTCAACAAAACTTCGAGGATATTGAATTTCATTTTACAAGTGAGTTTTAGTTATAATTATTAGCAGGGAAATCGCCTTTAAGAGTTAATATATTTTTCAGAGATCCTATTTATTCTTATTTTTACAGTGTAGCAAAGGCTATGCGTAAAAAAAAATGGCAAATTTTCATACGCAAACCTCTATTGAACAAATTACATCTTTTGAATCCTCATTTTCAACATTGGAAGATCCTCGCAGAACAACAAAAGGTCATTACCTATACCCATTACAGGAAATATTACTACTAACCATAAGTGCAGTGCTGTGTGGTTTTAAAGATTGGACTACCATAGAAACATTTGGTGAAAACAAATTAGATTGGCTTAGAACCTTTTATCCATACAAAGATGGAATTCCTTCCCATGATGTTTTAGGAAAACTTTTTAAACGTTTGAATCCAGACGAATTTGCAAAATGCTTTACAAATTGGATCAATGAGATATCAGATCTTACAGAAGGAGAGGTTATAGCAATTGATGGAAAAACAATATGTGGTTCAGGCGACTCAAGCGTTTCCAAAAGTGCAATCCATGTAGTTTCAGCATATGCCTCACAAAATAGGTTATGCCTGGGGCAAAAAGCAACCGACAAGAAAAGTAATGAGATTACAGCTATACCTAAGTTATTGGATTTATTAACTATAAAAGGTTGTGTTGTTACCATTGATGCCATGGGGTGCCAAACAGATATAGCAGACAAGATTATTAAGGCAGAAGCAGATTATGTATTGGCTGTCAAAGGAAACCAAAAAGAATTGTTTTCACAGGTTAAAAAGATGTTTTCATTAAACAAATCACCTAATTCAGATAGCTTCACAGATGTCGGGCATGGTAGAATAGAAACAAGAACTTGTGATGCAATTGATGACTTAACCTTTATGGATGATCAAGAACCATGGAGAAATCTCCGTTCTGTGGTTAAGGTCACTTCAGAACGATATATCAAAAAGAGCGAAAAAACCACTAGGGATGAACGTTATTACATTTCCTCCTTGCCTGCTAATGCAAACAGATTAAACCAAATAATTAGACAGCATTGGAGCATTGAAAATAACCTGCATTGGAATTTGGATGTAATTTTTAAAGAAGACCAATCATTAAAAAAGAAAGATAACTCGGCTTTAAATTTTAACATCGTAAACAAAGTAGCTTTAGCTATTCTTGAAAAGGACAATTCTACAAAACTCTCTAAACCAAGAAAAATGGCTAAAGCGGCTCTTAATGATAAGTATCGCTCTCAACTATTGAAATGTTAAAGGCGATTTCCCTGTCGAATTATTCTCTTGATTTTAAAATTAATGCGAATATGTTTATATTGAGCAATTAATGTTGATACCAACGATTATTATCATGAGTAATTGGAGTATAGCAATATCCTTGAAGAGATCAAACATAGGTAGCAAAAGGTATTTTGTTTAAAGTTTAAAATTAACATGATGGAAAAAGATATGAGATTAAATCAAATACAACTGGATTTTTTGTTTGATGAAAACCAAAAGTCAGGATACGAATATCTTTTGGAGAATGGCGTATATTGTAATACATGCAAAACTACTTGTAGCAAAGGTATTCAGGTAAAGGAAATTTATCTAAATCATCTTAATGATATCGTGGTTCATGGTACATGTAATGTGTGTGAAAGTAAAGTAATACGTACGATGGAGTAT
>NZ_JBNKHD010000008.1:0-49904 GCF_050290165.1 Tenacibaculum sp. | reverse complement strand
GGACCCTCTGATTAACAGTCAGATGCTCTAACCAACTGAGCTAAGGAGGAATTTAAAACATGCTTGTCTTAAAATGCGAGTGCAAATTTAAGTGCTTTTTTTATATCTGCAAATTATTTTTAATAAAAAGTACAGGTATTTTTTTTAATTTCTGGATTACAGCACTTTATTTTCTTAAAAAAGGAGGCTGTTAACTGAAATTTAACAAAAAGAAAAGACTCGTTAAAGAGTTTAAAATTAGGCTAAAAAGAAGTGCTTTTTTTGTTAAAAGTTGTACTTTTGTCACCATTATTCTTATAGATAGAAAAGTATAACAAAATATATGGACAAGTTTTCGTTCTTAAACGCAGCACATACAGGTTTTATAGGTGATTTGTACGAACAATATCAAAAAAACCCTGATGCGATAGAACCAAGTTGGAGAAGTTTTTTTCAAGGATATGATTTGGCTAACGAGAATTATTCATTAACAGATGAAGAAGTCTCAATAGAAGTCCCTGAAGAAGTACGTAAAGAATTTTTAGTAATCGATTTAATCAACGGTTACCGTACGCGAGGTCATTTGTTTACTAAAACAAATCCAGTTCGTAATAGAAGAACTTATACGCCTACATTAGATATTGAGAACTTCGGCTTAAGTCAAGCAGATTTATCTACTGTTTTTAGTGCAGGTGAGGTGTTAGGCATTGGGCCTAAAAGCTTAGCTGAAATTATAGAGTATTTAAAATCTGTTTTCTGCGAAAGTATTGGGGTTGAGTACATGTATGTGCGTAACCCAGAAGAATTAAAGTGGTGGAATGAGCGTTTAAACAAAAATGCAAACCATCCTAGTTATGATGTAGAAGCTAAAAAATACATTTTAACTAAATTAAATCAAGCTTCGACTTTTGAGAGTTTCTTACAAACTAAATATGTAGGACAAAAACGATTCTCTGTTGAAGGAGGTGAAACTTTAATACCAGGGGTAAGTGTTGCCCTTAGAGATGCTGCTGAATTGTATGGAGTTGAAGAGTGTGTGTTAGGAATGGCACACCGCGGACGCTTAAATACCTTGGTCAACATCTTTAAAAAACCTGTTCGCGATTTATTTAGTGAGTTTGAAGGAAAAGATTTTGATGACCAGGATATTGATGGAGATGTAAAGTATCACTTAGGTTTAACGCTTAGCAAAGAGTATCAAGGTGGGCAAAAGATGAAAATGAACTTAGTTCCAAACCCATCTCACTTAGAAACTGTTGATGCTGTTGCTGAAGGTATTGTTAGAGCTAAAATAGACAAAGATTACGATGGGAATGGAAATAAAATTCTTCCAATTTTAGTACACGGTGATGCTGCAATTGCAGGTCAAGGTATTGTATACGAAGTTGTGCAAATGGCACAATTAAACGGATATAAAACTGGCGGTACTATTCACGTAGTGGTGAACAACCAAGTAGGGTTTACTACGAACTATTTAGATGCTCGTTCAAGTACCTATTGTACCGATGTTGCTAAAGTAACCTTATCACCAGTATTACACGTAAATGCTGATGATGCGGAGGCTGTTTGTCATGCAATGGAAATGGCTGTTGAATATCGTATGAAATTCAATAAGGACATTTTTATTGATTTGTTAGGGTACCGTAAATATGGTCATAACGAAGGTGATGAACCTCGTTTTACACAACCTAAATTATATAAGGCGATTTCTAAGCATAAAAATGCTAGAGAAATTTATGCTAATAAATTAATAGCGGAAGGTAGTATTACTGCAGAGTACCTAAAAGAAATTACCGAAGAATTTAAGGCTCATTTAGAAGTTGAATTTGCTGAATCTAAAAAGAAAGAAACAGCAAAAGTTCAAGATTTTATGCCTGATGTTTGGAAAGGTTTTATACGCAAACAGTTGCAAGATATGTTGCAGCCTGTAGATACAACCTATCCTATAGATAGTTTAAAAGATATAGCAAGAGTAATTTCAAAAACTCCAGAAGGACACAAGTTTGTTCGTAAGGCAGAACGTATTTTACACGGACGTGAAAAAATGGTTTTTGAAGATAATTTGTTAGATTGGGGTACTGCTGAAAACCTAGCCTATGGTACTTTACTAGAAGAAGGATATGATGTTCGTATCTCTGGGGAAGATGTAGAAAGAGGTACTTTCTCTCATCGTCATGCAATTATGCGTGATGAAGATACCCTAGAGCGTGTTAACTTGTTAAACACAAATCCTAAGAATAAAGGAGAGATGACTATTTACAACTCTCACTTATCGGAATATGGAGTGTTAGGTTTCGACTATGGATATGCAATGGCAACTCCCAATACGCTAACAATTTGGGAAGCTCAGTTTGGTGATTTTGCTAACGGAGCACAAATTATGTTCGACCAATATATTTCTTCTGCAGAAGATAAATGGAAGTTACAAAATGGATTGGTAATGTTATTACCTCATGGGTATGAAGGGCAAGGACCAGAACACTCGTCAGGTAGAATTGAACGTTTCTTACAATCATCATCAACTGATAACTGGACAATAGCAAATTGTTCAACACCAGCAAATATGTATCATATTTTGCGTCGTCAGATGAAACGTGATTTTAGAAAGCCGTTAGTAGTTTTCACACCAAAAAGTTTATTACGTTTACCAAGAGCAGTAAGTTCTATAGAAGATTTAGCTAACGGAACCTTCCAAGAAGTAATTGATGATACTGTTGATACTTCAAAAGTGAAGAAAATGGTATTCTGTACAGGTAAGTTTTATTACGATTTATTAGAAGAGCGTGAAAAATTAGGTAGAGAAGATGTAGCCTTAATTCGTATAGAACAGTTATTTCCATTACACAATGATAGAATTAAAGAAGTAATGGATAGGTACCCAAATGTAGAGCGTTATGTTTGGGCACAAGAAGAACCTAAAAATATGGGATCTTGGACATACATGTTAGAACGTTTTGAATTGGCTAGATTAGAGTGTGCTTCGGAAGAATATCGTTCGGCACCAGCAGCAGGTTCAAGTGCTCGTTTTAGAAGACGTCATCAAGCTATTATTGATAAGGTTTTTGATTAAAAATAAATGCGTTAGGGATTGAAGTAAGCTATCGTGTAGCGCGAAAAGCCCGACCCGATAGGGAAACGCTCAAATAAAAGAAATAAAATAATTCAGATATATAAAATTTAGAACTGATGGTTTTAGAAATGAAAGTTCCTTCTCCGGGGGAATCAATTACAGAAGTAGAAATCGCAACTTGGTTAGTTGAAGATGGTGATTACGTTGAGAAAGATCAACCGATTGCCGAAGTAGATTCTGACAAAGCAACGTTAGAATTGCCTGCGGAAGAAAGCGGAATAATCACTTTAAAAGCTGAAGAAGGTGATGCAGTAGCAGTAGGAGCTGTTGTTTGTCATATTGATATGAGCGCTGCAAGACCTGATGGAGCTGGAGCACCAAAAACTGAGGCACCAAAAACTGAAGAGAAAAAAGAAGCACCAAAAGCTGAACCTGCTAAGGAAACGTATGCAACAGGTACAGCATCTCCAGCAGCTAAGAAAGTATTAGCTGAAAAAGGAATGAGTGCAGATGATATTAAAGGAACTGGTAAAGACGGTCGTGTTACTAAAGAAGATGCTGTAAATGCTGTTCCATCTATGGGAACTCCAGGTACTGGATCTCGTAGTAGTGAGCGTAAGAAATTATCAATGTTACGTCGTAAAGTAGCACAACGTTTAGTTTCTGTAAAGAACGAGACTGCGATGTTAACTACGTTTAACGAAGTGAACATGCAACCGATTTTTGACTTGCGTAACGAGTATAAAGACGAGTTTAAAGCGAAACACGGTGTAGGCTTAGGTTTTATGTCATTCTTTACCTTAGCAGTTGTAAGAGCTTTAAAAATGTATCCAGATGTAAACTCTATGATTGATGGAGATTACAAAGTAAGTCACGATTTCCAAGATATTTCTATTGCAGTATCAGGTCCTAAAGGATTAATGGTGCCAGTAATCAGAAATGCTGAAAATTTAACGTTTAGAGGAGTTGAAAGCGAAGTAAAGCGTTTAGCATTACGTGCTCGTGACGGACAAATTACTGTTGATGAAATGACAGGAGGTACGTTTACAATCACTAACGGTGGTGTATTTGGATCTATGTTATCTACACCAATTATCAATCCTCCACAAAGTGGAATTTTAGGAATGCATAACATCGTTAATCGTCCAATGGCGGTAAATGGTGAGGTGGTAATTCAACCAATTATGTATGTAGCGTTATCATACGATCACAGAATTATTGATGGTCGAGAGTCTGTTGGATTCTTAGTAGCTGTAAAAGAAGCATTAGAAAATCCAGTAGAATTATTAATGGATAACACCCCTAAGAAAGCCTTAGAAATGTAAACCAAAATATGGTTTTATTCATATAGAAATCCCGCACAAACTGTGCGGGATTTTTTGTTTATATTAGAACAAATTTAGTTCTTCAATTGTTCATTCTTTTCATAATACAGGTTTAAAATTTCTATATTAGATTTTATTAAGTCTTTCGTTTCTAGTAAAATAATGAAATATAAGGTAGCGTTTTTGGGGCTTGATTCTTCAGTTCTTGTTCTTTCAACCTGAAGTTGAATAGACTCTTCTAAATGATTTAATAATGTAACCTTTCTATCAAGTATTTCTGGAACTATCTTTTCAAAACTCCTAGAATCAAAAATCTCACTAATATCATTTAATAAGTCTATTAATTTATTATTAACCTCTAATAACTCAGTCGCTTGTTTTTTCTTTAATGCTTTATGGTTGTTGTTTACATGTTTGTGGCTAATCTTTGCAATTAAGCTAGATGATTGGGCTACATCTTGTAAGCTCCCAGTAACATCTATATAAAATTTACTTGCAGCTAAATAAGAGTCGTCCAATTCTTTAATAAAGTAGAAAATTTCACTCTGTAAATCTTCAATTTCTGTTTCAAGCTTATTTACATTATTCTTAGCTTTTTTAAGTAGAACTAAATCTTGATTAATTAGACCTTTAATAGTCATATCATTAATTTTACAAACTCTTTTTAAAGCTTTAGAAATATTATCAGCACTTTCTTCTATCACTCCTTGAATTGAATTTCCTTCCGCTTTACTCAATCTATCTTCTGCTTTTAATTCTTTTGTTTTTTTATTATGAGTTATATAGTTTCTAGCTAATAATAAAATTGCTAGTAATAATAATACTGCAATTGCAGTTGGCCCACCCAAGTTAATTAACAGTGCCATTATACCTGCAGCTATAAATGCAATAATAGCAGTTCCAAACCAGCCTCCTATTACATTAAGAACGCCTGCAACTCTATATACAGCACTATCACTCCCCCAAGCTCTGTCTGCTAAAGAGGTACCCATTGCAACCATAAATGTTACATAGGTTGTAGACAGTGGTAATTTCATAGAAGTAGCAATAGAAATTAAAACTCCTGCTACCATTAAGTTAACCGACGCTCTTATTTGATCAAAAGCTGGTAACTCATGTGATTTACTCTTTGAAACCGTAACTACTGGTTTTTGAAATTGTTTGTCTATCTTTAGAACTACAGATGCAGGTAACACAGTATTTGTATATTTAAAAACTAACATTGTAAATCTAACAACTGCTCTTGATAATGTGTTAGGTTTAAACTTTTCAGCTCCTTCTCCTTGTCTTGATAAACCAATTTCTGTATCAGCTACTAAGTGTGCTTTTTTAGAAAACCACAATGTAAGTACCATAATTCCTCCAGCTAAAAATAACAACAGTGGTTCTGTTGGTACTTTTTTATCTAAAACTTTCATGGAGAATGCAGTTGCGTCAATTCCAGAAGTAATCCAAGCTTCATAAGAGTGCCATGCTGCCATTGGTACACCTATAAAGTTTACTAAGTCATTCCCGGCAAAAGCTAATGCCAGACCAAACGTACCTATTGCTATAATAGGAATAAAAATATTCTTCTTTAAGACACTCATATATATTTGAGAAAGGATTGTCCAAGCAACAAATGAAATGAAGATGATCATAATTTCATTTCCTTCTAACATTCCTTTTATATCGTTATAATAAGGTGTTCCTTTTAAACCTTTCATAAAGATAAAATATGTAATTGCTGTTAATGCACCACCTCCAAATAAAGCTCCTAAATATTTTACTTTCTTGTCGTAATGAAAAGAAAAAATTAATCTTGAAACGTATTGCACTAGTGTTCCTACAGAAAAAGCAATTAATATCGAGAGTAAAATACCTGAAATAATTTGAAATGCTTTTTCTGTATTTATATATGTAAATAAATCTGAAAATGTTTGTGAATCCGAAGCTCCTATTTTAATCAATGCCATTGCCACTGCAGCTCCTAATAACTCAAATACTATAGAAACTGTAGTAGATGTTGGCATCCCTAAAGTGTTAAAGAAATCGAGGAGTAAAATATCGGTAATCATTACTGCCATAAAAATGATCATAATCTCATTAAACATAAATTCGCCAGGAACAAAAATTCCTTTACGGGCAACTTCCATCATACCGCTAGAAAAAACAGCTCCAATAAAGATTCCTAAACTTGCAACAATCATTATTGTTTTAAAAGGGATTGCTTTAGAACCAATGGCAGAATTCAAAAAATTAACCGCATCGTTACTAACACCAACAACTAAATCTGCTACTGCCAGCACTACTAATGCTACAATCATTATAAAGTAAATATTTTCCATTTTTTTATTTTTATTGGAAGTACAGTTATTGTTTTTTACCTCTAAATAAACTTAAAGCAATTGCAGTAATACCTATAACAATGGTAATATATGAGCCTGTGTTGTCTTGTGCCTTAACTAAATCTAAATCACCAATAGAAACCTGTGTTTCTGGCTGAAAAAGGGTATAAACTCCATATGCTAAAATTACTATCCCTGTAATTAATAACATTGATTGGTAAGTTTTGCTCATAATTGATTGATTTTCATAAATATATAAAAAAAAGAGCTTGTAATTTCAAATTAGCGTTTATGTTTAGGTTATTAATTTTCTTTTTTATGAAAGTTGTTCCTCATATAGGAACTCTAGGTATAGGATCTCGTAACACTGAAAGTAAGAAGTTATCTATGTTAGCTGCGTTTAATAAAATGAAGATGAAATCAATTATGTATGTAGCATTATCGTACGATCACAGAATTATTGATGGTCGTGAGTCTGTTGGATTCTCAGTAGCTGTAAAAGAAGCATTAGAAAATCCAGTAGAATTATTAATGGATAGCAATCCTAAGAAAGCCTTAGAAATGTAAACCTAAATATGGTTTTATACATATTAAAATCCCGCATAAACAGTACGGGGTTTTTTGTTTAAGAATTACTATTTTTAAGAAATATACAGTTTATGTGTTTGATGTATGAAAAGAGAAATACCTAACTTACTATTTAAATCTAAATCACCTGAAATTTCAGGAATTGAAATAATCACTTTAGAAAAAATTAAAGAAGAAAAAGATAGTTTTAATCATTCTCCAGAAAAAGCACACCAATTAGAATTTTATCAACTAGCTTTTTATACAGATGGAACATCGGAACAGTTGATAGATTTTGTTTGGCACAAAGTGGAAAAGAATACGGTAATTTATGTATCAAAAGGACAAGTAAATGCATTTAAATTTAATAAAGATTTAAAAGGTTTCTTAATCCTCTTTACAGAGGATTATTTAAAAGAGCAACTGGCAAAAATTCCAAAAGACACAGCCATTCGTTTATTAACTCCACAACTTTTTTCTCCGAAGGTTCAAGTAGGTCAAACATCTAACTTACCAGAATATGTAAAATTAATTTTTGAAGAATTTTATAAATCAACTGATAGTTTCAATAAAAAGCACATTGTTGATTCTTTATTCAGTATCATTTTTTCTAAGGTTGAAGAAATTAAAAAAAACGAAACAGATTATATTAAAGACTCTGAAAAGTTACGACTCTTTTTGAAGTTTCAAACAAAGTTAAAAAAGACATTTATAAGGAATAAGAATGCAGATTTTTACGCGCAAGAACTGGGCGTGACTTATAAACATTTAAATGTTGTTGTTAAAGAGGTGATTAATAAAACTGCTAAACAATATATTGATGAGTTTGTAATTTTAGAAGCCAAGAGAAATCTTGTTAATTCTACAATTAAAAGCACAGAATTAGCTTACTTAATGGGATTTGAAGAGTCCACAAATTTTGTAAAGTATTTTAAAAAGCGTACGGGATTAACCCCTAATGAATTTAAAAATAGCTATATAAAAACATAAAGGTTCGATATTTACCATTTTATTCTTTTAATTGACCTATTTGCTACTTTCTTTCTGTCATAGTTTTGTACTATCATTTTTAAACTAGTAATCACAATGAAAAAAACGATAGTTATAGCAGTAGGTTTTACAACATTATTAAGTTGTAATTCAATCCCAACAAATTCAAAATTACAAGGTCAAATTAAAACGGATACTAAAATGGAAAATTTAAAAATTACAGCTCAAAAAGCTCAGGATGCTTTTTTTACAGACTACAATGAGGAAGGAGTAAAAAAATATTTCGCAACTAATTATATTCAGCATAATCCACATATACCTTCAGGTATTGAACCAGTGTTAGGATTTCTGCCAGCTTTAAAAGAAGCGAAAACAACATATACCAATCATAGATTGTTACAAGATGGTGAGTTTATTATTTTCCATAATTCTTATCACAATGCGGACGCTTTTGGAGCTAATGAGGTTGTTACTTTTGATGTGTGGAGAATGAAAGATGGTAAAGTTGCAGAGCATTGGGATAACATTACTCCAAAGGTTGATAAAACCGCTAGTGGTCGTTCACAAGTTGATGGTGCTACAGACATTACTGATTTGGATAAAACAAATTCAAATAAAGAGATTGTAACTAATTTTGTTAATGATGTTTTATTTGGAAAAGCCCCAGAAAAAATCACGAATTATATTAGTACAGAAGAGTATCTTCAGCATAACCCAATGATAAAAGATGGATTAGAGGGATTAGGAGAAGCAATAAACTATTTAACTTCTCAAAATAACATGTTTAAATATCAAAAGCTACATAAGGTATTAGGAGAAGGGAATTTTGTTCTTACAATGAGTGAAGGTGAGTGGTATGGAAAAGCTCAAGCTTTTTATGACTTGTTTAGGTTAAAGAATAATAAAATTGTTGAGCATTGGGATGTTGTACAAGAAATTCCTCAAGAAATGGCTCATACAAACGGAAAGTTTTAAGGCTGTAAATTTTATTGTTAAGTTAAATTCCCTATGCAACATATTGTGTAGGGAATTTGTTTAATTTTTTAGTAACTTTAAGAGTTATTAAATCAAGTACTTATGGAAGCAAATGAAGAGGGTTTTGCTATTTATCATAACTTTCCTGTAAAAGCATTGTCAAACGAGGTTTTTAAAGCAGTTAGTAACCCTGAAGATTTGGCGCATTGGTGGCCATTAAAGTGTACTGGAAACCCAAAAATAGGAGCAGAATACAATTTCTTTTTTAGTGAACCTTACAATTGGTATGGTGAGGTGGTTCAGTGTAAAGAAAACAATTCCTTTCATATAAAAATGATTAAATCAGACAAAGACTGGAACTCTACAACTTTTGGCTTTGATTTATTTGAGAAAGAAAGTGGTGTTACTTGGGTTCATTTTTTCCATAAAGGTTGGTCAGAACAAAATTCTCATTTCAAACATTCATCTTACTGTTGGGCATTGTTGCTAAATGGGCTTAAAAATTATATAGAAAAAGGAATCATTATACCTTTTGACAAGAGAAATTAGAGGCTAATAGAAGTAGCTTTTTTTCTTGGTTTATATTTTGTTGGTTAACCAGTCTAATACTTCACATTTAATTTGGGTTTTCCATCTAAAACTTTGTGTCATTGTGTAAAATGATGATTTACAAATAGTCCTTTCATCACAAATTAAGAACATTTCATACCACTTAGGGTTTTAGTAAATACAAGCGTAAATAAGAGAGATATTTTTGGTAAGAAATAACTAAAAAATACCAAGATGATTATTTATTCTAACACTAAAACAACAGTTTTATTTTTATGCTTTTTTGCCTGTTTATTGATAAGCTGTGCAGAGGAAGATTTACCTCCTACTATTAAACAAGAACGTTTTATAGTAAAATCAAATTCAACAAAATTTAAGTATGCTATTAAGGTGGCTAGTCTTAAAGAAATTGATAACACAAAACAATACCATGTTGTTTATTTATTGGATGGAGACGATTATTATAACGAGTGTGTAGAAGTACTAAACTCAGAAGGGAAAGACAATATTATTTTAGTAAGTATTGGCTATAGCGGAGATAACGAAAGAGGTACAGATTATTCTTATCCTTATGATAGGGGCTTTGATGGAGATTCTGGAGGAGCAAAAAAGTTTATTGATTTTCTCAACTTAGAATTAATACCAAGAGTAGAGGAAGACTATCATATAAATAGCTTAACAAAAACAATTTATGGGCATTCACTAGGTGGTTATTTTGCCTTGTATGTTATGATGCAAGAGGAACAAGAAAACCTTTTTGATAATGCAATTGCAATAAGCCCCAATTTAATGTGGTATAACTCATATATATTCAATCTTGAGTTAAATGCTAGAGAACAAAATACGCTAGATGATAAATCTCTTTACATAGCTATGGGAGATCTAGAAGGAGTGGGTATGAATACCTCTTATAGTGCTTTGGTAAAACAAATTGAATCGAGTAACTATAATGACTTTAATTTTAGCTATGATAGACTCATTAATACTTCGCATAGAAATAGCCCAATAAAAGGATTTAAAAATGGATTGCAAATAATTGAATAAAGATGAAGAAGATTTTATATGTGCTGCTTTTAATAAGCGGTTTAACAAGTAATGCTCAAGTAGATAAAAATACGATGAAATGGAAACTGGAGTTGGGATATACAACAGATATCATCAATGTAAGTTTCGGAGAGAACTATGGTATTGTTTTCAAAGCTAAGAAAAGCTTGTTAGAAACGAAAAGACTTACACTAATGGCTGGTGCAGTTTATCAAAATAGTTTTATTAATGAAGATGAAAACATGTTTACAGATTATGTTGATGGATATACAAGAGATTTAACAGTAGCAGGGTTGTTAGATTTAAGTATTTATCCTTTTAATAAAAGAAGGTTTTATTTCTCTGCTCAACCTTTTTTAGGATATACAAATCTTAAATCTAAAGGAAGTTTGTATATAGGGCATTTAAATGTGTACGAAAAGTATAAGAACTCTTATTCGTATTTTAATTACGGAATGATAAACTCTTTAGGCTACACTTTTAATAGAGTAACCATAAGTTTAGATGTTTGGAGCTCGTTAAAAGGAATTTTTGATAATGGTAGATTCAGACCTGGAGATTTTGATTCAAGACTGTTTTTTGGCTTAAGCGTGGGCTACACTTTCTAATTTAGTCTCTTTATAATATTTATCAAAAGCCTCTTTAAATACCTTAAACTTATTTCTAGAAACAGGAACCTCTTGTGAAATGTCTGAAAATGAAATTTTATAATTTCTCGCATTTCCGGAGGTTCTTCTTATGTTTTTAATATTGATTATATAAGATCGATGTGTACTAAAAATAAAAGGATAATCGGATAAATCAGTTAATAATTTTTGAATAGATATTCTATAAGGTTTAACATCTACCGTGTTTAGGTTTTTAGTGTAGATATCTACATAATTACCTTCTGATTTTGCAAATAAGAAGGTGTTGAGGTCTAAAATTAAGGTTTCATTTATATTATTGGTCTCTATGTATAAAACAGCTTCTTTGTCTTTTAATTTTAATTCTTTTTGAAGTTGTTCGTTGTATGCTTTAACACTTTTTAAATTCTCTTTTAAAATAACTACATAGTTAATCCAGATAATTATAAGCACAGGTATAGTGCCTATTAAAACGACGTAAAAAAATGTATTTATTAAACTTGAAAAAAAGGTGTGGATAGCACCATTTTTCAACAGTAACAAAAAACTATTTTGAAAAAGAGCAATAGAAATTAGTATTCCTATTGTGAAGAAAAATTCTTGTAAAGTATTCCAATTTTCCTTTACTTCAGAAGTAAAAAAAACTTTCGGAATAACTTCGGTAAAGAACAAAATACTAAAAAAAGTAATGATGCTAGTGGTTAAGCAAACTTGTAATTTGTTCGTAAAGAAAGTATTATTAATGTTTATCTGAGGGGAGAAATAAAAATTAATAAAAAAGAGTATTACACTTAAAACACATGCAATAATCAGATTCCTTTTAGTGTGAAATAAGTAAGGATAAGGAATAGATAAGTTTTTTAAAAACTTAGATTTCATAGCATAAGAAAGTTAAAAAGAAAGGCATTAGTTAACTCACTAATGCCTTATGTTTTTATAAATCAAAACCAATATTCACGCCTAGCTTATCGGCAATTAACTTAGTAATTCTTTTCTTTACTTCAGGTATTTTAACACTCTCTAAAACAGTATTCGCAAAGGCATACATTAGTAATGCATTAGCTTCTTTTTTAGGAATACCTCTTTGTTGCATATAAAACAATGCTTGGTCATCTAACTGACCAATTGTACAACCATGAGAACATTTTACGTCGTCAGCAAAAATCTCTAACTGAGGTTTAGCATTTACAGTTGCTTTATCACTAATCAAAACATTGTTGTTTTGCTGATATGCATTTGTTTTTTGAGCTTCTTTTTCAACAATAACTTTACCGTTAAATACCCCAGTAGAACGATCACCATAAATGCCTTTATAATCTTGGTGACTTTCACAGTTTGGTTCTATGTGATTTACCAATGTGTGGTGGTCTACATGTTGTTTTCCTTCTATAATGGTTATTCCTTTCAAAACAGAGTTGATGTATTCTCCTTTTTGGTAGAAGTTTAGATTGTTTCGAGTAATATTTCCACCAAAAGAAAACGTGTGTACAGAACAGGTACTTTCTTTTTGTTGTTCTATGTATGTATTGTCAACTAAAGAAGCAAAGTTGTTATCGTTCTGTATTTTATAATAATCTACTGTAGCGTGTGTATCAGTATAAATTTCAGTTACAGAATTGGTTAATACAGCATTGTTGTTAAGGTTCTGGTGGCGTTCTATAATTTGAACGTGTGCATTTTGCTCTACAATAATTAAGTTACGAGGTTGTAACATTGTAGCACTTTCTTTTCCTGTGGTAAAATTGATGATTTGGATAGGTTTTTCTACCTCAACATTTTTAGGAATGTGAATAAATGCACCTTCAGTAGCAAATGCAGTGTTTAATGAAGTTAAGTTATCCTGTTTTGCTATTTTATTAAAATACTTTTCTACGATAGGTTTGTATTTATCCTTTGAAAAAGCGGCTGATAACAGGCAGATATCTTTTCCGTCGTGTGTGGTATTTGATAAAAATGAACTGTATTTTCCGTCTACAAAAATTATTTTGTAGCTATCAATTTCATGAATGAAAAACTTTTTTACATCCGCTAACTCAACAGCGGCATCACGGTCTGGAAATATGCTGTAATCTTCTTTTAAAATTGAATTTAAAGATGTGTATTTCCAAGCCTCTAACTTTTTAGTAGGAAAGCCTAACTTTTCAAAGTTTTGTAATGCTTCTGTTCTGATTTCGTGTAAATCTGAATTGATGTTTACACCGTTTTCAAAAGCTACGTATGATGATAATATTTTCTCTTTTAACTCCATTATTTTCTTGCTGTCATTACTTCTTAGCGTTAATTGTATATATCAATTATGCCAATTCGTTTTTAATCCAATCGTATCCTTTTTCTTCTAATTCTAAAGCAAGTGAAGCGTCACCAGTTTTAACGATTTTTCCATCGTGTAAAACATGTACATAATCAGGAACGATATAATCTAATAAACGTTGGTAGTGTGTAATTACCACTACAGCATTGTCTTTAGATTTTAGTTTGTTAACTCCGTTAGCAACAATACGTAAAGCATCGATGTCTAAACCAGAGTCAGTTTCATCTAAAATAGCTAGTTTAGGCTCTAACATAGCCATTTGAAAAATCTCATTACGTTTTTTCTCACCACCTGAGAAACCTTCGTTTAAAGAACGAGATAAGAATTTACGATCAATCTCTAATAATTCTGATTTTTCACGAATCTTCTTAAGCATCTCTTTTGCAGGCATTTCTTCTAATCCCTTAGCTTTACGCGATTCGTTAATAGCTGTTTTGATGAAGTTTGTAACAGTAACACCAGGAATTTCAACTGGATACTGGAATGATAAAAATACACCTGCATGTGCTCTTTCTTCAGGGGCTAATTCGCTAATATCTTCACCATCTAATTCGATAGATCCTGAAGTTACTTCGTAATTTTCGTTACCAGCGATAACAGATGATAAGGTACTTTTACCTGCTCCGTTAGGTCCCATAATAGCATGTACTTCGCCTGCCTTTACCTCTAAGTTTATTCCTTTAAGAATATCTTTATCTTCTATCCCTGCGTGTAAATTTTCTATTTTTAACATTACTGTATGGTTACTTTTTTAATAGGTTTTGTAATTTTTCGAAATCTTTTGGTGAGTGTTGTATAATTACCTCAGCATTCTTTTCTTTTGCGAAAGCTTCAAACTTTTCCATGCTTTCTAGAGTTTGCTCAACATTGTAATTAAAAGAAGGAACACCTTTAGTTTCTCTATTTTCTTCAAAGTGATATAAATCACCTGTTAATAAGATAGGTTTTTCTAAACCAGCTTCAATATATAAAGCTTGATGACCAATCGTATGACCTGGCATGTATTTAATAACAACAGTACCATCGCCAAATACGTCATAATCACCTTTTATCTTTTGAACATTTGTTAATTCTTTGATAGAATTGTAGGTGTTAGGATCTTTAACTTTTGCAGAATCATTAGTTATAAAATCATACTCGTTTTCTTGAACTAACCAAGTTGCATTTTTAAAATAATTTGCATGCCCCGTGTGATCGAAATGAGGATGCGATAATGCGATATACTTAAAATCATCAACAGTTAAATCAATAGATTGTAATTGATTTTTTAATGAATCAGCACGCTGTAATGTAAATGTACCACTAGGTTCTGTAAATGGTTTGTCAGTAACTAAAGATTCTGGTAAACCAGCGTCCCATATTAAATTTCCTTTTGGGTGTGATATCACATAGTAAGCATCTGCAAACTGTTTAGACTGCCCAGTATATGTTGTGTCTTGAGAAAAAACCTCCAATTTATTTACTAAAATTGAACCTCCATCTAAAACATAAAGTTTAACTTGAGGTTTTTCAGCTACTTTTTCTTCTTTAGCTTCTTGTTTTTTTTCAGCATTTTTACAACTAAAACTAATAATTGCTAAAAGAGCTAATAAAAATATTTTCTTCATTATATTAATTTTTTATTTGGTTATCCTACACTTCCTTCTAAACTAATTTCTAGTAATTTTTGTGCTTCTACAGCAAATTCCATTGGCAATTTATTTAATACCTCTTTACTAAATCCGTTTACAATTAACGCAATTGCTTTTTCGGTATCAATACCACGTTGATTACAATAAAATAATTGGTCTTCACCAATTTTACTGGTAGTAGCTTCGTGCTCTATTTGAGCTGATTTGTTTTTTGCTTCGATATAAGGGAAGGTATGTGCTCCACACTCGTTACCCATTAATAAAGAATCACATTGAGAAAAGTTACGTGCATTTTCTGCTCTAGCATTGATTTGCACCAATCCACGGTAGCTGTTTTGTGACTTTCCTGCAGAAATACCTTTAGAAATAATAGTTGATTTGGTATTTTTTCCTAAGTGAATCATCTTAGTTCCTGTATCAGCTTGCTGATGGTTGTTAGTTACTGCAATTGAGTAAAATTCACCTACAGAATTATTTCCTTTTAAAACACAACTAGGATATTTCCAAGTAATAGCTGATCCTGTTTCAACTTGTGTCCAAGAAATTTTAGCATTGGTTTCGCACAATCCTCTTTTTGTTACAAAGTTGAAAACTCCTCCTTTTCCTTCTGAATCACCAGGGAACCAGTTTTGTACAGTTGAGTACTTTATTTCAGCATCGTCTAAGGCAATTAACTCTACTACTGCTGCATGTAATTGATTTTCGTCACGTTGCGGAGCAGTACATCCTTCTAAATAAGAAACGTAACTGCCTTCATCTGCAATGACTAAAGTACGCTCGAACTGTCCAGTACCTCCTTCGTTGATACGGAAGTAGGTTGATAGCTCCATTGGACAACGAACTCCTTTTGGAATATAACAGAAAGATCCATCAGAGAATACTGCTGAATTTAATGCAGCGTAAAAGTTATCGGTTTGCGGTACTACCGAACCAATATATTTTTTAACCAGCTCAGGGTGCTGTTGAATAGCTTCTGAAATCGGCATGAAAATAATCCCTTTTTCAGCTAAGGTTTCTTTAAAAGTAGTAGCTACCGAAACAGAATCCATTACAATATCAACCGCTACGTTGGCTAATTTTTTTTGTTCTTCTAAAGAAATTCCTAATTTTTCAAAAGTAGCCAATAACTCAGGATCTACTTCATCTAAACTATTTAGTTTAGGTTTCTTTTTAGGTGCTGAGTAATAAGATATTTCTTGGAAGTTAGGTTTTTTGTAGGTAACGTTAGCCCACTCTGGTTCTTCCATTTGTTCCCAAATTCTAAAAGCCTCTAAACGCCACTCGGTCATCCATGCAGGCTCGTTTTTCTTTTTAGAAATGGCACGAACAATTTCTTCGTTTACCCCATTAGGAAATTTATCACTTTCAATATCAGTATAAAAACCATACTCGTATTCTTTGGTTTTTAATTCTTCTCTTAAATCGTCCTCGGTATATTTACTCATCAGTTTTTAAGTCTTCTTTTTGGTGTAATGATTTTACAGAGAAAAACTTTCTCCGCAACCACAAGTTCTATTAGCGTTAGGATTGTTAAATACAAAACCTTTACCGTTTAAACCTCCAGAATATTCTAAAGTAGTACCCACTAAGTATAAAAAACTTTTTTTATCGACAACAATTTTTACATCATTGTCTTCAAAAACTTTATCATTTTCTTGTTGGGTTTTGTCAAAAGTTAAGTCGTATGATAATCCTGAACAACCACCACTTTTTACTCCAACACGAACATAGTCGGTTGTAGTATCAAATCCATCATCTGTCATTAATTCAATGACTTTCTTTTTTGCTGTGTCTGAAACTTTTATCATCGTTTAAATAGATTAAATCTAAATCAATTGCAAAGATAATGACAAAATATGATTTATGTCATGTTTTGAAATGAATATAGCTATGAAACGATAAAATTTGTCTATACTATAAATCTAAGTGCTGATTGTTAATATATTATTGCTGAAAATCAGTATTATTTATGAAGTCGTTATCAGAAAGACTTAAAAGAAAGGCTTTTAAATCCGCTTTGTCTTTACTAGAAAGTTGAACACCTCCTTGATTGACTTTTTTCATTAAAGGATCAATAGTAGGTGAGTATTTTAATCCTTCTGAATAATGATTGATTACTTCTTCTAAAGTAGTAAATCGTCCATCGTGCATATAAGGGGCAGTAAATTTTAAATTTCTTAAAGATGGGGTTTTAAATCTACCATTATCGTTTGGATCACCTGTTACAGCTCCTAAACCTAAATCGGTAAAAGTTGCGTCTAATCCATTGTTGTGGAATTTGTTATCTGTCCATAAAGGATTGTTGTTACTGCCATGGCAATGAAAACAATCCCCTTTTGTCTCGTCAGAAAAGACATTAAACCCATTTAACTCTTCTGGAGTTAGTTGAGTTTTACCTAATAGATATTGGTCGAATTTTGAGTTTCCTGAAATTAAAGTTCTTTCAAACTGAGCAATTGCTTTTGTTACCAGAGTTGAATCTATTTTTGATGTTCTAAATGCTTGTTGAAAAAGTGTTGGATATTCAGTATGTTCCTGTAATTTTTTAGCAACATCAACCCAATTACTATGCATTTCTATAGGATTCCTAACAGGAGCGAAGGCTTGACGTTCAATACTTAGTTGTTTTCCGTCCCACATAAAACGTTCGTCATAGTTCCATGCTAAGTTAAATAGAGGCATAGAATTTCGGGTTCCGAATTGACCATCTACACCATCACTAAAACGAGTTTCATCGGTAAAAGCTCTTTTGGGATTGTGGCAACTAGCGCAAGATTGTGTGTTATCTTTTGATAAAATAGGGTCAAAAAATAATTTTTTACCCAAAGCAATTCCTTCTACTGTTAATGGATTGTTGGTAGGAATTACTGGAGCTATTATTTTTTGCTGAAAAAGCTCAGGTATTTTTAAGCTTGCAGGGGTAGGAGTATATACATCATTCTCTTCTTTTGATGAACAACTTATCAAAAGAAGAAGTAATAAAAATAGATATATACTCTTTTGTGCCATGTTATTTTTATTGAGTGATAGCTCCTAAGCTGAAAACACCTGTTTGACCGTTTTCTGATATTAATTTCTGAGCCTCAAAATCCATCATAACACTGCTTTTTTCATTCAAATCCCAATCGTTAGGGCTTTTAAACCATCCAGCAACATTCATTTTAACTTCTATAGTTGCGTTGTTTTTTAGGAGAACTGAACCTGCGGTAATTGTAAATGAAGTATCTAGAATGGAATCTTTTTCTTGATCATAAGCTCTTACAGCATGAAATTTGTATGAGTTTTGTACGCCTAAAGTATCTTTGTATTTACCTTCCAATTGCATAAAGTGATAACCACCACCTTCCATGTCAGGAACATTCCAATTAACGGAGTTTAAATCAAGATAGGTACTACTGGTATTATCTTCATTTTTGAAACCAAAAGTGAAAGACAATTGGTAATCTCCTTCCGATACTTTTTGAGAGAGGGAAAAAGTTAAATCGTCTGGTTTGTTTATATCTACTAGTTTGTAACCTTCAAATTTAGTGGTATCTCCAGCGCCATTGGTAAGGGCTACACGTGAAATTAAATAGCGTAATTCACTTATGTTAAGTTTTGTTCCAAGTTTATTAGTGTACTCAGTATTATTAATATCGGACGTTTCAATTGTGGTTCCATCCCAGTTTTGGGTGAATTTCAATTTTACAGAAACTTCTTTAATAGGTTCGTCATTGTCTGAGCTACAAGAAAAAAGTAATACACTAAGAAAAAGAGTTAAAAAACGCTTCATTATTTATTTCATTTTGATGATTAATAGGTCTGAAAAACCTTTGTTTGTTGTTATATCTTGATTGTTACTACTGCTTTCTCCAACAGCAATGATGCTTCCATTGGTTAGCTCAACAGCATCGTAACAATAGTCTATTTCGGTACCACCTATTGTTTTTTGCCATATTAGGTTCCCGTCTTTGTCAATTTTTAGTATTAACGCATCATTTTGCCCTTTATTTTCAAAGTTGTTATCAGTACTTCTTGAGCTTCCTCCAATTAAAAAACCACCATCAGAAGTTTTGTTTACTGAACGTCCAACGTCAAAACTAGAGCCTCCATAATTTTTTTGCCATAAAAGATTTCCTTGTGGTGTTATTTTTATAACCCATACATCAGCGCCACCATTGTTTTGAGTGATGTCTTTGTCAGAACTTCTGGTGTCTCCAATAATAATAAAATTTCCGTCATTCGTTTTTGTAATAGCTCTCGCTTCGTCAATTTCTGTTCCGCCAAAAGATTTTTCCCAAAGAAAATTTCCGTTTTTATCAGTTTTAACAATCCAAAAATCATAGGCTCCTTTGTTGTCTTTTACATCCACATCGTTACTGTCTGAAGAGCCAACTAAAATATAGCCATCAGAAGCTTCAGAAACACTATAACAAGTATCGGTATTTGTGCCGCCAAAATATTTACGCCATTCAATATTACCACTGGCATTGAGTTTAAGTCCCCAATAATCTCCACCAGCGTGTCTTGCCGTAAATTTTGAGTTTCCTAAGCCTCCTGACGCAGTAACATCTAGTATACCTCCAACAAAATATCCTCCATCGGTAGTTTGGGTTATTGTAAAGCCTTGATCAGCGCCTGAAAAACCAGTAGTTGTTTTCCAAACTATAGTACCATTTGCATCTAATTTTAAAATCCAAATATCATCAAACCCTTCGTTAGTGTCTACATCTCCATCATCACTTTTACCATAACCAGCAATAACAAAACCATTATCGTTAGTTTGAATAATCTTAAAGGCTTTGTCATCTTTAGTTCCTCCATAGTTTTTTTGCCATTGAAGATTGTCTTGACTATCAAATTTTAAGACCCAAAAATCATATTGAATTGTGTTTCTAGTTGTTTCAATATCTCCGTCTATACTTTGTGTAAATCCAGTAATTACATAGCCTCCATCAGAAGCCTCAACAACACTTCTACCACTTTCATTAACACTTCCTCCTAAAGTTTTTATAAAGTCAATATCAGGGGTTTTTGTTGAAGATGGAATATGTATACCGTCATCATTACTACAACTGTATATAATTGCACTTAATAAGAATATAGATGAAATATGTTTGAACATTTACTGTTTTTTAATCACAAATAAACCTCTGTTAATATCACTAACTACGATTTTTCCACTTTTAAAAAAAGGATATACATTCCAAACACCGTTAAAATTAGCTCCATTGTTTTCAGGGTAGGTGTCAAAATAACCAATTTCACTAATAGATGAACTCGTGATATTTGTGATGTCTATAAAACGAACTCCTGCAGTATAATTGGCTAAGTAAAAAGTATTATTGTTTACATATCCATTATGATCGATAGCGCTGGTTGGACCTGTGTAAATAAAATGCTGTTTAGGATTATCTAAGTCAGTAAAGTCAAAAATGATTGTTCTAGTATTGTTCCCGAAATTTTGTTCATCCAGTTCGTCTCCTAGAATAAAGAATTGTTGGTTTTCTGTAAACCACCCTTGATGTGTATAACCTACATTAGCATATGAAATTTTAGAAATAGTTGCAGGGTTTGCCTTGTCGCTAATATCAACAATAACCACTTCGTTCTCATTGCTACCTATTAAGATTTCTTTACCGGTATAATCTGAATCAGGACCTGTGTAAGTAACTACTTGTGCATCGTGACTGTAGTTGTCCATTCCCCATCCACCTTCACTTACTGGATTCAATGGGTTTTGTATGTTGATAAATAAAGGACCTCCTTTATAGGTTCCTGACTTACTTGTACCTACTGGATATGCATAACCAGTATTTTCGTTGATGATTATATTATGTGCACTACCAAAATCAGTAAAATGTTTGTCTGCTGTAAAAGTAGCAGGAGGATTGGTAACATTTCTTAATTTGGTTAAATCAAAAACTTGCATACCATGGTTGGTTGCTTCACTAACGATAAAGGCGTAATTATTATAAACTTTTACGTCCCACCAAAAACTGCTTACAGTTGCAGTTGGTAATTTGCCTAAATAAATAGGGTTTTCAGTATCAGTGATGTCTACAAAAACAGTTCCGTTTTTAACACCCATAATAGCATATTCTCTATTGGTAGTTTCGTCTGTCCATCCCCAGCAATCACTCCCATCTGTGGCTCCAAAGGTGTCTAATGGAATGTTTAATAGTAAATCATAATTATTACAGGGGTATATACCAGCCTTACCACCAGAGCATACTATTTTATTAGTTTTTATAGGTTCTTCATTAGAAGAAGAACAAGAGGTCAAAAAAAGAAGACCAAAAAAGACGAATAAAATTTTAAGCTTTTTCATAAGATGAAGTTTAAAGAATACTAAAATAGTTAATTAGCTAATTATATAACATATAAAAACAGTAAAACCCTATTTTTATTTCAAACTGTTTATTGGTTAGAAATGAGTTTGTTTATTTACTTGTCATTATCTTTGCAACATGTTAGAAGATAAAAATCAAGAAAAAACTTCGTTGGCTAAACTTGGAGAGTTTGGACTAATCAACCATTTAACAAAGCATTTTAAAATACATCATACTTCAACAATAAAAGGAGTAGGAGATGATGCAGCAGTTATAAGCTCTTCGGATAAAGAAATTGTAATTACTACCGATTTGTTAGTAGAAGGTGTACATTTTGATTTAAGTTATATGCCTTTAAAACACTTAGGATATAAAGCTGTAATGGTTAATTTATCTGATGTATATGCTATGAACGCTACAGCTGAGCAAATTACAGTATCAATTGCGGTATCTAATCGTTTTCCATTAGAGGCTATTGAAGAATTATATGCAGGAATACAATTGGCTTGTGATACTTATAAAGTAGATTTAATTGGTGGGGATACTACGTCTTCGACAAAGGGAATGTTAATTTCGATTACAGCTATTGGTTCCGCGAAGAAAGAAGATATTGTATATAGAAATGGGGCAAAACCTACTGATTTAATTGTAGTTTCGGGTGATTTAGGTGGAGCTTATTTAGGGTTACAAGTGTTGGAGAGAGAAAAACAAGTGTTTCAGGTAAACCCTCAAAGTCAACCAGATTTAGATAATTATACCTATATAATAGAACGTCAGTTAAAACCAGAAGCACGTAAAGATATTCCTGCTTTATTAAAAGAGTTAGAAGTAAAACCTACTTCTATGATTGATATTTCTGATGGGTTATCTTCAGAAATTATGCATATCTGTACTCAAAGTAAAACAGGGTGTAAAATATACGAGGATAAATTACCTTTGGATCCGCAAGTCATAGCTACTTCTGAAGAATTTAATATGGATAGTACGATGATTGCTTTAAGTGGAGGTGAGGATTATGAGTTGCTTTTTACGGTTTCTATTGATGATTATGATAAGATAAAAGGAAACCCTAACTTAACTGTTATTGGGCATATTACAGAAGAAAATCAAGGGATGAATTTAGTAACACGAGCAAATCAGGAAATTGAGTTGAAAGCGCAAGGGTGGAGTTCGTTTTAGAATGAAGTAAGAAATAAAATTGTATATATAAAAATCACATTGAATTCTCAATGTGATTTTTTTTATGATAGATATTGATGGTAGACATCTTCGTTGTGTGAATTTTTACATATAAAAATTGTATATTGTCAGACAAGAAAGGAAATATTAACAAATAAAATTTTAAAAGAAATGGGAATTTTTTCGTTTATTAAAAATGCTGGAGCAAAAGTTTTTGGCATAGGAAAAACAACAGAAGAAGAAGCTGCAGAAAAAGCCACCAAGTTAGTAGATGCGGTACATAGATTAGAACTTGCTATTGAAAACCTAACCATTAAAGTAAATGATGATAAAGCAACCGTTACGGGAGAGGCTGCTGATTTAGCGACTAAAGAAAAAGTAGTTTTAGTAGTTGGTAATACAGAGGGAATTGCCACGGTTGAAGATAATATGACAGTTGCAGAAGTTGAGGAGATTGAAGAAGTTGAAATGGCACAATTTCATACAGTAATTAGTGGAGATTCATTAAGTAAAATAGCTAAGGAATTTTATGGAGATGCGATGAAGTATCCTGTGATTTTTGAAGCAAATAAACCGATGTTAACACACCCAGATAAAATTTATCCAGGACAAGTATTAAGAATACCACCTTTAGTGGACTAATCAAAAGTTAATCAACCAAAGGAAAAAGCACTGCATTAGCAGTGCTTTTTAGTTATAATAATATGATGTTAAAAGAATGAGATAGGGTAAAAAAGTAGAAAAAAAGATGAATTTTATCATCATCTTTGCAGCACTTGTTTTTAAAGCCCGAAAAATGAACCAAAGAGCGTTAGCACTTACCGCTACATCTATAGCAACACTTATCTACGGAATTACATTTACGGTAGCAAAAGAAGTGATGGAAGAACATATAGAGCCTTTTGGGTTCATATTACTTCGTGTTGGAGGGGCAACCACGATTTTTTGGTTGTTAGGATTTTTTGTGAAAGCACCCTCTATAGAGAAAGCTGATTACAAGAAAGTAGCAACGGCAGCTTTTTTCGGAATTGCTTTAAATATGCTTACTTTCTTTAAAGGATTGAGTTATACCACACCTATTAGTGCATCGGTAATGATGGTGACCACACCAATTTTAGTGTTAATTTTTGCTAGTATACTTTTAAAAGAAAAACTAATTTTAAGAAAAATAGCAGGAGTTGTTGTTGGTTTAATAGGAGCGGTAATTTTAATAGCTTATGGAAACCCATTAAAGGGTGATGCAACAAATATGATGTTAGGTAATTTTCTAGTATTTATCAATGCAGCATCCTATGCCATGTATTTAGTAATTGTAAAAAAGTTGATAGCAAAATACAATCCGATTGTTTTTGTAAAGTGGTTATATCTTTTTGGATTATTATTAGTATTTCCTTTTGGTATTTCAGAACTACTAGAAGTTCAATGGCAAATAATGCCAACAACTATTTATTTAAAAGCAGGATTTGTAGTGTTGTTTACTACCTGTATAACTTATCTATTTAATTTGTTCGCGTTATCTAAATTAAAACCAACTACAGTAAGTGTTTTTATCTATTTACAACCTGTAGTTGCTGCCATCTATGCATTAATTGTAGGAAGTGATCATATAGATGTAATTAAAATAGGGGCTGCATTACTTATATTTTTAGGGGTGTTTTTAGTGACCAAGCGCCCTACTGAAACTCCCAATAAATAAATGTATCTTTGCGGATTATTAAAACGAAGTTATGATACAATCTATGACGGGGTATGGAAAATCTGTACTACATCTACCCTCTAAAAAAGTAACGATTGAAGTTAAATCTTTAAATAGTAAAAATTTAGATTTAAACACAAGAATTCCTTCTTATTATAAAGAAAAGGAATTGGACGTTCGTAAAAAACTAGCGAGTAGCTTAGTGCGTGGTAAGGTGGATTTTTCTATTTATGTTGAAATGACTGCAGATGAAACGTCAACCACAGTTAATACAGGTGTCGTAAGGTCGTACATGCAACAGTTAAGAAATATAACCCAAGTAGGTTCTTCAGAAGATATTGAGCTGATGAAAATGGCTGTAAAAATGCCAGATGCTTTAAAAACTGAGCGTGAAGAATTGGATGAAGAAGAATGGAATCAAATAGATGCTCACATAGATGAGGCGTTGAAAGAAATTATTCAATATAGAATCGACGAAGCAAAGTCTTTAGAAGAAGATTTTAAACTTAGAATAGCAAATATTCAAACAGCTTTAGAGGAAGTAAAGGAGTTGGACGGTGAGCGAATTTCACATGTAAAAGAACGTTTACAAAAAGCTTTAGACGATTTAAAAGTAGAGGTAGATGAAAATCGTTTTGAGCAAGAGTTAATTTATTACTTAGAAAAGCTTGATATAAATGAAGAAAAGGTGCGCTTAGCAAATCACCTAGAGTATTTCTTACAACAATTAGAAACCGAAGATTCTAATGGAAAAAAATTAGGGTTCATTGTACAAGAAATAGGTAGAGAAATTAACACAACCGGTTCTAAAGCTAATTTTGCTCCAATGCAAAAATTAGTTATTCAAATGAAGGACGAATTAGAAAAAATAAAAGAACAAATATTAAACGTTTTATAAAAAATGTCAAAGGAGTTTAAAGGGAAGTTATTTGTGTTTTCAGCACCATCAGGTTCAGGTAAAACAACAATTGTACGTCATTTATTAGCACAAAAACGGTTTAATTTAGAATTTTCAATATCTGCAACTTCAAGAGGACCAAGAGGTGAAGAGGTTGATGGAAAAGATTATTATTTTATTTCAGCAGAAGAGTTCAAGCAAAAAATAAAAAATGATGAGTTTTTAGAGTGGGAAGAGGTATATCGCGATAATTTCTACGGAACTTTAAAAACCGAAGTAGAACGTATTTGGGCGCAAAAAAAACACGTGATTTTTGATATTGATGTTGTTGGAGGTTTGCGTATCAAGAAGAAATTTCCAGATGAAACTTTAGCAGTTTTTGTAAAGCCACCAAGTGTTGATGAGCTTAAAATCCGTTTAAAGAAGAGGAGTACTGAAAGTGAAGATAAAATCAACATGCGTATAGCTAAGGCTTCGGTAGAATTAGCAACAGCCCCACAGTTTGATAAAATCATCAAAAATTATGATTTATCGGTAGCTTTACAAGAGGCAGAAGATTTAGTAGATGAATTTTTAGGATTACAAAAAGTTACTTCACAGGAAGAAGAATAGTATTTTAAGAGGTTATGAAAAATATAGGATTGTATTTTGGAACTTTTAACCCAATTCATATAGGACATCTAATAATAGCCAACCATATGGTAGAAAATTCTGATTTAGATGAAATATGGATGGTTGTAACGCCTCACAATCCTTTTAAAAAGAAGAATTCGTTGTTAGAAAATCATCATCGATTAGAAATGGTGTATTTAGCAACTCAAGAATACGAAAAAATTCAACCTTCAGATATAGAATTTAAACTTCCCCAACCTAATTACACAATAAATACCTTAGCACATATTTCAGAAAAGTATCCGGATTATAATTTTAGTTTAATCATGGGAGAAGACAATCTGAAAAGCTTTCATAAATGGAAGAATTATGAAGCTATTTTAGAAGATTATCATGTGTATGTATATCCGAGAGTTTCTGAAGGAATTGTAGAAAATCAATTCAGTAATCACAAAAAAATACACAGAATTGATGCACCTATTGTGGAAATTTCTTCAACCATGATACGTAAGGCAATTAAAGAGGGTAAGAACTGTAAACCCTTGCTTTCTCAACAAGTATGGAAGTATATTGATGAGATGAATTTTTATAAAAAATAAAAACCATAATTAAACTTTTTGCAAATCTTAAGGTCAAAGTAATTGATTAACTCTTAAAAAATAGAAATTATGACTTTAAAATTTGTAAAAAGAAATGTGTACTTCCTTTCCATCTTAGGTTTTTTAACCTTGACTTCATGTGATTCGAATGAAACGAGTGACTTGTTAAATGCTGATTTGACAACGGAAGAATCTTTGAATGTAGTTTTAGAAGATGATATTTCATCAAACTTAGAGAGTGTTATTGAAGATGATGCTGCTATAGGAGAAATTGCTGCTAAAGGAGAAGCTTCAATAAGCAACCATCCTGAATGCATACTTAGAACTGTTGAAGAAACTGCAGAAGGTAAAACTGTTACAATAGATTTTGGTGATGGATGTACTGGAAAAAGAGGACACGTTTTCGTAGGAAAAATTATTATAGAATATGTAAAAGTAGAAGGAGCGTATTCTAAAACAGTGACATTCGAAAACTTTTCGATTGATGAAAACTCTGTAGTTGGTACCATTTCAGTTTCTAGAGTAAGAGAAAATGCTAGTGGAAATCCTGAAAGAACCTATTCAATAGATCTTACAATTACTTTAGCAACTGGAGAAGTAATTATTAAAAAAGGAGAAAAAATTAAAGAAATGATTGAAGGAGCAGGTACGGTTGAAAGAGGTGACGATGTATTTTTAATTTCTGGTTTTTGGGAGTCTGTTAATAAATTAGGAAAAGAAGCAAAAGTTACTATAACTACGAGTTTAAGAAGAGAATATGTGTGTAGATATATTGTGAGTGGAGTTGTTGAAATAACAAGAGGAGAGCACAAACATACTATTGATTTTGGAGATGGATCTTGTGATAATGTTGCAACAGTAACTGATACTGAGGGTAATGTAAGAGAGATTACGTTAAAAGATAGGAGATAGAGGGAAAGAGAAGAAAGCTTTAAAGACCAGTTAATTAACAGGTCTTTTTTTATGTAAAAAATAATCGTAAAAGAGCTTATATAATTTTTATTTTAAGGTTATATAGGTTTGTTAAAATATCAGCTATATTTTAAACTTTTTTTAAGAAAAGAATTGAAATTTTTTCGTTGTATATTTGAAATCCAAACAAGTATAAAACGTGGCGAAAATTCAAAAAGCACGAAAGCTTAAACAGAAGCTAACTGATAAATACCGCTTGGTAATTTTAAATGAAGATACTTTTCAAGAACGATTTTCTTTAAAACTGTCAAGATTAAATGTCTTTGTTTTAGGAGGGGTGTTTTCTATAATTCTTATTGTATTAACAACATTATTAATTGCTTTTACAGGAATACGAGAATACATACCAGGCTATTCTTCAACAGCATTAAAAAAGAAAGCTACTAGGTTAACCTACGAATCAGATTCTTTAAAAACAAGGTTGGCAATTATAGAGCGTTATGCAAATGCACTAAAACCTGTTTTAACAGGAGAAATTAAACCTGAAGAAATTGATTCTTTAACTACCGATATGCAGACGATTGTGTTAGATGAAAGTAAATTACAAGCAACAAGGCAAGATTCATTATTTAGAGAAAAGATTGAAAGTAAAGATCTTTTTCCATTATATAAAGGTGGAGAAAATAGAATTAAAAATGTATTCTTTTCACCATTAACAGGAAGTATTTCGCAACCGTTTGATATGAACGATAAACACTATGCAATTGATATCGTAGCACAAACTGGTACACCGGTAAAAGCAGTAGCAGATGGAACGGTAATATTAGCTGAATGGACGGCAGAGACAGGTTACGTAATTACGATTCAGCACTCTAACGAGTTTATTTCGGTGTATAAACATAACGGAACCTTGTTGAAACAACAGGGAGATATTGTAAAGTCAGGGGAGGCTATAGCGAATGTAGGCTCTACAGGAGAATTAAGCACTGGTCCGCATTTACATTTTGAGTTATGGAATAATGGATTTCCTGTAAATCCGTTAAATTATATAGATTTCCAATAAGTAAGATAATAGAAATATAGAAAGGTTAGTTTTTAAATAAAGCAACTAAGGTTCTAAACATCTAATATAAAACATGAGTATAAAATCAACACTAGCAATTCCTTTTGCAAAAATTGTAAGAAATCAAGTATATAAATGGGCAAACGAACCGCATAAAACGCAAGAAAAAGTTTTCCAATATTTGGTTACAGAAGGATGTAAAACCGCTTTTGGAAAAGACCATGATTTTATTTCTATCAATAACTATGAAGACTTTAAAAAAAGGGTTCCTATTAGCGATTATGAAGGGTTACGTCCATATGTAGATAGAGTTGTTGCTGGTGAAGAAAATGTATTGTGGAAAGGAAAACCTTTATACTTTGCGAAAACCTCAGGAACAACTTCTGGGGCAAAATATATTCCAATAAGTAAGGAGTCTATGCCCACTCATATCAAAGCAGCACGTAATGCTTTGTTATTTTATATTACCGAAACAAACGATGCCAGTTTTGTAAATGGAAAAATGATTTTTTTACAAGGAAGCCCTGTTTTAGAACATAAAAATGGAGTAAATTTGGGAAGACTTAGCGGTATTGCAGCGCATTATGTTCCAAATTACTTGTTGAAAAACCGTTTGCCAAGTTGGGAAACGAATTGTATTGAAGATTGGGATGTTAAGGTTGATAAAATTGTAGAAGAAACTTTATCTGAAGATATGACGGTGATTAGTGGAATCCCATCATGGGTACAAATGTATTTTGAGAAGCTAAAAGAGAAAACAGGAAAGACGATTGCTGAAATTTTCCCAAATTTTAACTTTTTTGTGTACGGAGGAGTGAATTTTGAACCCTATAAGAACAAGTTTGAAACCTTAATAGGAAAAAAAATAGACTATGTAGAGTTGTATCCTGCATCTGAAGGATTTATTGCGTATCAAGATTCACAGACTGAAAAAGGAATGTTGTTACAGCTAAATTCAGGAATCTTTTATGAGTTTATTCCAGCAGATGAGTTTTTCGATGAAAATCCAACAAGAATCTCGTTGAAAGATGTTCAGTTAGGAGTAAACTATGTAATTATTTTAAATACTTCAGCAGGTTTGTGGGGGTATAACATTGGCGATACTGTTGAGTTTACATCATTAAAACCTTATAGAATCAAGGTAACAGGACGTATTAAACACTTTATTTCAGCCTTTGGAGAGCATGTAATTGGTAAAGAAGTAGAAAAAGCGTTGAATGATGCCATTAAAGGAACTGATATTAATGTGAGTGAATTTACCGTTGCTCCACAAGTGAATCCAGAAAGTGGATTGCCATACCATGAATGGTTTATTGAGTTTGAAAATGAGCCTGATAATTTAGAAGAACTTGCCTCAAAAATAGATGCTTCTATGCAAGAGCAAAATGTCTATTATTTTGATTTGATTGTTGGTAAGGTATTGCGTCCTTTGATTATAAGAAAAGTAAAAAAAGGAGGGTTTCATGAGTATATGAAGTCAATAGGGAAGTTTGGAGGACAAAACAAAATACCACAGTTGTCTGATAATCGAAAAATTGCAGATGTATTACAGGATTTCTTAATAGAATAAAAAAATCAAATGAAAATTGTAGCTACCAATATAGGAGAAAGAAAAGAAGTTGACTGGAAGGGAAAAACCATTACTACTGGGATATTTAAATTTCCTGTTGAAAATCCTATTTTTTTAGATGTTGAAAAAGTAAAGGATGATGCTATTTGTGATAGAAAATATCATGGAGGCATTGATCAGGCTGTATATGCATATTCAAAAGAGCATTATAGTTATTGGAAAGAACTGTATCCTGATTTAAACTGGAGTTTTGGAATGTTTGGTGAGAACTTAACTATTGATAATCTAGATGAATCATTATTGCATGTTGGAGATACATTTGAGGTGGGTGAAGTAATAATAGAAGTAACTAAACCACGTCAACCTTGTATGAAATTGGGAGTTCGTTTTAATGATATGAAAATTGTAAAACAATTTTGGCAAAAAGATTTTCCTGGAGTGTATTTTAAAATATTACAAACAGGTTTTGTTAATATAGGAGACGAATTAAAAATTATAAAAAGCTGCCCTCATAACCCAACGATTAGTGAAGTATATCAGAGTAAGAGGGAAGCAAAACTTAGTTAAGAATTTAAAAATTCTGAGTCTAATACATTTTTAGAAGCCATTGTAGGGAATCCCATTTTGTACAAAATATCTGCTCTTGTATTTTCTTTATGATTGAGGTTTTCCATTGTGTTTATAATATCATCCTTAAATCCATTCCTGTTATAAGTTTTATGTACTTGTCTTATATACAATGAAGGTACTTGGAATACATGTGAGCCAATAACATCCATTGCCGCAGCCTTTGATAGTAAATAAGCTTCATTCCCGTGTTTCTTTTTACTAACTGAAGGATATAAATGCATGTCAATAGCAGTTTTTATGATTGAAGGGGTATGTGGATTTAAAGTATGCTTCGCCACAAATTTATATGCATGAGTTCCTCCATAATTAGCAAAACACTGCTGACTACATATATGATTGTGTTTATCGCTTAAACCTATGTCGTGTAGAATTGATGAAACAAAAAGGGTTTCATTATCGTATTGTAATTCTTCTGAAACAGCAATACCAGCCGACCAAAAGAACGTTCTATAGCAATGATTTAATAGAATGGTATTGCATAAATCACTAGCTTCTTCTACAGCTAATTTTGATAGTTTAGAATCAGGAATTTTAATAGTATCAATATCAAATTGAATCAAAGATTTGATTCCAGCTTTATATAATAATTTAGAGTAGTTTTCTCTTATTTTAGAAGAGATTAAGAGCCTTTTAAAGTTAAAAACTTCAGTTTTGTTTAAAACTGACGGACTGTGATCGTTTTTAAGTATTTGCATTGTCTATTTTTTGGGATAATACAAATGTAAAACAAAAACATACTAATTAGTATGTTTTTTATTGGCTAATTATTTTCTATACCCTTTAGGTAAAACTTTAACTGTTTTAAGTAGTTTGTATAAGTCTTATTCGTAGTGTCTAATTTTCCTAAGTTTCTTACTCCCCAATAGCTTGATATTATGAATTCAGTTACTTCTTCTGCATTAAAATGGTTTGCTATAGTGTTATTGTCTTGACCGTTTTTAATAAATGTAGTAATGGCTTTGAGCCAAAGGTTTTTTACTTCTTCAAGTATTTTTTTGAAATCGTTATTTATAGGTGACATTTCTTGAACAAGATTACCTAGAGGACAACCATACTCAATAGTTAATGTAGAGTTGTTTAAGAGTAAGTTTTCTATCATTTTATATAAAGCATTGGAAGGATTAACCGATGAAGAAAGAAAACTAATTGAGATATCAATAGTTTTGGGTTGTATTACTTCTTTAATAAGAGCAAAACCCATTTCATTTTTGTTTTTGAAATGGTAATAGAAAGCACCTTTTGTAACTTTGGTAGTAGCTATAATTTCATCAATACTAGTAGATTGATACCCTTTTTGATAAATGAGTTCAAATGCTTGTTGTAAGATGGTAGCTCTTGTATTAGCTGATTTTTTCATTGCGCTTACTTTATTTGAAGTAGAAGAAACTTAGTATTCTACGACTAATTTGTACAAGGCAATAAAACTACAATTTTGTAGGAGATAAAAAGACGCTATCAAGTATTATTCTGTTTTTCTATAACTAAACAGAAAGATTAAGAGTTAGAATTATTTTATGATTTAACTTATTCTTTAATCATGCTGTTTTTCTCTAACTCAAACACTTTTTGAAGCATTTTGTCATCTTGTTGATCTACTTTATATAAACCTTCGTCGTTAAAAAGTTCGCGAGCTATCAATACTTTTAAGTTATTGCGAAGTTGATTTTTTGTTCTTTCAGAAAGTCTAAAATCTTTTAACTCGGTTAAGAACTCATCAGAAACTACATTGTTTTTATCAAAATTATCAATAAAATCTTCTACCGTTATTGAGGCTAATTTTTTACGATTGTTATCCACGTATGTAAAAGCGAAATTGTTTAAAGGTCTAAAAAATATAGTAGGAACATAAGCAGAAGTATCTACCGCTACAAAATAATCAGGAATAATACCGCCTCCGCCATATACTACTTTACCTTTAGGTGTAGTGTATTTTAAACTATCTACAGTTTTAATACTGTCTTTATTGAAAAGCTCACCATTTTCTATTCGGTGTTCATAATCATGATTGTATTCTTCAGAAGGCGTTTCTCCTTTATACGGCTTTTGAATAGAGCGTCCTGTAGGGGTATAATAACGTGCAGTAGTTAAACGAACAGCAGAACCATCTCCTAAATCCATTTCTTGTTGCACCAATCCTTTTCCAAATGAACGACGACCAATAATAATTCCTTTATCATTGTCCTGTAAGGCACCTGCCACAATTTCTGAGGCTGAAGCTGAGTTTTCATCAATTAATACATACAAACCCCCATGTTCAAAATCACCTTTTTCAGTTGCAAAAGACTTTACAATATCTCCTTTATTATTTTTGGTAAATACAATAAGTTTATCATCTTCCAAAAACTCATCTACAATATCGTTCGCGATATCAATAAAACCACCACCATTTCCACGAAGGTCTAGCACTAAGTCTGTCATTCCTTTACTAAGTAATTTTTTTAAAGAAGACTTAAATTCGATATAGGTATTACGAGCAAAACGATCTAGTTTTATATATCCTATGCTATCGTTTAGCATGTAAGCAACATCTACACTCTTAATATTTACTTTTCCACGATTAATCGTTATGTTAAATATACTATCGTTGGTTTTTCTATAAACTTGTAAATCAACTTTGGTATCAGGTTTTCCTTTTAAGGTTTGCATTATTTGAGAAGTCTCAAGATTTTTCCCATAAAGAGTATCTTTATTGGCAAGCAAAATTCTATCTCCAGCTTTAATTCCGGCTTCAATACTCGGGCCTCCTTTAATAGGTTCTATAACTGTAATTGTATCGCCAATCATACGAAACTGAACTCCGATACCCACAAAATTACCTTGCATATTTTCAGTAACTAACTGTAGGTTTTCTTTTGGAATATATACCGAATGAGGGTCTAACTTTCCTAACATTTCAGTAATAGCTCCATCTAACAATTCATCAGTATTTACATTGTCAACATAATCACTTTGAATATAGTCGATTAAGCGTTTTATTTTACGCTCACTAGAAGAGCTTTTTCCAATAAAATTGCTAGAGTTTCCATTGCTAAAAAAAGTTCCGATAAGAATACCAAAAACTACAGCAATAGATAAATATATAGGTAAATTATTTTTATTCATTTGGTAAATATGTCAATTCAACACCTGCTTTTTCTAAAAAATCTAATCCAGAACGATCTTTGTATGCACTAGTATATACTACCCGTTTTATTCCTGCTTGATGTATCAGTTTGCTACATTGTTGGCAAGGAGAAAGCGTAATATATAATGTAGCACCTTTGCACGATTGTGTTGAAGAAGCTACTTTTAAGATGGCGTTCGCTTCGGCATGCAACACATACCATTTTGTATATCCTTCTTCGTCTTCACAAAAATTCTCAAACCCAGAAGGAGTTCCATTATAGCCATCAGAAATAATCATTCTGTCTTTAACAATTAAAGCACCTACTTTTTTACGGATACAGTGTGAAAGTTGTCCCCATTCTGCTGCCATTTTTAAATAAGCAATGTCATATTTTAATTGTTTTTTCTTCAAAATTTTTAGAGAGGTTTTCTTTGTTAAGCTAAAGGTAATTAGATTTGAATTAGTTGGGCGTTAATTTTTTACCAAAAAACACGGTTAAACATCATCAGTAAAGCAAAGCCAATTACAATAGAAGAAGTAATCAATATCCAATCACGACGATTTACCCCAAAGATTGATTGTACTAAGGTTCCAATTAATAAAATACCTAAAACGATTATAATTTGTGCAGCTTCTACACCTAAAGCAAACTCTAATAAAGGAAATAACTTATCAGAGGTTTTTCCTATTATGCTTTTAAAGTAGTTTGAAAAACCGAATCCGTGAATTAACCCAAAAAATAAAGCAAAAAACAAATTCTGGTTTTCTTTTCCTACCGACGCTTTTTTAGCGGTTAATACATTCATTAATCCTGTAACGAAAATAGTAAGAGGAATTAAAAATTCGATTAAATCTGCACGTACTTTTAAGATTCCGTATGCTGAAAGCGCCAGTGTTAAGGAATGTCCAATGGTAAATAGGGTTATTAGCCATAATACTTTTGTCCACTGTTTAAATTGATACACAACTGCTAGTACAATTAAGAATAAAATGTGGTCATAGGCTTTGAAGTCTAATACATGAAACAAGCCTATTTTAAAGTAGAAGATAAAATCGTTCATTCGGGGTTTTTAAATTTTTATTTGTCGATCTATTTGTTGGTCTAAAGATATAAAAGTTTCAGTTCTTGAAACTCCTTTTATAGTTTGAATATCCTTATTTAACAGGTGCATCAAATCTTCATTGTTCTTACATAAGATTTTAATAAAAATGGCATAGTTACCCGTGGTATAATGACTTTCTACAATTTCAGGAATTTCTTTTAAACGTTTAATGGCAGAAGAATATAAACTGGCAGAATCTAAAAACACCCCAACAAAAGCGGTAGTGGTATATCCTAAGGCTTTGGGATTTAGTACCATTTTGTAACCCTCGATTAAATCAGACTCGTCTAATTTTCGTAATCGTTGATGTATAGCAGCTCCAGATATTCCCACTTCACGTGCAATACTTAAAATAGGGGTACGAGCATCATTAACCAATCGTTTGATAATGATTTTATCTATTCCGTCAATTTTTAATTTCTTTACCATATAACAAAAATAGGGAAAGTTAGTTAGAGTACGTTTTTTTAATATTCTTTACCTTTACAATTATGTATGCGTTGGTAGATTGTAATAACTTTTATGCTTCTTGCGAACGGGTTTTTAACCCGAATTTGCAAGGGAAGCCCGTGGCTATTTTAAGTAATAATGATGGGTGTGTTATTTCAATGAGCGATGAAGCAAAAATATTAGAATTGCCATTTGGAGCTCCTATTTTTAAGTGGGATCAGTTTTGTAAAAACAATCAAATTTCTGTGTTGTCTTCAAATTATCCATTGTATGGAGATATGAGTGCTCGGGTGATGAAAATTTTAGAACAATTTTCCCCTGATGTTGAGGTATATTCTATTGATGAAGCTTTTTTACAATTTAAAGGCTTTGAAGCATGTGATTTTGATTCTTACGGAACAAAAATTAGAAGCACAATTTTACAATGGACAGGTATTCCTACTTGTGTAGGAATTGCTCCAACTAAAGCATTAAGTAAAGTAGCAAATAAAATAGCACGTAAGTTTCCAAAAGAAACAGGAGGAGTATATGTAATCAATTCCGAAGAAAAAAGAGTCAAGGCATTGCAATGGACACCTATAGAAAAGGTATGGGGAATTGGAAGAGGTATACAAAAAAGACTACAAGCTAAAGGATGTGTAAAAGCGTATGATTTTACAAAGTTGAATGACGATTGGGTACTGAAAAACTTATCTATCACAGGTTGGAAGTTAAAAAAAGATTTAGAAGGAGAATCGAAGTTGTCTTTAGAGGAGACTACAACTAAAAAAGCAATTGCAACAACTCGAAGTTTTGAATATACATTTTCAGATTTAGACAATATTAAAGAAAGAATTTCTACGTTTGCAGCAAGTTGTGCTGAAAAATTACGAAAACAAAATTCTAGTTGTCATATGGTAATTGTATTGTTGCGTAGTGATTATCATAAAAAAGATACTGAGCAACATCGAGTGAGTAAAACAGTGGTATTTCCGTATCCGACAAACTCAACATTAACGATAAGTAAAAGTGCAGTAGAGGCGGTTAGTACTATTTTTAAAAAAGGAGTACAATATAAAAGAGCAGGTGTTATTGTAACAGGTTTGGTGCCGTCAGACAATTATCAGTTGGATATGTTTTCTCATGAAAACCCAAAACATGCTTCTTTAATGAGTGCAATTGATAAAATGAATCAGACTTATAAAGCTGATAAGATTAAATTAGCCAATCAAGATTTACAACGTACGTGGAAGATGCGTCAAGAACGATTATCTCCTAGGTATACAACCAATATTAACGATATTATCAAGGTGAAATAGATTATGAATACATCAGATGCATTGACATTTTTCTTGCCAAAAGAATTAAACGAAAGTGAAGGAGCCATTTTTATGGATATTGGTATTTCTGCTGGATTTCCTTCTCCTGCAGATGATTTTAGAGAAACACGTATTTCATTAGACGAAGAACTTATTAGAAATAAAGAGGCAACTTTTTTTGCACGTGTAAGTGGGCAATCGATGATTGGAGCAGGTTTAGATGATAATGATTTATTGGTGATTGATAGAAGTATTTCACCAACGAATAATAAAATTGCTGTTTGTTTTTTAGATGGAGAGTTTACTGTAAAACGTCTAAGAGTTGAAGGTAGCGAGGTTTGGTTACAACCTGAAAATCCAGATTATCCCATTATAAAAATAACTGAAGAAAATAATTTTATTATTTGGGGGATTGTTACCAATGTGATTAAGAAAGTGTAGAAAAATGTCATCCCAAACGAGGAAAAATCTCAATAAATAAAAAATCCAGCAATTTGCTGGATTTTTAGGTTTTTATTCTAAAAGCCTTGTGTCTAAAAAGATTAACAAAACTCGTCGTAAGCTGCAGCTAAATTTTGTGCGATTGCCTCTGCAGAACGTCCTTCGATGTGATGACGCTCTAACATGTGTACTAAATTACCATCTTTAAACAAAGCAATTGCAGGTGATGATGGAGGGAAAGGAATCATATATTCTCTTGCCTTCGCAGTAGATTCTTTTTCTACTCCTGCAAAAACAGTTGTTAAATGTGTAGGAACTTTATCGGCACCTAAAGAAGCAATAGCTCCAGGTCTTGCAGTACCAGCGGCACACCCACAAACAGAGTTTACCATTACTAAAGTTGTTCCTTCTTTTGCTAAAGCATTGTCAACATCTTCAGCGGTATATAAAGCTTCAAAACCAGCATTGATTAATTGATCACGCATTGGTTTTACTAATTCTTCTGGATACATATTTTTGAATTAAATTTTGATGCAAAGATACTGCTTTTCATGGCAACAATCAACTTGAAATAGCTATGGTTATAGTGGGGTAATATTTTATCTTTGCTCTTTTAATTTTTTTAAAATGGGAAAATTTGCAAAGTGGCTTGGAGCTGGTGCTGGCTTTACATTAGGAGGCCCTATTGGAGCAATAGTTGGATTCGTTGTTGGTAGTTTTATTGATGGGATTTCTGTAGAAGATTTTACGCAAGAACAACAGGAGTATCAACAAAAACAGCGTCAAGGAACTAGGGGAAGAGCTACTTCGGGAGATTTTGAAATTAGCTTGTTGATATTAGCATCGGTAGTAATAAAAGCTGATGGAAGAATAGATCAGCGAGAATTGGATTATGTTCGGATGTATTTTGTGAAAATGTATGGTAAAGAGCGAGCAAATCATGCATTTAAATTGTTTAATGGTATTATAAAGAAACAAATTTCTACACGTCAGGTTTGCTTGCAAATCCGTCAATACATGTCGCATTCTATGCGATTGCAATTAATTCACTTTTTATTTGGAATAGCAAAAGCAGATGGGGAAGTAACTAGTATTGAAGAACAAGAAATACGAAAAATAGCAAGTTATCTGTACATCAATGAACATGATTACTCATCGATAAAAGCAATGTTTTATGATGAATCTGACAGTGCATACAAAATGCTTGAAATTACAAAAGAAGTAAGTAATGATGAACTTAAAAAAGCCTATCGTAGAATGGCAAAAAAGTATCATCCAGATAAGTTGCAAAACTTAGGAGAAGAGCATAAAAAAGGAGCAAATGAAAAGTTCCAGAAAATTCAAGCTGCATACGAACAGATAAAAAAAGAAAGAGGGATTAGTTAGTTTGTTTCCTTAAAAATAGAATTCACAATAAAAACGCCTTTTTTAAGGTGTTTTTTTATATCTCAAACTCAACAATTACAAGAAAATACGTAATTTCGCACATTCAATTAATAAACCGACAAAATGAGTAAGAAGTTTACTGAATACAAAGGATTGGATTTGCCAAAAGTAGCTGAAGAAATATTAAACTATTGGGAAGAAAACAACATCTTTGAAAAAAGTATTACTACACGTGAAGGAAATGAACCATTTGTGTTTTTTGAAGGACCACCTTCAGCAAATGGTTTACCAGGAATTCACCACGTAATGGCACGTGCCATTAAAGATATATTTTGTCGTTATAAAACCCAAAAAGGATACCAAGTTAAGCGTAAAGCAGGTTGGGATACTCACGGGTTACCTGTAGAATTGGGGGTTGAAAAAGAATTAGGAATCACCAAAGAAGATATTGGAACAAAAATTACAGTTGAAGAATACAACGAAGCATGTAAAAAAGCTGTAATGCGTTACACTGATATTTGGAATGACCTAACTCAAAAAATGGGGTATTGGGTAGATATGGAAGATCCATATATTACTTATAAACCAAAGTATATGGAATCGGTTTGGTGGTTACTAAAACAAATTTATGATAAAGATTTGCTGTATAAAGGATATACCATTCAACCGTATTCGCCAAAAGCAGGAACAGGATTAAGTTCCCACGAGTTAAATCAACCAGGAACCTATCAAGATGTTACTGATACTACAGTGGTAGCTCAGTTTAAAACAATTAAAGAAACGTTACCTGAGTTTTTACAAGTTGAAGGAGATGTACACTTTTTAGCATGGACAACTACTCCATGGACACTTCCATCAAACACGGCATTAACTGTGGGACCAAAGATTGATTATGCATTAGTGCAATCCTTCAATCAATATACATTTGAGCCAATTCAAGTAGTATTAGCGAAAAATTTGGTAGGTAAACAATTTGTTGGAAAATTCTATGAAGTAGAAAATGCAGATGAGTTATCTGCATACGGAGCAGGAGATAAGAAAATTCCTTATTATGTAGTAAAAGAGTTTAAAGGAGCTGATTTAGTAGGAATTAAATACGAGCAATTATTACCGTTTGCATTACCATTCCAAAACCCAGAAAATGCTTTTAGAGTAATTTCGGGAGATTTTGTTACGACTGAAGATGGTACAGGTATTGTACATACTGCACCTACGTTTGGTGCTGATGATGCATTAGTAGCAAAACAGGCAACTCCAGAAGTACCTCCAATGTTAGTTTTAGATGAAAATGAGAATCCAGTTCCACTAGTAGATTTACAAGGGAAGTTCCGTCCAGAAATGGGAGCGTATGCTGGTAAATATGTGAAGAATGAGTATTATGCTGATGGTGAAGCACCGGAAAAATCGGTGGATGTTGAGCTAGCAATTCAATTAAAAGAAGAAAATAAAGCCTTTAAGGTTGAAAAATATGTACACAGTTATCCGAACTGTTGGCGTACCGATAAACCAATTTTATATTACCCGTTAGATTCTTGGTTTATCAAGGTAACTGATATAAAGGATAGAATGTTCGATTTAAACGAAACTATTAACTGGAAACCAAAATCGACAGGAGAAGGACGTTTTGGAAACTGGTTAAAAAACGCCAATGATTGGAACTTGTCTCGTTCTCGTTTCTGGGGAATTCCGTTGCCTATTTGGCGTACTGAAGACGGAACAGAGCAAATTTGTATTGGTTCAGTAGAAGAATTAAAATCAGAAATCGCAAAAGCTGTGGATGCAGGGGTGATGGCTGAAGATATTTTTGCTGATTTTGAAGTAGGAAACATGTCAGAAGAGAACTACGACAACATCGATTTACACAAAAATGTAGTTGATAAAATTACCCTAGTTTCTTCATCAGGGAAACCAATGAAGCGCGAAAGCGATTTAATTGATGTTTGGTTCGATTCTGGTTCTATGCCATATGCACAATGGCATTATCCATTTGAAAATAAAGAGTTAATAGATAATAAAGAAAGTTACCCAGCGAACTTTATTGCTGAAGGAGTAGATCAAACTCGTGGATGGTTCTATACCTTACATGCGATAGGAACAATGGTATTTGATTCTGTAGCTTACAAAAATGTAGTATCTAACGGATTGGTGTTAGATAAAAATGGACAAAAGATGTCGAAGCGTTTAGGAAATGCTGTTGATCCATTTACTACACTGTCTGAATTCGGTCCAGATGCTACGCGTTGGTACATGATTTCAAACGCTAATCCTTGGGATAACTTAAAGTTTGATATTGCAGGAATAGAAGAGGTAAAACGTAAATTCTTTGGAACTTTATACAATACCTATTCATTCTTCTCTTTATATGCAAATATTGACAATTTTACTTACAGTGAAGCTGAAATAGCTATTAATGAACGACCAGAGATTGATCGATGGATATTATCTGAGTTAAATACGTTAATAGAGAAAGTAGATGCATTTTATGCAGAATACGAACCAACTAAGGCAACTAGAGCAATTTCTGATTTCGTACAAGATCACCTAAGTAACTGGTATGTACGTTTATGTAGAAGACGTTTCTGGAAAGGAGAGTATGCACAAGATAAAATTTCTGCATACCAAACGTTGTATACATGTATGTTAACTGTAGCTAAATTAGGATCTCCAGTTGCTCCTTTCTTTATGGATCGTTTATATAAAGATTTAACAAATGCTACAGGGGTAGAGAATTTTGAAAGTGTACATATCGCAGAATTCCCTAAGTATAATGCTGATTTAGTAGATAAGTCATTAGAGCGTAAAATGGAAAATGCACAAACGATTTCGTCATTAGTTTTATCTCTAAGAGCTAAAGAAAAAATTAAAGTACGTCAGCCATTACAAAAAATTATGATTCCGGTATTAGATGCAACTCAAAAGGAAGAAATTTTAGCAGTAGCCGACTTAATTAAGTCAGAAGTAAACGTAAAAGAGATTGAGTTATTAGATGATGCTTCAGGGATATTAGTGAAACAAATCAAGCCAAATTTTAAAGCTTTAGGACCGAAATTTGGAAAAGATATGAAGCTAATAGCTAATAAAATACAAGGTTTCACACAGGAAGATATCTTCAAAATAGAAAAAGAAGGAGAAATTTCTGTGGAAATTAATAATAAAATGATTACTTTAGGAACCGATGATGTAGAGATTTCATCAAAAGATATCGAAGGTTGGTTGGTAGCAAATGCGGAAGGGTTAACCGTAGCTTTAGATGTTACAATAAACGAAGATTTACGTAAAGAAGGTGTGGCAAGAGAATTAGTTAATAGAATTCAAAACGCACGAAAAGATACAGGTTTAGAAGTAACCGATAAAATTAAATTAACCATTTTGCAAGCTGATAACTTAAGGGAATCGGTATTGGCTAATGAAAACTACATCAAAGCAGAAACATTAACAACAGAGCTAACTTTTGTTGATGTTTTGAAGAATGGTACAGAAATTGAGTTTGATACCATTAAAAGTAGAATGTTAATTGAAAAAGTATAGCATTATGGAAGATGTAAAAATAAGATATTCAGATAGTGATTTGCAGGAGTTTAAGCAAATTATTACCAAGAAGATAGAAAAAGCAGAAGAAGATTTAAAGTTGTTACAATCAACTTATAAAAACGGAGCAGATAATGGAACCGATGATACTTCTCCTACTTTTAAATCGTTTGAGGAAGGGTCAGATACTATGGCCAAAGAAGCAAATATGCAATTAGCAATACGTCAAGAAAAATTTATTCGTGATTTAAAAAATGCGCTAATTCGTATTGAGAATAAAACCTACGGAATTTGTAGAGTTACAGGTAAGTTAATACAAAAAGAACGTTTAAAGTTAGTGCCTCATGCTACTTTAAGTATTGAAGCAAAACGTAAACAATAATCTGTATAATAAACTATTAAGAGCCTCTTTTAGAGGCTTTTTTTATATGAGAAAGTGTATTTTTTTAATAGCTATATTTATTAGTAACTCACTTCTTTTTTGCCAAGAAAAAATCATGCAAAAAAGAAGCCTGTTAAAAGAGGAGCTAGAAATTGTTACATACGGTCTGGATGATATTGTTATTGAGAATTCCGAAAATGACGAGTTAGAGGTTGTATTATATGATGAGAACCCTAACACACATAATATTCTTTTTAAAGAAGAAGAAAATGTTTTGAAAATTGAATTCGAGCTTAACTTTTCTCCAATCCAAGAAGGTGTTTTTAGAAAGTATATTACAAAACGATTACAAAGAGCTAGTGTACATATTAAAATTCCTAAAAACAAAAAAGTAACGCTTCATGGAAAAACTATAGGAGTAACTTCAAAAAGTTATCAAGGTGAGTTAAACATATATATTGAAAGAGGAAATATTCAATTAAATACAATATTAGACAATACTGTTGTTCATCTTTTTCAAGGAAATGTATTCGCAAGAATAGCTAATATAGGATTAAATCTTTCTACTAATAAAGGAAGTATTATGATAAATAGCGAAAAAAAAGTTTCTCCATTTATAAAAACAGAACCGTCTTCCCCAAAACTACTTACCATAAGTTCTATACATGCTAATATTAACATACAAGTTGAGTAGTAAACTTATGGAGATTAACAAAATTTTATAAAATTTCATGTAACAAACAATATTGTTTGCTGTCTAATTCATAATAAATAAATATTAAAAATGAACAAAAGTATACTAACCACCACAGCTATAGCAGCGTTACTACTATCAAGTTGTAGTTCTGTACAAAAGACTACTACAAATGATTTGGCTACTGATAATCCAATAGTAACCACTTTAGATTTAACAAAAGTTACTAATGATAAAGTACCCGTAACAATTAATCCGGGACGTTTTACTACTGAAAAAGCAATTTATAGATTACCAAGAGTAGTGCAAGGAACTTATTCTGTGAGTGACTTCGGTAAATATGTAGATGATTTTACAGCCTATGATTACGAAGGAAACAAACTTGAAGTGAAAAAAATAGATACCAATACTTGGGAAATCAATGATGCAAAGAAGTTAGATAAAGTAACGTATTTGGTAAATGATACTTTTGATATGGAAATTAAAGGAGGAATTGGAGGAGAAACTCCATTTTCACCAGCAGGAACAAATATTGAATCAACTAACTATGTATTAAATTTACATGGATTTGTTGGATATTTTGATTCTTTAAAAAACAATCAGTATAAATTAGACGTTGTATCTCCTTCTAAATTTAAAAGAACATCAGCGTTACAAGTAGTAGATACAAAAACAAGTGAAGATAGCTCAACATTAACATCTACCTATTTTGCACCACGTTATTTTGATATTACAGATAACCCAATGTTTTATGGTGATTTAGATGTTCAAGAATTTAAAGTGGGAGACATTAAAATTGTATTAAGTGTATACTCACCAAATAAAAAGCATTCAGCAGAGAAAATAAAAGCTGTTATGGAAAAGATGATGCAAGCGCAAAAAGCGTACTTAGGAAGCATCAATAGTACTGCTCGTTATGACATTTATTTATACTTATCTGATGGAACAGAAAAAGCGCCGAAAGGATTTGGAGCTTTAGAGCACCACACATCAACAGTTGTAGTGTTACCAGAAGCAATGCCTGATCAAGCTTTAGCAAAGAGTATGATTGATGTGGTTTCTCATGAGTTTTTCCATATTGTAACTCCATTGAGTGTTCATTCAGAAGATGTACATTATTTTGATTACAACCAACCAACGTTTTCTAAGCATTTATGGATGTATGAAGGAATTACAGAATACTTCGCAACTTTATTCCAAGTAAACCAAGGGTTAGTTTCAGAAGACGAGTTTTACAGTAAAGTTATGGGTAAAATTAAAACGGCATCTTCTATGAATGATACAATGAGTTTTACTACAATGAGTGAAAATGTATTAGACGAGCCTTATGCTTCTCAGTATTACAATGTGTATCAAAAAGGAGCTTTAATTGGTATGTGCATTGATATTTTAATGCGTGAAGAGAGCAATGGAAGCAGAGGAGTGTTATCATTAATGAAAGAGTTGTCATTAAAGTATGGGAAAAATAAACCTTTTGAAGATGATAAATTGATTGAAGAGATTACTGCGATGACGTATCCATCTATAGGAGAGTTTTTAAATACACATGTAGTAGGTGGTACACCAATTGATTATAACAAGTTTTTTGCAAAAGCAGGATTAATGTTAGAAGAATCAAAAGTAAAAACAAATTACATCCAAAATAATGGCGCTATGATTGTTAAGGCAGATAAAGCTACAGAAACTGTCCGATTTACTGATGCGGTAAAAGCCAATAGTTTTTGGGCAGAAAATGGAGCACAACCTAATGATGCTATTAAAGAAGTTGATGGGGTTGCTGTAACTAAAGAAACAGCCAATCAGGTTTTTACGAATATGTACATGTGGCAACCAGGAAAAGAAGTTGAGGTAAAGTTAGAGAGAGATGGAAAAGAAGTGATAATTAAAACAACACTAACTCAATCGTATACTACAGGAACTAGTTTAAAAGAAAACCCAAATGCTACTCAACAACAAAATGAGTTGAGAAAAGCGTGGTTAAAAGGATAAACACATTATCTAATCAATATAAAAAGACCAATGAGCTCCAATGTTTATTGGTCTTTTCTTATAAAATAGAAGTATCAAAAACATAAGAATACTTTTCTTATTTTTGTTTCCATTAATTTGAAAAAATGTCTAAAAAATACATCGCAATACTTACCGTAGTTTTGGCAATATTAATTGACCAATTAAGTAAAATATATATTAAAACACATTTTCAACTAGGCGAAGAAGTTGTGGTATTTAATGATTGGTTCAAAATTCATTTTACAGAAAACAATGGAATGGCTTGGGGATTTGAGTTTGGTGGAAAAGCAGGGAAGTTGTTTTTAACATTATTTAGAATTGTTGCAGTTTCTGGTATTGTGTATTGGTTATGGCAAACCATCAAAAAACAAGCGCATACAGCAGTAGTTATTGCTATTGGATTAATCTTAGCAGGTGCTGTAGGTAATATTATTGATTCTATCTTTTATGGGGTAATTTTCGATTCTTCATATCATAATACGGCGACACTTTTTTCTGACAATCCTTATGGAGAATGGTTTCATGGTAAGGTGGTAGATATGTTGTATTTTCCAATTTATGAAGGAGAGAATTTCACTTTTTTTAATGCTATTTTTAACGGAGCCGATTCATGGATAACCATTGGGGTAGCTTTACTTATCTTATTTAACAAACAAGCATTCCCTAAAGAAGAAAAAAAAGCAAAACAAACTTCGTAAAGTAGGTTGGATACTTTTTCTATATTTATAGAAAAAAGAACTACATGCGTTTTTTAAAATACACTGCTGTTTTTGTATTCGGGTTTTTAGTTGCAAAGTTTTGGTACAATAAAAAAGAAGAAAAATATAAGCAAGAAGAAATTCAGGTAGTTGTGAACGGTATCCAAAACCTTAGTAAATTAGTAGTTGCTGAAGGTAACTTCTCTGAAATGTATAATTATTCTGATGCTAAAAAATACTTCTATGGATATCTTTCTTTTGAAAAAAGAGCAATGCTTTCTGTAAATGCGAAGGTTGAGGTTGGTTATGATTTATCTAAATTAGAAATTCAAATTGACAGTGTCGGAAAGCAAATCATTATCAACAAGATTCCCACAGAAGAAGTAGTTATTTCTCCAGATATAAAGTATTTCGACTTACAACAAAGTCAGTTCAATACTTTCTCTAAAGAAGAACTGAATAATCTCAACGCTAAAGCTATTGAAAAGATTCAATCGACAATTACCGTGTCTCGACTGCAAAAAGACGCTAAAACACGTTTATTTGAAGAATTATCAAAGATTTACCAGCTTTCTAAAATCTATAACTGGAAAGTGGTGGATAATACCAGTTCTAATGTATTTGAACCTTTGTCGATTAAAGATTAGTTAGGTAACTTCTTACTCAACAATCCATAAATAAAAGCTCCTAAGACGGCTCCTAAAAGGACAATAATCATCGGAAGGATACCGTGTCCAATCAATACAAATATTGGAGCAGGACAAGCGCCAGCTAATGCCCAGCCTAATCCAAAGAGGGTTCCTCCAACTAAAGTTCTTATAAAACCTTTTTGTTTTTCTTTTATATTGATTTGATTTCCTAAGTAATCTTTAATTTTTCCACTTTTAAAGAAGTACATAAAAATCATTGAAATGCTTACAGCGGAACCGATAATTCCGTACATATGAAATGATTGAAACTTGAACATTTCGTAAATACGATACCACGAAACAGCTTCAGATTTAGATAGGATAATTCCAAAAATAATTCCGATAAGTAAAAATTTTATATTCTTCATTTTAACCAAAAATTAAAGGGAACACAACCCAAATCATTAATAAACCACCAATAAAAAAGCCAATTACAGCAATTAACGAAGGTAATTGTAAACTACTCAATCCTGTAATAGCATGACCAGAAGTACATCCGCCAGCATATCTTGTTCCGAAACCAATTAAAATTCCTGCAATTAATAAAATAGCAAAACCTTTTAGGCTTAACATATTATCAATGCTAAAAATCTCATTAGGTACATACGTTTTTCCTGCATCAGCAAAACCTAAATCAGCTAATTCATTTACAGTTGTAGGGTTTAGGTTAATACCTTTAGATACAGACAAATAATTGATAGCGATATACCCACCAATTAATAATCCAACTAAGAAAATCAAAGCCCAATCGCGTTCTTTCCAATCTGTTTTAAAATAGTCTGATACTTTTCCAGCACCAGCCATTGTACATAAAGTTTCTAGGTTGGTAGATACTCCAAAGTTTTTTCCAAAGTAAAAAAACAAGAAAAGTATTATAGCTATAAGTGGCCCAGATACATACCAAGGCCAAGGTTGTAATATAAAATCCATTATAATATGTTTTTTAAATAAGTGATAATGGTTTTTGTAGCACCCACATTTTTAGAAATGTAATTGTGGTTAATACTTCCCATTTGCTCTCTTAGTTTTTTGCCTGATTCTAATAAAGCAAAATTACTAGAAAAATTGTTAGTATTTACAACTGTTTTAGCTCCTCCTAAAGAAAGTAAATCAACAGCTTCTTGAAATTTTTTGTATTTATTACCTCCAAAAACAACAGGAATGCCATAAGTAGCAGGTTCTAAAATATTATGCAATCCGGTTTTCAATCCACCACCTACATAAGCTATATCAGCATAGGAATAAATTTTTGTGAGTAACCCAATAGTATCAATAATAAACACTTGATATTCCGATAAATCCTTTTGGTCTTTTTCAGAAAACAAAACTGTTTTTTTATGAATGGAGTTTTGTAGTTCTTTAATCTGTTTTTGATGAATGTTATGGGGAGCGATAATGAACTTTTCATCATTAGAAGCATGATTGTTGATGTAATCAACTAAAAGTTCTTCATCTTCCTTCCAAGTGCTACCCGCAACGGTAGTATATTGATTATTTTTAAATTCTGAAATAAAATCTAGGGTGTTATCTTGTTGTAGAATATCATGTACACGGTCAAATCGAGTATCACCGGCTATAGATACATTATGAAACTTGATAGAATTCAATAAGTTTTTTGAAGTTTCATTTTGTACAAAGAAGTGATTGAAAACCGTTAGTTTCTCACGCATAAAACCTCCATACCACTTAAAAAATGATTGTTTTTTTCTAAAAATTCCCGAAATTAAGATGGTTGGAATTTGCTGTTTTTTTAATTCTGATAATAGATTAGGCCAAAATTCATATTTTATCATAATGGCTACTTCAGGATGTATTTGTTTGATGAACTTTTTAACGTTCGTTTTAGTGTCTAACGGTAAATAACAAATCACATCAGCTAACGGATAATTTTTTCTTATTTCATATCCTGAAGGAGAAAAAAAAGTAACTACTATTTTATAGTCTGTATAAAGTTGTTTCAGCTCTTCAATAATGGGTCTCCCTTGTTCAAACTCTCCTAAAGAAGCAGCATGAAACCATATAACTTTATCAGTTGCAGTAATACTGTCAAGTTTTGAAAAAGTTTCTTTTCTACCTTTATAAAACAGCTTTATTTTTTTGTTGAATAAGGCTACAATAGGAAGTAAAATAGATACGATTGAAAGAAGTAAGTTGTATAAAAAATTCATTATGCGAATTTATGAAATAAAAAAATCAGTGAGTAAGCTCACTGATTTTTTTATTATATGTTGAAACATGTTATGCTTCCATTTCAAAATCTTCCATGAATTTTGTAGTATAATTACCTGCTACATAATCTGGATGATCCATTAATTGTCTGTGGAAAGGAATTGTAGTTTTTACTCCTTCAATAACATACTCGTCTAATGCACGTTTCATTTTGTTGATTGCTTCTTCTCTTGTTTGAGCCGTTACAATTAACTTAGCAATCATTGAATCGTAGTTTGGCGGTATAATATAACCAGCATAAACATGTGTGTCAATACGAACACCATGACCTCCTGGAGCGTGATATGAGGTAATCTTACCAGGAGCAGGTCTAAATCCGTTATAAGGATCTTCTGCATTGATTCTACATTCAATAGAGTGTAATTGTGGCTTGTAGTTTTTACCAGAAATTGGCACACCAGCCGCAACTAAAATTTGTTCACGAATTAAATCGTAATCTACTACTTCTTCTGTAATTGGGTGCTCAACCTGAATACGAGTATTCATTTCCATAAAATAAAATTGCTCACTATCCAAATCATATAAAAACTCAACTGTACCCACAGAATCATAGTTAACAGATTTTGCTAGACGAACAGCAGCGCTACAAATTTCTTCTCTTTTTTTATCTGACAAAACAGGAGAAGGTGCTTCCTCTAAAATTTTTTGAAAACGCCTTTGAATAGTACAATCCCTCTCTCCTACATGAATAACATTTCCATGCTTATCTGCAAGAATTTGGACTTCAATATGCCTTGGGTTAGTTATAAATTTTTCAATAAAAAGTGTCTCATCCCCAAAAGCTGCTTTTGCTTCTTGTTTTAAAACAGTAATGGCCCCTAAAAGATCTTTCTCCTGATCAATCCTTTTCATCCCTCGACCGCCACCTCCTGCCGAGGCTTTTATTAAAACTGGGTAAGTCATCTTTTTTACTTGTTTAATAATTTCATCATCTGAAAGTTCGGCAATATAAACTGGATCAAGAGTTGGAACATTGGCTTTTTTAGCAATTTTCTTAGAGTAAATTTTATCGCCCATTTTTTCTAT
>NZ_JBNKHD010000007.1:0-22175 GCF_050290165.1 Tenacibaculum sp. | reverse complement strand
TGCAAACAAACTTAAAATAGAAGTTCCTTCTTCGTAAACAGTCTCCGTAGCATTATACGTTACTACAAGCTCCTGCTCTTCCTCTGTACTCAAACAGCTAATTGCCGATAAACTAGCACTTGTATTTGCTACTAAATTAGCCAACAACTGCTCCATATGAACAAGCATCTGCTCTACCAACAATCTGCTAAAAATATCGCTGTTATACTCGATACCAATACTTAAACCTGATGATAACTCGGTGAATGTGAATGTTAAATCATATTTACTTGATCCTGACCCTTTGTCATTTAAATCATTAACTATATCTGATTCATTTTGAAGGTTACTGTTTTCATTTTGAACAGAAATCATTACATCAAATAGTGCATTTCTACTCAGGTCTCTAGTAATATGTAAATCATCTAACAACTGATCAAAAGGATAAGCTTGATGTTTAAATGCTTCTAGAGTGTTTTTCTTAACCTTGTCAAATAGTACTTCAAAACTGTCTTCTGCACTAAAAGTATTGCGAAGCGCTAGGGTATTGACATAAAAACCTATTTGATCGTGCAACGCAGCGTGAGTTCTTCCTGAAACTGGACTTCCTATAATCAAATCTTCTTGACCTGAATACTTATGTAAAAACACATTTAACAGACTCAAACAGCCCATAAACAAAGTACCTTCTTGCCTTGTATACAAACTCTTAAACTCCTGATAAAGCGATGAACTTAACCTTCGCGCTACCAAACCGCCATTATACGTTTTTACCGCTGGTCTTGGAAAATCTCCAAAATCAGATAACACAGGTAAATCTCCTTCTAAATGATTTAACCAGTACTTCTTTTCCTCTGCTAAACTCCCATTAACTAACTGATCTTGCTGCCATACAGCGTAATCCTTATATTGAATTTCTAATGGTATATTTTCAATAACTTCTCCATGTAACCTAGCACTATAATTTTCTAATATCTCTTTGACTATTACATTCATAGACCAACCATCACTGATAATATGATGCATTACAAAACAGAATATCCATTTAGTATCAGTTACTCTAATCAATTTTCCCCTAAATAGAGAATCCTTCGCTAAATCAAATAAGGTTGCATATTCATTTTCTATGATACTATTAACTTCGTCTTCGTTATTATCAACATCAACTTGCTCAAATGAAAAAGTAAAATTGTCTTCAGGTTCTATAAATTGTCTAACCTCATCATTTTCATCTGTTTTAAAAACTGTACGTAAAATTTCATGGCGTTTTATTAAATCTCGAAGTGAGCTCATAAAAGCCTCTACGTTTATACTCTCATTAATAACCTGAATACCTGGCATATTATAAGATTTATTCGCATCATCTATTTGACTTAGCGTCCATAATCTTTGTTGAGATGATGATAAAGGGTAATTTTCACTCTTCTTAGTTACAGGAATGTGCTTATTACCTTTTATTTTAGATGCTGAATATTGCTTAACTAGGTTAAGTAAATCTTCTTTTTTAGCTTTTATTTCACTTAATAGTTCCTTATTTAAAACTCCTTTTGGAGCTTTAATATCAAGATTATCATTGACTACTTTTATAGTAACATTTAGTTCTTTTAACCTTGTAAATAGATTGTTAGCCATGTTTATTTTTTTTACTTGTTTTTATTTTAAAAACCAAAAAACTAACTCTCATTAGTTTTAAGCTTTTTAGAAGTAATAGAATTATTATGATTTTGAAAATGAAGGATATTGATATGTAGATATCTATTGGTTAATTATTTGATTCGCATCAAATAATTTTTTAATATCATTCATTAGTTGTAATTGATTAGTTGGAATGGCTTCTTCGATATAAGGAAGATTAGTTTTTCCTATGCCATGTTCTCCAGAAATGGTACCTCCAAGTTCCAATGCCTTTAAAAAGATTTCTCTTACCCAAATTGCAATGTTACTTTCCCATTCTTCTATAGTTTGTTGTTTTCTTTGGAAGATGTTTACATGAAAATTTCCATCTCCAATGTGCCCAAAAACTGTGTAATCAAAACTGTATTTATTTGCTATGACTACAATGGCCTCGTACATCTGATCTACTTTTGAACGAGGAACTACAATATCAACATCTCTAAAAAATGTATGGTTGATTACAGCTTCACCCACTTTAGATCGCATTTCCCATAACTTCTTCACTTCGGTTGGGGTATCTGCTATGTGAACTTCCTCTTTAGTATATTGGTTTACAAATTCACCAATTTCGATAGCCTTGTCCATTAGTTTTTCTGGATATTCTCCTTCCAATTCTATCCATAAAACCCCTTGTACATCAAAGGTTGTATGAAATGTATTGTCTAAAAATTGTGAAGCTAACTTAAATCCTACAGCATCAATAAATTCAATACTCGACGCTGAATATCCTTTCTCAAAAAAATGTTTTACACACTTAAACAAGTTATTAATGTTAGTAAATGGAACCATGAATACTAATTCTTTCATGGGTGGTACTAATTTTAAAACTACCTTAGTTATAATCCCCAAAGTTCCTTCACTTCCCGTAAATAAGTGAGTTAGATTATATCCTGTAGCATTTTTACTTACGTTTTTCCCTGTCCAAATAATACTACCATCTGGCAATACGACTTCTAAATTAACCACATAATTTTTTGTCGTTCCATATTTTAACGATTTAGGACTACCACTAGCAACTGCTACGTTTCCTCCAATAAAACAAGAACTAGCACTACTTATATTTTGAGGGAAATTCAATCCTTCATTTAACACAGCCTCTCTTAAATCTTGCGTAATTACTCCTGATTCTACAATGGCTATTCTATCTACTTTATTAATTTCAATAATTTTGTTTAATCTTTCAAGAGATAGTATAATACCTTGATGATAAGATAAAGCTCCTCCGCTTACTCCTGTCCCTCCTCCTCTAACTGTTACCTTTGTCCTTGTTTCATTACAAAGTGCTATAATTTCAGATATTTCTTGAGTGTTCTTTGGGAGCACTACTGCTGTTGGTGCTACTTCTTTATTTGATGTGCAGTCTTTAGAGTAGTTATAAAGAAGATCAGGTTTTGTGATTAAGTATTTACTTCCAACAATTTTTTCGATTTTATCTAAAATACTACTTTCAATTACTATCATTATTCTATATAACTTGTCATTTTTAATTCTTGCTCCATAGCTTCAAACAAGGCATAGATATTATCCAATCCAAAACCTTCGTAGTTATTTACTCTTTGTACAATTTCATAAAAGAATGTAGCTCTATCACCAATTGGTGTTGTGAAAATCTGAAACAATAATGCACCATCTAACACATCACATAAAACCCCATGCTTTCTTAACATATCAACATCTAATTGAGGGTACTTTTCTTCAAGTTTATCATAATATGAATCTGGATAACTCGTAAACTTGACTCCATTCTCTCTCAAAACCTGTACAGATTTAAAGATGTTGTTTGATTCAAAGGCAATATGCTGTATACCTACTCCATAATTCTGATCAATAAACAACTGAACCTGTGTATTTACCCCTTTTTCTGGTTCTACTAAAACATTGTTTATTGATTTATTTTCAGATTGTAATACTTTTAAAAGCATTCCAATTTTTTTTCCATTTTCTCTTCTTTCATCAAACTCTAAAACTGTTTTTGAAAGAAAAATGTTATTTAGATAATTTTCCCAAAGGGTAATTTCATTTAATCGTAAAGCACAAGCTACATGGTCAATTTTTTCTAATGCTGAATCTTGATGATTAAATTCCCACTCTTTCTCTACATTTTTGTATCCAGGAAGAAAATCTCCATTATAATTATCATAATTAATTAGTATAATTTCATTGTCATCAAACATTTTTAAAGATGCTTGTTCTATAAATCCCATTTCATCAGAACTTAAATGTGGATGTTCTACTGGTATTGCTCCATTTTCCATTGCTCTTCCAAAAAACTCTTTTACATTGTCTACATTTATTGCCATTCTTTTAATACCATTTCCATGTAAATCAACAAACGATACTATTTTATAAGAACTTGGCTGTGAAGCTGATGTTATTACTAATTTTATATCGTTTTTTACTATATAATATGAGCAACGATCTTCTACACCTGTTTCTGGACCTGCATAAGCAACTACCTTAAAACCTAAAGCTTTAACATGCCAATACACCACCATTTTAGCCATTCCTACATAATATTCTATAAAATCGTACTCTACTTTTAATAAGTCTGATATTACCAATTCATTATTATTATTCATGATTCTATTTTTTTGATTTTTTATTCTATTTTGCTTTTTATATAATCTGCTAATCGTTCAACACCTGTTTTTATCTCTTCTAAAGAAAGATTACTGAATGCTAATCGTAACTCGCTTTCTCCTCCTTCATTCAGGAAAAAAAATGACATAGGAGTAAAAATGACTTTAAATTTTTCTGCACACTCTATCACTTCTTCTTTTCCTACTTCAAAGGGCAATTTTACTCTTATAAAGAATCCTCCATTAGGGTGATTCCATTGTACTTTATTTGACCAAGAGTTATTTTTAGTATTAAAAACCTCTTCTAGACATTTCACCAAATGGTTTCTTTTTTCTTTCATTCCTAACACTTTTTCTTTATTTAATTCTTTTAAAGAAAAATTATGCTGACGTAACATTCCTCCAAACATAGCTTGAATAATTGATGGAGTATTCACCGTTATATACCCCTTAGTTTTTGAAACAAAATCACTTAACCTCAGAACATTGCCATCTATCGAAATCGATTGATCTACCACCATTAATGCTAATCTAAGTGATGGATATAATGTTTTGGATAATGATTTTAGGTATATAACTCTTTGGTTTTTATCCATTGATTTTAAAGTAGGATAAGAACTACTCTCGTATGAAAAATCCCCATAAGCATTATCTTCAAAAATTAAAAAATTGTGGATTTCAGCTAATTCTAAAAGTTTATATCTATTTTCCAAAGACATTGCTACTCCTGATGGGTTTTGAAAATCAGGGATGACATATACTACTCTAACTCTTTTACCTATACTATTATAATACTGTATTTTTTCTTCTAGCTTTTCTAATGAAATTCCATTAGAAGTAACAGGAACTCCATCTACATGATATCCATTAATTTGAGAAAAATGAGTTATTCCTATATAAGCAGGATCTTCTACCAAAATAACATCATTCTCTTTATTACAAACGGTCATGATACCTGCTGCGATTCCTTCCTGTGCCCCTACTGTAATGAGTATATCTTCTGGTAAAGCTTGTATAGATTCATCTACCAATAAATATTTTGACACTTCATTATTTATTATTCCTTTAGTACGGTTATATTGCCCTAAATAACTTAGAATCTCATTCTCTGTTTGCCCTTTTTCTAAGGCTTCTGTTTTAACAAAAAAATCAAGATATTCAGAAAATTTTTCAATACTAAAGTATTTAGAGTCAGGGCGTCCTGATGCAAATGAAATCGCTTTTGGATATTGTGATTGAACTTCGTTAAGAAATCCCATAACATCTTCCCCTAAATTCATCAATAAGGGGTTCACGACATCATTCTCATGAGTCGAAAGTGTACTTTTAACCATGTTTCTATTAAGTTTAGAAAGATTCTTTGAAATAGTTCAGCTTTTTTAAGCCGTTTTTATATTATGTAGTTTTCAAAATCACTTGCTTCTAGTTCTCCTGTTTCTATCCACAACAATCTATCTATCTCATTTGATAGATGTTCTATTGTTAGAGTGTTGAATATTGTTAGTAAATTTAGTTTTAAATCAAACTCTTTGTGTAAGTAATTCAACAACCTAGTAGCTTTTAAGCTGTTACCTCCTAAATTAAAAAAATTATCTTGAATTCCTATTCTATCAACTTCGAGTATTTCTTTCCAAATGACTATCAACTTTTCATCAATTTCATTTCTTGGATTGATATGTTTTTTATTAGACTTTAGATAAACACCTTCTATTAAAGACACTTTTTTTCTATCAATCTTTCCATTTGAATTTAACGGCATCTTGTCTAATTGAATAAAATGCGTAGGAACCATGTAATGAGGTAGCTTTTGCTTTAATGCTCTTCGAAGCTTATCATTAATAAGTTTTTTATCACTTACAATATATCCTATTAACTCTTTTTCTCCTTCTTTGTTTTCCTTAACTACTACACAAGATAGTTTTATATATTCATGCTGATCAAGTGCATATTCTATTTCTCTTAACTCAATTCTAAAACCTCTAATCTTAACCTGCTGGTCTTTTCTTCCAATGAATTCAATAGTACCATTCTCCAACCATCTACCTAAATCTCCAGTTTTATATATTCTCTCTCCTTTTTTATTCGGATTCTCTACAAATTTCTCCTTTGTCTCTTCGAGTCTATTTACATATCCCATAGATACCATTGGCCCACTAATACATATTTCACCCACAACACCTACAGGACTTAATTGTAATTCATTATTTAATATATATATTTCAACATTCGTATTTGGTTTACCTATAACACTTCCTCTTAAAAGCTTAGCCTCATCATTATTCGCAAACTTTTCAATAGTGTGCGTTGTCGCATATACTGTGGTTTCTGTTGGTCCATAAAATACATGAATATTTGCATTTGGGAAAACCTCTTTTATTTCTTTAATAATTGTATGTGATACCACATCTGCTCCTATAAAAATATCTTCAATCATACCATAGTTTGTGCTATGCTTTGTATTCTTAATATGATTGATTAGCTGAACCATTAATGACGGTACACAGTGAAAAGCATTTAATCTCTTCAATTCCTCAAGTAAGCTTTCAATATTCTGAATTGTGTCATTAGAAATCATTACCGCTGTTCCACCTTTAAACATTGGATACAGGGATTCAAATAGAAAAATATCAAATGTATTGGAAACAATTATTGGAGAACACATATCTTGATGCTTGTCTCTAAATACATCTTGTATACTTTCAAAATATGAAAGCAAATTTTTATGGGTTGTTATAACTCCTTTTGGTTTTCCAGTTGATCCAGAAGTATAAATAATATACGCATCACTTTTGTATTTACTCAGATTTATTTGAGATATAGAAACATTCGTTTCCTTAGCTTCATTGATAAAAAATGTTTTGAAACTACCTTCTTTTACCTCTTTCATTGGATTTAATAGTAATGGAGTACCTAAAACATATTTTACATCTCCATCTTTTAACATATATTCAACACGTTCTGTTGGATATGTTATATCTATAGGTAGGTAAACTGCTCCTGATTTCATTATTCCTAGCATTCCGATTACCATTTCCATTGATCTATCTAAACAAATTGCAACAACATCTCCTGATTGTACCTTATTCTGTATTAAAAAATGCGCTATTTGATTAGATCTTTCATCTAACTCTTTATATGAAAGTTCTTCATCATTGAATTTTAAAGCTATTTCATCAGGTATTCTAAGTGCTTGTTCTTGAAATACATCAATCACCGTTTTATATGATAATTGAGCATCTACTGAAGTTGAGTAACTTTCCTTTTTAATAATTTCTTCTTTATTATTAAAAGTTTCCTTAATTCTAGTTAGATGTTTTAAACTATTGAAAACCTTGTCATGCTCAATACCAAAATCTATTAAACAAGCTACTTCATCCACTCCTGCCTTTTTTACATTGTCTAGTATTTTTAAACAAGAGTCTTCTGTTCCTATTAAACTATATTTATCTAAATATTTTTCTACTGAAAAAGATAAAAACTCCTGCAAATCTTCTTCAGACACTCCATTTGCTAACTCTGAAAATTTTGCTAAATCTGCTTGTTTTTCAGACATACTAATAGATTTAGACAAATAATTCCTCATCGGTATTTTGACTATAGTTCTCGCTGTTTCTTCATCTTTATCTATGTATGTATGTAACATGAGAACAACATTGTCTTCTCCTTTTGGGTTATTATGCTTAGCATATGATTTTCTGTAAACTTCAATTTTTTCAGCTAATTCTTCAAATGTTGTGTTTGTTAACATTGTAAGTATCCCTGCTCCAATTGCCCCTGCTCTTTCAAATGTTTCTATACTACCTCCGCTAGCTATCCACATAGGTGGTTGATTTTGTAACGGTCTGGGAAAAGTTAAAATAGACTTATCTTCTCCATTTGCATTTTTATAAGAAACTGGATTTCCTTTCCATAATTCTTTTATCTCATTTATGGTTTTATATAATAACTCATTACGATTTTCGTAATTCTCTGGGAGTAAAACAAAATCATTAGCATTCCAACCTGAAGCTAAACACATTCCAACCCTACCGTTAGATAAATTATCTACCACAGACCATTCTTCAACAATTCTAGCTGGATGATGCAATGGAGCAACAATACTTCCAGATCTAATACTTACATTTTTAGTAACCATTGCTAAACTTGCACCTAAAACACTAGGATTAGGGTATGGGCCTCCAAATTCATTAAAATGTCTTTCTGGAGTCCAAACGGCAGAGTATCCATTTGTATCAGCATATTTTGCACCTTCAATCAATAACTCATAGTTATTCTTTTCTGTTCCTTTGTTTCCAAAATAATAAAGACTGAAATCTAGATTTTGATTTTCTGGTTCTGCTATGCTTTCAACTTGTTCTGAATGCTCCTTTTTTATCCCTCCAAAGTTTAAAACTCTTTGTTTTTCATCAATTGATAGTAAATCAATGTCTTTAATTGGAATGTTAGGAGCTTTCAATACTACTCTCATTAATGCTTCAATGTGGCTTGCTAATTGTTCTATAGTAGTATTATTAAAAATACTTTTGTTATATTCCAAAACACAAGTAAGACCATCTTCAAATTCTGAACAGTTTATTATTAAATCAAATGCAGAGTATAGGGTAGTATCTCCTTTAAATTCTTTTATCGTAAGATTACCAACTTGTATTTCTTTTTCTTTTACTGTAGCATGTTTAAAATTTTGAAGTACAACGAATACATCAAATAAAATTGTTCTGCTTGAATCTCTTTGTGGTTTTAACTCAGATATTAATTCTTCAAAAGTATAATCTTTATGCTCATAAGCATCAAAAGCTCTTTTATTAACATTGGATAACAATTCTTCAAAACTATTCTCTCCATCAAATTTCGTCCTTAATGCCAGAGTGTCTGCAAAGAATCCAATAATATTTTCTAACTCCGTGTAATCTCTACCATAAATAGGAAAACCTAATACTATATCAGTTTGGTTAGTATATTTATAAAATAGAAGATTGTATAGTCCCATTAAACCTGTAAAGAGAGTATAACCTCTACTACTACAGTACTTAATAAAATTATCGGTTAATTCTTTATCTATCTTCCTATTAATTATACCAGCTTCTACGGTTCTCTTGGCGGGTCTCTTCTTATCAATAGGTAGCTCTAGTACTGGTACTTCTCCTTCAAATTGCTTTGTCCAATACTCTTTATGCTTGTCTAACTGGTTTCCTTTTAACATTGCATCTTTCCATACTGCAAAGTCTTTATATTGAATTTCTGAAGGTTGAATTCCATTTATATTTCCTTTAACTCTAGCTTCATACGCTAATAACAAATCACGTTTAAAAACATCAAAAGACCTGCTATCACTAATTATATGATGAGTTATGAATAAATAAATCCATTTATTTTCATTTACTTGATATAAGATGCTTCTTATTAATGGTCCTTTTGATAAATCGAAAACAATTTTGATTTCTTCTAAAATCTTACTTTTTGCTTTCTTCTCTGCTTCTGTTAAACCAGTAAGATTCTCTTTTTCTATTTTAAACTCTATCTCATGAGCTTCCTTTACATGTTGCTTTACGAATCCTTTTTCATCCTCTAAAAATACAGTTCGTAAAATTTCATGAGCTTCTATCAAATCTTTAAATGCTAACTCTAATTTCTCTACATCTAAGTCACCTTCAAAGACAAGAGCTTCAAACATGTTGTATGCGTAATTATACCCTTCAATTTTACTCAAAATCCAAGATCTATTTTGTGAAGAAGTCAGCGGGTAACCTACTTCAGACAAATCAGCTTTAGGTATAACTCGATTTACATTATTCAAATAATCAATAATCTTAACCTTATTATCTCTTAATTGATCGATTATAACTTCTGATAAATTTTTACTCGTGTAATTTATTTTCAAGTTACTTCTATCATCAGATAACATTACTTCAACTCCCTGAGCTTTTAACTCTTTTAAAAAAACACCTATATTCATATTGTCATCGTATTATATTGGTTTTCAAAACTTACAGTAGGTTGAAGTTTTATAATTTTATTTGTAATATCTGCCATTGATTGGCACTCAAAAAATTCGTGTAATGTGAGGTCTATTTCAAATTCAGTTTTTATTTTCTTTAATAAAAGCATCCCATTTAATGAGTTTATTCCCATTTCAATAAAATCACTTTCTTCTTTTATTTCTTCAACATCAAAAAAGTCTTTTAAAATTACTTTCAATTTTGTTGATACTTCTGTTTCTTCAGGTTTAGAGATGTCTATTTCTCTTTTTGATGGCTTAGTTACAGCTTCTACAGAAGAAATCATCTTTGCTTCTAATATTGCTGTAAATGGTTCTACCTCTGAAGGAAACTGGTTTAGTTCAAAGCAGTATGATGGTAATGAAATTCTTTTATTATTACTATTAGTATAATATGGCTTCCAATCTAAATCGACTCCTTCATGCCATAATTTTACTAATGTATTTTCAAAAAAAACTGTATTCTCTTCTAACTGTTTCGTTAAACTTATAATAATAGAACTTTTGTTTTTTTCTATGGCTGTTTCTCTTTTTAGTAACTTTTCAATTGAATTTCCTGGTCCTACTTCAATAAAAATTAGGTCTTTATTTTCTTCTCTTAATTTAGCTATAGAATTATAAAACTTATTGGTTTTTGTAATAAGGTCTAACCAATACTCGGCTGGTATTTCTTCATCTTTAAACACTTTCTTGTTTAAACTAGAAACAAAAGGGATTTTGATTTTCTTTGTTGATAATTCATTCCAATTTGATACAAACTGATTCTTAAACTCTTCATCTACCTCAGAGAAATCAATATACTTCTGCTGTACCTTAGAATTCATTACTCCTAATTCATCCAATTGATTACTTAGCTGATCTATTACCTTTTGTTTTCCTGAAAAAGTAACTTGCTGTGTTCCATTAATAGCTGCCAATGAAATTTGATTATTAACAAACTTTACTGCTTCTTCTTCTATTAGAAGAGCATTTAATAAAACCTTAGATTTTTTAGAATTTAATAATTTTGATTTAAGAGCTATTAGTTTTAATCCTTCTTCAAAAGAAAATACTCCACTAATACATGCTGCAACATATTCTCCTACATTTTGCCCAAGTACATAATCTGGTAAAACATTATATGACTTTAATAAATAGGCTAGAGAATATTCAACCAAGAAAAGTAATGGTTCTGCATATTCTTGTTTTTCTATTTCTTCAGTATCAGAAAATAAAATGAATTTAAAATCATGACCTGTTAATTCTTTTAAATAATTACATCCTTCATCTATTTTTTCTTTAAACACATTTTCTCTCTCATAAATTTCCTTTGTCATATTCTTATACTGGTTGCCTAAACCAGGAAAAAGGAAAACTATCTTTTTCTTTTTTGCTGAACCTTTTATCTTATCTAAGTTTTTAAAATTTTCAGCTAATTTATTTTGAAGGTCATCCCTATCTTTAAAACCTAATGTTATTCTGTAATCAAAAGAGGCTCTAGCTACTCTGTAAGTATATATTAAATCATCTAAATTAACCTCTTCCTCTTTTAAAAAAGCTCCTAGTTTTTTCAAATACTTATTCAGTGAATTTTTAGTTTTAGCTGAAAGTATAAGTGTTCTGTCTTTTTGCTTAAGAGTTTCTTTATACACTTGCTCAGGAGCTTCTTCTAATACCAAATGTACGTTTGTACCTCCTATTCCAAAAGAGCTTACCCCTGCTCTCAATGGCGTTTCATTACTTTCCATATCTTTTAATTCTGTATTTACATAAAAAGGTCCTTCTTCAAAATAGATATTTGAATTTGCTTTCTTGTAATGTAATGTTGGAGGTATCTTTTTATACTTTAAACTCAATGCTGCTTTTATCAACCCTATAACTCCTGATGCTGAATCAGTATGCCCAAAATTTGTTTTCACGGAACCTAATGCACAATCATGAGTATTATTTTTATTGAATGCTAAGTTTAAAGCTTCCACTTCGATTGGGTCACCTATTTTAGTACCTGTTCCATGTGCTTCTATATATGATATGGTTTCAGGTTTTACATTTGAAACCTTATGAGTTTCTTTTATACACTCTGCTTGCCCTTCAATACTTGGTGCAGCATATCCTATTTTCCTATTTCCATCATTATTAGCCGAACTTCCTTTTATTACAGCATATATATGATCATTGTCTGCAATGGCATCATTTAGCTTTTTTAAAACTACAACTCCTGAGCCCTCACTTCCAACCGTTCCATCAGCTTCATCATCAAAGGCTCTACAATGTCCATCAGAAGAATAAATTAGTTCTTCTTTATACTCATATCCTTGTTGCTTTCTTGTTGCTATAGAAACTCCACCTGCAATTGCTAGCTTTGCTTCCCCCATTAATAACCCCCTACATGCTAAATGTATAGCTGCTAATGAAGAAGAACATGCAGTATTAATAGAATATGCTGCTCCTTGTAAATTAAGTTTATATGCTATTAAAGATGCTAAATGATCTTTACTTGAGATAAAATTTAGAGTCATTTCATCTACAATTTCATCCATATTTTTTAACATGGCATATGCTTTCCAGTTAGTATCATCACCTACTCCTGCATAAATACTGATTTTACCATCAACCTCACTTGGAGTATACCCTGCATCCTCTAACGCTTCCCATACATTCTCATGAAATATTCTGTGGGAGGGATTCATTAATTCAGCTTCTTTATTAGAATATTTAAAGAACAAATTGTCAAAACTTCCTTTGTTGTCTACTACAGATTTTGCTTTTACAAAATTCTTTTTTGAGAGTTTGGATTTGTTTACTACTAAACGTTCCAACTCATTATCTTCATAGAAATGAATTGATTCCTTTCCACTTATTAAATTATTCCAAAATGTTCTCCAATTATCTGCTCCAGGTACTCTACAAGACATACCTATAATTGCAAACTCCTGACTGGTATTATCCTTTCTGAGGTTTTTCATAGTTGTTGTTTAAATGGTTTGATATGTTAATAGTATTATGTACAGTAGTGATTGAAAACTCAATCTTCAAAATCACTGTTTTCTTCTTCTTAATAACTTTCCCTACTTATTTTTTTGACTTAAAACATTTAAAAAATTCTTTAATAAGTTTGGACTGATATCATTTTTATGGGATTAATAACCATATAAAAATGTCATCATACCTATTATTTTTTTAACAGGCATGAGTGAACACTAAAGTTCTTCTAACTTCCCTTTTAGTTTTTATTATGGGACAATGATGTATCTTTTGGCTATTATTTTTATTGGAATAGGTAAAACTTTCCTTTCTCTTAAACTGTAAGTTCTTTTTTATTTCCTACAACTTTATCAACAACTACATTATTAACTTGTTTGTCTTTTCTTCTCAAAAATTCAATCCTCTCTTATCCATAACACTTCACAAATACATAAACTATTGGCTGTTTATATAACAATATCTTCCGTTTCTACATCCGTAAGATCAACATTTGAATTAATCCAAATGATGTTATCTATCTCCCTTGCTAACTCCTCTAAATTTGAAGTTTTAAATATTACCAAAATTTTAAGTTCTATTTTAAAGGTTTTATAAATTTCTGCGATTAAACGTGTAGCTTTTATACTATGCCCTCCTAATTCAAAGAAATTATCATAAATACCTACTTTATCAATATTTAAAATATTTTTCCACATAGATGCTAATTGGTTCTCTGTTTCCGTTTTTGGTGCTACAAACTCATGAGAAGAACCTGCTGTTATATCAGGTAGCGGCAATGCTTTTCTATCTATTTTTCCATTACTAGTAAGAGGTATCTCCTTTAATTCTACCCATACCTGTGGAATCATATATTCTGGTAATTGATTAAGTAAATTATTTTGAAGATCAATACGATTAACATTATTTTCTAGAACCACGTAACCTACTAAAAACTTACCTGTGCTTTTTTCATCTTGTAAGGCTAACACACACACATTAAGGACTCCTTCCTCGTTTAACAAAGCACTTTCAATATCTTCTAACTCTATTCGATAGCCTCGAACTTTAACCTGATTATCTTTTCTTCCTATAAATTCTATATCTCCAGAAGGAAGCCAACGAGCCAAGTCTCCAGTTTTATAAAGAGTTTTTCCTTCAACAAATGGATTTTTTATGAATTTTTCTGCAGTAAGCTTCTCTTGACTTAAATATCCTTTAGATATAGCATCTCCACTAATACAAAGCTCACCTGTAATTCCTATTGGAACAACTTTCTGATTTTCATCTAAAATATATGCATTCGTATTAGAAATAGGTTTCCCAATAGGAACGCTAGTTTCTATACTATCCAATGAGTTTATAACATAACTTGTTGCAAATACCGTTGTTTCTGTTGGTCCATAAACGTGCACTAACTTATGTGGTCCAAGAATTTCTAAAGCCCTTTTCACATGTTGAATTGAAGCAGTTTCTCCTCCAAATAAAATATGTTTGATACTTTTCAAACTTTCTAGCTCTCCACTATCAACCAAAGCATTAAATAAAGCTGTAGTTAAGAAAAGTTTAGTAATTTGATTCCTTTTAATTTGTTTACTTATCGCAAAAATATCTGAAATCTCTGTGGCTTCAATTAAATGTAAAGCAGCTCCTTTTAATAGAGTTCCAAAAATATCATACGTTGAACCGTCAAAAGCGTAATTTGACCATTGTAAAACTTTATCTGTTTCTTCTAGCCCTATTGTCCCTGAATCAAAAACTAATTTGACTATATTTTGATGGGTTACTGAAATTCCTTTAGGTTTTCCTGTACTACCTGAGGTATACATGATATAAGCAACTTCAGATGGAGGGTTTTGATTAAAAATACTTGAAGTGCTTATATAAGAGCATTTGGTTATATTTATAATTTGATAGTCAGATATCCCGTTTTTCGAAAAACTCTCTACATTCGTGATTATAGAACTTACTTCAGAATCTTGTAATATATATTTTATTCGTTCTTCAGGTAAATTAGTATCTAATGGTACATACCTACAATTAGCTTTTAGAACTCCTAAAATTGAGATAATCATTTCAAAAGACCTATCTAAATATAAACCTACAGCTTTATTAGGGCTTACGCCTTGACTCAAAATATAATTTGTTAATTGACTTGACTTTTCATCTAATTCTTTATAAGTAATAGTTTCCTCTTTAAAAACTAGCGCAATAGCATTTGGGCTCTTTTTAACTTGCTCTGAAAATAAGTTAACTATTGTTTTATCTTTTGGATATTCAGATACTGTATCGTTAAAATCAAATAGTATTTTCTGCTTCTCATCAGCTGATAAATAATCCAATTCATCAATAATTACACTAGGATTTTCAGCTATAATTTTTATACAGTTTTTAAAATGATCTTTTAATGTATCTATCATTAAATCGTCATAAACTGCCCCATCATATTTAAATCTAAAATCTATACTCTCATTTCTAGGAATAATTGCTAATGTAAACTCATAGTTACTATGTTCATGTATTTCAGAGTCTAATAAAACTATATCATCTTTTGATATTGTGCTCATATTTTCATCCATTGGAAAGTTTTCAAAGACCAAAAGGTGATTAAACAACTCTCCTCTTAGCTCACTTTCTTCCAAAAGATCTCCTAATTGCATGTAATGATGATAAGTACTATCTACAGATTCTTGCATAACCTGTTTTAAAAGCTCTCTTGCAGTAATCTCTTTTTCTAGCTGTACACGAACAGGTATTGTATTTATAAATAACCCTATCATATTTTCAACTCCTGATATTTCTGCTGGTCTACCTGACACTACAGAACCAAAAACAACATCATTTGTTCTATTGTACTTTGCTAATAAAACTCCCCACACAGTTTGTATAAAAATATTTTCTGTTATTCCTAAATTAGAACAAACATTGGCTATATTTTTTCTTATTTCTCCATCCAACTCCAAAGTAGTTTCTTTAGAAATAAAATCTGTTCCTACGGTTCTTTTTTGTGGAGGAGAAACTTTGTCACTGTAATTACTTAAATAATTCCTCCAATATTCTTTCGATTTAGATTCGTCTACTTTCTCAAGCCATTTAATATACTTCGAATATGGAACAATAGGAGCTAATGACGGGGTTCTATTACTTCTTAATGCTTCGTAAATTTGAAAAAATTCTTTGATTAAAATGCTAACACACCATCCATCCATTAAGATATGATGCTGACTCCAAACAAACTCATAAGTATCTTGTTCTACTTTAAGTACATGCAGCCTCATTTGTGAACCATTACTTAAATCGAATCCTTTATTTCTATCTTCTTTTTTAAATTCTTGAAAAGAAAATTTTGAATCAGAACTTACATCTTTATATGAAAATACAGGTTCTACTTCTTTCTTTACTACTTGTAAAACTTCTTCTCCAAATTTATGAGTAAAAAAGGTTCTCAATATTGCATGTCTTTCTACAAGCGTTTGATAACTTTTTTCTAATAATTCTAAATCTAACCTTCCTTTTAACCTGTAGCTTACTTGTTCAAAGTAAGATGTTGGAGAAGTTAACCAATGAAAGTACATTCCTTTTTGCAAAGGGCTTAACGCGTATACATCTTCTATTTTCATTAAAAATTATTTAGTTGTTCTAATTCTTCCATACTTAATCCTTTAAATGTAAAATCAGAAGGAGTCGCATGAACTTCATTTTCTTTTGATAATTCTTCTACAAGTGCTACTAAATTGTTTTTGCACTGCTCCAGTAATCTCTCTATTGTTTTATCATAAAACTGTTCCCTACTGTAACTTATATCAATATTTACACATTCATCTGTAATGATTGTCTTTATATCTAATAGGTTTTCTCTTTCCATTTCCAAAGAGCTTTCCATTCCTTTATACTCATCAACTATGTGAAAAGCACTTTCTTCTTGAGTTAATTTCGTTTTACTTCCTGAGTTTCCTAGGTAATTAAATGATACTTCTGGATTTAAAGTATACTTTTTTGAATCTAAGTATTTTAAAATCCCATAGCCTATTCCTTTATTTGGCACTCGTCTTAGCGTATCTTTTACTGATATTAATTCTTGGATCTTATCATTTTCTGAAAGGTCAAAAATGACAGGGAATATAGAAGTAAACCATCCAATCGTTCTACTTACATCTACATCTGATTCTATATTTTCTCGCCCATGTCCTTCCATCCAAACTCCAATTTTTTGAACTTCAAATATTTGTTTTATAGCAGACATACAAGACGTTAGTAAAATATCATTCACAGAGGTTCCATACGCTTGGTTACATTTAGTTAATAACACATGTGTCAACTCTTTATTTAGTGTAAACGATTTAACAAACATGTGTTTCGTTAAATTACTTCCTTTATTATTGTCTAGAGTAATTTTGTCAATATCTCGTGAATTTAAGAAAGCCCAATGAGAATGTTCCTTCTCCAAACTAGCACTCTTAGAGTATAATTGTAATTGCTTTTGCCAATAAATAAATGAATCTGTTTTTTGAGGAAGACTTAATGTTTCTCCATTTGTGTATTGTTTAAAAAGTAGTTCTAAATCTTCCATCAATACTTTCCATGACACGGCATCAATTACTAAGTGATGAATAACAATTAATAAATGATCACCTTGCTCCCCTTTAAATAATCCTAATTTTAATAAAGGACCTTCGTTAATGTTGATACTCGACTGTAGTTCTTCACATTTTTCTTGGAAACTATCTAAATCATTGTAATTCCATTGTTTGAACTCGTATTTTAATTCTGTTCCATGATTTCTTTGCAACCAATCACCAGATTCAGTTTTAGAATAAGTCATTCTTAAAGCATCATGATGGCTTATAATTTTATCAAATACTTTACGAACTCCTTCTTCCTGAATACCTTTATCACTAAACAATAAAACAGATTGATTAAAATGATGGTGATTTACAGGGTGCTTTTCAATAAAATAAGATTGAATTGGGCTTAAACTAGTTTCTTCTTCAACAATTTCTTGAGATGGAATTCGATCTACTTTTTTAATTACTTTAGATAGGTCTTCAATTACTGGGTTCAATAAAATGTCTTGAATTGTTAAAGAAAGTTTTCTTTGTTTAAGACGTGCAACTATCTGGATAGATTTTATAGAATCTCCTCCTAGGACAAAGAAATCATCTTTTATTCCTATTTTTTCTTTTCCAAGTACTTCTTCATAAACTCCAACTATAATTTCTTCCATCTCATTTCTTGGAGAAACATACTCTTCTCGATTTCCTAAGTCATTATTTTCTGGATGAGGTAACGATTTTATGTCAATCTTTCCATTACTCGTAAGTGGTAAATCATCAAGTTGTATAAAGTACGTTGGTACCATATAATTGGTAAGTTTCTTTTGAAGTTTCTTTCTCAATAATTTAATTTCTAACTTTTCTTCACTTACTAAATAAGCCACTAACTCTTTAGTGTTTGTTGATATGTCCTTTGCAACTACAACAGCTTTTTTAATAAAATCTAATCCCATTAAAGCGTGTTCTATCTCACCTAGCTCAATACGATACCCTTTAATTTTAACTTGATTATCTTTTCTCCCAATAAATTCTAATACTCCGTTTGACAACACTCTTCCATAATCTCCTGTTTTATATATCTTATTATTGGTAGTTCTGTATGGATCTGAAACAAAGCTCTCTTTTGTTAATTCTTCTCTTTTTAAATATCCTCTAGCTACACTTTTACCGCCTATGCAAATCTCTCCTGAAACTCCTTCTCCACAAAGCTTATTCTGTCCATCTAAAATTTGTACATAAGAAGCCTTATTTGAGGTTCCTATTAATGCCCCATCAAAAACATCTTCATTCTTGTAGTGATTAGCTGTTACAAATATTGTTGCTTCAGTTGGTCCATATAGTTCATAAATTGACGCTTTAGGAAAAACTTCATGCATTTCTTCTAAAACACTAGTAGGAACTTTATCTCCTCCTATAAATAAGTCTTTTATATTTTGGAACTCCTCAACCTCTCCTGAATTTTTTACATGAGTCAATATTTGTGACATTAATGCTGGTACCGCATGAAATGCATTTACTTTTTTCAAAGTTTCTGCTAATAAATACATATCTCTAATATCTTCGTTTGGAAGCATGAATATCCTTCCACCTGTTAACATTGGATAAAAAGATTCAAACAAGAAAATATCAAAAGCATTTGATGCCAATAAAGGCATTTTCATACCTGAGAGAGCAAACCTACTTTTACAACTCTCCATAAAAGCGACTACATTTCTATGTTCTACCATTACCCCTTTAGGTTTTCCTGTAGAACCTGAAGTATAAATCACATAAGCTAAATCACTAGGTGCATTTACAGTAGAGATAGATTTTTTATATTGATGTATTTCTTTTTGAAACAATAAAATTTCTTCTTCATCAACAAGTATTTTACAAGAGCTATCTTCTAGCATATAATCAATCCTATCTTGAGGATAGGCAGGATCAATAGGTAAGTATGCTGCTCCTGATTTTAGTATTGCTAACATAGTAATGATTACCCATTCACTTCGTTCTAATGTAATAGCTACTAAATCTTCAGGTTTTACTTTATATTTATCTCTTAAATAATTCCCTAATTGATTTGATTTTTCTTGAATCTCTCTAAATGTATAATCATTTCCTTGAAATGATAATGCTATTGATTCTGGTGTCCTATTTACCTGATCTTCAAAAAGAGATATTACTGTTTGCTCTTCATCATATATAAAAGATTCGCTAGAAAAATTATTGAGCAACTGTTCTTTTTCTATTTCGTTCAAGTATTCTAAATTATTAATTGACTCACTAGGCTTATTAATAATACTATTTGTTATTTGTAAAAAATGTGACGCTATTCTCTCAGCAGTTTCTTTATAAAATAAATCTGAATTATACTCTAAGCTTAACCATAAGCCATCTGAACTTTCATTAAAATTAAATGATAAATCAAATTTTGTCGACTTTATAGGACTACTATCATATGGTGCTATTTCTAAGCCTGAAAAAGACTTACTCTTATTACTTATAATAGTGTTTTGCAATGCTACAAATACATCAAACAAAACATTTCTACTCATATCCCTTTGCAAATCTAAATTACCAACCAATTCGTCAAATGGATATATTTGGTGCTCAAGTCCTCCTAAAATAATGTTTTTTACATTCTTCAACATTTTCGGATAGCTATCTTCTCCATTAATCTTAGTTCTCAAGGCCAACGTATTAGTGTAGAATCCTATTTGATTTTCTAAGTTTGAATGAGTTCTTCCACCAACAGGGGTCCCTACAACTATATCATTTTGATTAGTATACCTGTATAAAAGTACATTTACTATCGTTAATAAACTCATATACAACGTTCCTCCCTCAGCGATACTAATTTCCTTTAAAGCTTCAATAGTTGTTTCTGGTAAATGCTTATTAACAACTCCTCCATTGAATGTTTTTACTATAGGTCTTCTTTTATCTGTTAAAAGATTTAGTACTGGTAATTCACCTTCAAACTGTTTTAACCAATAAGCCTTATGCCCTTCGTCACTTTCTTCATGTAACTGATTTTGTTGCCAAGAAGCATAATCTTTATATTGTATACGAAGTGGTTCTAATGGATTCTCTTCTCCTTTTATAAAGGCGTCATATAACATGAATAGTTCTTTTGTTAAAATATCCATTGACCAACCATCACTAATAATATGATGTATCACATAACAAAATATCCACTCATTATCTTCTACCTTCAATAAGGTGCATCTCAACAAGCTGTCAGAAGAGAGATTGAATACATAATTATATTCTTTATCTATAACTTGTTCTGCCCTATACTTCTTCTCTTTATCTTCTTTTAAGTCTATAAAAGCTATTTTACTTTGTACTGCTTCCTTGTTTTTTATAAACTGCCTAATGTTACCATTTTTATCTTCCTTAAAATTAGTTCTCAAACTTTCATGACGCATTATCAATGCTCTATACGCTAAGTTAAGAGCTTCCATATTTAGCTCGCCTTTGAAAACATAAACTTCTGGCATATTATAGGTTACATTACTAGCCTCCATTTGGCTTAAAACCCACACTCTCCTTTGCGAAGAAGATAGCTCATAACTTTCCTGTAGTTCTATCTTAGGAATTTGCTTATCCTCTACAACTTTAGATTCTGAATCATTATCAAGTAAACTAATTAAACTTTCTTTGTTAGCCCTAATTTCACCTAACAACTCTTCATTTAAAATACCTTTAGCAGCTTTAATATCTAGATTATTGTTAACTACCTTGATAACGACATTTAGTTTATTTAATCTTTTTAATAAATTATCTGCTTGAGTTTTACCCTTAAACTCTTGTATAATTTTAACCTGAGCTTCTAATAATTGAACCTCATAAATGTCTTTTAGCTCTAATTTTACATTGAAGCTTTTATCAATTAAACTTATTAATCGAATTAGTTTTAAACTATCTCCTCCTAAGTCAAAGAAATGATCTTTAACACCAACTCTGTCTTTGTTTAATACCTCTTGCCAGATCTCTACTAAAAGACGCTCTTCCTCTGTGTTTGGTGCAACATACTCCACTCCACTATCTAACTCTGGAGCATCCATTAATAATAAGGCCTTGGTATCTATCTTCCCATTGGAAGTCGTTGGAAATGAAGCTACTTGTGTATAATTCGATGGGATAGCATAACTTGGTAATAAACCTCCTAAATACTTCTTGATAGAAGGAACACTTAAATCTTCGGCTCCTTTTACATAAGCATACAACTCATTGGTACCCGATGAATTTGCTTTTGCTAGTACTATAGCTGATTGTATAGCGGTATAACTCTCTAAGGCATTTTGAATCTCACCTAACTCTACTCGATTTCCTCGTATTTTTACCTGATCATCCTTTCTTCCTAAAAACTCTATCTCTCCATTTAACTTCCATCTTCCATAATCTCCTGTCTTATACATCTTTCCTCCTGGATTAAACGGATCGTCTACAAATTTCTCCGCTGTTAAA
>NZ_JBNKHD010000006.1:0-127098 GCF_050290165.1 Tenacibaculum sp. | reverse complement strand
GAACTCCATGTCCACCTGGCTCATGATAAGAAGTAATCTTACCAGGAGAAGGTCTAAAGTTCATATGAGGATCTTCAGCATTTATTCTACATTCAATTGAGTGTAATTGAGGTGTGTAGTTTTTACCAGAAATTGGCACACCAGCAGCAACTAAAATTTGCTCACGAATTAAATCGTAATCAACTACTTCTTCAGTAATTGGGTGCTCTACTTGGATACGAGTATTCATTTCCATAAAGTAGAAGTTACGGTGTTTGTCTACTAAGAATTCAACAGTTCCAGCTCCTTCGTACTTAATAAACTCAGCAGCTTTTACTGCAGCTTCACCCATTGCATCACGTAATTCTTCCGTCATGAATGGAGAAGGAGTTTCTTCTGTTAATTTTTGGTGGCGACGTTGTACTGAACAGTCTCTTTCAGATAAGTGACAAGCTTTACCGTAAGCATCACCTACTACTTGAATTTCAATATGGCGAGGTTCTTCAATTAACTTCTCCATATACATATCGTCATTACCAAAAGCAGCTTTTGATTCTTGTCTTGCAGAATCCCAAGCATCTTTTAAATCTTCAGCTTTCCAAACAGCACGCATTCCTTTACCTCCACCACCAGCAGAAGCTTTTAACATTACTGGGTATCCTGTTTCTACAGCGATTTTTTCACACTCTTCAAAAGTGGTAATTACACCGTCACTACCTGGTACACAAGGTACACCAGCAGCTTTCATAGTAGCTTTAGCGTTCGCTTTGTCTCCCATACGGTCAATCATTTCAGGAGAAGCCCCAATAAATTTAATATCGTGCTCTTCACATAATCTTGAGAATTTAGCATTTTCAGCTAAGAACCCGTATCCTGGGTGAATACCGTCTGCATTCGTAATTTCAGCAGCAGCAATAATGCGATCCATTTTTAAATATGATTCGCTACTTGGTGCAGGTCCAATACAAACAGCTTCATCTGCAAACCTTACGTGTAAACTTTCAGCATCCGCTTTAGAATAAACAGCTACTGTTTTTATCCCCATCTCTTTACAGGTTCTAATTACACGAAGTGCGATTTCGCCTCTATTGGCAATTAATATCTTTTTAAACATACTTTATGAGTTTATGAGTTTATACGTTTAGTGGTTGATGAGTTTAACAATACCTACTATTAAACTTCCAAACTTTTAAACTTTCTAAACTAAATGTTATGATGGGTCTACTAAAAATAATGGTTGATCAAATTCTACTGGAGAAGAATCGTCCACTAATACTTTAACGATTTTACCAGATACTTCTGACTCGATTTCGTTAAATAACTTCATTGCTTCGATAACACATACAGTGTCACCAGCATTTACAGTACTACCAACTTCAACAAATGAAGGTTTATCTGGAGATGGTTTACGGTAAAAAGTACCAATGATTGGTGATTTTATAGTTACATATTTTGAGTCATCTTCAGTGTTAGCAGAAGCGGCTGCAGGAGCAGGAGCTGCTTGTTGTGCTACTGGGGCTTGAGCAATCATTTGTGGTGCAGTAGCCATAGGAGCAGCTGCTTGGATAATTGTAGTTTCAGAAGCTTCGCCTCCAGTTTTAATGGTGATTTTAATATCCTCCATTTCTAGTTTTACTTCACTTGCACCTGATTTTGCTACAAATTTTATAAGACTTTGAATTTCTTTAATGTCCATTTTCCTAAATTTTAGTTGTTCAGTTATGAGTTATACGCCCATTTTAAGTAGATAGATCCCCAAGTGAACCCTCCACCAAATGCGGCAAAAATTAAATTATCTCCTTTTTTTAACTCTTTTTCATAGTCGGCAAGTAATAACGGTAAAGTTGCAGAAGTAGTGTTTCCGTACTTATGAATATTCATCATTACTTTTTCATCTTCTAGCCCAACTCTATTTGCTGTAGCTTCGATGATTCTTTTATTAGCTTGATGTGGAACTAACCACTGAATATCTTCTTTTGTTAAGTTGTTTCTGGTTAACATTTTCTCAGAAACATCTGCCATGTTAGACACCGCAAATTTAAACACTGTTTTTCCTTCTTGATGAACAAAGTGTTGTTTGTTTTTAACAGTTTCTTCTGATGGAGGTAAGATTGATCCACCAGCTTCAATTTTTAAGAATTCGCGACCAATACCATCACTTCTCAAGTATTCGTCTTGTAATCCTAAACCATCATTGTTAGGTTCAAATAATACAGCACCGGCACCATCACCAAAAATAATACAGGTAGCTCTATCAGTATAATCGATAATTGAAGACATTTTGTCTGCTCCAATTAATAATACTTTCTTGTAGCGACCACTTTCAATATACCTTGCGGCAGTTGACATACCATATAAAAAGCTTGAACAGGCTGCTTGTAAGTCATAAGAAAAAGCATTAACAGCTCCTATTTTTGAAGCAGTATAAGCGGCTGTTGAAGCAACTGGTAAATCAGGAGTAGCAGTGGCTACAATTACCATTTCGATGTCTTCTGGATTGGTGTTTGATTTTTGCAGTAAATCTTCTGCTGCTTTAATGGCCATGAAAGAAGTTCCAAGACCATCTCCTTTTAGGATTCTTCGTTCTTTGATTCCTGTTCTACTAGTAATCCACTCATCATTGGTGTCTACCATAGTCTCTAGCTCCTTATTGGTAAGAGCATACTCAGGAAGGTACTTTCCTACTGCTGTTATAGCTGCAGTTATTTTAGTCATAGTTGTTTGTTTTGTCGTAAAACGAGTTTTCAAAGTAATGAAAATTATTTCACTTTTTTATAGAAAAAAGCATCAAAAAGAGTATTTTTTGATGAAAAAACATAAAAAAACCCTCAAAATAGAGGGTTTTTTTATGTTTTTAAACTAGTTCTTAAGCCTCAGCAGCAGCGCTTTCTAATACTACTTGACCTCTGTAATAAAGTTTACCTTCATGCCAGTGAGCTCTGTGGTATAAATGAGCTTCTCCAGTTGTAGGATCAACAGCTATTTGAGGAACAGAAGCTTTATAGTGAGTTCTTCTTTTGTCTCTTCTAGTTTTAGATATTTTTCTCTTTGGATGTGCCATTTTATGTCTTATTTATCTGTTAGTAAATCCTTTAATTTATCCCATCTAGGGTCTGTTGATTCTTCTTCAACAGTTTTCTCTTCGTTTATTCTTAATTCTTCTAATTTCTTTAAAGCATCTGATTGCATTGAACCATCTGTTACACTTGGGTGTACTCTTTTGGTTGGTACCGATAACACAATTAACTCATATATGTATTGTGCTACATTAATTTGATAAGCTTCATATGGAAGTATCAAAATTTCATCATGCTCGTCATTAAACTCAGGTCCAAATTTAACAACTAAATTCAAACTACCATCAATTGGAAGGTCAAACGGTTCGTTAGTGACATCACATGGAACATTAACAGTTCCATTTATAGTAAAAGAAAGCTCAAATAAAGTGCTTTTTTTTACAAATGTAATATCAGCTTTTATGTTAGCGTCATTAAATTCATCAAATTGAAATGCTTCAAAGAACGTTTTGCCAATTTGATATTCAAATAAATGACTTCCTTCTTTTAAACCTACAAAAGGTATGTTGAATTCTTTTAAGTCTTTCATCTACAACTATCAATTTGAGCGTGCAAAGATATAAAAAATGTTTTTATTTTTATATTTTGTACAAAAAAAATAAACTATTTTACGTTTAAAGCATTATCAGTAAGTTCCTGATACTCTTTTCTGTTCTTAAATATTTGTAATGAGGCAAATAAAGCTTCTTTAAATGAGGTTGCATTTGCTTTATTTTTACCTGCAATGTCAAAACCAGTTCCGTGGTCTGGTGAGGTTCTTATTTTATCTAAACCAGCAGTGAAATTCACACCATTTCCAAAAGATAAAGCTTTAAAAGGAGCCAATCCTTGGTCGTGATACATGGCTAATACGCCATCAAACTGCTCATAGGTTTTAGAACCAAAGAAACCATCAGCAGCATATGGACCAAAAACTAATTTTCCGGTTTCTTTAATTTCTGCAATTGTAGGACGAATAATTTCATCATCTTCAGTACCAATAATTCCATTATCTCCACAATGTGGATTTAATCCTAAAACTGCAATTTTAGGTTTGTTAATGTTGAAATCTTGTTTTAACGAATTGTACATGATATCAACTTTAGATTTGATAAGTTCCGGAGTAATGGTTTCCGCTACTTTTGAAACTGGGATGTGACCAGTTATCAGACCAATACGTAACTCATCTGTCATCAAAATCATCAAGCTCTTTCCTTCTAAGTTTTCTTCTAAATATTCTGTATGACCAGGAAAGTTGAACTCTTCTGACTGAATATTTTCTTTACTAATAGGAGCGGTAACAATTACATCAATTTGATCATTCTTTAAAGCAGATACCGCTGCTTGTAATGATTTTAATGCATATTTACCTCCCTCTTCAGTAAGTTTTCCTATATCAAATTTAACTTCTTCCTTCCAAACATTCAATAAATTGATTTTACCATGAACAAGTTTGTCAATAGAGGTAATACCATGGATACTGTTGTTAAGGTTCAAGGCTTTTTTATGGAAAGAAATTAATTTGTTTGAAGCAAACAAAACGGGAGTACAAAAGTCTAGCATTCGTTTGTCTTCAAAAGTTTTTAAAATAATTTCGATACCAATTCCATTGATATCTCCAACAGAAATTCCAACAATAATTTTGTTTGCTTTATCCATAGTATACTTTCGTAGGTAAAGTTGTATTTTTGATGCTAACAAAAGTAACTAAATTTTATAGAATGTTTACCGGAATAATAGAAACTCTTGGAATTGTAAAAGGTATTGAACGTGAAAAAGAAAACTTACACCTTACAATTCAAAGCAATATTACTAATGAGTTAAAAATAGATCAAAGTATAGCACATAATGGTGTTTGTTTAACTGTTGTAGCTATTGATAAAGATGAATATACTGTTACTGCCATAAAAGAAACCTTAGATAAAACTAATATTGGTGATTTGCAAATAGGTGAAGAGGTAAACTTGGAAAGAGCTATGAAATTAGGAGCTCGTTTGGATGGTCATATTGTGCAAGGTCATGTAGATAGAACAGGAACCTGTAAAAATATAGAAGATGCAGATGGAAGTACTGTTTTTACTTTTTCATACGATTTTGATGGAAGTAATATTACGATTGAAAAAGGTTCAATTACGATAAATGGGGTGAGTTTAACGGTGGTAAATTCTAAAAAAGATGAATTTAGTGTGGCAATTATACCATATACTTTTGAGCATACTACGTTTAAAAACTTCAAAATAGGTAGTAAAGTAAATTTAGAGTTTGATGTTGTAGGAAAATATGTAGCTAGACTTTATGGGTTAAGAGAATAGAGTTAACATTCAAAAAATTGCATTAAAACATGAAATTATTTAAATCTATTGCCTTGTGTTTTTCAGGAGGTGGATATCGAGCAGCTTGTTTTTCTCTTGGAACTTTGTCTTTGCTAGAAAAAGTAGGGCTGTTGGAAAATGTAAAAGCTATTTCTACAGTATCTGGTGGAACTATTACAGGAGTTAAATATTCAGAATCTCAAATAGAAGGAAAAAATTTTCAAACGTTTTTTGATGAGTATTACGAATGGTTGAATAAAGATGAACTAGCGGGTAATGCGCTTGATCATTTAAGATCTCCTTTAATATGGAATCAACCAGAAAACAAACACAAGAGAAAAAATCCAATCAATGCTTTTGCGATTGAGTATAATAATTTTACAAATCATACAACCTTAGGGCAGATTCAAGATGTAATAAGCGAAAGAAAAACGCATTTAAAAAGAGTCGTTTTTAATGCTACGGATTTTGATAGTACACACCAATTTAGATTTCAGAATATAGAAGGAAATAGAAAAAGGTTTGGAAATAGTAAAATACACAGTAATTACAAAGGGGTAATAGATGATATCAAATTAGGAGATGTCATTGCTGCTTCAACAGCTTTTCCTGGAGGATTTGAACCTATGGGCTTCCCGAATGATTTTAGCCCTATACATAATGACTTGGAAGAAATAGGGTTAATGGATGGTGGTATTGTAGATAATCAAGGAGCATCTGTTTTTGTATCTGAAACACAAAATAAGTGTGATGAAAAAAATGAAGACTATGATGTGTTCTTTTTATGTGATGTTTCATCACCATACCCGGGAGAGGGATTTAAATTTGCTTCAGATTCAAAGTTTAATGTGTATGTTTCTTATATATCAAGTGCATTCACTTTATTATTTGTGTTATTAACTACTGTGTTTTTTGGTGTGCAAAAGTGGTGGATTCCGTATACAATAAGTGTAGTTATACTAGCATTTTTAGCTTGTATTCACTTTTTGTTTTTTTCTCTTTCTAAATTAATGCAAAATGAAACAGGAATAGATCAAAAACTATATCTGCCCCCAAGACGAGTAGGTTTTTATATACTCAACAGAGCAAAGTCTCTGATGCGTATGGCAAGCGTAGTTTTTCTTAAAAATGACAGAAGGCAACATGCGTATGCAATTTACAATGCTTTTCCAAATAAGATTATAACATCTACGGTGTATGAGTTAAGATGTAAAGATCCGTCAGGAAACCAGACAACGCAACCAGAGAATGAGAAAAGGTGGAAAGATATTGTTGCTCACACAGGTGAAATAAGCCAAGCAATTATTGATAATTCGAAAAAAAGCACATCGTTTGGTACCACTTTGTGGTTTACTAAAAAAGATAAAGCAGCAAATATGTTAGATACTGTTGTTGCTTGTGGAGAATATACCACATGCTATAATTTATTAGCATACATGATTGTTCAGTATGGAGAAGAGGTGAATACAATACCTCTTTTTAATGAGTTATTACTTTTATGGAAAGAGTTTCAGAAAAATCCAAAGTTTTTAATAGAGCAACGAAAAAATAAAACCTCATAAATAATTTATGAGGTTTTATTTTTTTTATAGTACTAAGACTTTAACAGTATTGACAATCGTCTTGATAATTTTGTTTTTAAAGTGCCCTAAACTAATTTTTGAAACACCCACAGCTTGTAGAGCTTTAAGATGAAATAAATCTTTTTGACTTTGCATTAACCATTCAAAATCGTCTAACGTAAGTTTTCCTTGTTTTAATAAGGTAGTCCATCTTTCAAGCTTGTCTTTAGATTCGTTTAGAAAAGCAGTAATGTCTTTTTTTGATTCTTGTGAAAACTCACTAAACTTATCATTAAATAGTGTAAGTAACGATTTTTTTAATTCTTGTAATATTTTTTCGAAATCCATAGCGAATTAATTGTTTGAAAGAAGTTCTAATAATTGATTTTTAGTGGCAGGTTCTTTTTTGCTTTCATATTGCAGTAACAAGTCAAAAGCCTCTGTAATTTGTCCTTTAGCTTCTGTAATAAAAAAAGAAGATAGTTTATCTTTCTCTTCCCAACGTTTCAAAAAACCAGCAAGTAAGTTTTTGTCTTCATTAGCTATAAGTAACCACATTTTATAGGTTATTTCATTGTTGGGTTTGTATTTTTCATATTCAACAATTTTAGCAATTTCACTTTTCAATTCCTGAATTTCAGAGATGTTTTCTTGATAAGGATTCTCAGCTTTCTCCATAAGATGGGTAGCATCAATTTTTATTTCAATAGTTTTTTGAAATGAGTACTGATCGTAAGGAGTTGTTTTTAGAATGCTACAAGATGAAAGAAAAGTGACAAAAAAGATTAAGAGAAAGAAGGGTTTGGCGTTTTTCATTTGACAGTTTTTATTGATTCTTATTTTTTTTAAGCAAGTAAATTTAATGATTTATGAATTAAATTAGAGAGAAAAAAGGCTTAGAAAAATGAAGTGTTTTTCTGGGGGTAATGAAAATAAAAAACCTTTGTGTGGTTTAATTACAGGCAAAATATATTTGTGTTTAGATGATAAAAATCATGAAAATCAATTGGTTATGTTCGTATCTTTATGGGGTGTGTAAAACTATAGGTTATGGATATTTCAGTTTTTTTACTAAAGTTCTGGGGGTGGTATTGTATTATATTTTTCTTTGTGTTAAGCTTTAACCCCAAAAGAATAAAGCAGATAATAAAAAATTTAAAAGATGCACGGTTCTTAATTATCATTTCACTTTTCGCTATTATTATAGGACTGCTTAATGTGTTGGTTCATAATATATGGGAGCCAAATATTAAATTACTAGTAACCTTGTTTGGTTGGTTGGCTTTAATAAAAGGCATCTTTTTATTTACTTTTCCTAAAAAAGCTATTAGTTGGCTGGAGCAAGCAAATCTTAAATTTATACAAGCTATGTATATACTGTTGTTTTTTTTAGGATTGTTTATGCTTAATGAGGCTTATGGTATTGTACCTTTTTAAGTTGAATTTAAAACAAAATGAAAAAAAAGATTCTATTATTAACGGATTTCTCAGAAGCGTCGTATGATGCAATTGCTTATGCTTTAGAATTGTTTAAAACTGAAAGATGTGACTTTTTTGTATTAAACGTTTTTAAAACAGTTTACAATTTGATAGAAGACATTGTGCCTCCTAAGCCAAAAGAAAAGGGATATGATGAGCCAAAGAAAAAATCATTGGCAGGCCTTGATAGGGTTTCAAAACGAATAGAATCCAAAGAAGAAAATAATCCTTTTCATCAATTTAATTATCTATCGTTAAATGGTAAATCATTATTGAGCATAGTAGACGAAGTTGTAGAACAAAAAGATATAGAGATGGTGATAATGGCTACAAAAGGTCTTACTGATGATGTAAGTTCTGTTTTTGGTAGTAATGCTATACAAGTGATGGAGAAGATTCGTAATTGCCCTGTTTTAGTAGTGCCTAAAGGAGCTCAGAAAAAAATACCAAAAGAAATAGTTTTTCCAACAAGTTATAGAACTCATTATAAAAAAAGAGAATTAGCGTATTTAATAGATATTGTTAGAGCCTGCAATGCATCTTTAAGGGTGTTGCACATTACTAATAATGATAATATAGATGAAAGTCAAAAGGAACGCAAAGAGATGTTAAAAGAATATTTTGAAGGGTTAGATTATTCTTTTCATTCATTGTCTTGTATTACTGTACCTATGGCAATAAAATGTTTTGTTGAAAGTAGAGATAGTGATATGGTGGCTTTTATAAACAAAAAACATCCGTTTTTTGATACTATATTCTCAAAACCATTAGTAAAAGAAATAGGGTATAAGTTAAAAGTACCTGTGTTAGTATTACATGATTTAAGAAACTAAAAAAGGGAACAATGAAAAATGTAGGTGTTTGGTTAGATAAAGAAAAAGCTCTTGTTGTAACCATTGAAAAAGGAAAAGAAAATATGAAAACGATAGAGTCTAATATAGAAACATTTCGTATTCATGGAGGCTCTGGAACTAAATTTAAAGGTGGCCCACAAGATGTAGTTCAGGACAGTAAATACCTAGAAAGAGAAAAGCATCAAACAAAAAGATATTTTAACGAACTAGCAGAAGAAGTTAATAATGCCGATTCGCTGGCGATTTTTGGTCCAGCAGAAACCTTTGAAAAGTTTAGGAAAGAGTTAGAAACTTCACATAAAGAGTTGTACGCTAAGGTAAAAGCAGTGAAAAGGGTTGATAGCATGACAGATAATCAAGTGAAGGCTTTAGTTAGAGATTTTTTTGAAAATGAAAACTAGTTCAAATAAAATATCAATTGTGAAAGCTTCTGGTGAAGTGGCGCAATTTTCGTTAGCTAAGCTAAAAAAATCTCTTAAAAGAACCGGGGCAGATGATGATGTAATAGAACATATTTTGGAAATGGTTGAAGAAGAGTTATATGAAGGGATTACTACTAAAGAAATTTATAATAGAGCTTTTGCACTATTAAAGAAAAAAAAGAGAGTATTAGCCTCAAAATATAAACTTAAAAAAGCGATATACGAATTAGGACCTACCGGTTTTCCTTTTGAACATTTTATAGGAACAATTTTAAAATTTTCAGGTTATGAAGTTACGGTTGGAGCAATTTTGCAAGGAGAGTGCGTGGAACATGAAATAGATGTTTTGGCTCATAAAAATAATGAAACGACCGTTGTGGAATGCAAGTTTCATAGCGAAAGGGGACTTGTGTGTAATGTGAAAATTCCGCTATATATACATTCTCGCTATATAGATGTAAAAAATTATTGGAATACTTTTAAAAAGCACGAAACCACTTTAACTCAAGGTTGGGTAGTAACCAATACACGTTTTACACAAGATGCTGTTCAGTATGGCAATTGTGCGGGCTTGTATTTATTAAGTTGGGATTACCCAAGCGGAAATAGCTTAAAAGATATAATTGATCGTTTAGGGCTATATCCTATTACGGTATCTACATTATTAACGAATAGAGAAAAACAATTTTTATTGAATAGAGATGTCGTATTGTGTAGAGAGTTGATTAAAGATGATTTTTACTTAGATCATTTAGGGGTTTCTGAGGTAAGGAAAAAAAGAATTCTTGCAGAAATAGGTCAATTGTGTGATAGTTAAAATTTTATAAATATGCTCAATTTTGCTAAAGTTCATTTTTTCGGAGCGGCAGGTACGGTTACGGGTTCAAAATTCTTAATACAGGCTTTTGATAAACAGCTTATGATTGATTGTGGTATGTTTCAAGGAATCAAGGAGCTTAGAGAACTGAATTGGAAAGAACTCCCAGTTGATGTAAAAAAGATTGATGTAGTATTGTTAACTCACGGACATTTAGATCATGTAGGTTTTTTACCAAGATTATATAAACAAGGGTTTAGAGGAAAAATAATAGGAACAAATCCTACATTGGCAATTGCAGAAATTATTTTAAAAGACAGTGCAAAAATTCATGAAGAAGAAGCAGAAAAGGCAGCTGAGGAAAATTATAGTAAACATAACCCTGTGTTACCTTTTTATACGGTAACTGAAGCAGAAAAAACTATAGAATTGTTTGAGGCAAAAGAAGAAGGAGAATGGGCATCATTATCAAAAGAAATATCATATAGGTTTCAATACAATGGTCATATTATAGGAGCTACTTTTATTGAGCTGGAAATCAACAAAAAAAGATTTGTGTTTTCTGGTGATGTTGGTAGAGTGAATGATTATTTATTAGCAGCACCTAAAAAGCCAGCATGGGCAGATTATCTTTTTTTGGAAAGCACGTATGGTCATAAGTTGCACCCACAAGAAGATGTTGAGGAAATTTTGTCTGAACTTATTAAAGAGACTATCGTCAACAAAGGAAATTTAGTCATACCCAGTTTTGCTGTAGAACGCTTACAAATGTTAATGTATATCTTATGGAGACTCTATAAAAAAAATAAAATTCCTAGCATTCCAATTTTTGTTGATAGTCCGATGGGGAATAATGTTTTAGAGGTTTTTAAGCGGTATCCTCAATGGCATAAATTACCAATGGATGAGTACAAAGCTATGTGTAGTCACATGAATATTATTGAATCGTATGGAGAGACCTGGGAGACTATAGATGATTCTAGATCAAAAGTAATAATTGCAGGAAGTGGAATGGTAACAGGAGGTAGGGTTTTAACCTATTTAAGTCAATTGATAGATGATCCGACAACTATAATTTTGTTAGTAGGATATCAAGCAGAAGGAACAAGAGGAAGGCAATTGCAAGAAGGATGTCATGAAATAAAGTTTTTCGGAAGGTATTTTCCTGTGAAAGCTAAGGTGAAGAGCATAGAGAGTTTATCGGCACATGCAGACCAACAAGATTTACTGAATTGGCTGAGTGAAATTAAGAATACACCAGAAGAGGTGTTTCTTGTACATGGAGAGCAAACAGCTTTGGATGCTTTAAGATTAAAAATACAGAAAGAGAAAAAATGGAATGTACTTATTCCAAAATTACATGATGTAAAAGAGTTGATTGTGTAGAACAAAATTTTTAACCATAAAAACAAACTCGATGAAAACAACAGAAGCACACTTAAAATATGTAGAATGGTTTAGTGCAGAGGATATGCACATAGCATCAAAACAATGGTTATCGGAGCTTGCTTTTTTAAAAGATGAACAGCTTTTTTTTGAAGATTTAATTAGAAAATACATTTTTGAATTAATAGACCCAGATCATTTCAAAAAAACTACTAAAATAGTAGAGTCTTTAAGTAGTTCAAGAAAGAAAACAGATGAACTGATTAAGATAGTTAAAGCTCATGAGAGAGGTTTAGAAATAATGGTAGATGGAGTAGATCAGGTAATTGAAGAGGAAGTATATAAAAATGAACATAGAAGGTTGATTATTGAGATTAGTGAATTTTTAAAAGAGTATCAGAGTTTTAAAGAAACACTTTTTGATACAATAAAAAAAATCGCTAAATCTGATAAAAAAAGGTTAAATGAATAAGTTATAGTGTACATTTATGGATTACAACAAAAAACTCGAGGTTGAATTTCAATCTCGAGTTTTTGTTATTCAATAATATAGAGCTTACCCATAAAGGTATATGTGAACTAAGAGTAAATAATTCTACCATAATATTTCTCGCCAGAAGAAAAGTAAAATTATTGTAGCTTTCTAGTTCTAAGTAGTAAAAGAAAGATATTAATTTATTGGAGTTGTTTCGGTATCTTTTGGCAATGTGGTTTTAGAAGCAATAAGTTGTTGCTTTTCCAAAGCCATAATTACTAAGTTAACATACTCATTAATCGTTTTATCGGTAGATTTTGGGTCAACGATGTCAATATATCCTTTCCAGATAAGTTCTTTGTCTTTTGTAGGACAAATACAATACATCGTAGTTTCTATATGATAAACTTTGTATTCTTGGTAATAGTCTGGATTATAGAAGATGTCCTGATACATGTAATATTCATCCTTAAATTTCTTATAAACTTCATCATCTCCCTTGTAATTTTTATTGTAAGCTAGTTTATTTTCTACTCCAATTACCTTTGACAGTAAGATAGTATCAAAACCATCTTCGATAAGTTTATTTTCTAATACATTCAGGTCATCTTCAGTCATTTTTTTTGTCTTAAAAGCTGAATCAAAAAGGGTTAAACTACTAACTGCCTCAGTTCCTCGAAGCTGTAATTCCTCTTTAAATTTGTTTTCAAACATTTGTCTAGCATCGTTATTAGATGTCAAGCCAACAACTAATATTTTATACGGTTCGTAAGTGTCAATTTCTGGACTCTTCCAGTTGTCTACTAAAATAACAGGAGAGCAACTTGTTATTAAAAGTAGAATAATAGCTAAGAATATAGTTTTCATTTTTGCTTGGTGTTATTTTAATAGTAAATTTTTGTAAGGGAATCTAGATTAAACATTCTACTTACTTTGCTAGCGTTTATAATGTAATAGTTTTGATTTTAGGTTAATAAAGTAAAAAGCAGCGCCAAGGGCTACTTTTTACTTTACTTTCTTACTTTACTTCAATAATTTTTTTTGGTTTTTCATCAGGTCCTTTTTTCTTTTGGAGATTAAGCTTTAAAATACCATTTTCGTAAATAGCTTTAACATCTTGATCTGTATTAATAGATTCAGGCAAGCTTAAAGATCGCTTAAAAGAGTTGTAACTAAACTCTTTACGAGTATAATTTTCTTCTTTTTCTTCGGCCTCGTGTTTTTTTTCTCCAGAAACGTTAAGCACATTATTATCAATAGTTATTTCGAAGTCCTTTTTAGAAAACCCTGGAGCAGCAAATTCGATTTCGAAATTATCGTCTTGTTCCTTAACGTTCATGGCGGGCATTAAACTATTTTCTTCAAAAAAATCAGTATTGAAAAAATTTCTTAAGCCCTCATTTGTCCACAAAGGAAATAGCCCTCTTTTGTCGTTAAATTTAATAAGTGACATAATTGTTAATTTTGATGTTAAACTTGATTTGAACAACTAAGTTATTAACAGAATGTCTTTTTTAAAATGATATTTATCAGTTAATTAAGGTGCTGTTTTTTGGTTAAGAGAGTTTCTTTATATAAGCATAGTATGTTTTATAGCGTTTCTGTTTTAATCGGGAATAACTAAAAAAGGTACTATGGGGTGAAATCCTATTTTTTTTATTACTGGCTCTTTAACAATTCCTTCAATAAAACCATGTTTGTAGTTTACCATGACTAGCATGTCTATTTTTAACTCTTTTATAAAATCATTTATTTCTGTTGCTTTTTTGGTGTAATTAGCCATCCAATGTAGGGTATAGGAGTAGTCATATAGATAGCCCTTCAGCATAGTTAGATTATAATTTTGCACTTCACTAAGCTCATTTTCTTCTGCTATATGTACAATCCTAATTGTAGAATCATACAATTCTGCTATTTCTTTTAATGGTTTTATTTCTTGATCTTCATAAAACCGATTAAAATCTGTAGGAAAGGCTATTTGTTTAGGAATAACAAAATCAAAGTCTTCTGGAATTACTAAAACAGGACATAACCTCAATTGTTTGATGATTTTAAGTGTATTGCTTCCAAAGAACAACTCTTTCGCCGCAGTAGAGCCTTTTGTTCCTATTACAACAAGATCTATTTGGTGACTTTTAATAGTTGTTTTTAATGCAGTTGATAAATCCTCTTTGCTTAATACAACTTTAAATTCATGATTTGCATTTGTATTTGCTGCTTGTGCCATTTCTTGTAATTCTACCAATTCTTCCATAGCATTTTCTGCTATGATATTGGAAAGTTTGGTGGTGAGATTGTACATTACAGATACACTCTTTTTTAAGGAATGAAGTATGTAAAAAGTACAAACTTCATCCGCGTATAGTTTCAATGCATATATAATGGCACTCCATGCATTATCTGAAAAATCTGTAGGTAGTAAAATGTTTTTTCGCATAACTAATAGTGTTAGAAACTAAAAAAGCATAGGAATTTTTTATTAGGCATGATGTTAATTAGTTAGGTTTTTGATGGGATAACTAAAAAAGGAATGTTTAGGTGAAATCCTATTTGATTAATTGTTGATTTAAAAAATAAGTTTTCAAAAAATGAATGCTTATTGTTAATCATTACCAGCAAATTTATACGTGTTTTTAGTTGAAAATTTGTAATAGCATCGGCAATATTTTGGTTTTTTATATCATGAAAAAGATGAGCTATATGCTTAAAAAATGTTTCTAATTTTTCACGATTATGTGTTTGTTGTTCCGATAATTCATGTTCGTAACGTACATTTAATATATTAATTCTTGAATGATACATAGAAGCAATATCTATAATAGGCTGTAGGTGCTTTTCTTGAAAATTAATTCCATAATCAGAGGGAAACAATATTTCATGAGGAGCTTCAAAAGGAAATTCACTGGGTATAGCTAATACAGGACATTTGGCATTTTTTAGAACGTGTATTGTATTTGAACCAAATAAAACCTCCTTAACTCCCGAGGCTCCTTTGGTACCCATAGCTATCATGTCTATTGCATTATCATGGCAAAGTTCACTAATTTCTAAAGGTAAAGTGTTAAATACTGAAGAAGATAAAAAATTGTGTTTTGGATTATTAAACTGTTGCTGAATTCTTTCGCTGAATTCTTTAAGTTTAGTTTCAGAAACATTTCTCATGGTATCAATCAAACTAAACTGAGCCATACTTGCACTTGTATAATCGTATTGAAAAATTATGGGTGTGTAGGTGTTTAGTAAATGAAATGTACAATCTTCATCTTTGAACAATTGTAAGGTATATGTTATGGCATTCCAAGAATTCTCTGAAAAATCTGTAGGAATTAATATTTTTTTCATGATTCCCCTTTTTAATTAGTAGCTTAAAAATACGCTATAAAATATAGGTTAGCCATGATATATATCAGGTTTACTATGCTAACAATATTTGCTAGTGTTCAAATTGCATTTTTGAAGCACTTGATAGTTTTTAGCTCCATATCTATAAATAGTAATCCCTTTAAGTTCGTATTCCCAGGCGGTTTTGTAAATTTTTGAAATGTCATCAACAGTAGCTTGTTCGGGTAAATTAATAGTTTTAGAAACAGCGTTATCTGTATACTGTTGAAATATTTTTTGATGTTTTAAGTGGTATTGCCAAGGAATTTCTAAGCTAGTTTGAAAAATAGATTTCACTTTTTCAGGAATTGTATTTATATTTTTAATACTTCCTTTTTCCAACACTTCCTTTTCGAGTTCATTATTCCAGAGCTTTAATTTTTTCATTTTTTGAATAAAGGACTCATTTATTTCAATTTGAGTTTGATTATCAAGGATGCCTACTCTTTTATAAGCTAAAGCAAATAAAGGTTCAATAGAGTATGTTGTATTAGCGATTACGGAAATAGTTCCAGTAGGGGCAATACTGTTACAGGTAGCATTTCTTAAGGGAGTCTTGGTAAGAGTACTCTTCCTCCAATTAGGGAATGGATCTTTTTCTTTAGCTAAATTTTCAGAAGCTTTATAACTTTCATTTTTAATAAAGCTCATTAGAGTTTCTGCTAAACTTAGTGCTTCTTTTGAAGCATAGGGTATCTCCAATAAAATTAACAATTCTGCCCATCCCATAACTCCTAAACCAATTTTTCTATTGGATTTTGTGATAGCTTCAATTTTTGGTAGTAAATAATAATTGGTTGTAATAACATTGTCTAAAAAACGGATGGCTAGGTGAATGGTTTCAGAAAGACAGTTCCAGTCTAAAATATAATTACCATTTTTTACAGCAACCATTTTTGACAGGTTTATAGAACCTAAATTACAGCTTTCGTAGCTTAATAAAGGAACTTCACCACAAGGATTGGTAGCTTCTATATGCCCAATAGTTGGTATTGGGTTATTTTTATTTATTGTGTCTAAAAAAATAATTCCTGGGTCTCCTGTATTCCAAGCTTCATTGATAATAAGTTCCCAAAGTGATTGAGCAGATATTGTTTTACTTACCTTTTTTGTCCTAGGATTAATCAATTGCCAATTTTGATTGTTCTTAAGAGCAATCATAAAAGCATCAGGAATTCCTACAGAAATGTTGAAATTTTCAATTGCTTTTTTTGAAGACTTTGACTTTATGAATATTTCAATATCAGGATGATCAATGTTGAGAACTCCCATGTTGGCACCTCTTCGTTTTCCTCCTTGTTTTACATATTCTGTAGCGGCATCGTATATTTTTATAAAAGCAACGGGTCCAGATGATGTGCCGCTATTAGAACTAACTAAGTCTTCTTTGGGGCGTAGTTTGGAAAAATTAAATCCTGTACCACCTCCACTTTGGTGTATTAGCGCAGCGTTTTTTAAGGTAGTAAAAATACTATCCATACTATCTTCTATTGGTAATACAAAACAGGCACTTAATTGTCCTTTTTTGTTTCCTGCATTCATAAGGGTAGGAGAATTGGGTAAGAATTTTAAACTGTTTAAAAGGTTATAAAACTGTTGTTGGTAAAAAGTATTTTTCTTTTCACAGCTTGAAATATGTTTTGCCACTCGTATAAACATTTCATTGGGAGATTCTATTAACCTCCCCTTTTCATCTTTTAATAAGTAGCGGTTTTTTAGAATTTGAATAGCATTGTTGGTAAGTGCATTCATATTCATGTACAAGTTTAATTTTTATAAATATTATTCATGAAGAACCAAAAAAGGAATATCTGTATGATAACTTATTTGTTCAGTTTTAGTATGAAATAGAATTTGTTGGAAATAATTTAAATTCTTGGCAACCATTGCTATTATGTTAATATTTCTACTTTCAACAAAACATTGTATTCCTTTTTCTACCTTCTTATTGGTTAAAAAGTGGTAGCTATAATCAAAACCATCAAAAAAATCACCTATTAATTCTTTGCAAGCCTTTTGGTCACTATTTAATTGTTCTTCTTTATGACCAATATGAAGAACACGTAAACAAGAATTATTACTTTTTAAAATATCTAAAATGGGTTGTAAAATTTGTATATCATATGAAATAGCAAAATCAGTTGGGAAAGCTATTTCTTTTGGTACTGAATATGTAGCATTTTTTGGGACTACCAATGTGGTACATTTTACTTTGGTTATAACATCTCCAGTATTACTGCCAACAATAAATTCTTTTAAGGCAGTGGCTCCTTGAGTGCCCATAATTATTAGGCTTATTTTTTTCTCTAAAACATGTTTTCGTACAGATTCTATAAAAAAACCATAATTGGTAAGTGTATAAAACTTATGCCTTTTGTTATGAGGTACTTCTTTAGAAATTTGTTTTAATATTTCTTTTAATTGTCTTTTTGCAGGTTTAGTGTATAAATCTTCGATGGTTTTTGAGTCGGGCCAAAGAGCATCTTCTTCTTGGAAGTCGCTTATGTGGTTATTAACGTGTAGTATGTAAAAATTACAGCTTGTTTCAGCAAAAAAATCAAGTCCATATTTTAGCGCATTCCATGAATTTTCAGAAAAATCTGTTAGAAATAAAATATTCTTCATTATTTAAATTTCTCTTTTTACCAGAGTAAATCTAAAAGGAAAATACTTCTCAAAAAATGATATTAGTCATAACCGTATTTATACTAAGAATCTTAACAGATATATTGAAGTTTTTCAATGTCTATAATTTTTATATTTCTTCCCTCAATCTCTATTATACCTTGTTTCTTTAAGTTAGACATTGTTCTGATTAAAGTTTCGGTAGCAATTCCAGCAACACTAGCTAAATCACTTCGTGAAATACTTATAGGGTCTTCTGGTTTACGGTTTAGTTTTTCAGCAAATTTAAGAATGGTAGATGCCGTTTTTTTGTGTACAGAACTATATGCCATTTGTAGTAGTTGGTCTTTCATGTCCTTAAGACTATCTGTTAATAGTTGGATGAGTTCTAAAGTTACTTTATGGTTTTTATTTAAAATTTCTTTAAGCTCACTTTTATGAATGCTTATTACTTGAGCATTTTTTATAACTGTAGCAGTCTCTTGGTATGGAATGTTTTGGATAAAAGAGGTATATCCAAATAAGTCGTTTTCTTTATATAATTCGGTAGTTAATTCTTTTCCTTGTTCGTCAAGTTTGTGGCACTTAATAACACCTTTTGTTACCAGATAAATTAAGTTGGAATTGTCCCCTTCGTTATAAACGATATCGTCTTGTTTGTAATTAAGAATGGAGCCATTTTTTTCTAAAAAAACTTTTAAATCGTCTAAGGTTCGCATTTCTTCTACATTATTATGCGTATTATCTTGAGACACTTCTCGCTCTTCCTTTAGTATAGCAGCTTTTGCAATACGACTTTCTATTGTGTTGATAAGTTCTTCTTCATTAAAAGGTTTGGTAAGGTAATCATCAGCTCCCATATTCATACCTTTTCTTATATCTTGTCGTTCTGTTTTTGCCGATAGAAAAATGAATGGTATGTACTTTGCTATGCTATGTTTTGTTAATTCTTGAAATACACTATAGCCATCCATTTCTGGCATTAAAATATCGCAAACAATTATATCAGGAAGCATTTTAATAGCTTTATCTACGCCAATTTTTCCATTAGAAGCGGTTATTACTTCGTAGTTTGAGAGTTCCAATAGTTCTGAGGTGTTTTCTCTTAAAATAGTATCATCCTCTATTAATAGCACTTTTTTCATGATTTTGCACTGTTAGGTAGTTCTATAGTAAAAACAGTTCCTTTCTGTTCTGTACTATCAAAATAAACTTTACCGCTTAAATTTTCCATATGGTCTTTAACAATATTTAACCCAATACCAGTTCCTTGAGTTAGCAAAGCATTTTTTGCTCTAAAATAACGGTTAAATATATTTTTTTGATCTTCTTGGGGAATTCCTATACCGTTGTCTTTTACTTTAAATACTGTTTTAGTATCATCTTGAGTAATTGAGATGTTTATTTCAGTATTTTCTGACGAGTATTTTACGGCATTATGTATCAAGTTAGATAAAGCTAGTTCTACAATTTTTTCATCTTGATATAAAGAATAAGAGTCTATATCTTTTGGGTAATTGATCTTTTGCCCTTCTTTCAGTAGCATATTGGCATTATAAACAACTTCATTGACTACCTTGCTTAACTTAAATGTTGTTGGAGAGTATTTAATTTTACCTTTTTCAAGCTTCTCCATAGTTAAGAAGTCGTTTAGTATGTTGTTGAGGTAGTGTACTTTATCTGATATGGTTTTAATATGTTTGTCACGTTTCTCTTGCTGTTCTGTTAGTTTATACTTACTTAATAGTATGGCAGAGGTTAGAATACCACTTAGAGGAGTTTTGAATTCATGAGAAACTAAAGAAAGAAATCTAGATTTTAGTTCATTAAGGTCTTTCTCTTTTTTAAGTGCCAATTTAGCTTCTTTCTCAGCCTTAACACGTTTTTTGTTCTCTGCTTCCAATTCAAGAACCATATTTTTTAATTCATAGGTTCTTTTTGAAATTTTTTCTTCTAGGTTTTCATTTAATGATTTAATTTTTTGTTCTTGCTCTTTACGGGTTGAAATATCGATAACTAATGCCATAACATATTTTTCACCATAAATAGAGAAAGGATTTAAACCAGCTTCTACAGGAAATACACTACCATCCTTTCGGACACCAAAAATATCTCTACCTTGTCCCATTTGACGACGTTCCTGTTGTTTCATAAAGCTTTTAAAATGAGTTTGATGTTCTTTATGATGGTTTTTGGGAATTAAAGTATCAAGAGGTTGCTTTATAAGTTCTCCTTTGTTATAACCAAACATTTTTTCAGTAGCATCATTTACCTCAACAATATTCTGATGGCTATCAACTACTATAACACCTTCAGAGATTGAACCCAAAAGAATATCAAAAATATCTTGATCTTGTTGAAACATCATAGTTGTGTTAGTTTGATGATGGGTTTAATTTACTTAAAATTAGAATAATAACCAAGGTGCTTCTATGATAAAAGTAGAATTTGAGGTTTGGTATTGATGATTTATATCATGTATAAGTGTTTGTAAATCTTCTATTTTTGTTTTTGCCATAAAACGGTTTTTAGTAGAAGAGAAGTAAGGTTTGTGTAAATTAATGTCGTAATGAAAAGTAGTTTTAATGCAATTATAAATTCAGAAAAGTTAGTTTTAGTAGACTTTTTTGCAGATTGGTGTGGTCCTTGTAAAGCATTAGCACCTATCTTAAAACAGGTTAAAGAAGAGCTTGGAGATACTGTTAGGATAGTGAAAATAGATGTAGACAAAAATCAATTATTAGCTGTTAAATATCAGGTAAAAGGAGTTCCAACCATGATTTTATTTAAAAATGGTACCCCAATTTGGAGGGAATCAGGTGTACTTCAAAAAAATGATATTATAAATATGATTAGATCAAATTAAAGAAGTAAGCTAAGTTCTAATAGTATTTTTTAATCTCATCTACTTATTTGTAAGTGTCTTAAAAACAATTTGTTATTATTTTATTGTTCATGATTTTGGTCATTTGTAAAGCATAAGAGTTTGTTTACTTTTAATCTATATTTAAAAAATACTATTATGCGTAGTTATAGAGACAGACCCAAAGGCCGCTACATTCAAAAAGCTTCTTTAAAAGATTTGTATATGCTTACTAAAAGTTGGAGAAACAATTTAGAGTTTTGTCTTTTTGAAATTGAATTTCTTGAACAATTAGTTGAGGCTAGTTTTGTAAAGCTTCTATTAAATGAAGATTTAGATAAGTTGGTAGACTTAAGAAGAGAGTTGTCAGAAGTAAAAAATCAATCCAAGAGCATACAAAACAGTATTCAAGTACAATTATTTCATAATGTTGATATAATAGATAATCCTTCAAATTATGATACTTCAATTTTTAGACATGAACATGGGTTACTTGAAGATAGAATTGCAGAGTTTTTGAAAATTTTAAAGCTATTGAAATATGTAGTTTTTAAAATTACAAGAAATGTTCTTGAAAGTGATAAACCCAAATTTATTTGGAAATATAACTAACCTACTAAATAATTTGTTAAAGTAGTAACTAAACTGTTTTTACAGTGTGTGTTGAATTATTTGTCATCAGTTAAATATCTGCTAAGAAAGCTTTTGCGTAGTTTGTTTCTTGCATCTTCTATTAATTGGTTTGCTTCCTGTATCGTAATCCCTTTAATTACTGAAATTTCATCTACGTTAAAACTATATTTTGAATAAAGTTCAAAAACTGATTGCATATGTAATGGTAATTTATGTAGTATCATTTGCATATGTTTTTGAGTTTTAGCTTCGCTTAATTCTTCGTCAAGTTTGTCTATATAACCTTGTTCCTCATCTTCAACAAAAACGTGATTTAATGTATAATCATTCTTATGAAAAGAACTATCGTCTAATTCATCCATCATTAATAAATCACCTTCAGCATCGGCACTAAATTTTTCTTCCATTTCATCCCATTCAGGTTTAGAGTAATCATCAATATTTCTAAAAAAGAGATCATCAAACTCTTCTTCTTCAATAATGTTTTCTAGTAGTTGATCTGTTTTTTGAAATAACCACAAATAGAAATCTTTTGCTTTTTTTACTTCTTCTATATGTTCATAAACTTCTATAAATAACTGGTCGACAAAATCATCAGGCTTGTACTTGTTTTTATGAAAATGCCCTTTTTTAATAGCGGCAACTAATCGTTGTTTAACGTACTTTCTAATGCCTGGTAAAATTTTCAATATTAGTTTATTGAAAATTTCCTTATCTCCTTTTTCTTTTGATTTAAGGAGGTCAGGGAATATTTGTGCTACAAATATGTGAAACTCTCGTTGCTGGTAATTCATTTTAGTACTTTTTTCTATTTTTAATTATAGAGTCTAATTTATTTATCAGACTCTAAGTTTTTTTTAGCTTCTTCATAGGCTTCTTTTGAAATTTCACCTTTCGAGAAGCGCTTTTTCAAAATATCTAACGGACTATCTTTTTTTGTTCTTAGGAAAGGGAAATTGTACGACACAGCGAAAAGGCAAATAATAAAAATAATCCATATAAACCACCATATAACATGTATGTCAAAGTAATGTTTGTAATAATGCATGGTGTTTGTTTTTAAGTTAAATACTTTTGGACATATTATTATTCTTTATTATCCGAAGTTTTCTTGGTGCTCATGTTTTCCATACAGGATTGAAAGCACGTATTGCTTATGATACCTTTTTGATGCATCATTTGTAGCATGTTGTGCATCTTAGTGCTGTCATTCATCATTTGATACATCATATTTTTATTTCCCATCATGTTATTCATCATCATATTATTATTCATCATCATTTGCATGGCATGTTCATTATTGTGCATCGTTTCCATGAATTCTGTCATGTATTCATGATTTTCTGCGATAGACTTAAAAATTCTCTCTTTTGTTTCTTGATCTTTAAGAATCTTATCTACGTCTGGTTTTTGATTACAGCTAATTAGTATTTGGGATCCAAGGATTAACAAAAGAATTATAGATTTTTTCATGGTGCTGAATTTTGTAGATTAATGTTGAATTAATCATGATATTGATAACTAAAGTAAAATGAACTTTTTTTATTTGAAATGATATTCGTCATATGTAAAGAGCTTATAGAAAGAAATATTGGTATTGATTATTTGCGTAAATTTACTGATAGGTAGTGTTTTAGGTGATATTTGTCATTTTAGATTTTACCGAAGTTCAATACATTGATGTGTTAAAATAGAATATAAATGAAAATCTCATTGGAAAGAAAAAATTTGTACGGCTACATCATAAATAGTATTATGGTTATAGTGCTTGGTATTATTTATTGGAAACAAATGAATGACACTGGTAGTAGTTTGTGGAACTGGATTTCATTGGCACTAATAATTGTTATTCTAGGGATGCTTACAACAGTGTTTTTTATTTTAAAAGCACAGCTCAAGGCCAAAAAACAATCGGAAGCAGCACTTTTAAAGAATCAGAAATTATTACAATCAATAATAAATAACACCACTAACGCCATTTCTGTAAAAAAGATAAATGGTGAATATATACTGGTAAATGAGAAGTATCAATCTTTTTTTGGAGGGTCGGAGAAAAATTTAATCGGAAAAACGAATCACGATATTTTACCTAAAGAAATTGCCGATAGATATCTTGAAGCCGATTTAGAGGTTATAAAAGCAGGTGAGGAAATTCAAATAGAAGAAGTTGTTGAGCAATCTGATGGACCACACACGTATTTATCTGTAAAATTCCCTTTATTAGATGCATCCAACAGGGTATACGCTATTGGAAATATTTCTACAGACATTACAGAAAGGAAGGTGATAACAGAATCTCAAAAAGCAGCGGATACTTTCTTTAATATTTCAATTGATAGTCTTGTCATTGCCTCTAATGAGAGATTTATAAAAGTAAATCCGTCATTAAGTAACCTTTTAGGATATACTACTGAGGAACTGATAAGCAATCCATTTGCTAATTATATTCTTCCTGATGACCTTGAAATGACACAAGAGGCAATTAAAAAGTTAGAAAGTGGAGCTAACCTAGTAAGTTTTAACAACCGATGGATATGTAAAGATGAGAGTATTAAGTGGCTGTCTTGGAATGCTACTTCTGATTTGAATACAGGTAGGTTATATGCCGTTGTAAGAGATATTACCGAAGATCTATTACTCCAAGAAGAGAATGAGAAAAGGATGAATGAACTGTATGAGAATCAACAAAAACTAAACATGATTCTAGAAAATATTAGTGATGGAGTATTAGTTGCGAATACTGATAAACAGGTTATATTGGCTAATGAGGTAGCAAATGAGCTTTTTGGGATAGAAGATGATTCTAAAATTTCTATTGATTTTTCAGATCATTTTAAAGTGTTAAATCCACATGGAGGAAGGACTTTTCCAGCACAAAATCTTCCAGCAGAACAGGCTTTAGTAGGTAAAATCACCAACGATATTGATGTGTTATTGATGAATAAAGAAACGAATAATATTAGAAGGGTTTTATTGAGTGGAAGGCCTATAATAGATAATGAAAATAATATAGCAGCTGTAGTTGTAACGATTAAAGATATAAGCAGGTATAAAATGCTAGAAGAAGAATTAGAAAGAAAAGACCAAGAGTCAAGACGAAGAATCGGTTTTAAAAGTACCGATTCAAAAAAGAAAAAGTAATTATACTTATGACAATATTGCTCTTCTAAATAAGCAATGTATTAGTTATTTGATTTCTTTTCAGCTTTTTTCTTTTGCTTTTCTAATTTTCTAAAATAACCTCGTGTTAAAAAATTGTGCTTAAAGGCTTCCATGTTTTCATTAAACTTTTCTGTTCCTTCATTTATATTTTTAAGTGTAGATTTTAGACTATTTACTAAAGAAGTGTCTTTTGTAATATAATTAAAAGCTCCTTTACTAGAGTTAACATCACGGACTAAAACATTAATATTACCAATAAGACTATCAACTTTAGAGCTTGAAACTTCTAAGTTGGAAACAATAGTTTTTAGCTTGTTGCCTGAAATAGTATCATTAATCAACATACCTAAAACAGTATCATCATTTGTTTTTAACGAAACCATTATTTGATTTAATTCATTAACAGTATTTGATGCTCCTTGACTTACTTTTTTAAGATTAGCAACAGATTGTTTTAAATCTTTGGCCATAATAGTATCGTTTAATAAAACCCCTAAAGTACCTTTACCTTCTAATAACTTATTGGTTATTTTTAAAAGATCAGCAGTAAGTTTTGCGGCATTTTTATTAGTAATATTTAAGGTGTTTAAAATATCATCTGTTCCCAGTTTATCGGCAGACTTAATTACATCACCATTGCTAATTGTAGGCTCCAATCTTTCTCCTGGAACAATGTTTACAAGCATATTACCTACTAAACCATCTGAACCTATAGTTGCTATAGCATCTTTTTGTATATGACTAGCTATTTTTTTGTCAATAGCCATATCTACTTTAATTGTAGAATCGTTGATCATAGTTATTTCTTTTACAGTCCCTATATCAATTCCTGAATAACGCACATTGTTCCCATTTTGTAATCCGTTAATATTTTGGAAATAAGCGCTAATGGTGAAGTTTTTTTTGAACATACTTTGTCGCTGTCCAATAAGGTAAATGACAATAAGAAAAATTATTGTGCCTATAGATACAAATAGCCCTAGTCTGAATTTTTGTGAGTTTGTTTTTTTCATAATACTTATTTAAAAAAAGCTTTGATTTTAGGGTCTTCAGAGTTTGATAATTCCTTAAATGTACCAACGGCATAGTCAATACCATCAATAAGTAATATCATTCTGTCCGAGATAACTCGTGCACAGTCTACATCATGGGTAATAATTAGCGATGATGTATTGTATTTTTTCTGAATATCTTGCATTAAGATAATAATTTCTTTCGCAGTAATAGGGTCTAGCCCACTTGTAGGTTCGTCGTATAAAATAATTTTTGGTTGTAAAATAAGTGTTCGAGCTAGCGCAACTCGTCGTTTCATTCCTCCAGATAATTCTGCAGGCATCATGTCTATTGTGTGTGCTAATCCAACATTTTCCAAGGCTTCAATAACCAACTTTTCGGTATCAATCAGCTTTCCATTCTGTTTTCTATGACCACGTAGAGGGAATTCTAAATTTTCTCGGACGGTCATAGAGTCATATAAAGCACTTCCTTGAAATAAAAAACCAATATCAGCTCTTAGGACATCTAAGGCTTGTTGATCCAGTTTTGTAATATCATGATGCATTACAGAAATGATTCCTTTGTCGGCTTCCATTAAACCGACTAAACATTTAATCATAACCGATTTTCCAGAGCCTGATTTTCCCATAACAACAAGGTTTTCGCCTTTATAAAGTTGCATATTAAATCCGTTAAGCACATGGTTGTCTCCAAAGGCTTTGTGTAAGTCTTTAATTTCAAGAACTATCTTTTTGTCAGGCATATTACTCATAACTCAAAAAAGATATCGGTTACAAAAACAGCTATAAAATCAATAATGAATAACAATAAGGATGTAGATACTACAGCGGTGTTAGTAGCCTTACCTACACCTGCCGTTCCTTCTTTACAATTATATCCTTTAAAACAGCCTATAAGTCCTATCGCCGCTCCAAAGAAGAACGATTTTATTGTGGCAGGAACCACATCTCCAAACTTTAAACCATCTAGTACTTGGTTAAAATACAATACAAATGAGACATTTCCTTTTACGTTTTCAACTAAAAAGGATCCAAATAAAGCAATGGTATCGGCTATAATTACTAATAAAGGAAGCATAAAAGTAACGGCTAAAACTCTAGTAACAACTAAATATTTAAAAGGATTTATACCAGATACTTCCATCGCATCTATTTGCTCGGTAACACGCATAGAACCTAATTCGGCACCAATACCAGAACCTATTTTACCAGCACAAACTAAAGCAGTAATAATTGGGCCTATTTCTCTAACAATTGAAATACCAACCATAGAGGGCATCCAAGATACAGCGCCAAATTCCATTAATGTAGGACGAGTTTGTAGGGTTATTACTAATCCAATGATAAAACCAGTAACCCCCACTAAAAGTAAGGAACGATTACCTATTTGATAGCACTGTTGCAGTAACTCTTTTAATTCAAACGGTTGCTTAAAGGTTTCTTTAAAAAAACGAGAGGTAAAAAGGGATAATTCTCCAATTTCTATAAAAAAAGACTTTAGCTGCTTAGTTATGGCATCAAAGCGTAGCATAAGTTAAATTTAATGTTATCATTAAATGTATATGAACCAAAAGGTGTTCAAAATGATAAAAATCATATTGTGAAACTGATAGATATCATTTCAAATAAAACATTTTGAATATAAATTTAAGTATAAAATTTTAAGTAAATATGTTATGAGTATAGGTTTAGTTCTTTCTGGTGGAGGTAGTAGAGGAATTGCTCATGTTGGGACGATTAAAGCTTTAGAAGAGTTTGGTCTTTTTCCAACACATATTTCTGGAGCTAGTATAGGAGCTATTGTTGGTTCATTATATGCTTATGGTTATGGTTGGAAAGAGATGTTAGAGTTTTTTAAAAGTGTTCAAATATTAGATATTAAAAAATATGCATTTAGAAAACCAGGACTTATTGATACTGAAAAGTTTTATAAGCAGTTTAATGCTTATTTAAAGGAAGACAGTTTTAGTCATCTTAAAAAGCCATTAGTAATTACAGCGACAGATATTTTAAATGGAACTCTAAAAACATTTAATACGGGAGAACTGATAAGACCAGTATTGGCATCTGCAGCCTTCCCAGGTGTTTTTGCTCCTGTTAAGATTAATAATTCTTATTATATAGACGGGGGAACACTTAATAATTTTCCAGTAGAGTTATTAAAACCACAATGTGATATTATAATAGGGAGTTATGTAAATGGATTCAACGCTATGACCATTAATGAGTTAAAATACCCTCATAATGTGATGAAGCGTGCTTTTAGGTTAAAATATTTTAAGGATGATTATGAGAAATTTAACGATTGCACTCTAGTGATTTCATCAAAAAGAGTAAGTAAGTATGGTATTTTTGATAAAAAACATCTTGATGAAGTTTTTAATATAGGTTATAATGAAGCGAAAGAAGCATTGACAAATCAACTAACATTTAAACAAGTAACAGCTTTAAAGAAAGCTATAAACTGATAATTGTCATTTAAAAAGACTATTAGCAAACTTACCTTTACTAAGTAACCCTGATGAATATAAAGACAACATCAAAGAATGCTAAAGTTATTAAAAATTACTTCTACCCTTATCTTCTTAATTATTTTAAAGTTTTGTTTTTTAAGAGATGAAAATGTAGCTTTAAAGGAAAAAGCAATTGGAGGTAAAGTTAAGGCTCAATCTACTTTGCCAGTAAAGGTTAAAGTTCATAACAATATCCTTATAGAAAATTATTTTGAGTATTTAGATTCGATTGTTAAAAAGTATGATTCATTAGTTCCTTATGTGTTAACAGAGCACCTTTTAGTTCGATCAAATCCTTGGATTATAGATACACTTCAAAATACTGACTATTATAGGATGAAAGCGAAAGATTCTTTTGTCTTTGATCAGAAAAAAATGATAGTCCTACCCAAAGGAGCATTAATAGTTATTCCAGATTCTACAGCTGCGAAAAAGATGCTTAATTCTTTTCAAAAAACTAGTATAAATATTAACATTCCAGAGTTTAAACTTAGAATATATGAAGATTCTTTGAAGTTGTATGATTTTCCCATAAGGGTTGGAAGAAATGAGGAAAAATATCTTAAAATGTCTGATAGGGTAGAGGATTTAAAAACTAAAACGGGAAAAGGTTTAATTGTAAATCACGTTCGTAAACCACGATATGTTAATCCAGTTAATAACCATGAGTACTTTACTACTAAAAGAGATGATAATAGAGTAACCAAGCTTCCTCAAATTCCTTTTACAGAAACAGAAATAAATGGATTACGCTATGGTCAAATGATACATCCAACAACAAACCCGGTAACTTTAGGAAAGGCATATTCAAATGGTTGTATTGGAATAAAGGAAGCAGATGCTTGGGTGGTTTATTATTATACACCTATAGGTACAAAAATAGAGATAAGGTATAATTTGGAGATCTTAGACGAAAAAGGGAACAAAAAGTATTTAAAAAATATTTATAAAAAGTAATTTTTTATTTTAATACTACGCATTGGTGAGTTCATTTTTACTTGTTTTATTCTCTTCCCAACAATTTAAATTATAAATAGTGGTTTCAGCAATATTGGTTATCGCTTCTCTAGTTAAAAAGGCATGATGACCAGTAATGAGTACGTTTGGCATTGCTATTAATTTCACTAAAAGATTATCTTCAAGAGCTTTTTGAGAATCATTACAAAAAAAAACACCTTTTTCTTTTTCGTATACATCAATACCTAAAGCACCAATTTTTCCCTTTTCTAACCCCGCTATTATATGTTCCGTATTTATAATGGCACCTCTAGCAGTATTGATAATAATAACACCTTCTTTCATTTTAGAAATTAAGTTATCGTTAATCAAGTGGTGGGTTTCAGTAGTTAAAGGTGTGTGTAAAGAAATAACATCAGCCTCTTTACATAGGGTCTTTAAAGGTACATATTGCAACTGATAAGAATTCACTAATTCTTTATTCTCCTTAATATCATATCCCAGTAACTTACACCCAAAACCATGCATAATTTTACACATAACCGAACCTATTTTTCCTGTTCCAACAATGCCTATTGTTTTGTCGTTTAAATCAAAACCAATAAGGTTGTCTTGAGTAAAATTAAAATTACTTATACGTTTATTAGACTCTATCAGTTTTCTATTTAAAGCTAATAACAATGCGGTAGCATGTTCAGCAATAGCATGAGGTGAGTAAGCAGGTACATTTGCTACTTTTATGTTTAAGTTAGCGGCTGTTTTTAAATCTACATTGTCGTATCCAGCAGATCTTAAAGTAATGTGTTTAATGCTTAGATCATTTAGTTTTTCAAGAATAGCAGTGTTAGCTTCATCTGCTGCAAATATGGATATTGCATCATACCCCTTAGCTAATATCACAGTTTTTAAAGATAAAGCCTCTTTTGTAAATGTTAGTTTATGTTTTCCTTTATTGGCTTTTTCTAAATAAGGTACCTCAAATTTTTTGGAACTATATACGAGTACTTTCATGGGTAAGAAAATGAATTAAACAGTTTCTAAATTATTAATTCAAGAATTGAAGGACAATGATATTTGTCATCCACAAATAGGTAGGTAATTAAAAAGTTTTTTTAAAGAAAGTATCTATATTCGTTAGTAATACGGATTCTGAAGCCGATTAAATATTAGCAAAAAACAAGACTAAGATTAAAATGAGTAAGCCTACTAAAAAACTACTATAAGCTAGCTCTAAATAAAAAAAACCACGTTTCATTTCTTTTTCTAATAAATACATAATTCGAACTTGGTTCCCTATTTGTAACTCTTGGCTTTTTAACACTTTATTATAGGCTTCTTCATATTCGTCTAAAGTTTTGTCACTAGACATACCAATCATAAATAAGTTTTCCTCTTTTTTCTTGTATTTAGAGACAATATCTTTTTTGAATCTTCTTAGAAATGAGAGACTATTAGGTTTAGAGGCTAAAATGGAAAAAAGTAAAGAAACAAAGGAGGTTACGATTAAAATAGCTGCGATTTTAACCCCAAAGTTGATTGAAGTAATATAATTAAAGAAAATTACGGAGGCAGAAAGGATAGTAGCATTTACACGCAGCATAATAGCAGCTTTCCTGTCTATTAAATTTAAAGTATTCAGGTAAAATTTGTTTTGATTTCTCTGGTAAGTAGCAAAAGATTTTCGAGGCTCTTTTCTAGTAGTGTACATGCCTGTGTTTTCAAGAAAATCGGTTTCTTTGGTAATCATAGTAGTCATCCCTATAAAGTTTATGCGATAAAAGTTTACCGAGAGCACTTTTGTTTATGAGGAGTTATGGTTTAGTTTTGTTTCATTTACGAATCTTTTATTGACTAATTCAATGCTTTAATGATACTGTAAAATTAAATCGCTTGTTGATTTGTTAATTTATTTTTTCAGAATGAAAAAATACTTCCCGAGGAGTGCCCCTAAAGTTACAAAAAAAATACGATTTTATGGTAGGTTATGATTAGGTAGGAAAGACTTGGGTTTAGTGGTGATTGATTAGGGATTTTTTAAGATGAAAAGTTTTTGTGCTAACTACCAGGTAGTAAATGTGTTATAAATAAAAAGCACCAACGTAATGTTGATGCTTTAAATGTGGTCCCACCTGGACTCGAACCAGGGACCACCTGATTATGAGTCAGGTGCTCTAACCAACTGAGCTATAGGACCAGTTTTCTTAGGTGTGCAAAAATAAAAACTTTTTTAAATAAAAAGCTATTTTTTTACACTTTTCTACTCATTAAATTCATACCAAAGGCACGTAAACCTTCTTTGTTCTCATCACTAATGTCTAAGTGGTTTAAACTTTCGAATGACTTATTTGTGTAATACTCAATAAGTTTGTGTGTTTCTTCAGGGATATTATTCTTTTCAAAAATAGAAGAAACAACCGCTATTTTTTCTGTATTATTTTTTTGTTTTCCGTTGTATAAAACACGTAAGTTTTCTTTGTCATTAGCATTGGCTACTTCCAAAGCCTTTAAATAAAGGTATGTTTTTTTGTTTTCAATGATATCTCCTCCTACTTGTTTTCCAAAAGATTCAGGATCACCAAACGTATCTAAGTAATCATCTTGTAGCTGAAAAGCAATACCTAAATTCAATCCATAGTCATATAAGTGTTGTGCTTGCTCTTCATCAACTTTAGCAACAATAGCTCCCATTTTTAAAGCAGCGGCAACTAAAACAGAAGTTTTAAGGGTAATCATTTTAATGTATTCGTCAATGGTTACATCATTTCTGGTTTCAAAATCTACATCCAGTTGCTGACCGTCACAAACTTCTAAAGCTGTTTTACTAAAAAGCTGAGCTAATTTTTGAAAAACCACAGGCTCGTAATTCTCAAAATATTGATAGGCTAAAATTAGCATAGCGTCACCCGAAAGAATTCCTGTATTAATGTTCCATTTTTCATGAACCGTTTCGTTTCCTCTTCGTAAAGGGGCATCGTCCATAATATCATCGTGCACTAAAGTAAAGTTGTGAAAAACTTCAACAGCTAATGCTGCAGGTAATGCCTTTTGATAATCACCAGAAAAAACATCTGAAGCAATAAGTGTTAGTAACGGACGGATTCTTTTTCCTCCCAATTGAAGAATGTAATCTATTGGTTCATAAAGGTTTTTAGGTTCTCTTGAAAACTTCTGAGATTCTAAATAAGTGATAAAGTCTGATTGATATGATAGTATGTCCAAATCTGAAAATTTTTGTAAAAATACGGTAAACATAAATTTTAATTATAAGGGTATGTTAAAAAATGATTAAAACTCCGGAAACTTTTTTTGTTTCTAAAGTTTCCTGTTGTACTTTTGCAGGCAATTATGGTAGATAAAATAATAGATAAAGCAGGAGAAATGTTTTTAACCTTAGGGTTTAAAAGCACAACGATGGATGATATTGCGAGAGAACTTGGGGTATCTAAAAAAACCTTATACAAGTACTTTCCTAATAAAACAGCTTTAGTAGATGCAAGTACTGAGGCAGTTCATAATACAATTAGTGAAACGATTAATAAAGTTAAAAGTGAAAATTACAATGCAGTAGAGGAAGAGTTTGCGGTAAAAGCAATTTTTAAAGAGATGTTTAAAAATGCCAAGACTTCACCCATGTTTCAATTAAAAAAGTATTACCCGGAAACTTATACGAAGTTAATAGAACGTGAGGTATGTATGTTTAGAGATTGTAATATAGATAATTTAGAAAAAGGCATTAACCAAGGATTGTACAGACCAGAAATTAAAAGAGATCTTTTAGTGAATTTTTATTTCACGTTGGTTTTTGGAGTGTTTGAAAGTGAATTGTACAGTAACGACATGCAACAGGTAATGCAAATTGAGTATGAGATTTTAGAATATCACATAAGAGCAATTGCTACAGCAAAAGGAGTGAAAGAATTAGAAAAACAATTAAAGAATATAAATCTAAATTAAAAACAATGAGGAAATACATATACAGTGTATTTGTGTTCTTTTTTACGAGTTTTATACTTGCTCAAGAAAAAGAAATGAGTTTATCAATGCAAGAAGCTATTGATTATGCTATAAAGAACAGCTACGAAAATAAAGTCTCTTTAAACAATATAGAGGCGGCAAAAAAGAAAAAATGGGAAACTACCACGATTGGATTACCTCAAATTAATGGAAAGGTAGATTATCAAAATTGGTTAAAACAACAAGTATCTTTACTACCAGCTGCAGCTTTTGATAATACACAAAGTACCATAGACGTTGTTGAAGATTATTTTGATGGTGCAACAAGAAATGGTAAAGAGGTTACATCGCCAACTGGTTTTATACCATTACGTTTTGGAACAAAGCAAACAATGAATGCTTCTGTAACTTTAACTCAGTTGCTTTTTGATGGTTCGTATTTGGTAGGCTTGCAATCAGCAAAAACTTATTTAAAAATCTCTGAACAAGCTAAGGAAAAGACAGAGTTAGCAACACGAGAGGCAGTAGTTAATGCTTATGGTAATGTATTGATTACTGAAAAAACGATAGAGATTTTAGAAAGAAATAAAGAAGTTCTTGAAAAAAACTTAGACGAAACCCAAAAAACCTATGATAATGGGTTAACGGAGTTAGAAAATGTAGAGCAATTACAAATTACTTTAGGAAATATTGAAAGTAATTTAAGAAATGCAGAGAGGTTAAAAGAGATTGCTTATCAAATGCTAAACATATCGTTAGGAAATCCAATCGATGTAAAACTAACACTGACTTCTAACTTAGATAACTTGGTTATTGAGAACACTGATTTAAGTTTATTAAGCACACAATTTAATATTGACAATCATATTGATTTTAAAATCGCTCAAAACGACAGAGAGAGTAAACGTTTATTGATGAAGTTTGAAAAAAGTAAGGCTTTGCCTAGCTTATCGGCTTTTATAAATTATGGAGCAAACGCAAACTCTGATGACTTTAATTTTTTCAGCAGCGATCAAAAATGGTTTGACTATTCTTTATTTGGTGTAAGCTTAAACGTACCTATATTCAGTAGTTTCGGTAGAAGTTCAAGAACTGCGCAAGCAAGAATAGAATTAGAGAGTGCTGATATTCGATTAGAAGAAGCAAAGCAAAAATTAAACTTACAAGTAAAAACTGCAAAGAGCGAATATCAATTAGGAATAGAGAATTATGAAACAGCTAAGAAAAACTTGGCTTTAGCAGAAAGAATTGAAAAGAAACAACAAGTAAAGTTTTTTGAAGGGATTTCTTCAAGTTTTGATCTATTACAGGCACAAAACCAGTTATACACACAACAAAACAATTACGTACAATCTATGTTGAATGTAATTGCTAAAAAAGCACAACTAGAAAACGCATTAAACATACCACTAAAATAAAATCAACTATAATGAGAAAAATATATTCACTATTCATAATTACACTTCTTTTAGCTTCATGTGGAGGTAAAAAAGAACAATCTGTTCAAGATGTAATTGCTTCTAACGATTTAGCGAAAATTCGAGAGAAAAAAGTGTCGTTGGATGCGCAAATGCAAACATTAGCAGATGAGATCAAAGTTTTAAACGATAAAATTTCTGAGCTAGATACCAATAAAAAAGTTCCTTTAATTACCGTACTTTCAGCTAAAGAAGAAGTGTTTAATCACTACTTAGAGTTACAAGGAAATGTTCAAACGAAACAAAATGTTTTAATATATCCTGAAATGCCAGGACTGTTAGTACGCATTTATGTTAAAGAAGGACAATATGTAAAAAAGGGACAAACTTTAGCTAAAATTGATGACGGAGGTTTAGCAAATCAATTAGCACAAGTTGAAGCGCAAGCAGCTTTAGCAGAAACTACGTACAAGCGTCAAAAACGTTTATGGGAGCAAAAAATAGGTTCTGAAATTCAGTTTTTACAAGCTAAAACTAGTTATGAAGCGCAAACAAATGCAGCAAGCCAATTAAGAAGACAATTAGCTAAATCAGTAATTACAGCACCATTTTCTGGAGTTATAGATGACGTAATTAAAGAGCAAGGTACTGTGGTTGCTCCAGGTATGGGTTCTGAAGTTTTCAGAATTGTAAACTTAAAAGATATGTATATAGAAACAGATGTACCTGAAAGCTATATAACCTCTATCAAAAAAGGAAAAGCTGTTGAAGTAGAGTTCCCAATTTTAGGAGAAAAATTGACTTCAAAGATTCGTCAAGCGGGGAATTTTATCAATCCAGCAAACAGAACTTTCAAAGTTGAGGTGGGTGTTCCAAATCAAGATGGTAAAATCAAACCTAACTTAACTGCTAAGTTGAAAATTAACGATTACTCAAACGAAAAAGCATTATTAATTCCTCAAAGTATCATTTCTGAAAATGCAAATGGAGAGCAATACATTTATGTGGTTGAAAATATAAAAGATCAGGTAGGTACTGCTAAGCAAACAATTATAAGTACAGGGAAAACTCAAGGAGATATTATAGAAGTTTTAAGCGGAGTTGAAAGCGGAGCAATAATTATTGAAGAAGGAGCACGTAGTGTTAAAAATGGACAAGAAGTAAAAATTTTAACGGCTTCTCAAGACGCAAAATAATTCATTAAAGTTACACGACTGATGACTGAAAAACAAAAAAAACAAGTAGATAAAGAATTTGGCTTATCCTCTTGGGCAATTAATAATAAAATGACCATCTATGTAATGATGGTAATCATTTTTATTTTTGGTATATCTGCTTTTTTAAGCATGCCAAGAGAAAATTTCCCTGAAATTAGAGAAACTAAAATTTATATTAGTTCTCTGTATCCTGGAAATACAGCGGAAGACATAGAAAAACTAATTACTGACCCTATTGAAGATAGGCTAAAAACGGTAAGTAATGTGGTTGAAATCACTTCTACCTCGCAAGAAGATTACTCAATGGTAATTGTGGAGTTTGACGAGAAAATTACAGTAGATCAAGCAAAACAAAAGGTAAAAGATGAAATAGACCAAGAAACTTCGAGTGAAGACTGGCCTACATTTAATGGTGCTAAGGTAGAACCTAATGTGTTCGAGTTAAGCCTTTCAGAAGAAATGCCAATTTTAAATATCAACATTTCGGGAGATTATCCGGTTGAAAAATTAAAAGAGTTCGGTGAATATTTAGAAGACGAAATCGAAGATTTATCTGAAATTAAAAAAGTTGATATCCGTGGTGCTGAAGAAAAAGAAGTTGAGGTAGCTGTTGATATTTATAAAATGATGGCGGCAAGAGTAAGTTTTCAAGATGTTATCAATTCTATAAATGGAGGAAACTTAACGATGTCTGCAGGAAATTTAATTGCTAGTGGACAAAGAAGAACTATAAGAATTTTAGGGGAAATTGAAAATCCACAAGAATTACAAGATTTTGTGGTAAAATCTGAAAAAGGAAACTCAATCTATTTAAAAGATATCGCAAAAGTATCTTTTAAAGATAAAGACAAAACTACGTATGCACGTGAGTTTGGAGAGGCAGTAGTGATGTTGGATGTAAAAAAACGTTCAGGGAAAAACATGGTAGAGGCAGCTGAAAAAATTCAAAAAATTGTTCAGCATGCCAAAGCAGATGTATTTCCAAGTAATTTAAAAGTTACTGTTGCGAATGACCAATCTTCTAAAACCATTGGACAAGTAGACGATTTAGTAAATAACATCATTTTCGGGGTAATCTTAGTGGTATTGGTATTGATGTTCTTCCTAGGATTCAAAAATGCCTTATTTGTTGGGTTTGCTATCCCTATGTCAATGTTTATGTCGTTGATGATATTGAGTTGGGCTGGTTACACGATGAATACCATGATTCTTTTCGGATTAATTATGGGGCTGGGTATGTTGGTAGATAATGGTATTGTAGTTGTTGAAAACGTGTATCGTTTAATGGATGAAGGGATGCCTAGAATTGAAGCAGCTAAAAAAGGAATCGGAGAAATCGCATTCCCAATTATTATATCAACATTAACGACTGTAGCAGCTTTTGTTCCTTTAGGAATGTGGCCTGGAACTATGGGGCAATTCATGAAGTATTTCCCAATAACACTTTCTGCGGTATTAGGATCCTCATTATTTGTAGCTATTTTCTTTAACTCAGTAATGGTGTCACAATTTATGAGTGTGGAAGATAAAAATATGCCGTTAAGACGTATCATTATCTTATCGTCTACTATGGCAATCATAGGTTTGTTAATAGCTTTGTTGGGGGGAACGTATAGAGCTTTAGGTACAGTGATGATTTTTACCTCGATTATGTTATGGGTGTACCGTTTGGCATTAAGACCATGGGCAAATCGTTTTCAAAATACGGTGTTACCACGTTGGGAACGTTTTTATGAAAGAGTGTTGAGAGGATCTCTTAAAGGATGGAGACCGTATATAATTTCTGTAGCAACTTTTGTGCTATTGATTATAGCTTTTGGAGGATTTGGGGCTTCAATTGGAAGTCAGAGGACTAAAGTAGAATTTTTCCCAGATAACACACCAAACCAGATTATTGTATATATCGAGTATCCTCAAGGAACCGATATTGAAAAAACAAATCTGATAATGAAAGATTTGGAAGAGCGTGTATATAAAGTGTTGAATTCACCTGAATATGTTGATAAAGGGTATAATTTCTTGGTAGAGAGTGCAGTTTCTCAAGTAGGAGCAGGTTCAGGAAACCCACAAACTGATGGAGGTTCAACAGCAGAGATGCCTCATAGAGGAAAAATTACAGCGTCAATGCGTGAGTATAAGGATCGTAGAGGAGCGGATAGTAAAGAGTTGCAAAAGAAAGTAACTGAGGCTTTACGTGGAATTTATCCAGGATTGGAAATCTCGGTTGAAAAAGAAGCTGTAGGGCCTCCTGCTGGATATCCAATTAATATCGAATTAGAGGGAGATGATTATGCTGAATTGATCAATACTGCTGAGAAAATGCGTGATTTTATCAATTCTAAGAGTATAGCAGGTATCGACGAGTTAAAAATAGATGTGAATAAGTCTAAGCCTTCAATGTTGGTAAATGTTGATCGTAAAAAAGCAGGTGAATTAGGTGTTAGCTCTTCTCAAGTAGGAAGTCAATTACGTAATGCTATTTTTGGGGCGAAGGCAGGAATCTATAAAGAAGATGGTGATGATTACGATATCTATGTTCGTTTTAATAAAGAGAATAGATATAACAAGAGTGCTATTTTCAATCAAAAGATTACCTTTAGAGATATGGCTACAGGAACGATTAAGGAAATTCCTGTATCAGCAGTAGCCGAAGAAACTAATACATCTGGTTTTAGTGCTATTAAGCATAAAGATGTAAAAAGAGTGGTAACAGTGTATTCAGCTTTAGCACCGGGGTATACGGATGCAGCAGCAATTGTTTCTAAAATTCAAAATGAAATGAAGACGTTTACTGAAAAACCAGATTCAGTAAAAATTGATTACACAGGACAAATTGAGGAGCAAAACAAGCAAATGGCATTCTTAATGAAAGCGTTTTTTGGTGGGTTAGGATTGATTTTCTTGATTTTAATTTTCCAGTTCAACTCTGTTTCAAAACCTGCAATTATCATGTTAGCAATCTTCTTAAGTTTAATCGGAGTTTTTGGAGGATTGATAATTACCGCAAAACCATTCGTAATTATGATGACAATGATGGGGATCATTTCACTTGCGGGTATTGTGGTAAATAACGGAGTAGTCCTCTTGGATTATACCCAGTTATTGATTGATAGAAAGAAAGTAGAACATGGATTGTCAGCAGATGAGTTTGTTGATATAAATACTTTAGGAGAAGCAATCATAAGAGGAGGTAGAGCTCGTTTGCGTCCAGTACTATTAACGGCTATTACCACTATTTTAGGATTGATTCCATTGGCAACAGGATTGAATATTAATTTCTTTACCTTAGCTAGTGAGCTAGATGCACACGTATATGTTGGAGGGGATAACGTAATCTTCTGGGGTCCATTAGCATGGACAGTTATTTATGGATTATTTATCGCTACCTTCTTAACATTAATTGTAGTACCGATATTATTCTACTTAATCACTAAGTTCAAAATGTGGTTACGTAGCGTTTTATAATTGATTTTTTGTTAACTACGAAAAGGGTTAAAAACTTATTGTTTTTAACCCTTTTTTATATTTTCGTGCTATGAATAAACAGGTTTTTACAATTGAGGAAATAAAGAGGAAGATAGAACACTACTGTGTGTATCAAGATCGATGTCATAAGGAAGTGGAAGAAAAACTGAAAGAATACCGTTTGATTCCGGAAGCGAGAGAGCATATTTTATTGCATTTATTAGAGCATAATTTTTTAAATGAAGAGCGTTTTGCAAAAAGCTTCGCCAGAGGAAAGTTCAGAATAAAAAAGTGGGGAAAAGAACGAATTGTTAGAGAATTGAAATTTCGAGATATCTCGATCTACAATATAAAATCAGCATTGAAAGAAATTGATGAAGAAGAATACATCAAAACCTTATATGAGTTGGTTGAAAAAAAGAACGAATCTATATCCGAAACCAATCAATTTAAACGAAAAAAGAAAATAGCCGATTATCTGTTGTACAGAGGGTTTGAAAGTAACTTAGTCTATGAAGCTTTAAAAACTATTGATTCTTAAATAAGCTGTCAATATTTATTTCACTATCAAATTTTTTCTTAGTGTAAACGGTATTAATTTTATCATTCATACTTCCAAAAATCACCATAATTTTTTCAACTTGATTGTTTACTTCATCGGCAGAAATAGAAGGAATAAAAGTCATATCGGCCAAACGCAACGTTTCGTTTTCAAAAACATTAATACGAGCCTTAAAAGCAGGTGTTTTAAGAATTTCTATATTTAAACTATCTTTAAGTTGTTTGGTAAGAGTTTTAAGCTCTAAAGCGTTGTTTAAAGCTTCTGTTGGGGTTGTGTTTTTTAACTCCTGTAAAAAGTCTTCGACTACAAAGTATTCTTTCCAAGGTTTAATTTCTTTTACATAATCTTCCTTTATTTTAGAGTAATCAGCATGCTTAACAGAAATATTCATTTCAGTTTTAGTAGGTAGTTCTGTTTTTTGAGATTTCTTTTTTTGACATGAAGAAACAAAAAGTAGCAACGAAGCAATAACTAATAAAAAACGACTCATTTTACTCAAGAAATTAAAGCGATAAAAATACATATTTTACTTGGCATTATTTGTAAGATTAAATTATAAGTTTGAAATCAGTGTATTAGCATTCTGTATTGTAGATAGTTAAAAAAGAATAAATACTTTTTACGAAATCTTAAATTTAATAACTTTGCAGCCATATATTTTTGAATAATTTAAAATGAGTGATACCATATTAATTTTAGGAGCTTGCGGGCAAATTGGAACAGAATTAACTGAAAAATTACGCTCTATCTATGGAAAAGATAACGTGATAGCTTCTGATATTAGAGAAGGAAATGCAGAAATGATGAGCGCTGGTCCTTTTGAAATTATCGATGCTACAAGCCAAGAGCAAATTTTAAGTGTCATTCAAAAATATAAGGTTACCCAAGTGTATTTAATGGCAGCTATGTTATCAGCAACAGCTGAAAAATACCCATTAAAAGGTTGGGACTTAAACATGACTTCATTACTAGCTGTATTAGAATTGGCTAAAGAAAAGCATATTCAAAAAGTATACTGGCCTAGTTCTATGGCAGCATTTGGACCTACTTCTCCAAAAATGAATACACCACAGCAAACTATTATGGAACCTTCTACAGTTTACGGGATTAGTAAAGTGGCAGGTGAACATTGGTGTAATTATTATCATGAAAAATACGGGGTAGATGTAAGAAGTATTCGTTACCCAGGAATTATTAGTTGGAAAACATTACCAGGTGGAGGTACTACAGACTATGCAGTAGATATTTATTTCGAAGCGATAGAAAAAGGAACTTTTGAATGCTTTTTATCTGAAAACACTCGCTTACCTATGATGTATATGGATGATGCTATCAATGCAACCATTCAGTTAATGCAAGCAGATGCTGAAAAGATTAAAACAAGAACTTCATACAATTTAGCGGCAATTAGTTTTACACCAAAAGAAATTGCTGAAGAGATTAGAAAATATATTCCAGATTTTACCATTACTTACAATCCAGATTTTAGACAAGCGATTGCTGATAGTTGGCCTCAGGTAATAGACGATTCGGCAGCAAGAAAAGATTGGGGATGGAGACATCAGTTTGATTTAGCTTCTATGACTAAAGACATCATTACGAATTTACAAGCAAAAGCGGGAGAGTCAACAGAGATGTAAGGTTACATTCTTTCTTTCGTCTATGGTATTCAAGTTTTATCGTGAAGTGTAACCTAGGTTACTTATTCTTTACTATAGAAGGAATATTTTTGTATAGCAATATGTTACTGATGAAAAAAATTATTGAAGAAAGCTTAGAAAGAGCATTGTCGTACACTGAGTATAGAAGCTTAGTAAGCGATTTATTAACGGAAGGTAAATCTACTGGACCCAATCAGTCAGATGATTTGTTAAACTACAGTAAGTTAAACGACAAGCGTATGAAGCGTTTGGACAAAACAATTAAACTTACTGAGGAAACCATCGCTAAAATTAAAGATGTAAAAGAACCTCAAACTTGGTTGGTGTTAACAGAGGGGTGGTGTGGTGATGCAGCACAAAACATCCCTGTGATTCATAAAATAGCGGCTGAAAATCCGAACATCGATTTTAAATTGGTTTTACGAGATGAAAACTTGGAGTTGATGGATGCTTTTTTAACCAATGGAGGAAGGTCTATTCCTAAATTAATTGCTTTAAATGAAGAGAAAGAAGTAATTAATACTTGGGGACCAAGGCCTACGTTAGCTACACAAATGGTAGCTGATTATAAAGCTAAGAATGGAAGTTTAGATGCCGAATTTAAAGAGAACTTACAGGTTTGGTATAACAAAAACAAAGGAGAAAATACACAAGAAGATATTATTTCAATGCTTCAATAAATAATAGGAGACAATAATAAATTCCCCTTTTTGATTTTATTCAAGAAGGGGAATTGTTTTCTGTATCTTTGCGCCCATAACGAATCAATATGTTTGTAGAATTCAATACCTTATCAGAAGAAGCAAAAGTTTGGGTATATCCATCAAGTCGAAAATTTTATCCTCAAGAAATTGACGAATTAAAAGAAAAATTACAAAGCTTTGTAGAAGTATGGAAACAAGATGATGCTGACTTTAAAGCTTCTTTCGAGTTGAAATACGATCGTTTTATTGTTTTTTCTGCGGAAGAAGACGCTCAATTAATCAATGCAGACATTGATCAACAAGTGGCTTTTATTTTACAATTACAGCAAGAGTATGAGGTTGAATTATTAGATAAAATGAATGTATGTTTTAAGCAAGGAGAGTTCATCCAATACAAAGATGTAAAAGAGTTTAAAACGCTGCTTAAGAAGAAGTCAGTATCCGCTAAAACAGTTGTTTTTGATAACTTAGTGCAAACGAAAGGTGAGTTAGAAAATTACTGGGAAGTACCTATTACTGAAAGTTGGTACAATCGATTTTTGTAACAATTTTATTTTTTCTCGTCCTATAAGTAAAATTATAGGTTATGGCTGGAGAAGGACATATGAGTCAAGTTGGCTCAACTTTACGAGAAAATAGAAAGAACATGTTAGATAGAAAAAGGTTGTTTAAAAACAAACAAACTTGCACAAGAAATAATACTAGCTTAAAGTTCGGGAAGGTTTCTGAAAAGGATCTTAAAAAGATAAAAGAAAATATCAGGATTAAGGCTAAAAGAGACAAGGAAAGATTTAACCTTATTATGATTTTGACAGCTATAGTCGTGGCTGTTATTTTTTACTACCTATTTTCTGACTTTTCTATTGATTTTAAAATGTTTACTCGACAGAGGTGATTTTTTCTACAAACTCATTAACACTCTGCGCATTTTCTACTGAAAAATCTCCGATTTTGGTTCTTCGTAATACGGATAAATGTGCTCCAGAATTTAAGGCTTCTCCATAATCGTTGGCAATAGAACGGATGTAGGTTCCTTTGCTACACACAATTCTAAACTCTACGTTAGGTAAATCAATTTTGGTAATTTCAAATTCATTAATTTCTACTTCACGAGCTTTGATTTCGGTAGTTTCGCCTTTACGAGCAAGTTCGTATAAACGCTTTCCGTCTTTTTTAATAGCAGAAAAAATAGGTGGCTTTTGCTGAATTTTACCAATAAACTGTTCTGTAGTTTTATGGAGTAATTCTTCAGTTATATGTTCGGTAGGAAACGTCTCGTTAATTTCAGTTTCTAAATCGTAACTAGGTGTGGTAGCGCCAATAACAAAGGTACCTGTGTATTCTTTTATCTGACCTTGATATTCGTTGATGTTTTTGGTTTGCTTACCTGTGCAAATAATTAATAAACCAGTAGCTAACGGATCTAAGGTTCCGGCATGTCCTACTTTAATTTTTTTAATATGAAAGTGTTTACGAATATGCCAACGAAGCTTATTTACCACCTGAAAAGAAGTCCATTCTAGTGGTTTGTCAATCAATAAAATTTGTCCGTTTTTGTAATCTTCCGCAGTCATTTAGAAAAATAAAGAATAGCCAATGGCAATTAAACCTACAATAGCGCAGTATAAAGAAAAATACGATAATTTACTCTTTTTAACCAAAGCTATCATCCAAGTACAAGCTAATAATCCAGAAATAAAAGCAGCAATAAAACCAGCTGAAAGTGGAACAATCTCTGAACTTTGAAAATTAATATCTCCACTTAAAATATCTTTGGCTACTTTCCCTAAAATTAGTGGAACCACCATTAAAAAAGAAAAACGAGCTGCTCTGGTACGATCTACCCCTAACAATACCGACGTTGAAATAGTCGCTCCTGAACGAGAAATACCAGGTAGCATGGCAATAGCTTGTGAGATACCTATAATAACAGCACTTTTAAAAGAAACATTTTCATTAGTGTTTTTGGCTTTATCGGCTAGTAAAAGTAATACAGCGGTTATTAAAAGCATGAATCCTACCAATAAAACTTTTCCACCAAAAAAGCTTTCTAATTCTTTTTCAAAAGCAAGTCCAATAATCACAGCAGGAATCATTGATAAAATAATTTTTACTGAAAATTGCATTTCCTCATTCCATTTGAATTGAACGAGTCCTTTAAAAATTTCAGTAATTTCTTTTCTAAAAATAACAATAGTACTTAAGGCCGTTGCGGCATGCAAAACTACGGTGAAAGTTAAGCTTTCTTGTGGTACGGAGGTATCTCCAAATAAGGCTTTCGCTAATTCTAAATGCCCACTAGATGATACAGGTAAAAACTCGGTAAGTCCTTGAATAATTCCAAGGATAATAGCTTCTAATAAATCCATGCTTATTTTTTAGGATTGGCAAAAATAGCATAAATCTCAATACCAAAACCAATAATTACTAGAGTTGGAGCTAAACGAATTCTACGCCAACCATAAATTTCAGGGTTAAACACATTAGGGTCATCACTACCACCACCTGCCATTAAAATAAATCCTAAGGCAATAACAGCAATACCGATTAACATAATGATATAATTTCGTTTACCGAATAGAAATTCTTGTTTTGGTAAATTATCTTTTTTCATAATATCTTAATACTAGTAGTATAAATCGTTTGTTTGTAGGTTTAAAAAGCGTTGAGTAGCAAAGAAAGTGCTAATCCATGTAATAAAGAAGGCAACTAATACAATACCACCTGCAACATATCCTAAAGCTAAATAATCCGTTAGTAATTCTAAGGTTGGAATGTACTTGTCAACATAATAAATTACAATAGACAATCCACTTATAGCTATAAAAGCTCCCAGCATTCCTAATCGTATACTTTGCCAAATAAAAGGTTTACGAATAAAACTTTTCGTAGCCCCAACCATTTGCATGGTTTTTATATTAAATCGTTTAGAGTAAATTGATAAACGGATAGAACTGTTGATTAAAATAATAGCTACTAAACCAAAGAATCCACTTAATACTAACAACCAAAAACTTATACGTTGAATGTTTTTAGTTAATAACTGCACCAATGGTTTATCATAATTTACTTCAGCTACAAATTGATTTTTTCCAAAAGACGTTTCAAGCTCCGTCATTTTTTCAGGAGTAACATAGTCTGCTTTTAAATAGATGTCAATTCCATTTTTAAGAGGATTGTCTCCCAAAAACTGTAAAAAGTCTTCGCCTAAATCTTTTTTGTACTCTTTTGCAGCCTCTTCTTTAGGAATGTAAACAACCTTGTTTACATAGGTTTCTTTTTTAATAGATTCTTTAAGGCTTTTAACATTTTCATCAGTTACTTCATCTTTTAGGAAAAGTGTCATAACCACTTTTTCTTTAAAATGATTGGCAACTTTGGTTGATTTTAATAAAACCAATCCTAAAACACCTATCATAAAAAGGACTAAAGCAATACTAACCACAACGGATATATAGGAAGATTGTAATCGGCGTTTTTGAAAAGAATCAAAAGAGGTTGTCATTATTAAATACTGGTTTTAAGGCGTTGCAAGATACAAATATAAAATCTTTAAAATTTATCCTATTCTTCTATCTCTTGGCATAATTCAATCAATACTCCATTGGTAGTTTTAGGATGTAGGAAAGCTACTAGTTTATTGTCGGCTCCTTTTTTAGGAGTTTCGTTTAAAACTGTAAAACCTTCGTTTTGTAAACGCTTAATTTCCTCTTTTATGTTATCAACAGCAAAAGCAATATGATGGATTCCTTCTCCTTTTTTCTCTATAAATTTAGCAATAGGACTATCAGGATTTGAAGCTTCTAATAATTCAATTTTGTTAGGACCTGATTTGAAAAACGAAGTTTTTACTCCTTCACTAGCAACTTCTTCAATTTTATAGTGAGCTTCACCAAAAAGAGATGCAAATAAAGCATTCGATTTTTCTAAGTCCTTAACGGCAATACCAATGTGTTCAATTTTGTTCATAGGGTAAAAGTATGAAAGAAGATTCAATTCTTTTTGAGAGAAAGCACTATATTTAAGTAATTTTAACTTAAAAATTGTTATTCGTTATGAAAACAGCCAATTTTTTTTTAGCAACGATGGTTGCTATAGTTAGTTTTATGTCTTGTAGTCAAGATAAAACAGAAGACGCATTAGCGGAAAAAACAGTGAAAACTGCAAAACCACAAAATTTGCTTATGTATAAAGAAATGGTAGCAATGTTAGAACATTATGATGAAACAAGGAAATCTGTTTTAGAAAAAGCTTTGGGGTATGAAGATACACGTATTAACTTTTATACTATTGAAACTTTAGAAACATATCTAGCGTATATGAAAAAAGTATCAGAAGAGAAAGGGATTAAACTAACAGGTATAAATATAGTCTCAGCGTCATACCCAGAAACAATGCAGAGAGGTACTCCAAATTACCAAACCATTATGTTTATGCCTACAACTGAAATCGAAGGTAAAAATATAGCTTTTGCACCTGAAGTTTCTACTGAAAATAAAATAGTAACGATGAAAGAAATGTTAGGAGGTTATGGGTATAACTGGGTATATGATAGTAAAGAAGATTATGATAATAGAGATAAAGTTAATGAAGAGACACAAGAGAATTTTTTAAAAAGAGAACTAAAAGGAGATGAGGTAAGTGGGGCAGGTAATTATGGGCAATTATCACCTCCTTATTAGCCAGAGCTTTAATAAGTTATATGCCTTAGTAAAAAGACAATTGAGATTGTAAATCTTTTTCTAAGATAAAATATCCATGTAAACACCCTTTGCAATAAAGTAATTTTTTGTGAAGGGTGTTTAACTTTTTTTGAAAGATAAAAACAAGAGTATATGACATGAAAAAAGAATGGTTAAAACATTGATGAGGTTAGGGGGTTTTCACTGTTTGTGAATTTGCATCCTTGTGTTAAGTGGTTGGTAGTTGGAGTTTTAAAGGCTTTCTTGCTAAAAGTGCTTTTTTTATTAAAAAATAAGCGTTTATATTTAGAAAATCAAAAAATCAAATTTATTATGAAAAAAACTACCCTACTTCAATTATTATTTTTAACTCTAGTCATGAGTTTTGCCGTATCATGCGAAAAAACTGACAGTAAATGTGATTGTGATGATTGGCGATCTCAAGTTCCTGAAGGGACATTTTGTTATTCAGATGAAGGAAGAACAAAAGAAATGCTTAACTATAAAGAAATAGTAGCAATGTTGTCGAATTATGATAGAACAAGAATAGCACCAGTTGAAAAGACTTTAGGTTATGAAGATACTCGTGCAAATACGTTTGACTTTGTACAATTTAAAAAATATTTAGCACATGTGGAAAATATGAGTAAAAAGGCAAATGTTAAGATAACTGGTATTAGCTTTATTTCAGCAGCAAAACCAGATTATAAAGGAACGGGAAAAACTTACCAAAACTTGATTTATATTCCTACTACTACCATAAATGGAAAACAAATAGCTTTTGATCCTGTGCAATCTGCAAAACAAGGGAAATTGGTAACATTTAAAGAAATGTTGGTTTCAAACGGATATAAATGGATATATGATACTAAAGAAGAGTTTGAAAAAGGAAAAAGAGACGATTATAACTACAACATAAGAGTATTGAGAGAAAACAAAGCAAATTTTGTATCAGCTTTAACACTTGATGAAGAATCATTGAGTGGAGCTGGGAACCAAGGACAATTATCACCACCTTTTTAATTTATGATTATAAGCGAACTTCCTTTATATTCACAGCTATTAGCAGCGTTGTTAAGTTGTTTTTTTTTAATTTTTAGGAAAACACGTTTCTTAAAGGTTTTAACGTTGTTTTTAGTGGTTACATTTTTGGTTGAATTGGCTGGAGCTTATTATACTGAGATAAAAAAGCCAAGTTTTTTTATCTATCATTATTATACCTTTTTTGAGTATATAGTTATTTATTTTCTATACGAGAATCTCATAAAAGATAAAAAGAGGTTGAATATTTCTAAAGTTATGCTCTTTGTTTTTATTGTAATTTGGAGCCTTATTTTTTATAACAAAACGTTCCTTTTTTATTCGATAATTATTGGGTCATTTAATGTAGGGATTTTGGCTTTTTTATATTTAAGAGAGTTGCTCTTGTCTGATAAAATAGTAAATTATAAAGAGCTTTTACCGTTCTGGGTGTCGGTAGGGTTTCTTGTTTTTCATTTACCAGCTATTCCTTTTTTTAGTTTTTGGAGTTATATGAAGAATAGGAATTTATTGCCGATTTTACATTTTTTAATTGTTTTAATGAATATTATTATTTCTTTTGGGTTATTATGGAGCAACAAGAAGGAAGAATATTAATAATTGCAACAATTGTTATTACTATAATTATTGTTTTTTTGGTGATATTATTCACTGTTTTCCAGCGGAGAAAAAATAAGTTATTGTTTGAACGCGCTGAAAATAAAAAACGATATGAGCGTGAGATTGCAGAAGCCCAAATAGAAATACGAGAAGAAACACTAAGAAATATTAGTTGGGAGTTGCACGATAATATCGGACAACTCCTAACTTTAGCGAAGATACAATTACAACATTCTTCTCCAGAAAGTATAGGAGAGATATCTGAAATCATAGCTAAAAGCTTAACGGAAGTAAGAGCGTTGTCAAAAGTAATTAATCCAGATTTTATTAATAATGTAAAGTTAAAAGATGCTCTAAAATTAGAAATTGAGCGGTTTAACAGGTTAAATTATATAGATGCAAGTTTAGAGGTAAAAGGGGAAGAGCAAGAAATTAATCAAAAACATGGAATAGTTATTTTTAGGATTTTACAGGAGTTTTTTTCCAATACAATTAAACATTCAAAAGGATCTAAACTTATGGTGTTTTTAAACTATTCTGAAGATTCTATTCAAATTGAAGCAAAAGATGATGGTGTTGGGTTTGAAATGGATAGGGTGAGGTTAAAAGGTATTGGTTTACAGAATATTAAAGCTAGGGCAAAACTGATAAATGCGGAAGCAAAATTCATATCGGAACCTCAAAAAGGCACAAGTTTAATAATAAATTATTATATTTAAGGAGCCCTAGTGTATTTCCCCAACAACAAAAAAAACTAATCTAACCTAAGAAATTATGAAATACTCAGTTGTTGTTGTAGATGATCATACGTTGTTATCACAGGCTATTGAAGGAATGGTAAATACCTTTGATAAGTTTAAAGTGCTTTACACGTGCAAAAACGGAAAGGAAGTAGCTGAGAAGTTTTCAGCTTCACCAAAAAATGTTCCTGATGTAGTTTTGGTAGATGTAAATATGCCTGTGATGAATGGTATTGAGACTACTGAATGGATTGTGAATAACTATCCACATGTACATGTTATGGCATTATCTGTAGAAGATGCAGATGGTACAATATTGAAAATGCTAAAAGCAGGTGCTGTTGGATATTTACTAAAAGATACTGAAAAAGATGTATTAGAAAAAGCGTTATTGGAAATGATGGATAATGGTTTTTATCACACAAAAAATGTAACGACTATTTTACTAGATTCAGTTTCAGGAAAACATACAAAAAACAATTTATCATTTAAAGAAAACGAAATTACTTTTATGAAGTTAGCATGCTCTGAGTTAACCTACAAAGAAATTGCCGACAAAATGTTTTTAAGCCCCAAAACTATAGATGGATACAGAGATAGTTTATTTACAAAACTAAATGTTAGAAATAGAGTGGGATTAGTAATGTACGCTATTAAAAATAAAATTTATACTCCATAATTTTATGCTTAAATTTGCAGTATGGAAGAAACAAATAGACAACGTAAAATTGCAGGAGTGTTGCAACAAGACTTGGTAGACGTTTTACAACGTGCTGCGCAAGATGGAATGAAGGGGGTGATTATATCGGTATCTAAAGTTTCGGTTACTGCCGATTTAGGAGTTGCTAAAGTGTACCTAAGTGTATTTCCTTCAGAAAAAAGAGATGAGATTATCCAAGGAGTAAAATCTAATACGCCCTTAATTCGTCACGAATTAGCACAACGAACAAAACACCAATTAAGAAGAATGCCAGAATTGTTGTTCTTTGGTGATGATAGTTTAGATTATATAGAGGAAATAGATAAATCTTTAAAAGGAAAAGATGTAGATCCGATTAAAAACCCAGATATCTTACCTCGCCGTCAAAAACGTTAATAAATTTTCTGTACTTTGGCTAGCTAAATTTATTAATGTTTGAACTTTTCACTATACATAGCTAAAAGATACTTGTTTTCAAAAACAAGTACTAATGCAATTAATATTATAACAGCAATTGCTGTTTTTGGAGTTGTTGTTGGTACTTTAGCCATGTTTGTGATTCTCTCTGGTTTTTCAGGCTTACGAACTTTTAGTGATTCGTTATTGAACGCTTCAGATCCTGATATAAAAATTACAGCAACTCAAGGAAAATCTTTTGAGTATTCAGCAAAAATTCATGATGTTTTACAAGAAAAGGAGGGGGTTGAAGCCTTTTCTAAAGTTGTAGAAGAAAGAGTTTTTTTAAAATATAAAAACAAAGATCATATAGCCCAAGTAAAAGGGGTTGATGTAAGTTACTCGCAGATTATTCCTGCTGATTCAATTTTAACTGTGGGTACTTGGTTAGATCCTGAGTTTAAAAACATAGCGGTAATTGGATACGGAATATCGTATAAGTTGTCTTTGGGAATCTTGAATTTTGGTGAGCCTCTGCAAGTTTTGGTTCCGAAACCAGGTAAAGGTTTTATCAATGCAAATAATGCGTTTCGTTCTGTTTCTACTCAAATTGTCGGAGTGTATACAGGATCAGAAGAATTTCAAAATAAATATGTGTATGTGCCAATTTCTTTAGCACAAGAATTGCTGGATTATAAAGAAAATCAGGTATCAGGAGTTGAACTTAAATTAAAAGAAGGGATAGATTTAGATTCTTTTCAAGAAAACTTGCAAGAAGTTTTAGGTGCTGATTTTAAGGTGCAAACGAGAGCACAGCTAAACACGCTGTACTATAAGGTGATTAATACGGAAAACTTCATTTCATATTTAATTTTCACATTAATTGTAGCGATAGCTTTATTTAATGTTATTGGATCAATAATTATGATGATTATTGATAAACGTCAAAACTTAAAAACATTATACAATTTAGGAAGCACTATTGATGAAATAAAAAAGATATTCATATTTCAAGGATTCTTACTAACCTTAGTAGGTATGGCAATAGGCTTAGTTTTGGCAGTTGTTTTGGTGATAATTCAACAGAAATATGGATTGTTGATGATTACACAGAACTTAGCATATCCCGTAGAATTTAGATTGACTAATTTATTAGTGGTTGTTGCTACTATATTAATATTAGGGTATTTAGCTGCTAAAATTGCAAGCTCTAGAATTTCTAAAGCCTTTATTGAAGGGTAAAAGTAAGCCGTTTACAGCTAAACTTTACAAAGTTTAGTGTGGTCATATACTGTAAAAAATTAAGCTTATTTTTAGTTATCCAACCTCTGGAATAATAGCATTGCCAAATTTAGCTTGTACTTCGTCAAAAGCAGCAAAAACATCTTTAGGGTCGTCAGAAGTAACCATTTTCATTCGATGCTCTTTAAAATGAGGAATCCCTTTAAAATAGTTGGTATAATGTCTTCTAGTTTCTACCACACCTAATTGCTCACCTTTCCAATCGATAGCCATTTCTAAATGACGACGTGCCATATCAACACGTTCAGAAATGGTAGGCCCTGGTAAATGTTCTCCTGTTTTAAAATAGTGTTTTACTTCGTTAAAAAACCAAGGATATCCAATAGATGCACGACCAATCATACAGCCATCTAATCCGTATATATCACGCATTTCCATTGCTTTTTCAGGAGAGGTAACATCTCCATTTCCAAATACAGGAATATGCATCCTCGGATTGTTTTTTACTTCTGCGATAGGTGCCCAATCAGCGTCACCTTTATACATTTGAGCACGCGTACGACCGTGAATAGAAATGGCTTTACAACCTACATCTTGTAAACGCTCGGCAACTTCAAGAATTCGAATAGAATCATGATCCCATCCTAAACGAGTTTTAACAGTAACAGGTAATTTTGTGTGTTTTACCATGGCTTCAGTAAGTGAAACCATTAAATCAATATCTTTTAAAATACCTGCTCCAGCTCCTTTTGAAACTACTTTTTTAACAGGACAACCAAAATTGATGTCAATAATATCAGGATTTGATTTTTCAACAATCTCAACAGTTTTAAGCATAGAGTCTAGATTAGCACCGAAAATTTGAATCCCCACAGGGCGTTCTTTTTCGTAAATATCTAGCTTCATTACGCTTTTTGCTGCATCGCGAATTAATCCTTCTGAAGAAATAAATTCAGTATACACTACATCAGCACCATTCTCTTTGCATAAAGCTCTAAATGGTGGATCACTCACATCTTCCATCGGTGCTAATAATAGCGGAAAATCAGGAAGTTCTATGTTACCTATTTTTACCATGCTGCAAAGTTACTTTTTTTTAAGGAATTACGTATCTTTCGTTTTTTAACTCTCAATTTTTTTTATTGAAATTACCATTTGAACCTATTGTATTTGGTTATGCCATTAACATACACCTAATTTTAGAGTATTTGGCTTTTTTTATAGCGTTTCGATTCTACCTTTATTTGCGAAAAAAAGAACAAGACAGTATTTCTTCAGAAAATCGTTTAACCATTATTTTAGGAGCTGCAATTGGAGCTTTAATTGGTTCGCGTTTAGTGGGAGTGTTAGAAAATCCATTAATAACTTTTTCCACAGAACATATAATTCAAATTTTGAATACTAAAACAATTATGGGAGGTTTGTTTGGAGGTTTGTTAGGTGTTGAGATTGCAAAGAAAATGATAGGAGAAATAAAATCTTCAGGAGATTTATTTGTGTTTCCAATAATTGTAGGAATTTTTATAGGAAGAATAGGGTGTTTTCTTTCTGGAATTAATGAGTTTACTTACGGAAGACAAACAGAATCTTTCTTAGGGATGAATTTAGGTGATGGAGTTTTAAGACACCCTGTTGCGTTATACGAATTACTGTTTTTAATTGTTTTATTTATAAGCTTAAGATATGTGCAAAGAGTGTACATTTTACAATCTGGAGAACTCTTTAAAATTTTTATGCTGTCTTATTTTGGATTTCGTTTTTTTATAGAGTTTTTAAAACCCAATACGTTTTATGTCTTCGGATTAAGTACAATTCAGTTATTATGTATAGTTTGTTGGCTATATTATATTAGGTTTGTAATTCAAAAAAAAGAATATGCCAGAAAGAAAATATAATTACTATGATTTTACATTGAGTTTATGTCCTGAATGTTTGAAAAGAGTAGATGCAAAAATTGTTTTTGAAGATGATAAGGTTTATATGCTTAAACGTTGTAGGGAGCATGGAAATTCTAAAGTGTTAATTGCCGATGATGTTGCGTATTATAAAAACATTCGTAATTATAATAAGCCGAGTGAAATGCCTTATACATTTAATACCAAAACAGATTATGGTTGTCCTTACGATTGCGGTTTATGTCCGGACCACGAACAGCATTCTTGTTTAACGGTTGTTGAGGTTACCGACAGATGTAATTTGACTTGCCCTACTTGTTATGCAGGGTCTTCTCCTACTTATGGAAGACACCGAACATTGGAAGAAATAAAAGCAATGTTAGATGCTGTGGTTAAAAATGAAAAAGAACCTGATGTTGTGCAGATAAGTGGAGGAGAGCCAACAATACATCCGCAGTTTTGGGAGATTTTAGACTATGCTAAATCTTTACCAATACGGCATTTAATGTTAAATACCAATGGAATAAAAATTGCTACAGATTTAGCTTTTGCTGAACGATTAAAAACGTATGCGCCAGATTTTGAAGTCTATTTACAGTTCGATTCTTTTGAAGATAATGTTTTAAGAGAATTAAGAGGAGCTGATTTAAATAAAATACGGAAACAAGCAATTGAAAATTTAAATAAGTTAAACCTGTCAACAACTTTAGTAGTGACACTTCAAAAAGGATTAAATGATCACGAGATAGGTAAAGTGATCGACTATGCCTTGGAACAAAAATGTATTCGAGGAGTTACTTTTCAACCAACGCAAATAGCAGGAAGATTAGAGAATTTTAATCCTGAAATAGATCGGATAACTCTCACAGAAGTTCGTAGAAAAATTATGGAGCAAACTAGTGTGTTTAATTCGGATGATTTAATACCAGTGCCTTGTAATCCTGATGCACTAGTAATGGGGTATGCGCTTAAGTTAGGAGGAGAAGTGTTTCCGTTAACGAGATATATTAATCCGAATGATTTACTAGATAACAGTAAAAACACCATTATTTATGAGCAAGATGAAACTTTACATGGTAAAATGATTGACCTATTTAGTACTGGGAATTCGGTAGAAGTAGCTGAGGAGAATTTAAAATCTATCATGTGTTGTCTGCCAAATATCGATGCGCCAGAGTTGGGATATGACAACTTGTTTAGGGTGATAATCATGCAATTTATAGATGCTTATAATTTTGACGTAAGAGCTGTAAAAAAATCATGTGTACATATTGTAGATAAAGACAATAAGATTATTCCTTTTGAAACAATGAACCTATTTTATAGGGATGATAAGAAAGAATATTTAGAAGAATTAAGACAAAAAGTATAACACTAAGCATTAATCATATGATGTTTTTAGAAGTAGGAGATTTATCAGGGCTATTTATAATTATTGGTTTTATTATGTTTGGTCCACCAATTGCACTAGCAATTGTTGGGGGAGCAATCAGAAAAAAAAATAAAACAGCGTCTAAAGTACTCTATATATTGGCAGCTTTATATTTAATAGTTGGCTTAGGTATATGTGGAAGTATGTTGACGGCTTAAAAAAGGATTTTTAAGATAAAATCAAATATTTTTTCAAGCTAAAAGAGAGGTGAAATTTTCGCTATTTATTTTGTGTAAATAAAGTATCTTTGCAAGTCACAAGTAGTTAGATTACGAAGAATGAAGAACATAAGAAATTTTTGCATTATTGCACATATTGATCATGGTAAGAGTACTCTTGCCGATAGATTATTAGATTATACAGGAACCGTTACTGAGCGTGAAAAACAAAACCAGTTACTAGATAACATGGATTTAGAGCGCGAACGTGGTATTACTATTAAATCACACGCTATTCAAATGGATTATGTTTACGAAGGAGAAAATTATATTCTAAACTTAATCGATACTCCAGGTCACGTAGATTTTTCTTACGAAGTTTCTCGTTCTATCGCAGCTTGTGAAGGAGCTTTGTTGATTGTTGATGCAGCACAGAGTATTCAAGCACAAACTATTTCTAACTTATATTTAGCGTTAGAGAATGATTTGGAAATTATTCCTGTCTTAAATAAAGTAGATTTACCTTCAGCAAACCCTGAAGAAGTAACCGATGATATTGTTGATTTATTAGGATGTAATCCTGAAGATGTAATTCATGCAAGTGGAAAAACAGGTTTTGGGGTTGATAATATTTTAAAAGCAATTATAGAAAAAATTCCAGCACCAAGCGGAAATCCTGATGGACCTTTAAAAGCGTTGATTTTTGACTCGGTGTATAATTCGTACCGTGGAATTGAAACCTACTTTAGAGTGATTGATGGTTCTATTAAAAAGAATCAACAAATAAAATTCATGGCAACGGGTAAGCAATACGGAGCTGATGAAGTGGGAACCTTAAAGTTAAATCAAGTTGTAAAAAATGAGATTAAAACAGGGGATGTTGGATATTTAATCACGGGAATTAAAGCAGCAAAAGAAGTAAAGGTAGGAGATACGATTACTGATTTTGCAAACCCAACAACAGAAAGAATTGAAGGGTTTGAAGATGTAAAACCGATGGTATTCGCAGGAATATATCCTGTAGACACTGAAGATTATGAAGAGCTACGTGCTTCAATGGAAAAATTGCAGTTAAATGATGCTTCATTAGTATTTCAACCAGAAAGTTCTGCGGCATTAGGATTTGGTTTCCGATGTGGTTTCTTAGGGATGTTACACATGGAAATTATCCAGGAGCGTTTAGAGCGTGAGTTTGATATGACCGTAATTACTACGGTTCCTAACGTAAGTTATCATGCATTTACTAAGAAAGATCCTGATGAGGTGATTATTGTAAATAATCCGTCTGATTTACCAGATCCATCAAGATTAGATAGGGTAGAAGAGCCTTTTATCAAAGCCTCAATTATTACCAAAGCTGATTTTGTAGGTCAGGTAATGTCACTTTGTATAGAAAAACGTGGACAAATTGTAAACCAAACTTATTTAACTCCTGAGCGAGTTGAATTAATTTTTGATATGCCATTGGCAGAAATTGTATTCGATTTCTATGATCGATTAAAAACAGTTTCTAAAGGATATGCATCATTTGATTATCATCCAATAGGAATGAAGTCATCGAAATTGGTTCGTGTTGATATGTTATTGAATGGACAAGTAGTAGATGCACTTTCTGCTCTATTACATGCAGATAATGCTTATGGAATAGGAAAGCGTATTTGTGAGAAGCTGAAAGAATTAATTCCGCGTCAACAATTTGATATTCCTATTCAAGCTGCTATTGGAGCTAAAATTATAGCTCGTGAAACGGTAAAAGCTTTACGTAAAGATGTTACGGCTAAATGTTACGGAGGTGATATTTCTCGTAAACGTAAATTATTAGAAAAGCAGAAAAAAGGTAAAAAACGTATGCGTCAAGTTGGAAATGTAGAAATTCCACAGCAAGCGTTTATGGCAGTTTTGAAGTTGAATGACTAGTTTTTTTGAGAAGAAGCTAATAGAGAATAAAAAAACCATTTTGATTTAATCAAAATGGTTTTTTTAATTGGTATACTTTCAAATAGCTAGGTTGAAAGCTAATCTCTGTTTCCTAAAACACGTAGTCCCCAATACAAAAGCATAGCTAAAGAACCGAGAGCAGCAACTAAATACGTTCTTGCAGCCCATTTTAATGCATCTTTAGAACCTGTTAACTCTTCACGAGTAACCATGTTTTTATTTTCTAACCAAGCTAAGGCTCTATTACTTGCGTCATATTCTACAGGTAAGGTAATAAAACTAAAAATAGTACCTAGTGCCATAAAAGCTAAACCAGCCATGGCTATATAAAAACCAATACCAGTACTACCAGAAGCGGCTCCAAAAGCAATACCACCTATGACCATCCATTGAGAAAAGCGTGAAGTAATACTTACCATAGGGACTAATTTAGAACGCATTTGTAAGTATTGATAAGCTCTAGCATGTTGAACAGCATGTCCTACTTCGTGTGCAGCTACTGCGGCAGAAGCAGCGTTACGTTGGTTGTAAACTGCTTCGCTAAGATTAACAGTTTTGTTTTGTGGATTGTAATGATCGGTTAATCTACCAGGGGTAGAAATGACTTGTACATCATAAATGCCATGGTCAGCTAGCATTTTTTGTGCGATTTCAGCTCCACTCATTCCATTTCGTAAGTGAATTTGAGAGTATTTTTTAAATTTTTGTTGTAAGGTGTTACTTACTAACCAGCTGAATAAAGATATAATCCCAATCAGAATATAAAATCCAATCATAATTTATATAGTTTTAAAATTTTATGTCATTTTTGTTGGATAAATTTATATCATAAATTATTCCAATTTATTAACGGTAATAAAAAGTGTCAAAATGACAAATAAACCTAAAATTTTAATTGTTTATACAGGGGGTACCATTGGTATGGTAAAGGATTATGATACAGGAGCATTAAAGGCTTTCGATTTTAGTCAAATATCTAGTAAAATACCAGAATTACAACAGCTTAATTGTGAAATAACCACAATATCATTTGAGAATCCTATAGATTCGTCAAACATGAATGTAGATTATTACATTCAAATTGCTGAAATTATTTCTGGTAATTATGATAAGTTTGATGGTTTTGTGGTGTTAACAGGTTCAGATACGATGTCGTACACTTCTTCTGCAATTAGTTTTATGTTCGAAAACTTACAAAAACCAGTAATATTTACAGGTTCTCAATTACCGATAGGAGATTTACGCACAGATGCTAAAGAGAATTTGATAACTTCGATACAAATAGCATCGGCTCATGAAAATGATAAACCAATAATTCAGGAGGTAGGTTTGTATTTTGAATACAAATTATATAGAGCTAATAGGACTACGAAAATTAATGCAGAACAGTTTGAAGCATTTGCGTCGATGAACTACCCTCCATTGGCTGAAAGTGGTGTACATTTAAACTTTAATCATCATTTATTACTAAAGCCAACAAAAGAAGAAGATAAACTAGTTTTTAGAAAAAAATTAGATAATCATGTTGCGATTTTAAAATTGTTCCCAGGAATTACTGAGCCAGTAGTGAGAAGTTTTATAAACATACCAGAATTAAAAGGAATTGTTTTAGAAACTTACGGTTCAGGAAATGCGCCTACTGAGAAATGGTTTCTTGATTTGTTGGAAGAATCAGTGCAAAAAGGAATTAATATTGTTAATGTAACCCAATGTGCTGGAGGTAGCGTAATTTTAGGACATTATGAAACAAGTTCAGAAATGAAACGTATTGGTATTGTTGATGGTAAGGATATTACTACAGAAACAGCTATCGCAAAAATGATGTATTTATTAGGAGAAAAGCTTTCAAAAGAAGAATTTAAGCATTATTTTGAGAAACCTCTAAGAGGAGAAATGGCTTGATTTGTAAATAAATTGTTAAATTAGCAGCTGTAACTGCTTGAAATACTAAGGGGAAGGCTAAAAAAGTAGGGTGTTAATAGAAATGCAAGAGTTTTTTTTTAATGTCCCAACATTTTTTTGTTACTTGCCACTCTGAAAAATTAAAAAGCGTAATAAGTACAAGTTAAGAATCACTTATTGATAAAAAATTAAGTTTTTCGTAGTAAAATTTGTATTTTTAACCCGTTAACTATTTAAAATTAATTATAACAAAATGAAAAAAGTAGTAAATATCCTAACTATTGCAGGATTTATGTTTTTAGGAGCTATTCAATCAACTTATGCTCAAGACGCAGCAGCAGCAGATGGAACAGAGACTTTCCACCAAATTTTAAAAAGATATTTCATTGAAGGTGGACCAGGGTTTATGGGAATTGTATTAGTAGCTTTAATTTTAGGTTTAGCTATTGCAATTGAAAGAATCATTTATTTAAATATGGCTACAACTAACACTAAAAAATTAGTAGCAAGTGTAGATGAGGCATTAAGTTCAGGTGGAGTAGAGGCTGCTAAAGAACTATGTAGAAATACAAAAGGTCCTGTTGCTTCTATTTTCTATCAAGGTTTAGAAAGAGCTGACGAAGGTTTAGATGCTGCTGAAAAAGCTGTAGTAGGATATGGAGGAGTGCAAATGGGATTATTAGAGAAAAACATTTCTTGGATTTCATTATTTATCGCTTTAGCACCGATGTTAGGATTCATGGGGACTGTAATTGGTATGATTGGAGCATTCGACGCGATTGCAGTAGCAAACGATATCTCTCCAGCGGTAGTAGCAGGTGGTATTAAAGTAGCACTTTTAACTACAGTATTTGGTTTAGTAGTAGCAATTATCTTACAGATTTTCTACAACTACATCATTTCTAAAGTAGATAGTATTGTAAACAACATGGAAGATGCATCTATCTCTTTAATCGATTTATTAGCTAAGTATAAAAAATAATAGAAGTATGAAGAACAATAGATTAATAACAATCGTTGTTGCTTTACTTTCACTTATCGGTATAGTCTTATTCTTAATGACTATGGGAGTAGATAGTGAGGACAAAGTAGCAATGTCAGATGCGGTTTCTCCATTGGTTACTTATTCTTTAGTATTACTAATATTAACAGCCGGAGTAACTGTTTTAGCTTCTGTTTTTAGCTTGTTTAAAAACCCAGCTGCATTGAAAAAAGCATTATTAGGGATATTAGCTATGGGAGTTTTATTAGTAGTATCTTACATGTTTTCAAGTGACAGTCAAGTAATAGACGCAAATGAAAAAGTAATAGCAGCTGCTGGTAGTAGTGTGTCTAAAAACACAAGTACAGGTATTTGGTTAAGTATTATCTTAATAGTGATCGCAGGAGGTTTCTTCGTGTGGGATTTATTAAAAGGATTAGTTAAATCATAGATTATTATGGCAAGAAGAGAAAACCCAGAAATTAATGCAGGTTCGATGGCAGATATTGCCTTCTTGCTACTTATCTTTTTCCTTGTAACAACAACAATGGATGTGGATTCAGGTATCCCTAAAAAGTTAGCTGAAAAAACAGATGTTCCACCACCAGTCGTTAAAGAAAAGAATATTTTTCAAGTAAGTATTAACCGTAACAACCAACTTTTAGTTGAAAACGAGGTTATGGAGTTGAAAGACTTAAAAGATGCTGCAATGAAATTTATTGATAATGGTGGAGGTATTGGTAACCCAATGCCAGGTAAAGAAGCTGGTGCAGCTTGCGACTATTGTAAAGGAGCAAAGGATCCAGAATCATCTGATCATCCAAACAAAGCAATTATTTCAGTAGAGAGCGATAGAGGTACTGAGTATGGTACTTATGTTGCTGTTCAAAATGAATTATTAAGAGCTTATACAGATTTACGTAATAGACTTAGCCAGGAGAAATATGGTATGAGTTTTGACGAACTTGAAAAAGCTTTTATTGATGGAGCAAGAAAAGATGAGTCTTTAAGAAAGAAAGTTGAAGATATTAAAGCGAGTTACCCTCAAATTATATCTGATACAGATCCAACAAATGTTCAATAATAAAACAATATAGTATGTCTAAATTTAGAAAGAAGAAAAAAGGTATGCCAGCATTATCAACGGCATCTTTACCAGATATTGTTTTTATGTTGTTATTCTTCTTCATGGTAACTACTACTATGAGAGAAACAGATTTATTGATTGATTCACCACGTTTACCTAGTGCAAGTGAAGTTAAGAAACTTGAACGTAAAAGTTTAGTGAGTACAATTTATGTTGGTAAAGCGAAGGACCAAAAATATGGAACAGGTTATAATAGAATTCAGTTAAACGATAAGATTGCTACACCAGAGGATGTACCATCGTTTATCTTTCTTGAAAGAGATAACGTATCAGAAGCTGAAGTACCTTTTATGACAACTTCTATTAAAGCAGATAAAGAATCGAGTGTTGGTACTTTAGCCGATATTCGTGAAAAGTTAAGAGATGTAAATGCTCTTAAGTTAAGTTTATCTACTCATAAAGGAAGTGTAATTAGCAAGTAATTACTTTTAAATAATTAAAAAAGAGCAATCGTACGATTGCTCTTTTTTTATACAAAAAAAGTATATTTATCGTTAGATAATTATTATGAAAAATATATTAAATCTTCTTGTATTATTATTGTCATTAAATGCTTTTTCCCAAAAGGATTCTCTACAAATTGGAGATAAATATTGGGAAGATCAGTTATATATTGACATTACCTATAACTTATTAAACGATCAGCCAGAAGGAGTAAGGAAAACAGGATTTTCATATGGTGTTGCAGCTGGATATATAAAAGATTTTCCATTAAACAGAAAAGGAAAAACAGCTTTAGGTATAGGACTAGGTTACAGTTTTGATTCATTTAATCATAGCTTAAAAGTATTAGAAGGAGATGTAAACCAGTATGAGATAGACTCAGAGATCACATCTAATAAAATAAAACTTCATAATATTGAAATGCCGATACAATTTAGATGGAGATCATCTGACGTCAATATATATTCTTTTTGGCGGTTTTATGCAGGTATAAAGATTATATACAACTTAAATAATAATTTTCAATATAATTTACCTACAGAGAGTGTAAACATTTCTAATGTGTCAAAATACAATACATGGCAAACTGGTTTAACTGTGTCTGCAGGTTATGGTACTTTTAACTTTCATGTGTATTATGGATTGACACCCATGTTCAAAAATGTTAAACTGAATGGAAGCCCTATAAATAGTAAGATTGTAAGGTTAGGACTAAGTTTTTACCTCTTATAATAAATAATAAGCTATAAAAGGGCTTATTAAACCAATAAAAAAGCCAATGTAAACTTCTCTTGAGGTATGAGCTTTTAGATGCAATCTAGAGCTTGCTAAGAGCCCTGAAAGGAAAATAAAAGTGATTATAAGAGGAAGTACAAAAATTGCTTGTATTTGTTGAAATAATAAAAAAAAGCCAGTAGCTACTCCCATTGATAATAAATGTAAACTACTCTTTATCTTTAAAGGGAAAAGTATATAAGTTATTCCTAAGCCGAAAACTGTACCATAAAATAAATAACTTAAATCTCTAACAATACTCATATCTGAGAAGAGTTTTCCAAGAATAAGAAATAAAGTCATCATAAAGAAAATAGGAGCTTTACGTTCATTTATACTGTGTACTTGAAAAGACTTTATATAACCAATAGACTTTAAAAAGACTAAAAGAAGCATTGGTATAAGATATGTAGCTATAAAAATTACTGTAAGTATTGTAAGCTGTTGTTGATTATTAAGTTGTATTGGAGATAAAATAAAATACAAAATAATCCCAATAGTAGGCATTACTATGGGGTGTAAAATAGTTGATATAAATTTGTGCCAGCGCATTAAATTTCTTTACGTAACCTAGCTACAGGAATGTCTAATTGCTCACGATATTTGGCAACTGTTCTTCTAGCTATAGGATATCCTTTTTCTTTTAAAATATTAGATAATTTCTCATCAGTAAGAGGTTTACGTTTATCTTCTTCACTAATTACTGTCTCTAAAATCTTTTTTATCTCTTTAGTAGATACATCTTCACCTTGGTCATTTTTCATTGATTCAGAAAAGAACTCTTTAATCAACTTTGTACCATAAGGGGTAGATACATATTTGCTATTAGCTACACGCGAAACGGTAGAAACATCCATGTTGATCTCATCAGCAATATCTTTTAAAATCATTGGTTTAAGTTTGCGCTCATCACCAGTTAAAAAATATTCTTCTTGACGATGCATAATTGCATTCATGGTTATCAAAAGCGTTTGTTGGCGCTGTTTAATAGCATCAATAAACCATTTTGCAGCATCCAGTTTTTGTTTAATGAAAAGAACAGCATCTTTTTGTGATTTGCTCTTTTCTTTGGAGTCTTGATAGCCTTTAAGCATGTTGCTATACTCTCTTGAAACGTGTAATTCTGGAGCATTACGAGAGTTTAAGGTTAAGTCTAAATTACCATCAATAATTCTAATGGAAAAATCAGGAACTATTTGCTCAGCTATTTTGTTATTACCCGCATAAGAACTTCCAGGTTTAGGGTTTAGTTTGCTTATTTCGGTAATAGCTTCTTTTAACTGTTCTTCTGAAATGGTAAATTTTTCAAGAAGCCTTTTGTAGTGTTTTTTAACGAAATGATCAAAAGCATCCTCTAGTATTCTAATAGCTAAAACTCGGCTTTCATTTTCAGATTTAGATTTCAATTGAATAATTAAACATTCTTTTAGATCTAGAGCACCAACCCCTACAGGATCTAATTTCTGTACTATATTTATTAAAATATCTTTTACTTTTTCTTCAGTTGTAAAAATGTTTTGAGTAAAAGCTAAATCATCAACAATGTCAATAATGTCTCTTCGAATATAACCACTATCATCAATACTACCTACTAAAAATTCAGCAATAGCACGCTCTTCATCATCAATTCTATAGGTGTTTAATTGATTATTTAAAGACTGATGAAAAGTTGTTCCAGCAGCATAAGGAATTTGTTTTTCCTCATCGTCTGCTGAATAGTTATTAGTTTGTGTTTTATAACTAGGAAACTCATCATCACTTAAATATTCATCAATATTGATGTCTTCGGCGTCAATTTTTTCATTGCCCGAATCGTCATACTCATCATTCGTTAAAGTATCTTCAAAATTATCAGATTCCTCTTTACCTGTGTCAAGTGCAGGGTTTTCCTCAATTTCTTGTTTTAAACGCTCTTCAAAGGCTTGTGTAGGCAATTGAATTAACTTCATCAACTGAATTTGTTGAGGCGATAATTTTTGAAGTAATTTTTGATGTAAACTTTGTTTTAGCATATGCACAAAGATATGAAATAGGATAAAAAAAATCGCCATTCCTTATTGAATGGCGATTGTTATTTATAAGTTTTATGATTTTTTTAAAACTCAGCGTTTTGAGGTGTTCTAGGGAAAGGAATAACGTCTCTAATGTTACTCATTCCTGTAGTAAATAAAACCAAGCGCTCAAAACCTAAACCAAAACCAGAGTGTACTGCGGTACCAAACTTACGAGTATCTAAATACCACCATAACTCCTCTTCAGGAATGTCTAAGGCAGCCATTTTTTCTTTTAAAACTTCTAAACGCTCTTCTCTTTGCGCTCCCCCTACCATTTCACCTATGCCAGGGAATAAAACATCCATAGCACGAACTGTCTTACCATCGTCATTTAAACGCATATAGAATGCTTTAATGTTTGCAGGATAATCAAACAAAATAACTGGACATTTAAAGTGTTTTTCAACTAAATAACGCTCGTGTTCAGATTGTAAATCCACTCCCCATTCGTTAACAGGAAATTGGAATTTCTTCTTTTTATTAGGTTTAGAATTACGTAAAATTTCAATAGCTTCGGTATAGCTAACACGTTTAAAGTTATTATCTACAACAAATCGTAATTTTTCTAATAACCCCATTTCACTACGTTCTGCTTGAGGTTTTGCTTTTTCCTCCTGAGCTAAACGGTTATCTAAAAACTCTAAATCTTCTTTACAGTTATCTAATACATATTGTAATACATATTTGATGAAGTCTTCAGATAAATCCATATTTGCATCTAAATCGTTAAATGCAACCTCTGGTTCTATCATCCAAAACTCAGCTAAGTGACGAGTTGTGTTAGAGTTTTCAGCTCTAAATGTTGGTCCGAAAGTATATACTTTACCTAATGCCATTGCATAGGCTTCAGCTTCTAATTGTCCAGAAACAGTTAAGTTTGTTTCTTTTCCGAAGAAATCTTTAGTGTAATCTACTTCGCCTTCTTCATTTAAAGGAGCTTTGTTAGTCTCAAATTGAGTAACTTTAAACATTTCACCAGCACCTTCTGCATCTGAACCAGTAATGATTGGTGTGTTTACGTAATAAAATCCATTTTGTTGGAAATACTGATGTACTGCAAATGATAATGCAGAACGCAAACGCATAACAGCACTAAAAGTATTCGTTCTTATACGTAAATGTGCATTCTCACGTAAAAATTCAAAACTATGTTTTTTAGGTTGAATTGGGTATTCGTCAGGATTAGAATCTCCTAAAATTTCTAAGTTTGTTACCGTGATTTCTACCGTTTGTCCTTTACCTTGACTTTCAATTAAAGTACCATTTATACTTACAGCAGCTCCAGTAGTTATTCTCTTTAATAAAGCTTCATCGGTATTTTCAAAATCTACAACACATTGAATATTATTAATGGTTGAACCATCATTTAGAGCAATAAAACGATTGCTTCTAAAAGTTCTCACCCATCCTTTTACGTGTACCTCATGTAAAAATTTATCCGATTGTAATAGTTCTTTAATGCTACTTCTGTTCATTACTTAATATCTTCAATTAAAACAAGCAAAGATACTTTTTTTGCTAATAAATGTGCAATGATGAACTACAAAAAGCAAGTAAAGTTTTATTTATCTTCTTTAGGGGGCAAGATTTTAAATTTGGTTTCTTTTAAAACGTTCTTATTAGCAATTCTCTTTTCAAATGAAAGAAGAAGAGAAGGTAATAATAACAGGTTTGAAACCATAGCTAATAATAATGTTATAGAGACTAAACCACCTAAAGCGATTGTGCCTCCAAAACTAGAAATTGTAAATACTAAAAAGCCAAAGAAAAGTACAATAGAAGTATAAAACATACTAACACCAGTTTCTCTTAAGGCAGAATATACAGCCGGTTTTATTTTCCAGTTATTAGCTAATAATTCTTGACGATACTTCGCTAAAAAGTGAATGGTGTCATCTACTGAAATACCAAAAGCGATACTAAATACTAATATGGTTGATGGTTTTATAGGGATGCTTAAATATCCCATTAATCCAGCTGTTATTAACAACGGAAGCATGTTAGGAACTAATGAGATTAAAATCATTTGTGGAGAACGGAACATCCACGCCATGAAAATAGAAATTAGTATAATAGCTAAGGATAATGAAATTACTAAGTTTTTAATCAGGTAGTTTGTTCCTTTTAGAAAAACTAAAGCTTTTCCTGTCATAGAAATTTCATACTTATCCTCTGGAAATTGCTTTTTAATTACGGCTTGTAATCTATCTTGGATAATATCCATTTTATCAGTACCAATATCTTTCATAAAAGTTGTAATACGTGCATATCGCCCAGTACTATCAACAAAATTTTTAAGCATGCCAGAATTACTGTTAGAATTTTTGGTATAAGCAAAAATGTATCCTTTTTCTTGACTTGTTGGTAACTGATAGTATTTAGGATTTCCATTATAGTAAGCCTGTTTAGAGTACTTAACTAAATTGGTAATAGATATAGGTTTTGATAATTCTGGAAAAGTTTCAATAGTTTCATTCAACTTTTCCATTCTTTTTAAGGTAGAAAGATTCATAACACCTTTATCTTTTTTGGTGTCAATTAAAATTTCTAAAGGCATTATACCCCCAAATTCGTACTCAAAAAACTTAATGTCTTTATAAAACTGCTTGCCTTTTGGCATGTCTTCAATTAAGCTACCAGATACTCTAATTTGGTATAAACCAATCATGCTGAAAATGATAATCACAACGGCGGTAATGTATATACCTATTCGTTGTTTTTTTACCATGTTCTCCATCCAGTTTACTACATTTTCCATCCATTTTTTCTCTAAATGGTTTAAATGCTTTTGCTCTGGAAGTGGCATAAAGCTGTATATAATTGGAATGATTAATAAAGCTAAAATGAAAATACTGACAATGTTTACTGATGCTAGGATACCAAATTCACGTAGTAATTGACTTTTAACAAAAACAAACGTGGCAAATCCAGAAGCTGTTGTAATATTCGTCATCAACGTAGCATTTCCAACTTTTGAAATTACACGTTGTAATGATTTAGCTTGATTTCCGTGTTTTTTTACTTCCTGTTGGTACTTGTTGATGAGAAATACAGCATTTGGCACTCCAATAACAATAATTAGTGGTGGGATTAATGCTGATAAAACCGTTATTTCATAACGGAAAAGCCCAATAAAACCAAAAGCCCAAACAACTCCAATTCCTACTACCAAAAGAGTAATAAATGTGGCTCTAAACGAACGGAAAAAGAAGAAGAATATAATAGCAGTAATAAGTAAAGCTCCTACAACGAAAATCCCCATTTCATCAATGATGTTTTGAGAGTTTACAGTTCGTATGTATGGCATTCCTGATACACGGATATCTAATTGATATTCTTTTTCAAATGAATCAACCGTTGGTATTAAAACATCTGCTATAAAGTCTCTACGAGCAGGAGTATTTACAATATCCTTATTAAGATAAATAGCGGTTTGTAAAGTTCCTTGATCGTTGTACAATAAGTTTTCGTAAAAAGGAAGTTTTTCAAAAAGTTGTTTTTTTATACTATCTACCTCTTTAGCCGTTTTAGGATTGTTTTTAAACAACGGTTCTACAACAAATTTGCGTTGCTTTCTATCAGCTTTTAACTGTTGTACATTGGCAATAGAAATGGTGAAATCTACTTGAGGTAAACTATCTAAATCTTTTACAAGTTTATTCCAAGCGTTAAACTTTGCAGGTGTAAATACTGTAGAATCTTTAACTCCCAGAATAACTAAGTTTCCTTCTTCGCCAAAAATTTCTAAAAACTTATCGTATTGGACATTAGCCTCGTGGTCGGTAGGAAGCAGGTTTGCTTCTGTGTAAGAGAAGCGCATATATTTCATTTGAGTGACTAAAAGTCCTGTAATGATAGCTATGGTAATTAAAACTAGATAACGATTTCGCAATACAAATCCTGCGATTTTAGTCCAAAAAGTCATTCAAAAAAATTTTAGCAAAGTTATGTTAAATGAAACAATTAAACGAAAAAAAAAAGAGTGTTAAAAACACTCTTTTTCAATTTATTTTTTAGAAAAAATTATACGGTCATAATCTCTTTTTCTTTCACTACAAGCTTGTCGTCAATTTCTTTTACGAAGTTATCTGTTAGCTTTTGTATATCAGCTTCAGCAATCTTTTTCATGTCGTCAGAAACATCTAGTTTTTTAATTTCGTTGTTAGCATCTTTACGAGCATTACGAACTCCAACTTTAGCATGCTCAGCTTCAGCTTTTGCTTGTTTAGCTAAATCTTTACGACGCTCTTCAGTTAATGGTGGTACATTAATGATAATGTTTTCACCATTATTCATTGGGTTGAAACCAAGATTAGCAAGCATGATGGCTTTTTCTATCTCATGTAACATGTTTTTTTCCCAAGGCTGAATTGAAATTGTTCTAGCATCAGGAGTATTTACGTTAGCAACTTGTCCTAATGGAGTTGCAGAACCGTAATAGTCTACCTGTACATTTGCTAACATGGCTGGAGATGCTTTACCAGCTCTAATACTACGCAATTCTTTTACTAAATGCTCAATTGCATCATTCATTGCCTCTTTGGCCGAATCTAAAATAAAATCAATTTCTTCAGTCATTTTGTTCGTATTTATAAACCTCATTAGAGGGTAATTTCGATTTATTCGTTATCAACTATTGTTCCAATATTTTCTCCAGATATTAACTTTAACAAGTTTCCTTTAGTGTTCATGTCGAAAACAATGATTGGTAATTTGTTTTCTTCACTCAATGTAAAAGCAGTCATATCCATAACTTTAAGACCTTTGTCGATTACATCTTTAAAGGTAATGTTTTCATACTTAACAGCATCTTTGTTTTTTTCAGGATCTGAATTGTAAATACCGTCAACTCGAGTTCCTTTTAAAATAGCATCAGCATTAATTTCTATAGCTCTTAAAACAGCTGCTGTGTCGGTAGTAAAGTACGGATTTCCTGTTCCTCCACCAAAAATTACTACTCGCCCTTTTTCTAAATGTCTGTTTGCACGACGTTTAATATAAGGCTCTGCAATTTCTTTAATCTCGATAGCGGTTTGTAAACGTGTGTGAATTCCTTCATCTTCTAAGGCACTTTGTAAAGCTAATCCGTTAATACAGGTAGCTAACATTCCCATGTGGTCACCTTGCACACGATCCATACCTTGGCTAGCACCAGCAACCCCTCTAAAAATATTTCCACCACCAATTACTATGGCAACTTCTACACCTTTATCTACAACTTGTTTTATCTCTTGGGCATACTCTTTAAGTCTGTTTGGGTCGATACCGTATTGGCGCTCTCCCATTAATGCCTCACCACTTAATTTTAAAAGGATTCTTTTGTATTGCATTTGTTTTGTTGAAAGTTGTGCAAAGCTACGTATTTTTTTTATTCTAATTTTTACAGCATAAAAAAAACCATCCAAAAAATGGATGGTTTTCTATAATATGATTGTTGAGAATTATCCTAAAGTAACTCTTACGAAGTTTTTAACTTCAACGTCACCGTAAGAAGAAACATATTCTGCAACAGTTTTCTTTTCATCTTTGATGAACTTCTGATCTAATAAACATTGTTCTTGATCTAAAGTTGTGTTGTCAGAGATAAATCTTTCAATTTTACCTGGTAAGATTTTGTCCCAGATTTGCTCTGGTTTACCTTCAGCTTTTAATTGCTCTTTAGCTTCTTTTTCAGCTTCAGCCATAGCTTCATCAGTTAACTGTAATCTAGATACGAATTGAGGTACGTTCTTTAAAGTTTTACCTAAACGAGCTAACTCTTCGTTATCTTTAATAATTGCAGCGATTCTAGCTTCAGTTTCAGAAGCTACATAAGCAGGATCAAAATCTTTGTAAGATAATGAAACAGCTCCCATTGAAGCAGCTTGCATAGCTAGGTCTTTAGTTAACTCAGCAGCGTTGTCTACAGCAGCAGTTAAACCTACCATAGCAGCAATTTTACCAACGTGAGTGTAAGCTCCTACGTATGGTGCTTCGATTTTTTCGAAAGAAGTGATATCGATTTTTTCACCGATAACTCCAGTTTGCTCGATTAATTTTTCAGCAACAGTCATTCCTCCAAAATCAGCAGCTAAGAACTCCTCTTTTGTGTTATAGTTAAAAGCGATGTTAACAAACTCTTGCGCTAATTCTTTGAAAGAATCATTTTTAGATACGAAATCTGTTTCACATGCTAATACGATAGCAACACCATAAGTATTGTCATCGCTAATTTTTGTAATAGCTACACCTTCAGTAGACTCACGATCTGCTCTTTTAGCAGCAATCTTTTGTCCTTTTTTACGTAAAATTTCAATAGCTTTATCAAAATCACCTTCAGCCTCTACTAATGCTTTTTTACAATCCATCATACCAGCTCCGGTAGTTTCTCTTAATTTTTTTACGTCTGCAGCGCTAATTTTTACTGACATTTCTATCGTTATTTTTTAATTGTAATTAATTGTTGTAAGGTATAAAAATTTAAAGGTCTCAATGTAATGAAACCTTTAAATTAAAATTATTATGCTTCTTCAGATGCAGGAGCGTCAGCTGTTTTTTCAGCTTTAGCTTTCTCTTTGTCAGCTTTTCTTTCAGTTAAGCCTTCAGCAATCGCATCAGTTACATAAGATAATACTCTATCTATAGATTTTGAAGCGTCATCGTTTGCAGGAATTACAAAATCAATCGGTCTTGGATCAGAGTTTGTATCAACCATTGCAAAGATTGGAATGTTTAATTTTTGTGCTTCAGCAACAGCAATGTGCTCTTTCTTCACGTCAATTACAAATAAAGCTCCTGGTAAACGAGTCATATCAGAAATTGAACCTAAGTTCTTTTCTAATTTTTCACGTTGACGGTTGATTTGTAATTTTTCTCTTTTTGATAAAGCGTCGAAAGAACCATCAGTCTTCATTCTATCAATAGAAGCCATTTTCTTTACAGCTTTACGGATAGTAACAAAGTTTGTTAACATACCACCTGGCCATCTTTCAGTGATGTAAGGCATGTTTACAGCTTTAGCTTTTTCAGCAACGATATCTTTAGCTTGCTTCTTAGTAGCAACGAATAAGATTTTACGTCCTGAGTTAGCTATTTTTTGTAACGCAGCAGAAGCCTCGTCAATTTTAGCTGAAGTTTTATACAAATCGATGATGTGTACACCATTACGTTCTGTATAGATGTATGGAGCCATGTTTGGGTTCCATTTTCTAGTTAAGTGTCCAAAGTGAACACCACTTTCTAATAATTCTTGAATGTTTGCCATTTTAATAAATGTGTTTACGTTCTGTTTTCGCAATACTCCAGTAGTTATTAAGTCTGAAGTATTTAGATACTAAACTGTTAAAAATTGATTTATAAATAACAGTTCCAATAAACGATTAACGTTTAGAGAACTGGAATTTCTTACGTGCTTTCTTTTGACCGAATTTCTTACGTTCAACCATTCTTGGATCACGAGTTAATAATCCTTCTGGCTTTAATACCGCTTTATTTTCTTCGTTAATAGCTACTAATGCTCTAGTAATTGCTAAACGAATAGCTTCAGCTTGACCAGTAACACCACCACCGTAAACGTTTACTTTTACATCGTAAGCCTCTAAGTTTTCAGTTAACATTAAAGGTTGTTGAACCTTGTATTGTAAAGTTGGTGTAGTGAAATAGTTTTTAAACTCTCTTTTGTTGATAGTGATGTTTCCACTTCCTTGAGAAACATAAACACGAGCAACAGCTGTTTTTCTTCTACCTATTTTGTGTACAGTTTCCATAATTATTTAAGATCGTTAAGGTTAATAGCTTTAGGTTTTTGAGCCTCTTGACCGTGCTCTGTACCAGCGTAAACATATAAATTTTTGAATAACGCGCTACCTAAACGGTTTTTAGGTAACATACCTTTTACTGCTTTTTCGATAAGTCTTGCTGGATCTTTAGCAAACATCTCAGTAGCAGTTAATGATCTTTGTCCTCCTGGGTAGCCTGTGTGACGGATATAAGTTTTGTCAGCCCACTTGTTACCAGTTAAGTTGATTTTTTCAGCGTTGATGATTACAACGTTGTCTCCACAATCTACGTGAGGAGTATAATTTGGCTTGTACTTACCTCTAATAAGTTTTGCAACTTTAGAAGCTAGACGACCTAATGATTGCCCGTCCGCATCAACAACAACCCACTCTTTGTTTACAGTGTTCTTGTTAGCCGATACTGTTTTGTAACTTAATGTGTTCATAATTACACGATTAGTTTTTGTTTATAATTAATAATTTTTTGTCCTTTAAAAAGGTCTGCAAATGTACGATTTATTATTTGATTGACAAATAGCGTGTTAGTTTAATTTTTTTCTTTTTAAAATTTAGATACTTTTTGCCAATAAAAAAACGTGCTTAATGCACGTTTTTTTTATAAATATGTTTTTAAAACTATTCTACCTTTTGATCTAATAAATCAAAGAATTGATTTAATCTAGGTAAGATAATAATTTTAGTACGTCTGTTTTTAGCTTTGTTAGCTGGAGAATCGTTTGCAACTAAAGGAACATAACTACTTCTACCGGCAGCAATTAATCTTTCAGGAGCTACACTGTATTTTCCTTGTAATTCACGAACAATAGCTGTAGAACGTAATACACTTAATCCCCAGTTGTCTTTTAAAGCAGATCCTTCAGCAACAGGAGTGTTATCTGTATGTCCTTCTACCATAACATCCATTTGTGGTTGTCCGTTAACTACTGTAGCAACTTTTTCTAATACTTTAGATGCTTTGTCGTTAATAGTATAGCTTCCGCTTTTGAATAATAATTTATCAGAAATTGAAATAAATACTACTGTTTTTTCAACATTTACTTCAATGTCTTCGTCATCAATACCTTCCTGTAATTCCTTTTTTAAATGGAAAGCAACAACTAAGTTTAATGAGTCCTTCTTAGAAGCAGCTTCTCTAATTTTGTTGATGTACTTATCTTTTTTACTTAACTGAGTTAAGGTTTCTTTAATGTTGTCATTAGCTCCTTTAGTTAATACAGTTAAGTTTTCAACTTGTTGTAAAGTGTTTTCCTTATCCTTTTTTAACTCAGTCACTCTAGATTCTAGAGAAAAAGCTTGATCTTGGTATTTATCTTTTTCAACCAAACATTTTGTTAAATTAGCTTTTACAGCCAATAACTCTTCTTTGGTTTGTTCATGTTTTGTTTTTAAAGCGTCTAATTCTTTAGTAGAAGCACAAGAGGCTAATAAGATAGAAGCGGTAAGGAATAAAAATACTTTTCTCATTTTATTCTGATTTTTTAGAAAATTATTAATAGTTGAGCAAATTTATAAAAATGGGAACACAAAAAAGAGAATTAACAATCTTTTATGAAGTGGTAAACCATTATTTTTGTGATTAAACTTTTTATGATGATTAAAAATATATTCCTAACTGGAATTTTACTGGTGTTACTTACTGCCTGTAAGCAAGAAACAAAATTAAATGAAACTAAATTACAGGGTGGTGTATTTGGAACTACCTACCATATAACGTATGTAAGTGAAATAAATTATCAAAAGTCAATAGATAGTTTGTTTCATTTGGTTAATAAGTCGCTATCTACTTATATGCCAACATCTGATATATCTAAAATCAATCAAGGAGATACAACTGTTGTTGTTGATGATATGTTTGTAGAGGTATTTGAAAAAGCTAAAAGAATTTATAATGAAACTGATGGGTATTTTGATCCGACAATAGGAAGGTTGATTGATGCTTATGGATTTGGTTCAGGGAAGGAAAAGAAAGATCTGACTCCAGAAGAAATTACAGCTTTGATGGAACACGTAGGGTTTGATAAAGTTGTATTAAAGGATAGAAAAGTATACAGAGAAAGTGAAAATATTGAGTTTAATGTAAATGCTTTTGCTAAAGGGTATGGAGTGGATGTTATTGGACGATTTTTTGAGTCGAAAAACATTCATGATTACATAGTAGAAATAGGAGGAGAGATTAGAGCAAGAGGAACAAAACATGGAAAGCTATGGAAAGTAGCTATTGAAAAACCGAATATTGATGGAACGCGATCTGTTCAAAAATATATTGAATTGGATAATGAATCTATGGCAACTTCTGGGAATTACAGAAAGTATAAAGTAAATGCTGAAGGTAAAAAGATAGTGCATACAGTAAATGCTAAAACAGGATTGGCAGAAGAAAGTAACCTGTTAAGTGTGTCTGTAAGTTTAAAAGGAGATTGCGCTGATGTAGATGCATATGCAACTGCTTTTTTAGCAATGGGCTTAGAAAAAACAAAAGTGTTTTTACAAAAACATCCAGAGTTGAAAGTTGTACTGCTTTACAATGATGAAAATAATACAATGCAAGAGTTTGTGAATTAAATTTACAGCTCAATAATAGAATAAAAAAAACCTACATATGTAGGTTTTTTTATTGGAGTTTGACAAGCATATAATCATATACTTTTTTTAGTTCTACTACTTTTACAATACCAGCAATTAAAAAGCAAGATAGTGGAATGTAGTCATTAATTCCCATTAGTAGTAGACCTATAATTTGAATACCAAAAAAGAGTAGATTACTTTTATTTATTCTAAGGTCTTTTCCAACACTTGAATCTTTTCCATGTAGTTGTATGATGTTGTATTTTAAAAACAGAAAAGAAATTTCACTCATAATAAACACAACTCCATATAAAATAACAGGAACATTTTCTATATGATTTTTGCCAATCCAAGAAGTGGTAAAAGGAATTAGTGATAACCAAAAAAGTAAGTTTAAGTTAGCCCAAAGTATTTTACCATTAATTTTTTTAGCAATTTTAAACAATTGATGATGATGATTCCAATAGATACTGATATATAGAAAACTTACTACATAACTTAAAAATATTGGAGTCATTTTGTATAAACATTTGAAGGTTGTTTCTTTAGGTGCTTCTAATTGAAGAACCATTATTGTTATTATTATAGCAAGAATTCCATCGCTAAATGCTTCTAGCCTTTCTGACGTCATTTTTTGAATAGTATTAAATTATTTTTTTCTTAAATAAATCAAAATGAAAGAATGAAATATACCGCTCGATGTGAGCGGTATATAAATGTTGATAAATTTTAGAATCTGTTGTTTATTGATGTTCTTTTGTTAGAAGCTTAATAAGACCCTTCTTCAAGAACTTCATGACCATATTTTTTTGAATATGCTTGAATCTCTTCAAAATCATCAGGAGCTAACTTAGTTAGTTTATCAAAGAAATCAAAAGTTCCAGATGGAGTGAATGTACCTATTAAATGACCTTCAGTGGTTCCCACATTGGTAAACTTATGAGCTACACCTCTTGGAAGAAATAAGAAAGTTCCCTTTGGGGCTTTGTGTACTTCGTCACCGATTTGAAAGGTAAACTCACCTTCAATCACATGAAGACTTTCGTCATTTTTATGATGAATGTGTAGTGGAGCTCCTTTTCCTGATGGAACCTTTAATTCAAAATAGTCTAATAAATTTCCAGTGGTTTTGATATCTGTTCTATACACAGCATCAAAACCAGTAATTTTTGTTTTTTCTCCTTCTGTTGGTTGTAATAAAACTGTTTCTACCATAATTAGTGTTTTTATATTGCGTTAGCAGATTCTTTTACCATTGGGAATAATTTTAGTAACTCATCAAAGCCTCTTTGATAAAAGTCAGAAATAGCATCTTCTTTATAATAGAAAGTTGCTACCCATTGTACAATACAAGTGCCTCCTTTTACATCAAATACGCGTAAATCAGAGTAGTACTTGTGGATTTCTTGTCCCCATTCACCCCAATGCCATTTATAACGATAGTGGTGGTTTTCGTTATCCATCATTACCAGTTCTTCAATAGCTTTTGGTTGTCCTGGAAATGTTAATAAACGTCTTAATTGTCGTGTATCAGTTTGGTCGCTTATAACATCCAATTCAGTAATGTCTGGATGCCATTTATGGATGGTATAAAAACCACCAATAACTTCCCATACTTGTTCAGCTGAAGCTCCTAGTTCTACAGATTGTACAACTCTCCAGTCTTTGTAACCTTGTTCGTTCATAATAAATTTGGTTTTTTGGGTTGATTATTAATTAAATTTTTAAAGAATGAAATACTAGGGGCAAAAAAATATTCTCCGCCTAATACTTTAACTAGATTTTTATATCTAAAATCAAGTGTGATGGTTTTGCCATTCATTTGGTGTTGCCACTCCTTGATATTGTTACTTAGTTTAGCATTTTGTTCACCAGTAATAGGATCGTGGCCAGAATCTTTTAAAGGAAAATTTGGATTGTCTGACCATCCACATTGCATGACTAAAAACTGTTGTTCAATATCACTTTGACATGATAAAAAGAGAAGTCCAGCATCGGTCCATTCAGAATCTGGGTTTAAATTTTTTGAGCCATAACTAATTCCTCTTCTAACAATTCTATGGCTCCTTTCATTTCCAATAGGAGTGTTGTTAATTCTGTTTGTATCGCCTCTTGGATTTGTTTTTCGAATATGAGAGTGAAATGGACATGTAAGTCCCTCCATGTCTTCTTGATAATCAAAGTTATTTAAGGTAGCTTTTTTTGAATTGGTCGTCAGAGGGGTACCATCCTTGTATCGACCGAAAGCCAGAGCCTCAGCGTATTCTGAGTCAACTTTATCACCTGTTTTTTTTGAGATTAAAGAAGCTAATTGTTGGGTTTGTTTGTTGAAACCTTTAATGTTTTGTTGCATTTTTCTATACACAAAATAGGTTCCAAAACTTAGATCTTCATCAATGCCACCAGGATCGTTAACAGCCACTAAGTCAAAAGGAGCAGTAGGGTCATAACTTTTAATTCCTTCTTTATTTTGCCAATAGTCAAAATCAGATTTAAAAAACACGGGATTGCTTAGTCCATCTACAAAACCAAAATGTTCAATAACATCATTGTTTTTATTTCTTAAGGCATATCCTTTTTCAATAGACAGTATGGTAGCTATATTGTTTAAGTTACTTTTGATTTTAGCAATTTCATTATCTAAATAGCTATTGCATATCTCGTCGTCGGTTTTGTCTCCTCCGTAAGCTAGAATTAATAAGGCATCTATTCTTTGGTCAAATGGAGTTTGCCAATTTTCTGGAGTATCATTTAATGGATTAATAGTTCTTTCATGAACTCCACTAGGTCCCGTATCATATTGAAAGGTGATATCTTTCATGCTGGCACGGAAAGCTTTATCATCAGGAATTTGATAGCTATCTATATCCAATGCTTGGTATCCAGAATAGCTTAGTAGTAGCCCCGTAAATAAATGTTCAGTGCCAGAATTTTTAAAGTCTAACGAGGTTTGATGCTGTTCGTATGCTGATGTTAATTTTAAAGCAAACTGATTTAGCCACAAACGATTCTCTTGTGCATGCCCATTAAACTGTAAAAAGATGTGGCGTGAATGTGAACGCCCATGACTTTTTAAAATATTGCCTTGAATGTCATCTAGAACAATTTTTAAGTTTGGGTCATTAATGTCTAAATGTTTTTGACTTAACTTAATCGAAGGTTTATTTGTAGTTGGGGGACTAGTCATGTTCTTATTTGAAGTAATTTCTGTCGTCAGGGGCTTCGTTTAAGGTAAATGTATATTGGTATTCCGGATCATAAACATTTAGTATTGTATAGGTTCCTGAAGTAATCCATGATTTACCATCCCAAGTTCCATCGGTATTGAATTGTTTTTCAATTTTTTGAGTTTGTATTAATACACGTCCCCAGAATAACCATTTTCCATCTATATTATGAGCATAAAAAACTCTTACAGGATCTAGCTGAAAAATTCTAGGGCTTGGTTTGTTTTTAAATTCAAATATTTTTCCTTCAACATCTTTAAGTGTTACTGGATTTTTTTTGTGTTTTTCTATGTTGAAAACATCAACCGGGAATCCTTGTTCTTCAGTAAGTTCTAATGTGTCGTTTATTTCTATAAAACTTCCCATATTTTTTTAATTGTTTGGTTAAAGTTGTTTTGTTTTTAAATCATTCTAAAACAAGGTCCATAATGCAATCCTTGTTCGTTGTTTGGTATAGGTGTATTCATTAAAGGAATTGCATATTTTTCGAGTTTAAACATGGCTTCAATTGCATTTACCAGAGCTGCTTGCCCTCTACCGTTAATAGCCCAGGTGTCCTCCAGTAATTGTACAACATTGGTGTACGATTTGTCAAATTCAGACAATAAATACCATACTTCAGGAGTAACTTCAGATTCTTGATAGCCACCCTCTGGTATTCTAGCTATATTGTAAATTTCTGGTCGAGGCATAGGGTCTTTGAAATAGTATTTGTCTCCTTCCTGAGCTATTTTTTTCTGGTAAAAGACCTCCCAAAATCTATAGAAGTGGGCCAAATTGTCCATTCCAGTACTAGCTGGTGAAACATTTTCAGATCCTTCTCCTTGCTCTTTAATCATAGCAATGGCTTTTGAAACACTATCAGCATCTGCCATTACCCACCAAGATAAAGGTCCAGCTAGTTGTCGCTCAACATTCATTTTTGGTTGAAGGTCTTGAAAAAGTTCATTAATACGATCATACAATTCTCCAATGGTTGTATTGTGTTCGTAGTTTTGAATGTGGTTAGCAGAAAATTTACCATCTGTATTGCAGAGACCACCAATTTTCACTAACTCTTTGGTGTCATAATCATATATATCTGCAATTTTTTCAGGTAACTCTATTTCCATAAAGTTTCTTAGAGAGCAATCACTAAGACCTTCTAGGTATAGATAAAGATCTGGATGAACTCCTCCTGGAAGTCCTGAAGGGAATTTTAAACCATTTTTTGAATTGTATATTTTTGGTTCACCTCCAATTCCAGCAATCATATTACAAACCATAGCCATGTGTAACATTTCTTCTTGGAAAACATTACGAATAGATTTTGCAACCTCACAGTTGTTATCTTTTATACTCCACATTGTTTGTAGATAGATAGGTATGGTAGCAAATTCAAGAATTACAGCATTATTTAATAGCTCCTTTAGTACATGCAATTTATCTTCGTTATCGTCTTCAACAAGTCTTGAGTGTTGAATGAGCTCCTTGGTATTGGTTAGTTTTGAGGCTTTTTCTTGGAAAGCATTTTTAAATTTCAGCTGTGTTGTAGGCATTTTTGTGTTTTATTTTTGTTGCGTTTTTTTGAGTTAAATGTTCTACGAGTCTAAAGGCAAGAGCGGTTAATGTAAGCGTTGGGTTAACAGCACTTCCTGTAGGGAAAGCTGCATTTGAACATATATATAGATTATCAGTGTTATGAACTTTCATAAATTTATCGGTAACACTGTTTTCAGGACTGGTTCCCATTCTAGCTGTTCCAGTTGTATGATGCCCTCCTGGTTTGTCAACTCTAGAAGAAATTACTTCTAGCCCCATTTTTTCTAAGACCTGCTCTAGAAGTTTCAAACGATCGTTGGCATTTTTCATTTCTTCGTCAGTTCTGCTAAAGTGAACTGTAGTTTGCGGAAGCCCAAAACGGTCGGTTCCAGGTTTGGCTTCAAGACGATTGCTATATTTTCCTTTTTCTTCAAGGAAGGCTTGTAGATTTACTGTCATCTCTCCGTAAACTATATCGTCAATTTCCTCTCTGGTTTTTCCTTCAATCATGAGTTGAGCGATATCAGTATTTGGAGTAGTCCTGTTTTTAAACATGAAGATCTTTCCTTTCTTTTGATGCTCTTTTGTGTTATAACTATGTGACATTAGAGTAGGAAAGTCATATTCTTGAAACCATCCATTAGGGTTAGATTTTGCTTTACCAACCACATTAAGCATAGAGTGAGATACAACAAAGCGACCAACAAGGTCATAATCATTTCCAATACCTTCTTTCCAGAATTCACTTTTCGATGCTCTTAATAGTTTAGGAACATTGTAGGCTCCTGAAGCCAAAATGATAGTATTTCCATAAACTGTGTGTTCTTGCCCAGATAAATTATCTCTATAACTTACAGATTCAGCAATAGCTTTATTGCTAACATTTACTTTGTGTACTGGAGAATTTATTCGTATTTCTAAGTTGATAAATCGTGAATCATTTTTTAGATCATCAAGTACATACTGAGCGTTGAACCTACCACCAATAGGGCAGTATTTGCAGGTTCCAGTAGTCATACATTTTCTATACCTAGCAATAGGCATTTTACCTGATTTTATCTTCTTTTTTGTTCCTGGTTCTATGTCTCCATCTTGGTAAACAACATCTAACTGTTCCCAAGCTTTAATCATTTCTCCATCTGCTGCGGTCCATTCAAATGGCGGAACAGGGTAGGGTTTTGATCTAGGAACCCAGTTCGCGTTACTATCGCCACAAACAGAAAGATATTCTTCAGCTTGGTTATAGTATTCTTCTAGATCTTCGTAATTAATTGGCCAATCAGCACCTTCACCAGTATTAGTGAAAAGATTGAAGTCTTCAGGTCTGAATCTTAAAGACCAAGCACCCCAATGCATAGTAGATCCTCCATAGGCTTTAACACGAACACCGTCTGTTTGGTAATCAATGTTTCCAGTAGAGTCGGCTTCCCATTTTTGGTCATAGGTGTATGTATAAGGTCTTTCTCCTTTGGTTATGTAATCCCACCAGAATCTTCTGTCTTTTGCTATAACTTCAGGACCAGCCTCTAAAATTAAAATTGAAGTGTCATTCTTATGCTCAAGTAAGCCTTTGGCAACAGTAGCGGCTGCTACTCCTGCACCTACAATAACATAGTCAAATTGTTTTTTCATATTTCTTAGCTTTGAGGGGTTTCAGGTGTGTAGCTACGAACTTTAGGAGTTCTGTTATAGCGTGTACCCGCAAGGAACCCGTGATAGTTTTTAGCTTCTTCACCACCATATTTTGTACCCCAGCTTTTAAAGCCTCCTGCTACAATTTGCATCCTTATAAATTCATTTACAACATATATTTTACAGTGTGCTAAGCGTGTAGTTGGGGGTTGGCTATTATCAACACCACTTTTAAAAAAGAGTTTTTTAAAAGCTTCGTCTTCGCCATACATTATTTTTAACTCATTCAAAACATATATGGCATTTACATACTCTCCAGTATAGTTTGGAGCGTTTTCAGTTTTCGCTTTAATCATTTCATACCAAGAACTTCTTTGGTTGTTTGAATCATAGTTGGTGTTTGACCAATTTTTTCCTATGGCTTCAAATATTTCCCATAAAGTTTCTTTGTTTTGATATGTCAAGTGTTGGCCTTCTGCAAAAATTAGTTCAGCAGAAAGCACCTCATTGCAAACGGGGCCTCCTATCATGATATTAGATTTTAATGTGTTTAGTTAGTTTAGTTGTTATTATCGGAAAAGTTCGCGTTGTTTATTGTATTGCGTACCTTCCTCAAAATAGATATTCGTCCATGTAGAATCAGTCACTAAGTAGTGGCTAAAATGGGCTTGATCAAGTCCAATATGTGCTTCTTCATCTCTAAATTTATAATGATCGAATAAGCGCATAAATTCGGTAAGATAAATATCTACTACTCCAGTATCACCTTTTATAATAACCATATTTTCATCATTGTTTTGAGTAGAGGCTTTCGAAAAGTTTGCTGATCCTGTAATAAGAGTTGGATTGTCTGTTAATGGGTCTACAAAAAGATATTTGGTATGCAGGTACTTTACATGATCATTTAACCCTGTTAAATGTTCTGCTTCCCATTCTTTAAGTCCTTCTTTTTTAATTTCATCACCGTTTAAGGTAGCGCCCAAAGCAATTCTATTATTAGGAGTGTCTTTAAAAGTGTCAAATGTTTTACCTTCATGCTCTAAGAGTATGTAACGAAGGCTATCATCTTCTTTACTCATTATTTCTGCAAACTCTTCATTAACACCAAAAGCCGCTGTAAAACCTATAGATTGCTTTGCTTTTTGGATTTGTTCACCATACCAATCTAAAACACTTAAATCTTCTCTAGGACTAAATATAGGAGTTATGTCTTTATGAAGTTGTCCATTTGGAGTAGGTGAGTGCTCATCATTTTTAGGGCGTAATTCTTTTAAATCAGGATTTTTTGAGAGCCGATTCCAATATTCCATATACTCTTCAGCAACATTACTATCTCTAACAACGTGACCTACATTTGATTGTCCGAAAATACCTCCTTTGGTAAAGTTGGTAGATCCCGTCCATACTTGAATAGGTTTTCCTTTGTGGAGTAGTATGATGTATTTGTTATGTTTTATTGAAGAGTTTGATGATCTTGGAATCATAAGTTTTTCAATACCAGGAACCTGAGCTATGGCATTATCGGTATTTTTCCATGGTCCAGTTTTAGATCTATCATACAATATTTTAACATCTGCGCCTCTCTGAGAAGCGTCATACAATGCTTGGATTACTGGAACATAATCAAACTCGTAAGCAGCTACTCTAAGAGCATAGTCTTTCCCTTTAGCCTGTGAAATAAATGATAAAATAGCTTCTTCAAGTCCTCTTGATAACCATTTATAGGCTTCTTTATTAGGGACTTTGTCTGGGTTCTGATTGTTGAATTTTCTAGCGTAGGCTTGTCCAACCGTACCTCTATTGAAGAAAACACCATGGGTGCCATCTTCAGGGTTTTCGGTGGTTACTTTAACGCTAATTTCGTCTTTGTTTTCTTGGGTTTCTGGAGTTCCATATACAGGAGTTACAAAATATTCGTATTGCGTATTGGGGTTTGCTGAGTAGTCTGCCCATAAAAAAGATTGAATAAGACTGTGGTCCTCTTCTTTTCTTTCGCTGTTTTTAAATTGTTTAAATCCTTTTAATGGAAATATCTTTCCAGAAGCAATTTCTTTACGTTTTAGCTTAAAGCCCAATAATCCATCCCTTGCCTCAGATTCTGCATCTAGACAAAGTAATACCACATGGGTTCCAGCTATAACGTGTAAAGAAATCCCATTTTTGTGATTTCTTACTCGCATTTTTATGTTTGGTTAGTTAGTAGTTAACATAAAATTAAGAAAATATTTTTGATTTTCTATAAAAAATTTTCCTTTAAGTAGATGAGAGACGGTAGAAGATATGTAGGTGATAAAATAGTATAACTTCGTTAAAGTACCTATTTTATTAGGAAAAATAGAGCCCTTTTTTATTTTTAAAAGGTAAATTTAAGATGAAAATCTTAATGAAAAATTAATGTTCAAGTTTGTAGCAAACAGGTAAAATTTCACCTTTCATTAAGGCAAATCGATTTAGTTCTTCTGGAGCGATTTTTTTTGTGTAGTCTATCTCGTCAACTTTAAATCCTATAGAACGTAATTTATCAAAATAATCACGTCCATAAACACGCACATGGTCGTATTGACCAAATATTTTTGCACGCTCTTTAGGGTCGGTAATAGAATCGTCTTCGAAAGAGATTTCTCTATTTAAATCTTGTGGAATTTGGAAAATGCCAAATCCACCAGTTTTCATCACACGATACAATTCTTGCATTGCCTTAGTATCGTCCGTAATATGCTCTAGTACGTGATTGCAAAACACCACATCAAAAGAGTTGTCTTCAAAAGGTAAATCACAAATATCTGCTTTTACATCTGCAATAGGTGATTCCAAATCGGAAGTGGTGTAGTCTAAGTTTTGTTGTTTTCTAAAAAGATCTAAAAAACATTGCTCTGGAGCGATATGTAATACTTTTAACTTTTTATCTGAAGTAAAAAAGTTAGTTTCATCTTGTAAAAATAGCCATAGTAAACGATGCCTTTCTAGCGATAAAGTAGAAGGTGAAAGCGCATTTTCTCGTTGTTTTCCATATCCATAGGGCAAAAACTTCTTGAAAGACTTTCCGTCAATAGGATCAGTAAAATTATCACCTTTTAACCACCAAGCAATTATAGGTCTAGCCAAATAACTAGCTTTGATTAAAAGGGGTCTCGGAATTGTATTTAGTATTGTTTTGAAAAGTGTCATATTCTAAAAACTTTCTTAAATTGATCTTGATTTAATATGACTATTTTTGAGTAAAAATTTGAGTATTCTTTTTGTAGTTTTCTTTGAATGTTTCCGAAATGATTAACTTGAGAGGCATTTATTTTCTTTCTATTAAAAACCAAGTAGAATTGAAAAAATTGACTAGGAAAATAAATAGTTTCAACAACTTTTTCTTCTAATATAAAGTTTAAGAAACTCATTATAGATTCAGAACATTTAAGTCTTATGTCGACTTCTTTTATTTTGTCTCCATTCTTAAATTCAACAAGAGATATTTTTTCCGTGTTAAATATAATTGTATCAGAAGTTTTAATCTTAGTGTTTAATTCGTCAAAATCAAAAGATTCTTTACTGGAGTTTATTAGGGAATTTTCTGACTCTTTGTCAATAGATAATTCTGAATAGTTTTTTTGAGGAACATTTTCAGAAAAATATTTTTCAATATCACTATAAATCATTTCTAATATCCTGCAAAGTGTAATATGCTTCAGATATTGAATCTAAAACAACATTTAAATCATTATTGACGTTGATTATTCTTGAGCTTTCTCCTTTCTTGTCTTTTTGAGCAAAATAAAAATCAGTTGAGTCTCGATAGTTGTGTTTGGCTGAGTATGCTTCTAGAGCTTCTATAAAGTAAGGGCTATGAGAGGTTAAAACCATTGGAATAGCAAACTCTTTAGATAGGAGAATCAAAATTTCAGCAAATTTAACCTGCCATGTTGGGTGGAGGTGCACCTCAGGTTCATCAATAACTAATAAGGTGTCCACATTTAAATTGTTATTATCTATTAGTAACTGTATTGCACCAAAAGTTTTTAGACCAGTAGCAACATTGTTTAATGAGAAGCTTTTGCCTTTTTTATTAAAAATTATTTCATTTTTATCATTATAACTAAAATTACCTCCAATAATTTCTTTTATTATGTTGTTTAAAATCTTGATGTCTTTTATGTTACTTGAAAAAATATCTTTTGAGAAAGGTTCTTGATTTATTTTATAATTTAAATAGTTGTTTTTATTTCTCAAATCGGTAAAATTAAAAGACTTCCTTTTTTTATCTAAAAACAAAGGAGACTCTATAAATATTACATCTTTATAGGGGAAATTTATAGGCATTTTTTCAAGAGAAATCATATTCTCTCTAATATTAATTACGATATTATCTATGCTGGTTTTTAATTCAATTAAAGATTTTTTTTTATTAAAATAATTAGAAGTGTGATTGCCAAATTCAAGGTTGAAGTACTCCGAAAGTTCAAAACTCATAAACTGAGTTGAGTCTATACTAATACCTTCTCTCTCTTCTATTTCATTGATTGTCTTAAGAATATTCTCTTTTAGAGTATTGTTAGAATAAGTCTTTAATGAATTGTATAATTTTCTTAAGTTTTGAATAGTAGTGTCAGTATCATTTTTTTTTCCAATAAATAAGTCTAAATTTTGTGAAATAGCTTTGTTTAAAATTTTTGAATCAGCTTCACTACGAACTTTACCTCTTACAAGTATAGAAGAAATTTCATCAATTTTTTTTGAGATAAAACTCAGTTTTGAATCATTAAAGCTTTCTTCAACACTGTTAAAAGACCTTATGATTGAATATAAAGTCTTACCAATGGTACTTTTCCCAGAATCATTTTCTCCTGTTATGAGAGTAATACCATCTATATTGATATCTGCTGAAGAAACTATTCCAATATTTTGAAGTTTTAACCTCATGTTGCTTAATTGCTAATTTAGCTTTTTTGTAAATATACTATTTATTGTCTAAACTCGTCCTCTTCGTTACTTTCAATACCTAAAGCTTCATATATATACTTAAAGGTAGATAATAATTCAGGTTTACCATCAATAATAGCAACATCGTGTTCAAAATGAGCAGATGGTTTTCCGTCTAAGGTAGTAATTGTCCATCCGTCACGGTGCTGAATGATTTTTTGAGTACCCATGTTTGTCATAGGTTCTATAGCGACAACCATACCTTCAATAAATTTCTTGCCACGACCTCTTTTTCCGTAGTTAGGCATTTCAGGGTCTTCGTGCATTTTACGTCCTAATCCGTGTCCTACTAATTCGCGAACAACTCCATACCCATGTTTTTCGGTAAAGTTTTGAATTGCGAATCCGACATCACCAACACGATTTCCTACTTTAAGCTCACGAATACCTACATATAAACTTTCTTTGGTAACGTCTAATAATTTTTGTGTTTCAGGAGCGATTTCACCTACAGCAAATGTGTAAGCATGATCTCCGTAAAAATCATTTTTGATAGCACCACAATCAATAGAAATAATATCGCCTTCTTGTAATGGTGTATTGTTCGGAATTCCGTGTACTACTTGAGAGTTAGGACTCATACAAAGTGTGTTCGGGAAATCGTATAAACCTAAAAAACCAGGGATAGCACCTTGCTCGCGAATAAATTCTTCGGCAAGTTTGTCAAGATACAATGTAGTAACTCCAGGTTTCACTTCTTTGGCAAGCATTCCTAAGGTTCTTGATACTACTAAAGCACTTTCGCGCATTAATTCAATTTCTTCTCTGGTTTTTTGAATAATCATGTTAAAAATATTGAGGCGCAAATTTACGGTTATTTTTGATATGGATGCTTGTATTCTTGACCAGAAACTATTTTTAAGAAATCTTCTTCCACAGTACTGTCATCTAAAGCATGTTCTACAAAACGACCAATTTCTTTCCCATCTTTATAAAATATAAATGTTGGGACATGAGTAATATCAAATCCTTCTTCTAATCCGTTAGCTTTTTTTTGGCGATTAACAGTAACTAATTCGAGGTTTTTGTAGTCAAATTGAGCTTCGTCTAAAATTTTGTAAAAATTTGGTACATCTCTTTGGCTATCTCCACACCAAGTTCCCATAAAACCTTTAATTTTTATGTCTTTCAAGTATGGCTTTAGTTGTTCAACTGTATTTTTGTTGGTTTCGTAATATGAATAAAAATCGTTAAACCACTCACTTCCGTAAGGTTCTTGCTGAAGGTCTTTTTTGGTAGCTATACCTACCAAATTTCCGTTTTCGTTTTTGGTTGCAAGATTTTTAGGTGCTGAAGCACACGAAACTACTAAAGCGGTAATAAGCAAATACACGATTTTTTTCATCTGTTTAATTTTTATTGTTTTTATAGGTCAGATGTAATTCGCCAATAATCTTTTCGGTTGGTGTCAACTTCTTGTTATGGCTCATTTCATAAGATATATTTTAAATAAGTGAATGTTGTGTCATTTCTTTAGGTTGTGCTACTCCCATAAGTTGTAAAATGGTTGGAGCAACATCGCCTAAAATACCACTTTTTATTGATTTTAACTCTTTGTCAATTAAAATTACAGGAACAGGATTGGTGGTGTGAGCTGTATGTGGTGTTCCATCTGGATTGATCATCGTTTCACAATTTCCGTGATCGGCGATTAGAATAGTAGTATAATCGTTATCTAATGCTGTAGTTACCACATCTTTTACACATTCGTCAACAGCTTCGCAAGCCTTTACAGCAGCTTCAAAAACACCAGTATGACCTACCATATCCCCATTTGCGAAATTTAAGCAAACAAAATCCACATCGCCTTTTTGTAACTCTGGAACAATGGCGTTACGAATATCATAAGCACTCATTTCTGGTTGTAAATCGTAAGTCGCTACTTTTGGGGATGGGCATAGTAAACGTTTTTCATCTTTAAACTCTTCTTCTCTCCCGCCAGAGAAAAAGAAAGTTACGTGCGGATATTTTTCTGTTTCAGCAATTCTAATTTGACTCTTTCCTGCTGATTCTAATACTTCTCCTAAGGTGTTTTCAATGTTTTTTCCGTCGTAAACAACATGAATGTTATTAAACGTATCATCATAGTTTGTTAGAGTAACAAAATATAATGGTAATTTTTTCATGTTGAATTCAGGGAAATCTTTCTGACTTAAGGCTTCGGTTAATTGACGACCTCTGTCAGTTCTGAAATTGAAGAAAATAACAACGTCGTCTTCTTTAATGGTTGTTTTAGGTTGATTGTTCTCATTAACCATAATAATTGGTTTGATGAATTCATCAGTAACATTAGTCTCATAACTTTGTTGAATACTTGTTATGGCATCTGAAGAAAGTGAACCTTTTCCATGTACTAAAGCGTCGTAAGCAAGCTGTACGCGTTCCCAACGATTATCACGATCCATAGCATAGTAACGACCAGTAATTGTTGCCAATTCGCCCGTAGTTTCTTGCATGTATTCTTGGATGTCGTTAATAAAATATTTTCCTGATTTTGGGTCGCAATCACGACCGTCAGTAAATGCATGTAAAAACACATTATCCAAACCAAAATTGTTAGCTGCTGCTAACAAGCCTTTTAAATGATCTATATGTGAGTGGATTCCTCCATTAGAAACTAACCCTAAAAAATGAATATTTTTGTTGTTTGCTTTTGCGTATTCAAAAGCGTTTACTAATTCGATTTCTTTGGCAAGAGTCCCTTCCTTTACCGCTTTGTTTATTTTAGCCAAGTTTTGGTATACAATTCTACCAGCCCCTAAGTTCATGTGTCCCACTTCAGAATTTCCCATTTGTCCCTTTGGTAAACCAACATGTTCACCATCGGTTCTTAATTGTGCATGCGGAAATTTATCGTATAAAGAATTTATAAAAGGAGTTTTCGCATTATATATAGCCGATACTTTTGGGTCTTGAGTAATTCCCCAACCGTCCAAAATCATTAAAATTACTTTCTTGTTCATTTGTTGTGTGTTACACTGCAAAAATAAGAAAGATTTTTGGGGATTATTTTAAGAATTCATAAAAACAAATACGATGTAAAATAATCCGCTAAAAAATAAAAAGTACAGAATGCTCTTTCTGATAAATCGGATTTTGTTTTCCTTTTGAAGTCTTATTTTAATCTGTATTAACTCTTTTTTACTTGCAGACTTTTTGAAATGTAATTTATCGTCATTTTCTTTTTGAAATCGTTCTAGTTTTTCAAAAGCACTAACTCTTTTCCTTTTATTGTTTTTTAAACTGGTAACCATTGCGGATACCGCTCCTCCAAAACTCATAGCAAATTAATTTTAGGGTTTTGTTATAAGTAGCTTTAATTGGTTGTATGTTACATAAAGTTCTTGGTTATTTTTGATATTTACGAATCGCTTCTTTAATTTTTTGAATTCTGTTTTCAGGGTCAGGGTGTGTGCTTTGAAATTCAGGAATTCTATTGGGACCAGCAGCAGCTTTTAATATTTCCATTACACCTATCAAGTTTTTTGGATTATAGCCAGCATCAATCATTAATTTTACTCCTAATTCGTCACTTTCCAATTCATCACCTCGGCCATTTTTTAATAAAGTTTGTTGACCAATACTATTGGCTAACTCCCCTAAATCAGCACCAACCGATGCTCCCATGGTTAGTAACTGCCAAAAATTAGCATCGGTAATTCTTTCGTTGGAATGTTTTCCTAAAACATGTCCTATCTCATGTCCTAAAACTCCTGCTAACTGATCTTCATTTTTCAATTGAGAAAATAAAGCGTATGTTATAAAAACTTGCCCACCAGGTAAGGCAAAAGCATTGATGGTTTTGTCATCTTTTAATAAGTGAAAATCAAATTGATATCCCGATTGTTTGGCTACAGTATTATTAACTAATTTATTACCAACATTGTCTACCAAAGTTTGTGCATTCTCATTAGGATATAAACCACCATGTTGTTGAGCCATTATGGGGGCTTGTTGTAGTCCGATAGCGATTTCTTGTTGAGGAGACAAGCTAACGGCTTGTGTTTTTCCTGTATATGGATTTACTTCTTGTTGGCTACATTTTCTTAGGTAAGCAAAAGCAACAATTGCTAAGCCAATTAATAGGCGAGTTTTAAAACCTCCTTTTGTCCTCATTTTCTGCTGTTTTAAAGGCAAAAGTAAATGTACAAAAATATATAATTTAACGAATATCAATTTTTTGTAAACTATAAAAAACTTAAATTTACACAGTAAAACAAACAACACTATGGAACCTCATTTTGAGTTAAACGAAGTCACAAAAAAGTTACCCAAGCATCTACATAAATTTGTAGTGAAGCAACCATATGATGAATATACAGCACAAAATCAAGCAGTATGGCGTTATGTGATGCGAATGAATGTTGATTATTTAGGTAAGGTAGCACACTCTTCGTATATAGATGGATTGAAGAAAACAGGAATTTCAATAGAAAGCATTCCTCATATGCAGGGAATGAATCGAATTTTAAAAGAAATTGGTTGGGCGGCAGTTTCGGTAGATGGATTTATACCACCAAATGCATTCATGGAGTTTCAAGCATACAATGTATTGGTAATTGCTTCTGATATGCGCACGATAGATCATATAGAATACACTCCTGCACCAGATATTATTCACGAAGCAGCTGGTCATGCACCAATTATTGCAAATCCTGAATATGCAGAATATTTACGTCGTTTTGGTGAAATAGGAGCTAAGGCAATTTCTTCGGCTAAAGATTATGAGATGTATGAAGCAATTCGTTTGTTGTCTATTTTAAAAGAGGATCCTAATTCAAGTCAAAAAGAAATTGACGAAGCTCAAGAAAAAGTAGAGTGGTTACAAGATAATATGGGAGAGCTTTCAGAGATGGCTCAGATAAGAAATTTACATTGGTGGACGGTTGAATATGGTTTGATAGGTTCACTCGAAAATCCTAAAATTTATGGGGCAGGATTGTTGTCTTCAATAGGGGAAAGTAAATGGTGTATGAAAGAGGAGGTTACAAAAGTGCCTTATACTATTGATGCAGCGAATGTAAGTTTTGATATCACCAAACCACAACCGCAGCTATTTGTAACACCAGATTTTGCTCACTTGAGTATGGTGTTGGAAGAATTTGCGAATACAATGGCAATTCGTTCTGGAGGGTTGAAAGGAGTAGAAAAATTAATTGACTCTAAAAACTTAGGTACTATAGAGTTAAGTACAGGAATTCAGATATCAGGAGTATTTACCAATGTGATTTCTGATGAAAAAAATAGACCTATTTATGTGCAAACTACTGGTTCTACTGCTTTAGCAAGTAGAGATAAAGAACTAATAGGGCACGGAATCAGTTACCATGCAGAAGGTTTTGGAAGTCCAATAGGAAAGTTAAAAGGAATTAATATTCCTATTGAAAATATGAGTCCACGAGACTTAAAAGCGTATGGAATTTATGAAGGAGAACAAGTAGTTCTTGAATTTGAAGGAGGGGTAAGAGTAGAAGGAGAAGTAATTACTGGGACAAGAGATTTAAGAGGTAGAATTTTATTGATATCTTTTAAAAATTGTACGGTGACTCATGGAGATACTGTATTGTTCCATCCTGATTGGGGTGTGTATGATATGGCGGTTGGTGTTGAAGTAGTATCAGCATTTGCAGGTGCTGCAGATGTAACTTCTTTTGGTGATGTAGGAAAAGTATCGGAAACAAAAACACATAAAATTGCTTATTCTGATACGGATAAAGAATTATATGGTTTATATGCGAAGGTGAGAGTGATGAGAGAAGAAGGAACGTCTTCTGAAGAGAAAATTCAAGAAATTTTCGAATTGTTGCAGTCAAAATTTAAAAACGATTGGTTACTGCCTTTAGAGTTGTTAGAATTAGCTGTAGAGCACGACTATTCTGTTAAAGATGCTATAAAATCACACTTAGAAATTTTAAAAGGTAACAAGAGTTACACTACGTTAATAGAAAACGGCTTACATTTGTTGCCAGAACATTCGATGTAACATGGGATTATTTAATTTATTTAGAAGAAAAAATATGAGTAACGAAATACAAGAATATTTAGCTAAAGGAGCGGTAGTATTAGATGTGAGAACTTTAGCAGAATGGAATGAAGGACATAGTGAAGGAGCAAAACATATCGTGTTAACAACGATTCCTTTGAATGTAGATGAAATCAAATCATGGAATAAACCTGTAATCGCGGTTTGTAAAAGTGGAGGTAGAAGCGGTCAAGCAACTCAATTTTTACAAAACCATGGTATCGATGTAATTAATGGTGGTCCATGGCAAAATGTAGATCAGTATTTAGTTAAATAATAATAAAAACTAAAAATTCATAAAAGGAAATGCTTGCAAAAGTATTTCCTTTTTTTGTTGCAATTTTTCTAAAAAAAGTAGGTGTGCCTCAGAATTTGGATTAAATGGTTTATGAGTTAATCCTTTTTGAATGGTTTCAACTTCTTTCATGACCTTAAGAGTGTCTTCGGTAAACCATGTTTCAGAAAACTTTTCCCATATATAATTAATAGCTGTTTGGTTTGGGTGAATCATATCTTCAGCATAAAAACGATAATCACGCAATTCGTCCATCATGATTTCATAAGAAGGGAAATAATATACTTTTTTGCGAGGTTCAACCACTTGATGAATAGCTGAAAGTAAATGTGCTTTACTACGTTGATTTTCAATAAAGCCATCTTTGATATGACGTACTGGAGAAACGGTGTAAATTATAGAAATATCTTTGTTTAATGATTGAACTAAAGAGTTGATAGCTTCTAAACTTTCTAAAATTTCATCGATACTTAACAGTTCTTTTAAGAATTTTTTCTGCGGAATTTTATGGCAATTCGCAACCAAAGTGTCTGTTGCAATTTCACGATACACCCAAGCCGTTCCTAAAGTAATAATTACATGCGAAGCATCTTTAAGTTGCTTAAAAGTTGAGTTAACATTGTTGTTTAAATTGCTAAGTAATTCTTCTTTGGAAGGTGAGCTAAGTGCAGAATGAGCTTCGAAGCAATGCCAGCGTTCATTGTGGAAAAAAATAGCATCTTCTGTATATTCTTTTTGATTAATACTGTTGGTAATTAACAGTTCAATAGCTTTTGGATGAAACAGTATTCCAAAAGGATTTTGCTTCGATTGAAATTTGTAATACGATAATTGATTGCCTATGTTTTCCGAAAAACAAGATCCTAACAATAGCAAATTTGAATGATAATCAATTTGATGATGAGGTTGTTTTTTTAATGGTATTTGTGTTTGAAAAATCATAGGTGAGTTGTGGTAAATTCAAATCAAAAATAACGATAAAAATACTGGAAGTATGGATATGAAGCTTAATTTTCATGGATTTTGTATATTTGTTTAATTATAATTAAAAAGTATTGAACAATATAAAGTCTATTTTTACAATAAAAGACCTTGAAAATATTTCAGGAATAAAAGCACATACGATTCGTATTTGGGAGAAACGTTATAATTTGTTGTCACCTGAAAGAACTGATACCAATATTCGATACTATTCTTCAGAAAATCTTCAAAAGCTATTAAATGTTGTTTTATTAAATAATAATAACATCAAAATCTCTAAAATAGCTGAAATGTCTGATGATACAATTATTCTAAAAGCAAGAGAGTTGGCTTTTAAGATGGCAGTTAATGATGAGGCTGTAAATTCTCTTAAGCTGGCAATGTTTCAGTTTGATAAAACATTGTTTAATAAGACCTATAATAGGTTGATGCAAAGAAAAAGTTTTAGAGAGGTGTTTCAAGATGTTTTTGTTCCTTTTCTTGATCATGTAGGTTTGTTATGGCAAACAGACACTTTGTTGCCAGCACATGAGCATTTTATATCAAATTTAATAGTGCAGAAAATACAAATCAATATTGAAAAACTTGAGCATTTGGTTAGTAATTCGAATGTTACTTATGTGTTGTTTTTGCCTGAAAATGAGATTCATGAATTAGGATTATTGTATTTAAATTATGAACTTATTTTAAGAGGATATGAGACAATTTATTTGGGACAAAGTTTGCCTCTTGATAATTTGGAGTATTTTTTTAAAAGTAAATCAAAGACTTGTTTTATTACTTCTATGACTGTCCAACCTTTTGAGGATAAGATAATAGAATACTTTTCTAAAATTGAAGAAGAACTTGAAGGTACAGGTCATGAATTAATAGCTTTTGGAAGAAAAGCGATGGAAGTTGAAGATGTTAATTTTAAAGCAGATATTAAGGTCTATTCATCTCTAAAAGTGTTTTTGAATAAGCTTTAAATTTTTTTATGTAATTTTATTTTGTTTAATATATTTTTGTTTTTGTTAAACAAAAAATGTAAATTTGACTAATGTTTTGATTTTCAAAGCATATTTTTTTAAGGAGATTTATTTTGTTTAACAATTGTGTTAAAAAGATAAACAAAGTCTATCGAAGCTGAAAAGTAGACTATAAAAAAATAAGAGTAAGCATTAACTAAAGAGTATATAATTATGAAAGCTAAGAATTTAACTTTGGTGTTTTTTTTAAGTGTGTTTTTAAGTCTTGGTCTATTTACATCATGCAGTGACGATGATGATCCTATTATAGAGCAACCTAAAACTATTGTTGATTTAGCGACTGAAAATTCTAGTCTAAGTGTTTTGGTGTCTGCTTTACAAAAGGTTGACTTAGTCTCTGCTTTACAGGCTGAAGGACCTTTTACGGTATTTGCTCCAACAAACGAAGCTTTCCAAGCATTATTAGATAGTAATGCTTCATGGAATTCTCTCGATGATATTCCTGTAGAAACATTGAAGTCAGTGTTGTTATTTCATGTTATTAGTGGTCAAGTTAAAGCAGCTGATTTAACAGATACTTATGTGAATACTTTGTCAACAGGGCCTAATGATGAGATGTTGTCATTACAAGTTGAGGTAACTGGAGGTGTTGAGTTTAATGGAGATTCTAAACCAGTAAGCACTGATATTATGGCTTCAAATGGGGTTGTTCATGTTATTGACAAAGTAATGTTGCCAGCTAATATTGTAACGCTATCATTAAATAATGCTGGTTTTACTTCTTTGGTAGCTGCATTAACAGATACTCGTCATACAACAGATTTTGTTTCACTATTAAGTCAAAATGGACCTTATACGGTTTTTGCCCCTACTAACGATGCTTTTCAAGTCTTGTTGGATAGTAATGCTTCGTGGAATTCAATAAGTGATATTCCTATTGCAACATTGGAAGCGGTATTGAAGTATCATGTATTTGCTGGAGGAAATGTGCAGTCAGATGAGTTGAGTGACAATCAGGAAATAACAATGTTTGATGGAAATATAGTAACAGTTGATCTATCTAGTGGAGCTAAACTAAATACAACTTCGAGTCAATCAGTTGTAATCTCTTTAACAGATGTACAAGGTACAAATGGGGTAATTCACGTAGTAAATAGTGTTTTGTTACCTTGATTTTTGAGTAAAGTGTTTGATTATAAGTGAGATTAATTTCTCACTTGTAATTTTTAAATTATATTTATAAGAAAGAAATTGAAAAAAAAAGTATACATAATAGGTTCGGGTTTTTCATCTTTATCGGCTTCTTGCTATCTAGCTAAAGCGGGGTATAAAGTGGTGGTTTTAGAAAAAAACGCAACAATTGGAGGGAGAGCAAGACAATTATTAAGAGGCGGTTTTACTTTTGATATTGGCCCCACATGGTATTGGATGCCCGATGTTTTTGAAAAGTTTTTTGCAGACTTTGATAAGAAGCCATCAGATTACTACAAGTTAGAAAGATTAAGTCCTGCTTATGAAGTGTACTTTGGAGAAAAAGATTCAATTATAATTCCGGGAACCTTAGAAGAAATTTATGAGGTTTTTGAAAAAGAAGAAAAAGGAAGTTCGAAACACTTGCAGTCCTTTTTGAAATCAGCAAAATACAATTATGATGTTTCTATAAATGACTTGGTCTATAAGCCTGGGATTTCTCCTTTAGAGTTGGTAACTCCAATTACCATGGGTAAAATATTTCAGTTTTTTTCTACCATAAGACATGAGGTAAGGAAGAAAATTAAGAGTAAAAAGCTGATTCAAATATTAGAGTTTCCTGTATTGTTCTTAGGAGCAAAACCGAGTAACACCCCAGCTTTTTACAATTTTATGAATTATGCTGATTTTGGTTTGGGTACATGGCATCCCAAAGGAGGAATGTATAAAGTTATTGAAGCAATGATTGATTTAGCAATAAGTTTAGGGGTTGAATTTCAAACAAATGTAACTGTTGATGAAGTGGTTGTTAATGATAAGGGTGAAGCAATTGGCGTTGGAGTTAATGGAAATCTGCTGGAGTCTGATGTTGTATTAAGTGGGGCAGATTATCATCATACAGAAACGTTGCTTCCGGAATATCTCAGACAGTACTCAGAAAAATACTGGTCTAAAAAAATATTTGCGCCATCATCCTTACTTTTTTATGTGGGGTTTGATAAGAAGTTAAAAAATGTATGCCATCATACACTGTTTTTTGATACAGATTTTGATGTGCATGCTAAAACAATATATGATGTTCCTAGTTGGCCAAAAGAACCGTTGTTTTATGCAAGTTTTCCTTCAATAACAGATGAAGCTTTTGCACCAAATGGAAAAGAAGCAGCCACTTTTTTAATTCCATTAGCTCCAGGTATAGAAGATACACCAGAGTTGAGGGAACGTTATTTTGATATGATACTAAAAAGGTTAGAGACTTTAACAAATCAATCAGTAAAAGAACACGTACTATTTAAAGAAAGTTTTTGCGTAAACGATTTTATAAAAGAGTATAATTCATATAAGGGCAATGCTTATGGTTTGGCAAACATCTTAACACAAACAGCTTTTTTAAGGCCAAAAATAAAAAGTCAAAAAGTAAAGAATTTATTCTTCACTGGGCAATTAACGGTACCAGGGCCAGGAGTTCCTCCGTCATTAATTTCAGGAAAAATAACTTCGGATTTAATTTTAAAAACGTACAAAAATGAAACAATTATTTGATGAGGTTTCTTACGCGTGTAGTAAGTTGGTAACCCAAAAATATAGTACATCATTTTCTTTAGCAACGAAAATGTTATCACCAAAAATACGTGCTGATATTTATAATATTTATGGATTTGTACGCTTTGCAGATGAAATAGTGGATTCTTTTCACGAGTACGATAAAGAGGAGTTATTATTAATGTTTGAAAAGGAATATTACAATTCCAAAGAAAAAGGAATCAGTTTGAACCCTATTTTGAACGCGTTCGTACACACAGTAAATAAGTATGGTATTTCTGATGATTTAGTGCAAGCGTTTTTAAAAAGTATGAAAGCTGATTTATATAAGACAGAATATCAAACAAAGGAGGAGTATAATGCTTATATTTATGGATCTGCAGATGTTGTAGGGTTGATGTGTTTGAAGGTTTTTGTAAAGGGAAATCAACAAAAATACGATGAATTAAAAGAGGCTGCGATGCGATTAGGATCAGCATTTCAAAAAGTAAATTTTTTAAGAGATTTAAAAGATGATTATGAAATGTTGAATCGTTCTTATTTTCCAAATGTGAATCTCAAAAAGTTAGATGCGGTATCGAAAGAAGCAATTATAAAAGATATAGAAGCTGATTTTGATTATGCTTATCAAAATGGGATTTTAAAACTGCCAGTTGAAGCAAAATTTGGAGTGTATATGGCATATAGATACTATAAAAAGTTATTAAAAAAACTGAAAGATACACCTTCAACAAAAATTATCAACACTAGAGTTAGGATTTCTAATCCAATGAAAATTAATTTATTAGCAAGGAGTTATATAAAATACAAGCTGAATTTAATTTAATGAAATATCTCTTACTGCATATTGTAATATGTTTGTCTTTTGGTTTTATTAATACTCCAAAATTTGTTGAAGAATACCATGAATTGTCTGAAAAAAAAGAAGAACAAGAGTATATTCAGAGATATGGACAAAACAATGATGTTAATGTACAAGCCTATGTAGTTTCTTTAAAAATGAAACAGGCTAAATATAAGTTGATGCCATGGAGTAAATTAAAAGTGTTTAATACTGGTAAAAAACAATTGGAAGAGTTGATTTTAATACACCCTGATAATGTGCATTTACGATACGTTCGATTGGTAATTCAAGAAAATACACCAAGTTTTTTAGGTTATAAATCTTCTATTAAAGAAGATAAACGGTTTTTAAAAAAAGTGCTTCAAAAAAAAGATAGTATAAGTTATTTACACTCGTTTATAATAGAAAACACATCATTATGAGTATAGTTTTATATATAATAATCACTTTGATGACCTTTACAATAATGGAAGGAGTTACATGGTGTACACATAAATACATAATGCATGGTTTTGGTTGGTATTTACACGAAGATCACCATCAACCTGGATATCCACATGCATTTGAAAAAAATGATGCTTTTTTCGTGGTCTTTGCAATTCCTAGTATTCTGTTATTCTACTTCGGAATTCGACCAGAGTTAAACTTTTTGTTTTTTATAGGGTTAGGTATTCTATTCTATGGGATAGCTTACTTTTTAGTACATGATGTATTAATCCATAGGAGGTTTAAATGGTTTAGAAATACAAAGAGTAGGTATTTAAAAGGCTTGCGAAAAGCACATAAAATACATCATAAGCATTTAGATAAACCAGACGGTGAATGTTTTGGGATGTTGTTCGTGCCATTCAAATATTTTAAAAAAATACAATGAGTCAATACCTGTACTTAATACTAAATTTAGGAAGTTTGAGTATTCCTTTATTGTATAGCATTTTTGAAAAAAAACTTCATTTTATTCAGTATTTCAAAATAGCTATTTTGAGTATAACTCTGGTAGCCATTCCTTTTTTAATTTGGGATGGGATTTTCACTGTTAATGGAGTTTGGGGATTTAATTCAGACTATTATGTAGGGTTGAAAATTTTTAAAATGCCTATAGAAGAATGGCTGTTTTTTTTCTGTATCCCCTATGCATGTCTTTTTACACATGAAGTATTAAGGTATTTGTTTCCGAAATTTAAGTTGTCAAAATCAGTAACGATCCTTCTCAGTTTTTTACTAATTGTATTAGCTGTTTTGCTATTGGTTTTTAACTTCGGAAAATGGTATACCTCTGTAAACTTTAGTTGTTTTTTAATGGTGTTATTGTATGGCGTTAGATATCATTTGGAAACTCTACAAGAGTATTATCTGAGTTTTTTAGTGATTTTAATCCCTTTTTTAATAGTAAATGGGGTTTTGACAGGAAGTATGATAAATGAGCCAGTAGTTTGGTATAACAATGCTGAAAATTTAGATTTTAGAATATTTACCATTCCGTTTGAAGATATTTTTTATGCGTTTACCATGCTGTTTTCAATACAGTTAATTTTTAATCATTTAAAAAGAAAACAACTTGAAAGAAAATAAATACATACGATTTTTAGTATTCCTAATTGTTAATTTTTCAGCTTTAGCTATTGGAGTCTGGTTGATGGATGATGGACCTAGAACAGATTGGTATTTGTCTTTAAATAAAGCTCCATGGACACCAGCAGGTTGGGTTTTTGGAGTGGCGTGGACAACCATCATGGTTTTGTTTTCTGTGTACATGACCAAAGTGAGCTTTCAATATGAATTTTTAAATAAGAAATTACTCATTTTGTATATAGACCAGTGGATTTTAAATGTGAGTTGGAATTATATTTTTTTCAATCAACATTTAACAAAACTTGGATTAGTGGTCATTACTTTATTATGGTTGCTAATAGGTTACTTTACTTTTGAGCATATAAGGAAAATAAAAGGGTATACCTTATTTATTCTTCCTTACTTAATCTGGATGACTATTGCAGTGAGTTTAAATGCTTATATCGTGTTTAGTAATTGATAAAATAAATTATAAGCGTTCAGAATATCAAAAGCTTAAAGAATGAAAATCTTAGTTACAGGTACCACAGGTTATATTGGAAAACGATTAATTGTTAGGTTACTAGAAAGTAATCACCAGTTAGTTTGTTGTGTTCGTGATTTAGATAGAATTCCTGATGAATTTGAAAACAATTCTAATGTCACTTTTATAAAAATAGATTTTTTAGATATAGAAAATACTAGCTTTCCAAAAGATATCGATGTAGCATACTACTTAATTCATTCAATGTCTACCACATCTGAAGATTTTGAAAATTTAGAAGTTAAGTGTGCGCAAAACTTTAAAAGCCTAATAGAAGCTACTTTCTGTAAACAAGTTGTTTATTTAAGTGGAATTGTCAATGATAATTCATTGTCAAAACATCTTAAATCAAGATATGAGGTAGAAAAAAGATTACAATCAAAAGTATATGCTTTAACTACATTTAGAGCAGGAATTATAGTGGGTAGCGGAAGTGCTTCTTTTGAAATTATAAGAGACATTGTAGAAAAGCTTCCAGTAATGGTAACTCCTAAATGGCTAAAAACAAAAACACAACCTATTGCGGTTAGAGACGTATTAGCTTTTTTAGAAAATAGTTTAAAGGTTAAAGAAACTCACAATAATTCTTTTGATATCTGTGGTCCTGAAATATTAACCTATAAAGAAATGTTATTGCAGTTTGCTGAGGTAAGAGGTTTTAAAAGATATATTTACACACTTCCTGTTTTAACACCAAAGCTGTCTTCCTATTGGTTGTATTTTGTAACATCAACTTCTTTTAACTTGGCGCAAGCCCTAGTAGATAGTATGAAGGTTGAAGTAATCGCAAAACAGAGTGATGTAAATCAATTGTTAAATGTTCAACCAATATCTTATAAAGAGGCTGTGGCATTGGCTTTTCAAAAAATAGAGCAAAATGAAGTGATTTCTAGCTGGAAAGATGCAATGAGTAGTGGAGTGTTTCACGATCAGTTAGCTAAACATATTCAAATTCCACAATATGGATGTTTTAAAGATATAAGAGTAAAAACTGTACAGAATGAGGACTATACTTTAAATAAAATTTGGAGTATAGGAGGGAAAAATGGGTGGTATAAGTTCAATTCTTTATGGAAAATTAGGGGATATATAGATAAAGTTTTCGGAGGAGTTGGTTTAAGAAGAGGACGTAGGCATCCAACGGAATTAGAACCAGGTGACCCTTTGGATTTTTGGAGGGTGTTATTAGCAGATAAAAAGAACAAACGTTTGATTTTATTTGCAGAAATGAAGCTTCCAGGAGAAGCATGGTTAGAGTTTGCAATAGAAAAAGACAAGTTGTATCAAAGAGCGGTTTTTAGACCAAAAGGAATTTGGGGAAGAATGTATTGGTATGCTGTTTTACCTTTTCATGCATTTGTATTTAAAGGAATGATTAACCATCTAATAAAAGAGTAATTATGAAAACAATAGTTGTGATAGGGGGGAGTAGTGGTATTGGTAAAGCAATTGTCGATAAATTAAAAAACTCACATAATGTTATAAATATCAGTAGAACTGAACCTGAAAATCTTATTGGAATAAGGCATTATGCATGTGATGTTACCAAAGAACAACTTCCAGAATTGGGTGAAATCCATGGTTTGGTGTATTGTCCAGGAAGCATTAATCTTAAATCTTTTACAAGATTAAATATAGAAGCTTTTCAAGCTGACTTTGATGTCAATGTTCTAGGAGCGATTAAAACTTTAAAAGCTTACGAAAACTCATTAGCAAAAAATAATGGAAGTGTTGTATTGTTTAGTACGGTAGCTTCGTTTTTAGGGATGCCATTTCATGCAAGTATAGCAACAAGTAAATCGGCAATTGAGGGGCTTGTAAAATCTCTAGCAGCTGAGTATGCAACTAAAATTCGATTTAATGCGATTGCTCCTACTGTAACTGATACACCTTTGGCAGTTCGTTTGTTACGAAATGAAAAACAACAAGAAAGTATGCAAAACAGACATCCGTTAAAAAAATATTTAAAAGCAGAAGAAGTAGCAAGTTTAGCTAGTTATTTACTATCTAAAGAAGCATCAGCAATTACGGGGCAAATAATTCCTATGGATGCAGGAATTGTAAGCGTGAAAATCTAAATTAAAAGAACAATGTTTTTATGGTAGAGCACAGCAAAATCTAGTGATTTTAGTCTGTGAAGATGATGGGGATTATGAAATTAAATGCATACTTTTATACATATATCTAATAAATAAACAATAGTAATATTAATGAGAACACTTAAAATATTTTTGATAATGGCATTATTTAGTTTTTCAGGAAAAGCACAAACAGTTACTCCAAAAGAGTCGTTGTATGAAATTTCAATAAATGGGATTGATGGAGAAAATTTAGATCTTCACCAATTTAAAGGGAAAAAAATATTATTCGTAAATGTAGCCTCGAAATGCGGATTTACAAATCAATACGAAGGATTACAAGAATTGTACTCAAAGCACAAAGACAAGTTGGTTATAATAGGGTTGCCGTGTAATCAATTTGGAGCACAAGAACCAGGTACATTAAAAGAAATACAATCGTTTTGTAGTTTAAATTATGGGGTGGATTTTCCAATGACTGAGAAGATTGAAGTAAAAGGAGAAGGGCAACATCCGATATACCAATGGTTAACTAAAAAAGAGAAAAATGGGAAAATGGATTCTACAGTAAAATGGAATTTCCAAAAATATTTGGTTGATGAAGAAGGGAGGTTAATCGATGTGTTTTATTCGATTACAAAACCTACGAGTAAGAAAATTACCAAAGTATTATAGTGTAGATGATTCATTTTTATGAGCATTCAGGAATCTATACACTCGAAACGGAACAAGTACTTGGTATTCCGTTAAAACAAGCGTGGGATTTTTTTAGTTCTCCTGAAAACTTACAAAAAATAACTCCTCCTCATATGGGATTTCAAATCACTTCAAAAGTTGACAAGAAAGCATATGCAGGGCAAATTATAACGTATAAAGTAGGAGTTCTTCTGGGAGTTAAATCAAACTGGGTAACAGAAATTACTCAAGTAAAAAACAAAGAGTTTTTTATAGATGAACAACGTTTTGGTCCTTATAAAATGTGGCATCACGAACATTGGTTTGATGAATTGCCTGATGGTAAAACATTGATGAAAGATAAAATTTCATACAAAATACCTTTCGGTGTTTTAGGTCATTTAGCACAAACACTTTTTATAAAGAAACAATTGAAAACAATATTTGAGTATCGTTATCAAACACTAGAAAAGTTATTCAATAATGTCTAAAGTTACATTTTTTTGGTTTCGTCGTGATTTGCGGTTGGAGGACAATAAAGGTTTATTTGAAGCGCTACAATCAGGTAATAAAGTAATTCCAGTTTTTATTTTTGATGAAGAAATTTTAGATAAATTACCTAAAAATGATGCTAGGGTAACTTTTATATATCAAACCTTAAGAGAATTGGATGAAGCTTTAAAAAAAGCTTCATCTTCTTTACTTGTTAAAAAAGGAAAGCCACTTGAGGTTTGGAAAAAGCTTGTAGAAGAATATGCTGTCGAGGCTGTTTATACGAATAAAGATTATGAACCTTATGCAATTAAAAGGGATAGAGAAGTTGCAAGTTTTTTTAATTCAAAAGGGATACTATTTAAAGCTTTTAAAGATCAAGTAATTTTTGAGGAAAACGAAGTATTAAAAGCTGATAACAGTCCGTATACCGTTTTTACACCGTATAAAAATAAATGGTTGCAAAATTTTTCAAAAGAAAAAGATACGCAAGAGTTTGCAATAAACTTTGATAGTTTTTATCCATTTTCTACGGAATTTCCTTTATTAACTTCCATAGGTTTTGAAAAGAGTGCTATTAGAGTGAAACCTTACAACTTGTCTAATTTAGAAGTGTATGATGAGGTGAGAGATTTTCCTTCTCAAGATAAAACATCGTATCTGTCTCCTTATTTACGATTTGGGTTGGTGAGTGCTCGAAAAATGGTTCGTTATGCTCTAAAAACTAATAAAACTTTTTTAAGTGAATTGATTTGGCGCGAGTTTTTTATGCAAATTTTATATCATTTTCCTAAGGTAGTTACTCAGAACTTCAAGCAAAAATATGATGCTGTACCTTGGAGAAATAACGAAGAGGAATTTCAAAAATGGTGTGAAGGAAAAACAGGATATCCAATGGTAGATGCTGGAATGCGTGAATTGAACGAAACAGGATATATGCATAACAGAGTAAGAATGATAACAGCAGGCTTTTTATGCAAGCATTTATTGATTGATTGGCGCTGGGGTGAAGCCTATTTTGCCGAAAAATTATTGGATTATGATTTGTCAGCAAATAATGGAAATTGGCAGTGGGCAGCCGGTACAGGTTGCGATGCTGCTCCGTATTTTAGAGTGTTTAATCCAACAGAACAACTCAAAAAGTTTGATAAAGACTTACGGTATGTGAAAAAATGGGTGAAAGATTTTGATGAATTAACCTATCCACAACCCATGGTAGAGCATAAGTTTGCTAGAGAACGTGCGATAGATACTTATAAAAAAGCATTACAATAAAAAAGGTTCAGAAAACTCTGAACCTTTTTAGTATGTATTAAGCGATATAATCTTTTGCTCTTTCTAATGCTTTCGGAATTCCTCCAGGGTTTTTACCACCAGCGGTAGCAAAGAAGTTTTGTCCACCACCACCACCATGGATTAATTTTCCTAACTCTCTAACTACTTTTCCAGCATCGTAACCTTTTTCGTTGGCTAAATCTTTAGAAATGTAACAAGTTAGCATAGCTTTGTCTGTGGAAGGAGCAGTAGCAAATAACAAGAATAAGTTGTTAATTTCTCCTCCTAACTCAAACATTAAGTCTTTAATGCTATTTGGGTCTAAATCTACTTTTGTTGCTAAAAACTGAACTCCATTTACCTCTTGTAACTGGTTTTTCAGATCACCTTTCATGTTTTTAGCCTTATCTTTTAGTAATTGCTCAATCTGCTTTTTTAAAGCTACATTTTCATCTTGTAAGCTACTAACAGATTTTGCTAAATCTTTAGGATTCTTTAATAACTGATTTACAGCATCGTAATTGCGTTCAACATCTTCAAAGTACTCTCCAACAGCAACATTGGTAATTGCTTCAATACGACGAATACCTGCGGCAACAGCTCCTTCAGATTTAATTTTAAAATACCAAATATCTCCCGTTTGAGGTACGTGAGTTCCCCCACATAATTCCATAGATTGTCCAAAACGAATGGCACGAACACTGTCTCCGTATTTTTCACCAAATAAAGCAATAGCACCTTCGTCGATAGCTTGCTGCATTGGAATGTTACGTTTTTCTTCTAAAGGAAGATTCTCTCTAATACGAGCGTTTACAAACTCTTCTATTTCTTGTAGTTGGTCTTTGTCAACTTTTGAAAAATGAGAGAAGTCAAAACGCAAATAATCAGGACTTACTAAAGAACCTTTTTGTTCTACATGTTCACCTAATATAGTTCGTAATGCTTGGTGTAATAAGTGAGTAGCAGAGTGGTTACTAGCAGATAAACGTCTGTACTCATCATTTACAACAGCTTTAAACGTGTCGTTTAAGTTTTTTGGTAAATTTTTTGTGAAGTGAATAATTACATTATTCTCTTTTTTGGTATCAATTACATAGATCACATCTCCATTAGGAGTTTCTATATATCCTTGATCACCAACTTGTCCACCTCCTTCTGGATAGAAAGGAGTCATGTTGAATACCAATTGGTATTGATCACCATCTTTCTTAGTGGTAACTTTTCTATATCTCGTTAATCGAACATCAACACTTAAAGTGTCGTATCCAACAAATTCTTCAACCTCATCTTCTAATAAAATAACCCAATCAGAGGTTTCACTTGCAGATGCTGCACGCGAACGGTCTTTTTGAGCTTTCATTCCAAGGTTGAACTCCTCTTCGTTAATTTCGTATCCTTTTTCGCGAGCAATTAACTGTGTTAAGTCTAATGGGAAACCATAAGTGTCATACAGTTCAAAAGCTTTAGCACCTGAGACTGTTTTACCTGAAGTCTCTTCAATAACTTTATCTAATAATAATAAACCTTGATCTAACGTACGTAAGAAAGAAGCTTCTTCTTCTTTAATTACATTGTGAACTAGGCTGTCTTGTTTTCTAATTTCAGGAAAAGCATTCCCCATTTGATGTGCTAAGGTTTCTGCTAATTTGTAGATAAAAGGCTCTTTCTTATCTAAGAAAGTAAAAGCATAGCGAATAGCACGACGTAAAATTCTACGGATTACATATCCAGCACTGTTATTACTTGGTAATTGTCCGTCGGCAATAGCGAAAGCAACCGCACGAACGTGGTCGGCAATTACACGAATAGCAATATCAACTTTTTCGTCTTTACCGTATTCAGCACCAGTAATTGTTTCAATTTCTCTAATTAATGGAGTAAAAACATCGGTATCGTAGTTAGATTGAACTCCTTGTAATACCATACACAAACGCTCAAATCCCATTCCTGTATCGATATGTTTCGCAGGAAGTTCTACTAAAGATCCATCAGCCTTACGGTTGAACTGCATGAAAACCAAGTTCCAGATTTCAACAACTTGAGGATGATCTTCATTTACTAACGATTTACCATCAATTTTTGCTTTTTCTTCTGCTGAACGAATATCTACATGGATTTCTGAACATGGACCACAAGGACCTTGCTCTCCCATTTCCCAGAAATTATCTTTTTTATTCCCCATTAAGATACGATCTTCAGAAATGTATTGTTTCCAAATATCATATGCTTCTTGATCCATTTTTGTACCGTCTTTCTCATCTCCTTCAAAAACGGTTACATATAAAATATCTTTATCTATTTTATAAACTTCGGTCAATAATTCCCAAGCCCAAGCAATAGCTTCTTTCTTAAAGTAATCACCAAAACTCCAGTTACCTAGCATTTCAAACATGGTATGGTGGTAGGTATCGTAACCAACTTCTTCCAAGTCGTTGTGTTTACCTGAAACACGTAAACATTTTTGAGAGTCGGCTATTCGGTTATTTTTTGGGGTAGCATTCCCTAAAAAATACTCTTTAAAAGGTGCCATACCAGAGTTGGTAAACATTAAAGTAGGGTCGTTCTTTAACACCATTGGTGCAGACGGAACAATATCATGTTGTTTTGATTTAAAAAAATCTAAAAATTTAGCTCTAATATCTTGAGATTTCATACAACTCTAGGTATCTGGTTTTTTGTTAAAATATGTTTAAAAAACTACTTGCAAAAAGAAGTTTTAAAAGATTTTGTAAATTTGTGAGTTTCCAAATTGTACATCCCCTTAAGGATGTTGAATTTAAAAAGCACAAAAATAGTACATTTAGCATTATGGCAAAAGTAAAATATTATTACGACCCAGAGACTTTATCCTATCGAAAGATAGAAGCAAAAAGAGGTGAAAAGTATAAGAAAACTTTTTTGGGGCTATTAAGTGTTTTATTAATTGCCTTTTTTGGTTTTATAGGGTTTAGTCAATTTTTGATGTCTCCTAAAGAGCGAACTCAAAAAAGAGAACTAGAAAATTTAAAACTTCATTACGAATTACTTTCTAAAAAGATGGAAGAGAGCTCTGAAATCTTAGCAGAGTTACAGGAAAGAGATAATAATATTTACAGAACTTATTTTGAAGCTAGCCCTATACCAGAAGAACAACGAAAAGCTGGTTTTGGAGGGGTAAATAGATATAAGCATTTAGATGGTTTTGATAACAGTGGGATGATAAAAAATGTAACTAAAGAGTTAGATATTTTATCAAAACAAATGGTGGTACAATCTAAATCGTTAGACGAAATAGTAGAGTTAGCAAAGGCTAAAGAAAAAATGTTAGCTTCAATACCAGCTATTCAACCTGTGAAAAATGAGGACTTAAAAAGAATGGCTTCTGGTTATGGTATGCGTTTACACCCTATTTTAAAATCTTGGAGAATGCATAACGGAATGGACTTTACCTCACCAACAGGTACACCAATTTTTGCTTCAGGAAATGGAATTATAAAAAAAGCACATCGTAGTTCTACCTTTGGTAATGTAGTATATGTAGATCATGGTTATGGCTATGAAACTATTTATGCACACATGAGTAAAATACTTGCTAAAAGAGGGCAAAAAGTAAAGAGAGGTGATTTATTAGGGTATGTAGGGAATACCGGGCGTTCTGCAGCACCGCACTTACATTATGAGGTGCACAAAAATGGTAGACCAGTAAATCCTATTTACTATTATTATGGAGACTTAACTCCTGAAGAATTTATAGCTATGCAAAAAGCTTCACAACAAAAAGGTCAATCGTATGATTAGATTTTATAGCGCTATGAAAAAATGCATATAGACTTACCTGATAAACGATACTATAAGATAGGAGAAGTAGCCAAAGCTTTTGGGGTTAACAGTTCTCTAATTCGATTTTGGGATAAAGAGTTTGAAATCATCAATCCTAAAAAGAATGCAAAAGGAGACCGTTTGTTTACAAAAGAGGATGTAAATAATTTTAAAATTATTTATAACCTAGTAAAAGAAAGAGGTTTTACTTTGGAAGGAGCAAAGCAGAGGCTAAAGAAAAACCCAGAAAAAGTCGTAAACAACCAAGAAATTATTAGTAGATTAGAAGCAGTGAAAGCTGAATTAATAAAAATTAAAAATCAATTATAATCACAAAAAACAAAAATTATGAAAAAATGGTTAGTGCCTTTAATTGTCATAGGAGTTCTAGTATTTGGAATTTATAGATGGGCTGTTGGGTTTAATAATACTGCTGTTAGTTTAAATGAAAATATTTCTGAAGCTTGGGGTAATGTAGAAACAGCATATCAAAGAAGAAGTGACTTAATTGGTAATTTAGTAAAGACCGTGCAAGGTGCTGCTGATTTTGAAAAAAGTACTTTAACAGAGGTAATAAATGCGAGAGCAAAAGCAACTTCTATAAATATAGATCCAACTAAAGTAACTCCAGAGCAATTAGCTGAGTTTAACAAAGTTCAAGGAGGTTTAAGCGGAGCATTAAAAAGTTTATTAGTGACTGTAGAACGTTACCCTGATTTGAAGGCAAATCAGAATTTTTTAAAGTTGCAAGATGAGTTAGCAAGTACAGAAAATCAAATTCTTACTGCTAGAACCCGTTTTAATGAAGCAACAAAGCCATATAATAAACATGTAAAAGTGTTTCCAAACTCTATTCTTGCTGGGTGGTTTGGTTTTGAAGGAAAACCATATTTCCAAGCTGAAGAAGGAGCAGATAAAAAGCCAGATGTAAATTTTGATTTCAAAAACTAATAATAGATGTCTAACGTAGATGATTTTCTTACGCGTAAAGAAGAAGAGGAAATCGTTCTAGCTATTAGACAAGCAGAACGAAATACTTCTGGTGAAATTCGTGTACATATTGAGAAAACCACTGCCATTTCTCATTATGATAGAGCACTAGAAGTATTTCAAATGCTTAAAATGTTTAATACCCAGCAGCGAAATGGCGTTTTGCTTTACATTGCAGTTGATGACCATAAGTTTGTAATTTATGGAGATGAAGGTATTAATAAAGTTGTTCCTACAAACTTTTGGGAAACAACCAAGGATATTATACAAGAACAATTCCAGCAGAGAAATTTTAAAGAAGGTATTATCAAAGGTATCTTAAAAGCAGGAGAGGAGTTAAGGTCTCATTTTCCTTGGACTATTGATAATGAAGATGAGTTGAGTAACGAAATTTCAAAAGGATAAGATGAGAAGGACTGTACGTTGTTTAAGAAAAATGATTCTATTCACAATCTTATTTGTAGTAGAATTAGGCTATAGTCAGTTTGTCATTGCTGAAAAACCTGAATTTATTCCTCCCGTAATTGATAGTATTCAATTGTTAGGGAAAAATCAATACGAAAAACTATATAATAAGTTAAGGACTTATAGTGATTCTACTTCAACAGAAATAGCTGTAGCAATTGTCTCTTCAACAAAAGGTGAAAGTATAGGTATACTAGCACCTCGTTGGGCTCATAAATGGGGAATTGGTCAAGAAAAAGAAGATAATGGAGTTTTTATTTTATTAGCTAAGGATGACCGTAAAATATGGATAGCACCAGGGTATGGTGTTGAGCATAAGCTAACAGCCGGAATTGTTGGGGAATTGACCAGGAATATTATAATTCCTGAGTTTAAAAGAGGAGATTATTATTCAGGTTTAGATAAGGGGACAGATGCTATTTTTCAAATTTTAAAAGGAGAATATAAAGGCACCCGAAAAGAAACAAAAAAAACAAACTTTGGATTTATTATCTTTATCATAATTTTAATTGTGTTTTTCATTATTATTTCTAGTGGAAATAGAGGTAACCGAGGAGGAGGAAGAAGGTATAGAAAAACTGATGCTGTAAGAGACATAATTGACACCATTATTTTAAGCAACGCAGGAAGAGGTGGTTTTGGTGGAGGAAGCTTTGGTGGTGGATCGTCAGGAGGCTTCGGTGGTTTTGGTGGCGGTGGCGGTTTCAGCGGAGGTGGAGCTGGAGGTAGTTGGTAAACACCTTCATTTATTTGGTAAAGGTTAGTTAACGTTAAAGCAAAGTTGAAATAGTACTTATGCTGAAAAATAAATTACCCTTACTAATGAAAACTAATATTAAAAGAAGAAACTTTTTAAGAAACTCATTATTAGCAACTGGAGGTATACTTTTAGTACCTAATTTTATCAGTTGTAAAGATGATGATATCGATGAATTACCTATCCCAGAAAACTTAGTAGAGAAAAACTTTGTGCAAGGAGTTGCTAGTTTTGATCCAACTAATTCACAAGTTATCATTTGGACACGTTATACTACAAACAATACTTCTGCAACCTTAGTTTGGCAAATAGCCAAAGACAAAAACTTCAAAGATGTTATTCGTCAAGCAGAAGTAGCTACAGATGCTTCAAGAGATTTTACAGTAGCTGTTGAAATTAAAGATTTAGAAGCAGGGCAAAAACTATACTACCGTTTTGTAAATGTTAAAGACAAAGCAACATCACCAGTAGGAGAAACATTAACGTTTAACGAGTCAATTAGCGAAGTAAAATTAGCAGTAGCGTCTTGTGCAAATTTTGCATATGGGTATTTTAACGTGTATGAAGAAATTAAAAAGTCAGATGCGGATGTTGTTATTCATCTAGGAGATTATATCTATGAATATGGTGAAAACTCTTATGGTTCGTTTAGAACACCTGAACCAAAAGGTGAAATCATTTCATTAGAAGATTATCGTACCCGTTATCGTCAATACCGTTCAGATGAACAATTAAAGGAGTTGCACAGAACTAAACCTTTTATTAGTGTTTGGGACGATCATGAAGTTGCAAATGACACCTATAAAGATGGTGCTGAAAACCATCAAGAGGGTGAAGGAAGTTTTACTGCTAGAAAGCAAGGTGCATTAAAAGCATATAGCGAGTATTTACCTAATATGACCAATCTTGTTGATAATTCTATTATCTATAGAAATTTAAAAATTGGGAATTTAGCAGACTTAATTATGTTAGATACTCGTATTATAGGAAGAGACAAACAATTAGAGTATTCAGAGTTTTATAATACAAGAGGGGAGTTTGATTCAGAAGCTTTTCAACAAGCATGGTTAAATCCACAACGTACACTTTTAGGAGCTACACAGTTAGGATGGTTAGAAAGTGAGTTGGCTGCAAGTAACGGTAAATGGCAAATTATAGGGCAGCAAGTTTTAATGGGGAAAATGTTAATACCTGCTGAACTATTAACACTTTTAGCAAAACTATTAGCAGAAGTGTCAAGTACAGGGTCTGCAAGTGAAGAAACGTATCTTTTATTTAAAACTTCTATAACAGAATTAGTAACAATTAAGGCAAGAATGCTGCAAAATGATCCGACTTTAACTGAAGAAGAACTAACTAGAGTAAAAACAGTTTTACCTTATAATTTAGATGCTTGGGACGGATATTTTATGGAAAGAGAGCGGGTTTTAGAAAGTTTTAAAAATAAAAATGTAGTAGTATTGGCTGGCGATACTCATAATGCATGGTATAGTAATTTAACGAATAACTCTGGTGAAAAGGTTGGAGTAGAAGTAGCTACAAGTTCAGTGTCTTCTCCTGGTTTAGAAAAATACTTAGGGGCTTCAGCAGTAGAATTAGAAGAAGCACTAAAGTTGTTAATAGATGATTTGCAATATGGAAACCTTTCTCAAAGAGGATTTATGGAATTGACAGTTACCTCAGATTCAATAAAAACAGATTGGAATTTTGTAGATACGGTAACAAGTAAAGAGTATATAAATAACATAGGAAAAACAGTTACCTTATAAAAGTAATTTCTATTGAGTAAAAATAAAAAGCTACTGAATATTCGGTAGCTTTTTTCGTTATCATAATTCACTATTTTTACATAGCACAGAAAATTATTCTTTATGCGAAAACTATTTTTATTACTACTAATAGGAGGCTTTCTTAATTGTACTCATTATGGCAAGTTAAAGTTACTGTCTTATTTACCTAATAACTTAAGAGAGGTTTCAGGAGTACAAGTAATCCCAGATTCGAATGGGCTGTGGATGATAAACGATAGTGGAAATGAACCTGAGTTATATGAGGTGTCTTTAAAAGGAGAGATTCAAAATATACTAGCTGTACAAGCTAAAAATCACGATTGGGAGGCTGTAACTTCTGATGAAGAAGGAAATTTATATATAGCTGATTTCGGAAATAATAATAACAAGCGTAAAAACTTAGTGATTCTTAAAATAAAGAAGCAAGAATTATTGGAGGAAGATGCAATTGAAGTAGAGAAAATAAAGTTTTCATATCCTAACCAAACTAAATATCCGCCTAAAAAAAAAGAGCGATTTTTTGATGCAGAGTCTTTGCTTTATAAAGACGGATTTTTATATGTTTTTACCAAAAGCAGAGTACATAATAACTATGGAAAAACAGTATTGTATAGAATACCTTCTTCAAAAGGTAATTATACTGCTGAATATATATCCGAAATGGAACACTGTAGTGATGTGAATTGTTCAATAACAGATGCAACGATTTCTCCTGATAGAAAAAAAATAGCCTTGTTAACACACCAATCTGTATTAGTGTTTACCAATTTTCAAGAAGATGATTTCCTTAGTGGAGATATGGAAAATTATTCTTTTGACCATATTTCTCAAAAAGAAGGAATCACTTTTAAAGACAATTCAACTTTATACATTACCGATGAAGCTTCAAAAATGATGAGTGCTAGATTGTATGAATTCTCATTAAAGAAATAAGGATTATAAAAACTCAATCAATAACATAGCCCATCCAATAATTAAGAATAAACCACCTAAAGGGGTAACAGGTCCTAAGAATTTCATTTTTTTACCTCTAGCATCCGATAATACCAGACCGTAAATGCTAAAAGAGAATAAAATAACTCCAATAATAAAGCACCAACCTATTAATGGAGCTGAGGAGCTAAAATAACTTCCTGTAAACAATAAGATGAGTGCGTGGTACATTTGGTATTTTACACCCGTTTCAAATGATTTTAATTGCTCTTCGGTTAATACTTTCTTTAAAGCATGTGCACCAAAAGCACCAAAAACTACCGCTAGTAATCCAAAAGCGGCCCCAAAAACTAATATAATTTGTTGTGCCATTATTGTTGTAATTAAAATGAAAAACCAATAGTAAAGGCAACTCTGTCTTCTGATGAGTTTCCTTTAAAATAAGAAACGTTTGCAGTAAATAAATCAACACCACTTAACCATACAGAACCTCCGTAACTGGTATGCCATTTTTTTGAATCTGGCGAATAAGGAGACCAAACGCGCCCGTAATCAAAACCACCGGTAACGCCTATTTTCATAGGGATAACACCAGTTTTAATGCGTCCGAAACGTAAACGTAGGTCATTGCTATGGTAAAAGCTTTCGGTTCCTGAAAAGCGCTCTCTATTAAATCCACGTAAATTACGATCACCACCTATGGTTGCAGCTTGGTAAATTTCAAAACGATTTCCTATGTTTACTTGTGTACCTATTTCTGAAGCAAATACCAATGAACGGTTGTATACTAAATTTTGATACATGGCTAAAGAGCTTTTAATATAACCAAATCGACGGTCGAAATCATCAGCATTTGCTTTAGCCCCTACAGCTAAATCAAAGTTCATTCCTTTAGTTGGGAAACTTACATTATCTACTCGTTTATGGTTAAAGTTTAGCTCACCACCCCAAAAATAGTTGATGTCAAAAATAGCTGTTGGCTGATTGTCAAAATTATTGATAAATCGATTAGGAGTATCTTCAATTTCGATAGATTCAATAATTCCAGAAATTTTAAAAATGCTACCGCCTCGTAACCTTTTTAATAAAGAAGGAGAAAAACTACGTTCTTCTTTTTTAACACGGTAATAATCTAAATCGAAATCTTGATCATAAACACTTTCGTTACCCCATCCAAAGAAGTTAAAAGAGTAATTATCACTTGTAGCTTTGGCATGTAAGTGTAAACTCCATGAACCAATAAGTTCTGTAAATTCACCATTGTATTCTATGTCATAACCACTTGTTGATGAGTAGTAATTTGCAGTAATTGTATGTTGATTTGCAAACGGAGTTTTTTTAAAGCCTTGTTGTGTGTAAGTGAGAGAAGCACCAAAGAAAAAGCCATCATCTGGGTTGCTTCCTAGGCTAGGAAAAACTACCGTAGTATTATTGTTAATGTCTCTATGGTTGTAGGTGTTTTTAAAATAACTATCAGAGCGTAAATCGGCAGTTTCTTTACTTTTGTTTACAGTGTTCTTTTTGGATTTGTAATCGTAAATTTTGGTCTTTTTGCTCCAGCCAGAAACGGATGATTTATCAGTATAAACATCATGGTCTTGCCCTCCAATAATCCTTAGTAAAATTCCATCGTTTACATCCCCAGAAATTAAAAACTCATCATCTCCGTTTAATCCGTAAAGTTGAATTTCTTTTGTTTCTTTTGTTTTAAAAGTACGATTGTAAATTTCACCATCTTTTCTATAAACCGTTACATTGGTTTCATCGTCATCCAATCTTTTAATGATAAACTGATCGTCTTTGTCAGTACCAATAACTTGTACTGTTTTTGCTTGCTTTGTATAGTAGCGTTTAGCAATGTCTTTTAGTTTGTCTCTTCGTGCTTTTATTTTAGCAATGGTTTCTTTTCCATCAATATCATAAATGGCTTTTGGTAATTGCTGAATAGACTTTTCAATTACCTCATCGGTTAAATGTTGTTGAATATATTCAGCTTGTGTATACCAATCCTCTAAAGTGAGTTCGTTTAAAAATTCAGCATCAAAAAAACGAGGGTAGTTATTATACCATTTCATGTTTTTGATGTCATAATCAAAAGTTTGCATATTTTTTACGAGAGGAGCAAATTGTTGAAATAAAGGAATCATTACCCCATCGAATTTTGAAAAAGGCTGATCTCTGTCTCTTGGAATTGGTCTGTAATATGTTTTTCCATCTTCTGTTTTAAAAGAGGCCCAACGCCATTGGTCTTCGTGACGATCCCAATCACCAATCACCATATCAAACAAGCGCGAACGTATAGCCCATTCTTGATCTACACTGTGTTTCCCGTTTTTTCTGATTTTTTCAAGTACATCAAAGGTGCTGATAATGTCTTCAGAGTTTCCAAAATTGTCTAACTCACTTCTATCACCAGCAGGACGCTCTTCCAATAAATACAAACCACCTCCAAAAATATCATTGTATTGCCCTAATGCAGGCTGTTTAGGGAGGTAATACAATCTTGGGTTGGTATGGTAAATATTTACGGCTTCTGCCATATCAGGAATAACAAAAGCAGCATAAGGGTGCGACATGGTGAAAATATCTTGTACCACATCAATTAAAAAGGTACCTTTTAAAATACCTCCCATAATACGACTACCGTCTTTAACCATCGAGCGTAACACAAATTGTTTTCCTTCAGAATTTTCTAATCGTAATGAGTTGGTTTGGTTTCCACCACCACGTCTAATAGGTTGTAAACCGCCAAAAACCTTTTCGAGTTCTAAAACTGGGACTTTTATCGTTTTACCATATTTTTCTCTATGCAAATCTCCCCACATAAACTTATAGAAACCACCAACTTTGGTAGCTTCTGGAGGATAAATGGAAGTTTCTACAAATTCTTTATGCTCATCGTATTCAGGGAAATTAGTAAAATTTTTAGCTGCTCTTGGAGCTATAATTTGTTTGTTAAACAATAACTTGTTTCCATCTTTTGTGTTTGCTGAATAATATTCAATAATAGCCGAACCATCATTGTAGTAGTTTAGTTTTGCGTATCCATGATTTCCGTAAGTAAACTGTGCTCCATAACCTATTAAAGCGGCAGATTCTTTTGATCCTGATCCACTAATAACTTGCTTAAATCCATTTTCTTCTATATACTGTAAGTTGTGTTCATGTCCTGAAACGAAAACAATATTATTGCTAAAATCATCTGCAATGGTTTGTATTCTTGATACAAAGTCAGAATAGTTTTTGTTAAAGATATCAGTTTGAATTCCTGCATGTGAACGCAAGGCGTTTTTAAAAGTTCCTAAAACAGGCAGTGGTTTCATGTGGTCTTTTACCGAGAAGCTACCTCCATGAGGACCATTGCTATACAATGGATGATGAACAGCGACCACAACATTTTTGTATCTGTTTTTTTTGAACAAACTAGAAACCTCTTCAATAAAATGCTCACGAGTTTTGATGTCACAATCTTCATTAATAGTAGGGTGTTTGTCCCAATCGGCAATAAACCAACGGCTATCAATAATAATTAAAGTGATATCATCATTAATGTCTACTTTTTTTAAACCACAACCATTTTCTGGTAAAAAAGAATCACCTCCCAAAGCTTTTTCAACCATTTTTTCTTGACGCTTTAAACCTTTAACACCATTGTACCAATCATGATTTCCTGGAATAAAAATAGTTTTCCCCTTAAAGTCTTTTACAGCGTCAATTTGAGTTTGTAGACGATGCTCAGCTAAAGCTCTTTCTGAACCTTCTTTACCCGGCATTCCGTAAGGATATATGTTGTCTCCTAAGAAAATAGTTGTTGAGTTTTTAGGAGCATTTGCTAATTCTTTTTGAAAGTAAGTTAAAGAAGGAATTGTTTTTCCCATTTTGGCATTACCCGCATCTCCAATTAAATAAAAAGAGTGGATCAACTCTTTTTCTGTTTGAATTGCTTTTGCAAAACCTTTATCTGTGTATTTGGCTTTATAGGATGCGCAACTGCTAACTATTACAATAATAGTTAGATACGTGCAAAACTTGCTAAAGTTCATTAGGTTGAATTTTGGTTATGTAAAAATAAGGGTTTTAAACTAGAAATTATTGCTTAAGCAAGTGCTGATAGTCATCAGGGGTATCTATATCAATTAGATTTTGGGGAGTATTTGCTTCTATGATAATATCACGATGGTTTTGTAAAAAAGCTTTAGCTCCTTTGTCACCTTTTAAACTCAATAACTCACTAAAGTATTTCTCAGAGAAAATAGCAGGAACACCTATTTTATCTTGGTAATTTGAAGCTATGATTTTTGAAGGGTTTTCTTCTGAAATTTTAATTAAACTGTTTAGGTATTCAAAAGTTAGATGAGGTTGGTCTGCCAACATAATTAAGACAGATTCAAATTCTTTTGTTTGCAAATATTTAATTCCATTTACAATACTGGTGCTTAATCCTTCTTGATAATCGGGGTTGTAAATGAGCTCTGTAGTTTTTTTTGAAATGTGTTTTTCTATAATTTCTCTGTTAGCTCCTAACACACAAAACACATTTTTTGTATTTGATTTTTGAGCCTGTTCAATTGCCCACTCTAATAAAGTAGTATTCTTATAAGGAAGCAATTGTTTTATAGTTCCCATTCGAGAAGAACTGCCAGCAGCCAATATAAGAATCGCTGTTTTTTTCATTAGGTTAATTGTGTATTCTTCCAGTGATTTTCTTCAGAGAAAAAACTTCTTTATTACGAATTACAGAAAGTATTTCAGCTAAAATAGATAAGGCAATTTCTTCAGGTGTTTCAGCACCAATATTTAATCCAGCGGGGGTGTGAATTTTTTCTAAAAACTCATCTGAAACTTCTGGGGCAAACTCAAACAGCTCATTAAATAATTTTTCACGACGCTTAGCGGCTCCTAAGATTCCGATATATACTGGATTTTGCTCTTGCAGTTTAATCAACCAGCGTAAATCGTATGTGAAATTATGATTCATAATTACAACAGCTGTATTTTTATTAATACCCGAAAGTTCAATCATTTCAGGTGTCTGTGCAATTACTGATTTTGCATTAGGAAAGTCAGATAATTCTTTTGGGTCTTTTACAGAGGTAATTACATCAACTTCCCATCCTAATTGAGTTGCTTGTGAGCAAAGCTTAACAGCGTCGTGTTCTCCTCCAATAATTAATAAACGAAATAAGGGTTGCAAGATTTGTTTAAAAACAGCCAAGTCATTGATCTTTTCATAAATAAATTCTCTGTTAAAAGAAAATTTTTGTTGATTCTCAAATTGAATTACAGATCCAAAGTTACCATATATTTCATCTTCTTTTTCGAAGAAAGAAGTAATGGTATATGAACTTCTTAATGTGTTGTTATTAGTAAAAGCGTTTATAAATTCTAAGGAAATAGAAAAAGGTTCTAATAAAACGTATAATATTCCTTCACAACCTAAGCGATAACGTCCGTCGTAAGTTATTACTTTAGGTTTATTGTCGTTAAAAACAGATTGAGCTCTTCGTTGTATTTCTTTTTCAACACATCCACCACTAATGGCACCAACTATTTTTTCATCCGAAGATAGTAACATTCGTACACCTGGTTTTCTGTAAGAAGAACCGTCTAAATGTACTACTGTTGCCAATACATTTTGTATTCCTTTTTGTTGGTTTAAAATTGTTTGTTGTATAATTTTTGTAAACTCGTGTGTCATTTTATGCTGAAAAAACTCTTTTAAAAGTACGTTTTTTTTCTCATGCTATTAAAAATAATGCTGGGGAATAATTTATTATTTTAGCAAAAACCTTTTTTATGGAAAGTTTATTACGAGAAGTAGAGAAATATGTAATTGATTTATTAAATGAAAATTTAGACACAAATTTTGTGTACCATAACATAGCGCATACACAACGAGTTCTTGAAAAAGTACTTGAGTTGTCTGCACAAGAAAATCTTTCAGAAAAGGAACAACAAACATTAACTTTGGCGGCATGGTTTCATGATACAGGGTATACTGTGAATGCTGATAACCATGAAGAGGAGAGTGTAAGAATAGCAACAGACTTCTTAATTAAACAAAAAGTAGAAAAGGATGTAATTGAAGAGGTTACTTCATTGATTATTTCAACCAAAATGGGAGAAAAACCTACGAACATTCTGGAAAAGTTATTAAAAGATGCCGATTGTTCGCATGTAGGAAGTAAAAATTACTCTGATTTTAACGAATTATTGCGTAGAGAATGGGAACTCGTTAAAAATGAAACCTATAGCGATATTGAATGGGATAGCACTAATTTAGATTTTTTAACTAAGCATCGTTTTTATTCAAATGGAGCAGCAAGGTTATGGGAAAAACAAAAAAGTAAAAATGTTGCTCAGCTTTTAAAAAGGCAAAAAAAGCTTTCGGAAGAAAATTTCAAAAAGAGACAGAAGAAGGAAGAATTAAAATTAAAAAAGACCAAAATAGAGCTGCCTGAAAGAGGTATAGAAACAATGTTTCGTGTAGCACTTCGTAATCATATTACCTTGAGTGATATTGCTGACACCAAAGCAAATATTTTGTTATCGGTAAATGCTATTATTATTTCAATGACATTATCGACGTTAATACCAAAGCTTGATAATCCGTCAAACCACTATTTAATCATACCAACAATTGTTTTTGTGCTTTTTACTGTGGTATCTATAGTTTTATCGGTGATGGCTACTCGTCCTAATGTTACCGAAGGAAAATTCACCAAAGAAGATGTTGCAAATAAAAAGGTTAACTTATTGTTTTTTGGAAATTTTCATAAAATGAAGTTGCCAGATTTTGAATGGGCAATGAATGAAATGATGAAAGACCGTGATTATTTATACGGTTCGTTAACTAAAGATTTATACTTCTTAGGACTGGTTTTAAATAGAAAATATAAATTACTAAGAATTACCTATACAGTATTTATGATAGGTATTTTGGTAAGTGTAATTGTTTTTTCTATTGCATTTCAAATGCAAGAAAACGCTTCAAAAGTAGGTGAAGCGGTTTCAATGCTTTTGTAAGTGATTATTTAAACTCTTGAATTAACTCGTCAATAGTTATGGTTTTTTGTATGTCAAAATCTTTTTGATATACAACTTCTACGCGCAATGCTTTTAATCCAGAAACTCCTTGTAAATCTTCAATTTCTAGTTTTTCAACTTTACCTAATAAGTTTTTAGATTGTAAGTATTTTATGTATTTGTAATATTCTTGAGCGTCTTTATCTTGAGAATATACTATGGCAATTTTGCCAGGTACTGTTAATCGTTCTTCGGTATCTTTTATATGGGCTTTATCTATGCGTTTTTTGATAATTTCATAACGAATATTATAGGCACCGTCAACATCAAACTGTTTCTCGTCCATTCTAAACTTTATAGCTAAAGGATTACTATGAACTAGGATTAAAGATGCTACACGAAGTTTTTGGTCCATTTTTTCTGTCGCTTTTAACGCAACATTTTCCATTTCGCACATAATTTGCAGTTGCCATAACCGAAGGTTGTATAAATAGAGATTGTCAAATTTCTTATCTCTAGTTAACGATTGCCCTATGTACATGTTATATTCAACACCGTCTGTTTTATAACGCTCAAAATAATGAGGAAACATTTGCTGTGCTTCTTCTTGTTTTGTATCGATAAATGATGCTAACTGATCGTTTATTAGAGTAACACTGTCTTCATACGCTTTACGTTTTTCGTATACTACATGTAAATTAGGGTCTAAGCGATTAATATAAGTGTCAACTAAATCTTTTAGTTCGTTGTTAATTTCTTTGATATGATTAAAAACAGGATAAATTTCGCGTTTTAGAAAATCTAAAATACCTATTTCATCTCCTGCTTTTAAACCTTTTTTTACCTCAGAAAGGTATTCATCAACTCTAAATCGTAATTCTTTATAGATTGGAAGCCTTTCTGATTTACAAGCTTCTAATAACACAGAAATAGCCAAAGATAATTGAGTTGTTAAATCCTCTTTGATGGCTTGATTTCTAGCAATAGAGGAACCTTTAATGTCTGATTGACCATATAAAGGATATACATCAGAAAAAATAATGTCTTCTACTTTAGTTTTTTCCTTTTTTTCAAAATTTTCCCTGTGGAATTTTTCAGCAGCTTCATAAAAACGCCATTTTACTGTAGGGTGAATAGAGGTGTAGTTTTCTTGAATAGTAGCCTCTAATACGTTTTGATGTTCTTCTGAAAAACGATCGACAGCGATTTTAAATAAAGGAATTAAGTCTTGTAATTTATTTTGATTGATAGAATTCAGTTCGAAAGGTCTTGGAGAAGCTATTTCTATAATAGATAAGTCTCCTTTTACTGAGGCTTGTATAGGAACTAAAATAATACTACCAATGTTCATGCTTTTTAATCTCTGATAGAAATTGTTTTCATTGGTTTGTTCTCCGTATTTTTCTACATCAGAAATTGCGAGTGTTTCTTTGTTTAAGAAAAGCTTTTCTAATACATAGTTACAAAAAACTCCATCGCAAGAAATGTCTTTTACGTAATTTAAAACTAAACTTTCTTCTTTTTTAATACGAGAGTAGGCTAAGTTGTTAGCGTCAATTTCAAAAACAGAAAAACCTAACTTTAAGTCATTTATTCCAAAAAACTTACGAAAACTTGTTTGTAAAGTGTTAACTAGATTTTCATCCCTTTTTAGAAGGTTAGTTCTTATTTCTGAGATAATTTCATCAGTAGTTACGTCGAATAAATTCATTATTCCAAACCCCTTAAAAATATAAGATTTAGGAGGGAATTTTTCTTTCCAAACATCAATGTTGTCAAAATTATCAAGTAGTAATTTTATATCATCATCGGTAAGTTTTGGAGCTGTTTCTGAAGGGAAAATATCCATAAAATCAGCATTAAAAGCAGCCCGATATTTTTTTGTACTATTTGTTGTTTTATCTGGAATGTCAAAGAAGAAAGGACGTTTTATATCTATAGGGTAGTTATAAACGCTTTCTAAAATTAGACTACACGCATAAATATACATTACATCACTTTCAAAATTTCGAACTTTTAATTCGTAATCTTCTCCAGCATTTTGTAAAATTTTTTCAAATCGAGAAGTAAATTTAAAAGTAGTGAAAGAAAAAGGGATACTAACCGCTTTAATTTCATTTTCTAAAAGTAATTCAGGAAATAAAGGGTCTAATAGTAGCTCGATAGTTTCTTTATGTTTTTCTAAGAGAGACTCGTCAGAAAACCCATCAATTAATTCAGGAATACTTTTTACTTCCTCAATCATTTTTTTTGATGGTTCATGATAAGGATGCTCTTTGTATTCTTCATCAGCATATTTTTGAAGCAGATTGAAAATCTTTTCAAAACTTATTTTGAGTTTGAAGGGAAGCTCAATAGTATGAATATCTTTCGTTTGTCTAATTTTCATAGTTCTCTATCTATAAATACAAATTTACAAAATTGTAAACAGGTAGTCGATTTTTGTAGCTTCAGCTTTCAAAAAAGAGAATTAAAAAAGCCACTAGTAATTACTAGTGGCTTTTTTATATTGTTGTTAAACTTATTTCTGTCTAAAATAGATACTTATAGGTACACCATTGAAATTATAGTGTTCGCGTAATTGGTTTTCAACATAACGCTTATAAGGATCTTTAATATATTGAGGTAAATTGGCAAAAAATGCAAATTGTGGTGTATGTGTAGGTAGTTGCATACAGTATTTTATTTTGATGAATTTACCTTTAGTAGCTGGAGGTGGGTTGTGTTCCATAATCTCCAACATCGTTTCGTTCAATTTACTAGTTTGAACGCGACGTTTTCTATTTTCAAAAACATCAACAGCAGTTTCAATAGCTTTGAAAATACGTTGTTTAGTTAATGCAGAAATAAAAATAATAGGCACATCAGTAAAAGGAGCAATAGTTTGGCGGATTTTAGCTTCAAAATCACGCATGGTATTGGTTTCTTTTTCTACTAAATCCCATTTGTTAACCAGAATTACAATTCCTTTTCGGTTTTTCTCTGCTAACCAAAATATCTTTTCATCTTGTCCTTCAAATCCTCTAGTTGCATCAATAACCAATATAGCTACATCACAGTGTTCAACTGCACGTACTGCACGCATTACCGAATAGAATTCTAAATCTTCTTTTACTTTTGATTTCTTTCTGATTCCAGCCGTATCAACTAGGTTGAATTCAAACCCAAAACGGTTGTATTTAGTGTCAATAGAATCACGAGTAGTTCCTGCAATATTGGTTACAATATTTCTGTCTTCACCAATTAAAGCATTGATAAATGAAGATTTTCCAGCATTAGGACGTCCTACTACTGCAAAACGAGGTAGCTCATCTTCTTTTAACTCATCATCAAGAGGTTCAGGAATTTCTTCAACAATGGCGTCTAGTAATTCACCAGTTCCACTTCCGTTAATTGAAGAAATGGTGTAGTATTCACCCAAACCAAGATTGTAAAACTCTACTGCATCAGCATCACGCATGGCATTGTCAACCTTATTTACAGCCATAAATAAAGGTTTTTCTACTTGACGTAAAATTTTAGCAACTTCATCATCCATAGGAGTAATTCCTTGCTCAACATCAACTACAAAAACAATAATATCAGCTTCATCTATAGCTAGCTGAACTTGTTTACGTATTTCTCCTTCAAAAATATCATCAGAACCAATTACATATCCACCAGTGTCAATTACAGAAAATTCTTTTCCGTTCCATTCAGATTTTCCATAATGTCGGTCTCTTGTTACTCCACTAACAGAATCAACAATAGCTTCACGACGTTTTACAAGTCGATTAAATAAGGTAGATTTACCTACGTTTGGTCTCCCAACAATCGCAATAATACTCATTTTGTAAAAAAATTTGTGCAAAGATACAATATACTGTATGATTTATGATGAATTTTAAAGAGTATGTAGTTTTTGTTATATTGTTGGGGTTTAATATTTTAATATAATGGATGATAAATTATACAATCAGATTTTTTTAAAACCGCGATTTCGATTAGAATATGAAATGAATTCTGAGGTTTTGTTAGAAGAAATTAAAAAACGGTTGAGCGATGTTTCTAAGTATAAAATGAAGGTTGTAGATAATCATGTTGTTCTTGATGTGCCTGAGAAAGAATCACATTTGTGGTCGCCTCAATTACATCTTGAAATAGAAGAGATTTCTGAAAACTTATCGCTTATAAAAGGATTGTTTGGACCAAAACCTCAGGTTTGGACTTTTTTTATAATTTCTCATTTTATTGTCATAACCATTTTTTTAACTTTTGTTGGTATTGCTTATAGTAACTGGGCGTTACATAAAAGCATGTTCTTTCCTGTAACAATGTTGATTGTTATACCTATTGTATGGGGACTACTTTATCTTGTTGGCCGTTTAGGAAAGGCAACAGGAAAAGGGCAAATGGATGAATTAAAAGAGTACACCAAAAAAATGTTACAAGAGATTAAAAGTATTTAATCTTTGTATCCAAATCGTTTTAGTTGACGTTCATTAGAACGCCAGTTTTTATTGATTTTAACATGTAAATCTAAAAATACTTTCTTGTCAAAAAACTGCTGAAGATCTTTGCGTGCTTCAGTTCCTACACGTTTAATAGCACTTCCTTTGTGTCCAATGATGATTCCTTTTTGAGTTTCACGTTCTACCATGATAACAGAACGGATTTTTATGATATTATCTTCTTCTACAAAGCTTTCAGTTTCTACTTCTACCGAATATGGTATTTCTTTTTTATAATGTTGAAGAATCTTTTCACGGATTTTTTCATTTACAAAAAAGCGCTCAGGTTTATCGGTTAATTGATCTTTTGGGTAAAAAGGTGGAGATTCAGGTAAAAGCTCAATAATTTTGTAAAATACGCTATCCACATTAAAGTTTTCAAGAGCAGAAATTACATATACAAAAGAATTAGGAACTTTCTTTTTCCAGTATTCAATTTTAGTTTCAACCTCTTCTTGAGTAGATTTATCAACTTTATTCAACAATAAAATCACAGGGATTTTACTGTTAATGATTTTGTTGAAGAAAGCTTCGTTTTTCAATTCCTTTTCACCAACTTCTACCATGTAAATAAGTACATCAGCATCTTCAAAAGCCGATTTTACAAAATCCATCATAGATTCTTGTAACTCATAAGCGGGTTTTATAATTCCAGGAGTATCAGAAAAAACAATTTGATAATCCTCATTATTTACAATACCTAAAATACGATGTCTGGTTGTTTGTGCTTTAGAAGTAATAATAGATAACTTTTCACCCACCAATGCATTCATCAATGTTGATTTTCCCACATTTGGGTTCCCTATAATATTTACAAATCCTGCTTTATGTGTCATAGGGCAAAGATAAGCTGTTTTTAGGTAAGAAATGTTTATTTTTATAAGTCTGTTATTGAGTGGGTTAAAAAATAAATTAAAAATAAATGCTTTTTTATTTGGATAAAACAAAGAAAAGGGCGTATCTTTGCAACCGCAAATCGCGGGATAGAGCAGTAGGCAGCTCGTCGGGCTCATAACCCGAAGGTCGCAGGTTCGAGTCCTGCTCCCGCTACTAAGCAAGAGCAATCAGAAATGGTTGCTCTTTTTTTTATATTCATGATTTTTAAAAGGGATTAGTTTTTGAGTATAAAACACTACTTTCATAAAAAAAATAGATGTTATGATTTTTAAGATGTTTTTTAAGAAAAAAATAAGAAGAATAGTAGATAAGGAGTTGGTGCGTGAAAAGGAAGAACTTGATAAGAGGTTGAAAATAGAACAACAACGACTAGGTATAGTTAAGTATTTACTGGATACTAAAAGCTCCTCGGGCACAAAATGTGTGATAGAAAAAACAAGTATTGGAGGCAATGTGTTAGTGCTTGTAAACGAAAATGAATGTGAGGTGAATGTGTTTGATATTGATAAAAGTGCAGTTGAGTTGTCTAATATAGAGTCTGGTTTATGGGCTAAACTTTGGCCAAAAACTAGGAAGAAAGAAGTTTTTGTACAAGACAAGCATAAAGAAGAAGGTAATGGCTTTTTAGAGATAGCAATGAAGCATTTATTTGAGTTTGTAGATGAGACTTCAAAAGAAAAGATTGCATGGAAAATGAAGGATATTGAATATTGTAAAACAAAAGAAGAATTACTTTCTTTATATGAAAGTATGGGTTTTGTGATTAAATATTTTTCAGACAATAGGAATAATACAGAAAAAAAATAATTTTTTTTCACAACAGAAACCACTAATGTTTTCAAGAGTTGTAGGAGGAATTGGAGTGGTTAAGTTGGTAGTTGTTTTCAAAAAAAACATCTAAAAGTTTTTTTTGAAAATAAAATAAATTATACATTCGCGGTAACATAGGCAATATTTGTTTTCTTTTTTCTTATTATAGAATGGCGCCAAAAAATAAAAAAAGAGAAGGTTTTATGTTGTTTAAAGCTTTCTCTTTTTTTATTGAGAAAGCTCAAAAAAGTATTTTTAATTAATTATTTAACCCAAAAAAAAGAAAGTTATGGGATCTTTTAGAGCTAGTTTTGAATTCGCAGGAAAAGAATTCGACGTATTACACACAGAGTACATTTTAAACAGAAACACTGATGCAAAAGGAAAGCCTTC
>NZ_JBNKHD010000005.1:0-59146 GCF_050290165.1 Tenacibaculum sp. | reverse complement strand
CTGCTTCTTGGGAAAATATATCTTTTTATGAATGGTAAACGCTTGTCTATTTGAATACCCTGAAATCACCTTTGCAGCACGACCTGTAGGCGCTAACAAGACTGCTTTTTGACCAATTTTCCATAAATTATGAACCACGGTGCTTATAATAGTAGTTTTACCTGTTCCTGCATATCCTTTTAATAAAAACAGGGCACGATTATCATCAGAAAAAATAAAATGAGTTAGAACATCTAACAACTCACTTTGTTTTTGTGTGGGTGTATAAGGGAACTTTTGTAGTATTTCTGTATAGAATTTTGGGGCAGTTTGTATCATATTTCAAATAATGTTCAAAGATAAATCTATTTATAAATAATGTTTTCATCATTGAAAAAAAATTGTAGATTTGCGAATATCATACATTAAAAATTAAAAAAATGAATTTATTATTAATGATTTTGGCAGCTGTGGTAGTTGCATTTCTTTTAGCAATATTTGTTGTTAAGGTTGTACCTCTAAAAATGAGATGGTTAGTTTCATTAGCGTTGCTTGCTGTTTCTGTATTTTTAGCTATTAAAATTTACGATGGTATTATGGAGCCAATCCATTTTAATAAAGATAAGAAAGTACGATATGCTAAAGTTATCAAAAACTTAAAATTAATTCGTGATGCCGAAGTAAAATATAAAGAAGTTTATGGAAACTATACTAGCAATAAAGATGCATTATTAAGCTTTGTTGAAAACGGAAAGTTAGCCTTAACTGAGACTAAAAACGTTGAAGAGAAAGTAGACAAAGGTGGAGGTATTTTTGTTACTGTTTCTAAAAAAGTAATTGATACTATTGGATATGAGCCTGTTTTAAGATATTTTGAAGGCAAAGAGTACAAGAGTATGTTTAGCGTACCTGGTACTGAAGAAAGCTTTGAATTAGCTATTGGACGAGTTGAAAAAGTAGCAGGATTAGAAGTTCCTGTTTTTGAAGCTAAAGTGTCTAAAAAACCTATTTTAAAAGGAATGAATCCTTCTTTAATTAAAGCAGAGTTAGAAGCTATCGAATCAGATCAAATTAAAGGTGAATTTGTTTCAGTAGGTTCATTAAGCGAAGTAACTACAGGTGGTAACTGGCCTCCTTATTACGATAAAGGTGATGCTATTGCAAAAGAAGACTAAAAAAACTAGCGTTATAGCGCAACATAAAAGTCTATCCATCCAATTTAGTTTGGATGGATTTTCTTTTTGTATTTCAAACTCAACAACAAAAGAAATCATTCTATTTACTGAATATACATTTGCTTCTCCTGTTGCCTCTCCTGAGTTATTACTAGAAAAAATTATTCATGTTTTTGATACAGATAAAGACTTGCAACAAGACTTTGTATCAGTTTTTGCTGTGCATCAAAACAATTTAGCTACGTTAGTTCCTACTCCTCTTTTTGATAGAAATAACTTAGCTCCTTATTTGAAATATACAGTTAAAACTTTAGCTACAGATTTTATTACATACGATATACATGATACTTCAGAAATTAATACTGTATATATACCCTATGTAAATATTAACAACTATATATTCCAAAATTTTGGAGAGTTTGAATACAAACATCACTCTACTGTTTTAATTAACAAGCTATTAGCTTATTCTAAAGAAAACTCAGAGAAACAATTTTTTGTACACGTATCTCCTAATCATATAGACATTGTTGTCTGCAAAGAAGGAAATCTTATTTTTTATAATTCATTTCCTTACACTACAAAAGAAGATTTTATTTATTACATTCTATTTGTCGCAGAACAACTACAAATGAATCCAGACTCTTTTCAATTGACTTTTATTGGAAACATTGAAAAAGAATCCGATTTATATTTGATAACTTACACTTATGTTCGAAATATTCATTTTATGAATCTTGTAAATAATTTCTTTGTTGATGATGAAGATTTTTCGAACCACTCTAACTTTATACTTATAGCCTAATGCGTATTATTTCAGGAAAACACAAAAGTAAAAGAATTACAGCACCTAAAAATTTACCTGTTCGCCCCACAACCGATATGGCTAAAGAATCGCTATTCAACATTCTTAACAACTTATATTATTTTGAAAATATTTCGGTATTAGATTTATTTGCAGGAACAGGAAATATTAGTTACGAGTTTGCCTCAAGAGGTACTGAAACTATTTATGCAGTTGATGCTCACTTTGCTTGTATTAAATTCATTAATCAAACAGCAAAAGATTTAGGAATGGAGATTAATAGTTATAAAAGTGATGTATATAAATTCTTAGAAAAAACTCCGCTTAAAACTGATGTTATTTTCGCTGATCCTCCGTATGATTTTGAAGAAGCTCAGTTTTTAAAAATTGCTGATTTAGTTTTTGAACGTGAATTGTTAAATGAAGAAGGCGTTTTAATTATAGAACACTCTAAACATACCGATTTAACTAATCACCCTAAATTTAGTTACGAAAAGCGCTACGGCGGTAATGTATTTACTTTTTTTGAAGATACTACAGAAGAATAAAACTAACTATATATTATAAAAAAGGGAACCAATTGGTTCCCTTTTTATGTATGCTTAAGAGTACATTTTCTCTCTTAATTCTTTTACTTTAGGATCATCTAAATAATCATCAAAAGTTGAATATTTATCTATAATTCCTTTTGGTGTAATCTCTATAATTCTGTTGGCTACAGTTTGGGCAAACTCGTGGTCATGCGTAGTAAACAACACAGTTCCTTTAAAGTTAATTAACGAGTTATTTAACGCTTGAATAGATTCTAAGTCTAAGTGGTTGGTTGGCTCATCTAACATTAAAATATTAGCTCTGGTCATCATCATACGAGATAACATACAACGTACTTTTTCTCCTCCTGACAATACGTTACTTTTCTTTAAAGCTTCTTCACCTGAGAAAATCATTTTACCTAAGAATCCTCTTAAGAACACTTCTTCTCTCTCTTCTTCTGTTTGTGCATATTGACGTAACCAATCTACCAAGTTTAATTCTCCATTTTGGAAAAATGAAGAGTTATCAGCTGGCAAATATGATTGAGTAGTCGTTACTCCCCAACTGTATTTTCCAGAGTCAGCTTCTTCATTTCCTGAAATTACTTGATAAAATGCTGTAGTAGCTTTCGAGTTTTTTGAAATAACTGCTACTTTATCTCCTCTATTCAAGTTAAGATCAATATTCGAGAATAGTAATTCTCCTTCAGCATCTGTTTTAGATAAACCTTCTATATTTAAAATCTGATCTCCTGCTTCTCTATCTCTTTCAAAAATAATAGCTGGATAACGACGAGAAGATGGCTTAATTTCATCTACATTTAACTTCTCAATCATTTTCTTACGAGAAGTTGCTTGTTTAGATTTTGCTACGTTTGCAGAGAAACGACGGATAAATTCTTCTAATTCTTTCTTTTTATCTTCTGCTTTCTTATTCTGTTGAGCTCTTTGTTTCGCTGCTAATTGAGATGATTCGTACCAGAATGTATAATTTCCTGAATAATGATTAATTTTTCCAAAATCAATGTCAGAAATATGTGTACAAACTGCATCTAAAAAGTGACGGTCGTGAGATACAACAATTACAGTATTATCATAATTCGCTAAGAAATTTTCCAACCATGAAATTGTTTCAAAATCTAAGTCGTTGGTAGGCTCATCCATAATCAATACATCAGGATTTCCAAATAACGCTTGAGCTAATAATACACGTACTTTTTTCTTAGGATCAATCTCAGATAATAATGTATAGTGATCTTCTTCCTTAATCCCTAAGTTTGACAATAAACTTGCAGCAGAGGCATCAGCGTTCCATCCATCCATTTCTTCAAAACGAACTTGTAACTCCCCTATTTTCTCTGCATTTTCATCTGTATAATCAGCATATAAAGCATCAATTTCCGATTTAATTTGGTGTAGTTCTTTATTCCCCATTAACACAGCTTCCAATGCCGTATATTCATCAAAAGCATAGTGATCTTGCGTTAATACTGACATTCTTTTTCCTGGTTCTAAATGAACATGACCAGAAGTGGGGTCTTGTTTTCCTGATAAAATCTTTAAGAAAGTAGATTTTCCTGCTCCATTTGCTCCGATAATTCCGTAGCAATTTCCTTGTGTAAATTTTGTATTTACTTCGTCGAACAAAACACGCTTCCCAAACTGAACTGATAAATTAGAAACTGATAACATGTATTTTTTTTTTAATTCCGTGCAAAAGTATAAAAACTAAAGAGTTTAAAAGAATTTGCAAGGAAAATTTTAACACCTTACATTTGACCCTTTTAATTCTTTTAACAACGAATTAACAGCCTAATAATAAAGAGTTCTATATTTTTGAATATCGTTATTTAGGATAAACAAAGGCATGGTTAAGTATTTTATACCTCTCATATTGATTGTATTTATTGGATGCACAAAATCCAATACTCCAAAACCCACTTATTTTGGAGGTAAAATCATCAATCCTAAATCTAACTTTGTCATTTTATCTGACAGTTATGAATTTAACGACACCATCCCTTTAGAAAAAAACAATACTTTTTTAGGTAAATATGATGATTTGAAGGAAGGATTGTATGTTTTTGAACATGGTCCTGAGCATCAATATGTTTACATTCAACCTGCTGATAGCATTTTAATTAGATTAAACACGTGGGATTTTGACGAATCGTTAGTTTTTAGTGGTGATAATGCTGAAAGAAACAACCTATTAATAGAGTCTTTTTTAGAATACGAACTAGATCAAAAAAAGATATCTAAATATTTTAGTTTACCTCAAAATGAGTTTGTTTATAAAATTGATTCTATACTAAATGTAAAAACAGGGATACTTAATAAGTATAAAGAGAGTAATAATAACACCTCTAAAAAATTTCTTTCCATTTTAGATATTGCCCTGAGGTATCCTTTATATACAAACTTTGAAGAATACGCCATTAAAAATGCTACTAAAGAAGATCCTGAGATATTAGCTAATTCATACTATGATTATCGTAAAAATGCCCATATAGATAAGGATTCTTTAATGTTTTTTGGGGTGTATTACAAATTTGTTCTTGAAAAAATTTACAATGATGTGTATCAAAAAAACTGCATGAGTAAATCTGATAATTTCACGGTAGATTTATTTCATGCCATTGATAAAAATATTGTTACAGAAGAAATTAAAAATAAGCTTTTATACAACGCTGTAATAAGTCATTTTTTCAAAGAACCTAACCATAAAAAGAAAGATGAAACTTTCTTTACCTTTTTCCAATTAAACACAAATATTGAACAAAAGAAAGCGGTACAACGCATCATAAATGATTTAAAGCTATTACATAAAGGAGAAAAACTTCCTTCTTTTAACTTAATAGCTTCTGATGGTGAACTTATTGATGTTCAGAATATTTCTAAAGGAAAAAATACCGTTATTTTATTTAAAAATTATAAATATGCCTCAGATGATTGGGTATCTTCACGATTTAACTTTCTAGTTAAAAATAATCCTGATGTTAATTTCATCTTAGTAAATTTGTGCGATTCTTCTAAGAGATATACAAAAAACGTAGACATAAAATTCCAATACACATTACCTAAAGGAAGCTCTACTTGCGAATATTCTACAAGCAAATTTTCTCGTATGGTTATAGTTGATAAAAGTGGGGTTATCCTTAATGGTTACACTAGCCTTTCTGCCTTAAATATCAATCAGGAAATCAACGATTTACAAAAAAACAAATAGTATACCATTATTCATTTTATTTAGTGTACTTTTGCACCGTCCAAAAAAAACCGATTAACGGTTAATAATATTAATATAGAATTCGCGGAGGGGCATCTGTGGATTCTCAAAAAACACAGTATGTCTACATTTTTAGATTTAGGTTTGCAAGAACCTATCAATAAAGCTTTGACCGATTTAGGGTACGAAAAGCCAACAATTATTCAGGAAAAAGCAATTCCACAAATCATTTCATCTACTGAAGATTTAAAAGCATTTGCACAAACAGGTACAGGTAAAACAGCAGCTTTTAGTTTACCAATCATCGAACTTATCGATCAAACAAGCGTGCACACACAGGCTATTATTTTATCACCTACGCGTGAGTTAGCAGTGCAAATTGGTAATAATATTGAAGGTTTTTCAAAGTATTTACCAAATTTAAAAGTAGCTACCGTTTATGGTGGTGCAAATATTGAAGAGCAAATTAGAAAGTTAAAAAAAGGAGCTCAAATAGTAGTAGGTACGCCTGGTAGAACAGTTGATTTAATAAAAAGAAGAGCCTTAAAGCTTGGTAATGTTCAGTGGTTAGTGCTAGATGAAGCCGATGAGATGCTTAACATGGGCTTTAAAGATGAGTTAGATCAAGTTTTAGAAGCAACTCCTGAGAGTAAACAAACTTTACTGTTTTCAGCAACTTTTCCTAGAGAAGTAGAAGAAATAGCAAGAAATTACATGAAAAATCCTGTTGAAATTACTTCAGGACAAAAAAATCAAGGTTCAGACAACGTAAGTCATGAGTACTATTTGGTAAATGAAAAAACACGTTATCAAGCCTTAAAAAGAGTTGCTGACTTGAATCCAAATATCTACGGAATTGTTTTTTGTAGAACACGAAGAGAAACACAAGAAGTAGCCAATAATTTAATTAAGGATGGTTATAATGCTGATGCATTACATGGTGATTTATCACAAGCACAACGTGATTCGGTAATGGAAAAGTTTCGTGAGAAAAACATTCAAATGTTGGTAGCTACAGATGTAGCTGCTCGTGGATTAGATGTTAATAACCTAACACACGTTATTAACCATAAATTACCAGATCAAATAGAAAACTATAACCACCGTAGTGGTAGAACTGGTAGAGCTGGTAACAAAGGAGTTTCAATTGTTTTAGTTACTAAAAAGGAACAGGGAAAATTACGTCCTATCGAACGTATTATTAAAAAAGAGTTTATTCATACTCCAGTTCCTTCGGGTAAAGAAATTTGTCAAAATCAATTATTTCATTTAATTGATAAAGTACACAATACAGAAGTTAATACTGATCAAATTGAAGATTTTTTACCTAGTATATATGAAAAATTAGAAGATTTAACTAGAGAAGAACTAATTCAAAAATTTGTTTCTTTAGAATTTAATACCTTCTTATCGTATTACGAAAACGCTCCTGATCTGAACAACTTATCTTCTAAAGAAAATTCAAGAGGTCGTTCTTCAAACGAAAACATGACGCGTTTCTTTATCAATTTAGGAAGAAAAGATCGTTTAAACCCTGCAAAATTAATAGGTTTAATTAATGATCAAAATATTGGCGATAAAATTGAAATTGGAGCCATTGATATTTTAGATACTTTCTCTTTCTTTGAAATAGACAAAAACTACGAAAAGGAAACGTTAGAAGCTTTTACAGTAAATGACCCAGATTTTAACGGAAGAACTGTAAATGTTGAAGTTACTAAAACCGATCGCGGTAACGGTGGCGGAAGAAAACCTCGTGGTAGGAATGGTAACGGTGGATTTAATGATAAAAAACGTCGAAGTGATAAGCCTACTTCTTCTGACACTAAAAAAAGTTTTGGTAGAAGACGTAGTAACGAAACTTCTTCTAGAAGATCAGATAACAAATCTGCTGCCGGTTTTGGAAGAAAGCGTAGAAGAGATTAAACTTAACAATAATCAAATAAAAAAAGCAACTCAAATGAGTTGCTTTTTTTATTATTTTCTATCGCTAGCCTATTGATTTCCTAAAATAATTGGCATTCCGCTTTTACCAGAACCTATAATAACCACTTTACTATTATTAGAGTTCGCTAATCTATTAGTAGCCTCAATACCTTTATCTTGTAGAATTTTATCGGTTAATGAAGCACTTAAAATTTTATTAGCATCTGCCTTTCCTTTAGCTTCAATTATTTGTTTTTCTGCCTCTTTTTGAGCTGTTACTAGCCTAAACTCATATTCTAACGATTCTTGCTCTTGCTTTAATTTACGTTCAATCGCTTCTTTAATGGTTGATGGTAAAGTAACATCTCTAACTAAAACTTCGTTTAACTGAACATATTGAGTTTCTAAAATCTTTTTTGTTTCTGCAAATATTTCATCTTGTATAGCATCTCTTTTACTTGAATATAATTGCTCTGGTGTATAACGACCTACCACACTACGAGCCGCCGATCGAATTGCTGGTTGAATTACACGTTGTAAATAGTTTTCTCCTAATACTTGATGCAATTTTCCTAAATCATTATAAACTGGCTGATACCAAGCAGATGCATCTATTTGAATTTCTAAACCGTTAGATGACAATACTTTCATTTTCTCAAAAAGTTCTTGCTGTCTAACCTCATATACATGAACCTTATTCCAAGGTGCAACGATATGAAATCCTTCACCTAATGGTGGCTTGTCTGTTACAACACCTCCGTCAAAAGTTTTATATAAAACTCCAGCTTCACCTGAATTGATGGTTACAGTAGATTTTACTAAAAATATGACTAAAACTATCGCTACAGGTATTAATAATCCGAACTTAGGAAACTTTAACTCTACTTGATTTCTATTCATTTTTATATTTTTTATACTCAAATGTACAACTAAATTGACGAACCGCAGTTTTCATATTCGCATTCATAAGCAGATACTTCTAACTCTAAAGTTATGTGCTCTAAATGAAACTCATCGTGTAATAGTTTTTTTACTTTTCGTTTAATGTATTTGGCTTCTTCCCATGAAAAACTCTTCTCCTTTAAAATCAAATGAGCCGTAAAAACATTATACTCTCCATCCATCGTCCATAAATGGCAATCATGAATATTTTCAATTTCTTCAAAAGCCACTAGTCTTTTTTTAAGTTCATCTATTGAAATATTTACAGGAGTACCTTGTAATATAATACGAAGACTTTCTTTTATATTTCTATACACATTAAATAAAACAAACCCTGCAATTCCCACAGATAAAACGGGATCTAAGACTGGTACATCCCAAAACTGCATTACTATACTAGCTAATAACACAACTACCCAGCCTAGTACATCTTCTAATAAATGTAACGATACTACTCTTTCGTTTATAGAAGTTCCTTTATTTAATTTTAATACTGCTGCCCCATTTACTACAATACCTAAAACAGCTAACCACATCATTCCTTTTGCATCGGTACTTTCTGGTGTAATAATTCTTGGAATGGCTTCTTTGATAATAAAAACAGATCCTACAACCAACACTATTGAATTAATAATAGCTCCTAAAAGCGAGAAACGCTTATACCCATAAGAATACTTTTTGGTGGCTTTTTTTGTCGATTTTTTTTGGAAAAACCATGATAGTCCTAAGCTTAAACTATCTCCTAAATCATGTAAAGCATCGGACATAATAGCTAAACTATTGGTATAAAAACCTCCTATAAGCTCAATAATTGTAAATGCCAGATTCAAAAAAAATGCTATGGCAATATTTTCTGTTGATTTTCCATGTGAATGATGATGATGGCTATGTCCCATGTTTTTATAAGTTGACTTTAAATGTATGAAAAAGATGCAAAAAGAGGAGCTTTTAGCTCCTCTTTATCTATAATTTCACCAAGATTCCTGCATTGAATATAAATCCATCAGTAGGAGCCCAAATATCCGTAAAAGCTGGATTATTATGTGGCGCTTGAATCATACTTTGATAATTCTGCTGTTTGGTATCAGTAAAGTTTTCAAAATTGGTGTAAATACTTATTTTACCAAAAGTTCTCATTGCCATGAATCCCATCGTCCAAAAATTAGGAGTTGTTGTTAAATCATTTCTTAGCTGAGAGCTTTTATAATAAGCCTCATATCCTACTCTCCATTTATCGTGCACCTCATACATTAATACTCCACCAATACTATGTTTAGGTGTTAAGGCTTTTTGATTTCCATCAATTTTAACATTGTTATAAGCATAATTGGTAAACAAAATAAAATCTTTATACTTTAACTTTAAGTTTGTTTCAGCACCATAACTATTTAAAGGATTACTGGAGTTTATAAACTCATAATTCACTCCGTTTTCTTCCAGTAATAGAGAGTTTTTTAACTGTGTATAAAAAATCAACTGATTAAACGACAAAGAAACATTATCGTTAAAAATTCGTGTTTTATAATTTACATCGGCATTAAAGCCTATAGAAGTTTCAGCTTCAAAATTACTTAAATTAATTGGCTGTACATTTTGATACGAAAGCAATTCAGCATCTTCTGTAAAAATAGTTGGTATTTTATACCCTAATCCCCCTCCTATTCTACTAGAAACAGCTTCGTTGTACTTAATAAATAATGAGACTCTTGGTAATACAAATGTTCCGTAATGGTCGTTATAATCAGTTCGTAAACCACTCTCTAGCGTTAAGTTCTCAGTTAGTTTCCAATTGTTTTGAGCAAAACCTCCAAAAGTAAATTGGTTATAACTTCTATCAACAGTTGTTACTGGATTTTCTATAAACTTTTCAGTAAAAATATTTCCTCCAAAAACCCAATCAGAGGTATCATTATATAGGTTATAGCTAGCTTCAGTAAAAGTAGCCCATTGTTTACCATCAAAAGTATAATCTGGAAGAGATAAATTACGTTTAAAATAACTTACACTGTTTTTAAAATTAAAGCTTTTATCCTCCGAAATATTGTTAGAGTACGACAATTGTGCAGCATAACGTTCTGTCTTGTTTTTTTCATAAAAATTATGATCAGAAGTCATACGATCTTCTACTACATCCATATCTCCTCCAATACGATTTTCAACTGTGGTATTAAAATTTAAACGCCACTGCTCTCTCTCATTTGGATAGTAAAATAACGACGGATTGATACTAAAACTTCTAACTTGTGGAATATCAGAAAAATGATCTTTATTTACATCTGCTGCTTCTTGTCTGTTAGCAGATCCGTATAAAGTTACACCTATCTTGTTATAACGCTCACTATAAAAAGCATTGATGGTACTTCCTCCTCGAGATGTTTGATCGAACATTAAACTAACTTCTCTTTCATCCTTAGGTTGTTTCGTAACCAAATTTACCAATCCTGCTATGGCTCCTCCTCCATATAAAGTTGAAGAACTTCCTTTAATTATTTCTACTTGCTGTAAATCTAAAGGGGGAATTTGCATAATACTCAATCCACTTGAAAAACCACCAAACAATGGAAATCCATCTTTTAACAACTGTGTAAATCGACCATCTAAACCTTGTATTCTAATACTTTGATTAGCAGAATTAGCTGATGTTTGTTGCATTTGAATCCCAGTACTTTCGCGAAGTAGCATAGCTATATTAGCAGAATTCATTGCTGCTTTTTCACCTAGTTCTTCTGCTCCAATTACCTCTATTCTTGTTGGTATTTCTGCTATGGTTCTTTTACTTCGAGCAGATTGTATTACTACTGCATCTAAAGTTTCTTCTGATTCGTGTAGCTCTACAGTAAACTGTGTTTTTGTTGTTGGGAATACAATTGTTTTTTCTACGGTTTCAAATCCTATAAAAGACACAACAAAAGTTTGCTTTCCATTGGGTACGCTATTTATCTTTGCCAATCCATTAAAATCAGTTTCTGCTCCTAACGTTGTATTTTTTAAATAAACGGACGCCCCAACTATAGGCTCTTTCTCATCGGAAATGATTTTAAATTGTGCTGAATTCTGTGCTTTTGCCTGTATAGCAAACAACATAATTGCTATTACAAGTACTATATTTTTTAACATGTATTTGTTTTAAATTAATTATATATATGTGTATCATATGACATCTCTTTTCTTAAAAAGATGCAAAAAACTTTCATTACTATGAAAGTGAACTATAAATAATTAATTTAGACTCTAGGAGGCTGAAAAATAGCCGATAAATAAGAATTGTAGTATCCTGTTTTGTAACAAGTTATTTCTTGCTTTATTTCAACAAATAACGGAAAATCATAGTTACATTCTTCTGGTATAAAACTGGCATAAGTACTAATAACAGAACAATGATGATGATGCTCTTCACTACGTTGTTGATCGTTATCATTTTGGTGATGAAGTTCTTCATGCAGCTCATTAAAGTCTGCATGATTTTCAATAGTATCATATACAACCACATCGTTATGTGCTTGTATTTGTGGCGTTAGCAACAGTAGTACAAATAAAAAAATGATACTATTTTTCAATCCTAATGCTTTAGTGTAGCAAATGTAAAAAGTTTTAATTAAAAACTAATTATCTAAACGGTCTTTAACGTATTCAATTTTAGTTTTACCATGTGCAAAGGGCTTTCCTTCTTCGTCTAAGCTTACCATAATGATCTTATCAATTGCAATAATCGTTTTTCTTGTAATCTTATTACGAACTTCACAATTTAACGTAATTGAAGTTTTTCCAAATTTTACTACATCAATTCCAATTTCTATAATATCTCCTTGCTTTGCTGAACTAACAAAATCTATTTCAGACATAAACTTAGTTACTGTCTTCGGAATTTCTAACTGAATAATAGCATATAAGGCTACTTCTTCATCTATCCATTGTAATAATCTTCCTCCGAAAAGTGTCCCATTAGGATTTAAATCTTCTGGTTTTACCCATTTACGTGTGTGAAATCTCATATTGTTTTCTTTGTTACAAATTTCGTCAACAATCTTTCTAAAACCAACAAAACTCAATTGGTTTCTTAAATTTTACCATAGTATTTTCTGATAAACCACTCTATACTTAAAAATGCAACGACTAAAAACAAAATCCATTTCCAATCGATTAAATTTTGCTCTTTAGCTATTGATTTTTGTGTAGTATAATACGATTCATCATTAACCAAAGTATCTAATAACTCTTTTGTTTTAGTAGGATAAAACACTTTCCCTTTTGTTTTTGAAGCCAATGCTTGCAACTTCTTTTTGTTTGCATTCGTAAACTGCTCCTCTATTTGATAATCAGTAATCTTGAATTGTCCGTAGCTATGTATATTTTGATTTGCCACAGAAACTTGATACGAATACTCTCCTGAGGTTAACCCTTCTACCGATACTTGATAGGAGTTGTTTACTAACGAAAATGGAAGTTTTTTCTGTTCTTTAGTTTCCTTGTTAGTTATTGTTAATTCTAAAGTAGCTCTATTGTCAAACTGGTAGTTTTTATCTACATAAAAAGCAGTAATGGTAATGGGAGCATTTGCTGGATACAATCGTTCTGAGGTTACTTCTAACCTTTTTCGTTTTTTGTTAGACGCTAAATACTGAACTATATTCCCTATAAATGTGTCAAAGCTTTCAAAATTTTGCTCTTTTAAATAACTTGCTGCTCTCCACTTCCAAATTCCTTCTCCGAACAATATTGCATGTTTTTTTTCATTTTCTTCAAAAGTGGATAACAATGGTTGCGTGGTTTCTACACCTGCATACTTTTGATACAACAAGCTTTGAGCTTCCTTTTTTAATTGGACTTCTCCAAATTTGTCTTGTAATGGTGGAAATTGATTAAAACCAATATCTTCCTGGAAAAACGTTAAAAAGTTCGGATTATAAATTGCGGTATATTCTTCTGTTTGATTAATAACCCTCTTGTTGATTCCTATATCTAGAGTATTGATAAAATTCCAATCGGTTTTTGTTCCTGATATCAATAGAAAATTTGACGATATTTTTTCAAACACACTCTTAAAATAACTAGTCGGCTGATACAAGACATACAACTGATAGTCCTCTAGATTTACAGTTTTATCATATATAAGAGCAATGTCTACTTTACGCTGTTTGTTACTTTCAATAGCTTTTTTTAACGCACCTAAATCAGGGTGCAAAAAAGAACTCAACAACAATACTTTCGTCTGTTCATCAATAACTTCTACAGAAAAGCTTTTGTAGTTATTCTTAGTATTCTTCTCTTTATTAATTTTACTGATTGATGCCGCATAATATTGCAATCCTTTTTTTGTAGATAGCAAATTTGTAGTAATGGTTTGTACAGGATTTTCTGGGGAAAATTCAACATTCTTAGAAAACACTTTTTGTCCATTTTGTTGAATTGTAAAAGTAGAATTAACTTTTTCTTTTCCTTCATAATACAACAGAGCTTCTACAGGAAATTTGTTTTGTAAATAACTGTACTTATTAACGTTTAACTGTGATATCTGCACATCTTGATATTGTATCGTATCTCCTACAACAACTGGAAATATTTTATTTTTTGAGGTTACAAATTCGTAATCATTTCCCTGAGTTTGATTCCCATCAGTTATCAATACTGAAGTTAAAATTTTATCCTTATTTAACTCATCAACAGCATTTATAGCTTTTGAAATGTTGGTTTGTGTATCTGAAAAAAACAAGGTATCCAGAACATCTACTTCTTTTCCGAAAGAAAAATACTGAACCTCAAATTTATCTTGAATCGCTTCATTTTTTTGAATTTTCGATAACGCTTCCCTAACATTTTGTTCTTCTTTAAAAAATTGAGTAGAAAGAGAATTATCTACCAAAACAGCTAAAACAGGCTTTATATTTTCGGTCTCTATAGTCTTAATCTTAGGATTAATAAGCAACAAGCCTATCAAAAAAAGACTCAGTGCTTTTAAAGCAAAAAGCATAATATGTACTTTCGGAGTTCTTTTTACTTTATAGAAGTATTGAAAAAAAGCGATAGCAATACTTACTAAAACGGCCAATACAATATAAATAACGGTTGTTAACTCCACAGGACAAATTTTAATATGTGAAGATAAAAATATCTATCTAATAAAATCAATTTTTATCCTTCTTCATTTATGACTTAAATCATAAAATACTCATTTACAAACCACTAAATTTGAAGTAAATAATTAGATTATGGTAACTACAGAAAACTTAACCACAGAAAAAGTATATCAAAAAACCACTCGACTTGGAATTTTAACTTACATCAACCAGAAAATAGCCGAAGGAGAAAAAAACAGCATAGGTATCTCAATAATTCTAATTACTGTAGGTTCTATGATTGCCTCTATAACTGCCGCTTTAGCCGTAGATGGCGACGTGAATTTATTTGCTTTAATTTTTGCTTGCGCAACAGCTATGGGAGCCAATGCAGTAGCAATAAGTCAACGCCCTTTTAAAGCAATTGTTTGGGCCTTTATTATTAGTTTTTTAGGAAATATCTTTATGATTTTTTATCAAATACTTATGAAGTAGGTTTTGGCTTTGCTTCAAACATTCTAAAAAAGAGCATAGAAGCTATATTTCTTGCTCTTTCCTTGGCTTCGTGTGCTTTTACTCCATCGAAAAGTTCATCTACGGTTTCAAACCATAGTTGTAACCAGCGACCAAAGTGTTCTTGATAAATTGAAAAATCGAAATCTCTATCTACATCTTTATGTGCTTTCATAGGATTTCCTTTAAACTTTCGCACAAAAAACAAATTGGTCTCCCAAAAATCGGTGAGTTTTTGTAAATGGCTTTCCCAGGTTTCTTCAGGAATTGTTTTCAAAAAGATAGGACCTATAAAATCATCCTTTCTAATTTTATCATTATAAAAGGTTGATACCAGTTTATACACATCTTCTCTATTTTCTATATCTCTTTTATCCATTTACAAATCGTTGTTAAAATACACCACAAAAGTATATCTTTATGCTATTGCAATTTATGACTTAAATCATAATGATACCTGAAGAACTTCTTTTAAAATACAATGCTGACACTAAGGAATATAAGAAAGAACAACTTATTTTCTCTGAAAAACAAACAGCTCATTATTACTATCAAATAGTAACTGGAGCCGTGAAAATGAATAATTTTAACGATGATGGTAAAGAGTTTATTCAAGGGATATTTTATAAAAATCAAAGTTTTGGGGAACCTCCTTTATTTATTGATGTTACCTATCCTGCCAATGCGGTGGCTATTTCTGATAGTACGATTCTAGCTTTAGCTAAAAGTGATTTGTTTAAATTACTACAAGACAATCCTGAAATTCATTTAAAAATCACCCAAAGTTTAGCCAAACGTTTGTACTACAAAGCCATTATAGCTTCAGAAATTTCAAGCCAAGAACCTGCTCACAGGGTACTTCGATTTATTGATTACTTAAAAGACGATGTATACAAAATCCAAGGAAAATACACATTCAAAGTAGCCTATACCCGGCAACAAATAGCTGATATTTTAGGTTTGCGAGTAGAAACCGTAATTCGGGTCATAAAATCCTTAGAAAAAAAGGGAGACGTAAAAATTAGCAAACGAAAAGTATATCGTTAAGGCTTTCTTTAAAGTGACCATTTAATAAAATGTGTTACAAATCATAAAAATTAATTGATTTCCGGAATTCCGTAAGAATTTGCACACCCCTTGTAGTAAGTTTGTTGGAATTGTATAATTAATTAACAAATACCAATAACTCGTTAATAACTTTATTTTAGGTAACCTATTGGTTTTAATATATTTGATAGCGTATAAAAATTGCTAAACTTTATGTTATCCCATCCTTTTGCCAGAATAAAACAACTAAAGTTTGACATATAACGAGTTAGCTGCTGTAGAAAATGAATATCGAAGAATTTAATAGAGAAGTTCAGAAACAAAAGAGTTTATTTAATATTAAAGAATGTTTTCATCACGATAAAGACGAATGCAAAGGGAAAATTAAACAAGCTCATAGCATCCAAAATAATGGAAGAATATCAATAATTGCTTCCGAAGTAAATAAAAATATCTCACTATATACTTTAACAAATTTTATTTATGGAGAACAAAATATGCTTAAAGACCTGAAACCAATTGGTCGTAAGGAAGCATCTACCTTTTTTGGATTTTGTGATTTTCATGATTCAAAGCTATTCTCACCCATTGAGAATTTTGAATTTGACCATGACTCGGAGAAACATTTATTTCTTCATTCATACCGCTCTTTTGCACATTCGTATCATAGAAAAAAAGAAGAACTGAATTATTGGTCTAACTTTGAGAAAAATAAGATGAATAATGGGAGTTTATTTTCACAACATATGCAGTCACGAATGATAGGAGGAAATGAAATAGCCTTAGCTGAATTAGAAAAAGGAAAACATTACTTAGATAATGCTATAGCTAACAAAAATTATGATTCTTTAGAATATATTGTTTATCAAAAAGAAGGACTGTATCCTTTTGCAGTATCTTCACAAATGAGCCCTAAAATAACATATAGTGGAAAATCTATGAATAATCATCATGACCCAAATATTCCTTACGAAAATCCAATCATAACATTTTTACCAGATAAAAATAGTACAATTGTTATAATTGCTGCATTTCCTTTTGAAAACAAGTCAATAACTCTGCTTGATGAATTAGACAGTTTAAATGATTTAAAACTTGAAAAAGCTATTACTTCATTGATTATAGCAAATTGTGAAAACACTATAATCTCACCTCTGTTTTGGCAAAATTTGTCAAAAAAGAGTCAAAGAAAACTACTCGATGAATTTACAGAAAACACTATCAACAGTACTTATAGTAAAAAATGGTTCAATAGTAGCTTTAATTTCTTTGATGAAAATTATGAAATTGAAAAACTAAAGAAAAAAACAGCAGCTAACAATGTATAAGCTCAATTTGGGACTATACTTGTAAAAACAAAATTTACTATTTTTAACTAGCTTCTTATTTCGGTTCGAAAATAAATTTTCCAAACCCAAACTGAAGCTTATACAAACCCGTTGGCAACAAATTCACAAAACCAATGAGAAAATCACTTTACGAAATTGAAGATTATGTTCATTATGGTGGAGACTATTCTACCCTTAACGAAATAAGGAGAGAAAAAGGATTTGCTAAAATTTTAACTTTAAAACAATTTGATTACTATTGGTTAGTTGGTCTTGAACTAATCAAATCTAAAGACAAAATCTCTTGTGTAATTGATAGAATAAGACCAATCGACACATCAGAAAAGCATTTGAAAGAAATTGGATTTAAAGAAGAAATTGATAATGCTGGAAAAAAAGTGTTTGTAATGAATGATATTGTAATTTCGAGTATAGCTATCAATATTATTCATAAATATTCTAAATCTATTTTTATATCAGGATTTTGTATTGCAGACTTTCGAAATAACAAAATGATTGATTTTAATAAATATAAAGAAAATGATTTTATTAATGCTCAAAAATTCTATTCAGATTTTAAAAATGTCAATAACTTAAATGATCTACTAAATTATCTTAAGTCAGAAAAAGGAATTGACATTGACAAAGAAAAAATAATCGGTTCGACTTAAGAAATAGGTTAGTACAATGAACATTTTTGAAAATTTCAAGTCTCTTAAAGTTGATATGATTGAGAAAGGTTGGGTTATAGAAGCTTTTCCTTTTAACTACAAAAGTAATGACTATATAATTCTTACCAAATTATATCAACACCACGAAAAAAGACCTAAATATGCACTTTTAAAAACTGAAATAATTAAATCCGATAATATTAATAAAAGTTTGACATTACCTGTTAATTCAAATGGTTTTATAACGGATGCTAGAACATTAAGAGAGTTTTTCAATATTGCATATTCAAAAAACCTTGGTGATATATTAAAACAATTTGAAGTTCATTTTTCAGGATTCATTCCCACTAAAGTTAATCCTAAAAAATCAGAGAATTTTAAAAAACTGATGCTCTCTTCTTTATCAAAAAGTGACAGTGAAGATCCTGAAAAAATATATTGTTTTACTGTTAGGCGAAACCCAAATAAAGAAATACGCTCTTTATTTAACGATAATAAATCAAGACTATTAAGACCTAATTTGTATTTAAAATTTAAAGAAGAACCTACCATAAGTTTTTGCTATTCTAAAAACATAATTGATGAAAAAAGTGATGAAGAAATACTTTTGAATTTTAGTAAAAAAACTTAATTCTATGAATAAAAAATAAAAACATCTGTTGCTAACAATGTATAAGAAAACATAGAGTTTTGGGCTTATTCGAAATGTCTGTTTTTATTTATAAATCCGCCAAATATAAAATTTGACGTTTATGAGAAAAAAGATAAAAGCAAAATATTTATATTTAGCCTAATACCAACCCGAAACGTATAGCTTATCACCTCCCCTACGTTTCTTATACTGAAAGTTAGCTACAATTCATTTATAAAGTTCTTCTACACGCTTTATTGTATTTACATACCTGTTAAGAAAGCTCGCTGATATTACGGCACGCTCCGTTAACACCACGGCATGGGTCGCTGATATCAAGGCATAGTTCTTCTTTAATTATACCTTAAAATAAATCTGTAATACTATTTTATTTTTTGGGTAGGGTAAATTATTATCTACTTGTTTCATTAGCGAAAAAAATTGTTCTCTTAAAAAAAATTGCAACCCGAATAATTAAACCGATATGAAAACAAAATTCAACTATTTATTAGTTGTTCTTTGCTTTGCATGTATTCATGTACAAGCACAAGAACAAAAAAATGAAGATCACAGAAAAAAGCTATGTAATTTCTTTCCAACGCTTCATAATTATACACCACTACACGTAAAGTCTTAATCATCCTCCTTAGGTATGAGAAAAATATTATTGCTAAGAATTTTAACTTAATTATTAATACATAAAAATGAAAATTACTAGGATTATTGTATTGATTGCTTTATTTACATCGGCACTCAATGCACAAGAAAAAGAAGTGAGTCAAAACCTAAAACTAAAAAAAATACTAGCGGATTTAAAAACAGAAAACAATCGCAAGGATTATGTTAAAGCACTAAAAGACTATGAGCTACTTAAGAAACAACCTTTAAAGATTGAAAATAAAACTTTAACCGAAGCCCAAGAAAGCATAATATCAATTGATGAAGAATTATTGGACGTTGAAATTAAGATTGATGAAAGTATTGAAAAAGCTACAATAACTAATCAAGATAAACAAGAGGGAACACAACAGGAGTTAGATTGTACAGTTAATATTGAGGATACAATTTATTATTTGGATCTAGATGAAAACAGCGAAAAGTCTTTTTTTAAAGCTGTTGAATATTTAACTCCATGTGTTGAGTCTGGTAATGCTAAGGCTCAACTTTTAATGGCTAGACTATATGCTATTAAAAAGACAGAAGAAGATTATATAAAAGCTTTCCAGTTGTTTAAGAAATCGGCAGAACAAGGTAACGTTTCTGCCATGACAGATTTAGGTGTTTTATATAAATATGGTAAAGGATGTAAACTCAACTATAACAAGGCTATAAAATGGTTTAAAAAAGCTACTGAAAAAGGAAATAGCAAAGCTGCTTATAGTTTAGGATATATGTATTTAAAAGGTTTTGGTACCGTTAAACAAGATTATAATAAAGCTATAAAATGGTTTGAAAAGAGTAATTATCCGATGGCAAAGTATTGGTTAGGGGTATGTTACTACCATGGTTACGGAGTAGATAAAAATATAGCCAAAGCAAATGAGTTATTAAAAACCAACTTTGAACCAACAAAAGAAGCATCCAAAAACTCAGAAGTAGTAAATGTAGAAGAGATTAAGCAAGTTTTAAGTAAAGAAGATACCTCTACCTTAGCAAAAGTTACCAAACAACAACTTGATGGAGTATGGGAAGGAGATTTACTATTTTTTGATTGGTCTGCTACTCATATAGAAAATAAAATTCCTTTTAAAATTACAGCAAAGTATAATAAAGAAAGTGATGTACTACATATAACTACTACCATTGCTGATAAAGAGCAAAATGTAGATTTTACAAAACTAGATAACAGTCTTTACTTTAATGATGTTACTGTTGAATTACCTCATATTTCATTTAGTAAAAATATTCCATCTGTTTTAGAACATCAATTACTTTCTTCAGACATTTCTATCAAACAATTTAATTCAGAAACCTACTTAACAGGAAGTTTAGAAACTTACGTAAATGCTTGGAAAGAATTAGGAGTCCCTATTCGTTTTGTTTTAAAAAAGAAAAAAAAGATAGAAAACTCGGAAAAAGAACTTTCAGAAGAAGTCTTAACTGCACTTTCAAAACAGGAAGACAATTTTATAAAACTATACCCAAACCCTTTTGAAAAAGATTTAATTGTGTCCTATTCATTGGAACAGCCAGCAAATACAAAAGTAACCATTACAAATATAAATGGATTACGAGAAAAATTAATTAAACCTCTCTCTAGTCAGGAAACAGGTAGCTATCAATACTATGTTGAAGGAATAGATTTACCAAAAGGAGTGTATGTAGTAACCATACTAGTAGGACAAGAAAGAAAAACAAGAATTATCATAAAAAAATAGCTACAATGAAAAAGAATATATTATATATAATATTTATAGTTTTAGTATTTGTCTCTAGTACAATATCCGCACAAGTAACACAAAGGATAATGCCTGGTGATGAATTCTTAGAAGATAACCCAATAGTAATTGGGGATTTACAGCCAAAAGCAGAATGTACAGAATTTAATTGTGCAGGATATGAAAACATTAGTTTTAGAAAGTATGATATAGAGCATACTTTACGAATGGAAAATTTAATTCATTCTATTCAATCTAAAGGAATAAGCGATTGGTTGTTTATACAAGAAAAAATAGTGAAAACCGAATTAGACAGAATAACTTATACCAACACTACTAGTAAATATGGTGATTACTATAAAATAGCCAGAGATATTTATTTCGAAAGATTAGAAAGAGGAATAACAACCAATAATGTAAATTATTATAACCGATCTTATGGGAATTCTATAAACTCAAAAAAAGCTGAAGGAACAACTATAATGAAAGACCTAAAAGGTTTAACATTAAGGCATCAAGAAATAAAAAATGGGAATCTTTATAATTCAAAATACGGTTTATACAAGTATAACGGACAACCTTTATCTAATTATAAATCATTAAGTGACGTTGCTAGCCTTTTAAAAAATGAATTATCAAACTACTATAGTAACGATGTTGCTATGAACGATAATCAAAGAATTAAAAACAGGTTAAACCAAATGATTAAGGATATGAGTCCTTCTTCTGTTTCTTCTGATATAATGTTAAACAAAAAGAACTTTTTTGTTGACTTGTTAAGAAGCAAAGAATCACATTTTAAAAGCTTTAGTACTTGGAATGAATTAAATTTAATGCAAAAATATATAAACAAGGTTTATAAAGGTAGCAACTCAGGAACAGTATGGCCTAAAGATTTTGGTACTAAAGAGTATGTTTTAAATCACGCCAAAGCTAATAAATTAGGAGAGTTAACTGTTTTTCATCCTGATTATTGGAAAAAAATTTACAAAGAATATATGGATAAAATCCCTTTATTTATTCGGGTTGGAAGTTTTTCTTATACACAGTATGTTATTACTAATACAAACAAAGCCAAAGCAGAACATAAAAAACTCAAAGAAAATGAGATTAATAAGATAATGGCATTAACACCAATTAATGATAATTTAGCGGTAGATTTTATCGTTGAAGATTTAACAATAAGTAACCTTAATGAGTTAGAATGGTTAAACAATATCTCAGAAGAAGAAGCCGATCGAATTAAAGGAGTTTTACAAATGGCTAAGGCTAGTTGGGGTTCTGATTTAGATTTAGGAAGTATTTACAGGCAAAAAAAGGAGATAGAAATAGAGCGAATAAAAAATGCTGGATTGGTAGTACAAATGGTAAAAGACTTAGGTATTACCAATACTACTCAAAAATCATGGCTATACAATAACATACCTGATGCAACCCAAGTACGACTTTTTCTAGATGCTAATAAAATTAATGGAATAGTTAATGCCGAGGTGAAAGCTTTTGCTTTAGAAGCTATTAAAACCAAATCAATAAAATACATTAACGAAAATTTTGACCTTACCCAAAAATCTCCTTTTAAAGTAGATATGACTCAGGTGCTTGATTCTATACAACTACCTACAGTAACCCCAGACAATAAAATAGCTGCCGAAAAGTTCAAGTGTATTTATGATAAGGTAATTAAATCACCTAAATTTAAAGACTTATTTATTAACCTTTTTGATGTAAACAAAGACATTAATGTAAAATTTGAAATTGCAGATGATTTTGTAACGAAACCAGACAGAACACAAACAAACGGAAACTGTAAACTAGAAAATTATTCTTTAAATACAGATGGTTCTATTAAAACAGCCAATGTGTTAATTAAAATAAATAAAAATAAACTTACCGCTACAAGTTTTGAACTCTCTAATGTTTTAATGGCAAAAACCATTATACACGAATCTATACATGCATATTTAAGTGTTAAAAGAAAAGATTGTAATGCTGGCACAACAATTGATTATTTAAATAATCTAGAGTTTAAAGAACTCATAGAAGAATATTATGACGGTACTTGCGCTACCAAACAAGAACAACATGGATTTATGTTCGATTACATGGTACCAACACTATCACAAATTTTTACAGAAGTTAGAGATGATTTGATACCGCAAAGTAATATTAATTATGTAGAAAGCGCTTCTTTCGATATACTAGGAAATTCAACTAATTGGAGTTGGCAAGATTTTTATTATTATAGTTCATTAGAAGGCTTACACGAAACAGAATCTTTTAAAAGTGAAATCAAAAACAACGAGTTAAAAAATGCTCTATATGAACATTATAGAAGAGATGCTAGAGGTTTCAGTAAAACTTGTAATTAAAAACATTAAGTCATGAAATTTGTTTATTTATTTATTATTAGCTTATTTATTATTAGCTGTTCTGGTTTAATTAGAAAAAAAGAGTTTTCAAAAAAAGATACCCTTTTTATTTATTTTAATGAATCAGAATCATCAAAAAAATTATCTGTTGGATATCCTAAAAAGGACACTACAATATACAAATACTCTTATTTTTATAGTTTTAAAGATAATAACTTTGAGAAGGCGTTATTCAATTTAAACTATTCTGATTACCACGATTTTGATAATGCTATTTCACAAGTTAATAAGAGTATCATTTTTGAAGTAGATAAAAGTTTTCTTAAAAAGAATAAAGAAATCATACTTACTAAAGAGATTTTAGACAAAATAGGTGGGCAAGAATCTTTTAAACTATTATTAGATGCAAAGACAATTTTTTTAATTGATAAAGCTGAAATTAAGAATAATAAGATTCTGATAAGAGAAGTAAAATTAGATTGGGAAAATATCGAATAAAATACAAATTATAACACGGTATATAAAAATAATAGTTAAGGGCTAAACCCTATGTTTAGCCCTTAACTATTATCTCTATCATTAAACTAAAAGGAATTACTTTTTAAATTGATCATTTTTTATATGACAAAACTGTTAAAAAAGATTGTAACGATGGTACTTGTGCTACAGCCCAAGAAGAACACGAATTTATGTTTGATTATTTAGTACCTACATTATCACAAATTCTTGTCGATGTTAGAGATGATCTAATATCTGCTAGTCAAATTACTAGAATGGAAAGTGAGTCTCTATATATAGGTGGAACTGATATTCCTTTTAAATGGAGTGATTTTTTCTATAATTTATCTTTAGAAGGATTACACAATACAGAAGTATTTAAAGATAAAATAGCAAATGATATAAATAAATATGACACTTTTAAAGAATATGTCAATTACTACGCTAGAAATTTTGATAAAAACTGTAATTAAATTATGAAATATTTAAATATACTGATAATAGCAATACTTTTTTGGGGATGCTCTTCTGCAAGAAATTTAGAAAAAATAGAAAATCATGAAGTTATATTTGTCTTATTTAAGAAATCTGAATTTACTTCTAAAAGTGTAAATAAGCCAAACATCTCTCAACAGGTAACAATTGGGAATAAACCTCAAAAGATGGACTGGGTAAACTATGATTATAATTTTAATGATAAAAAAGGTATAAAAAGCCATTTTTTCCTAACATATTCAGACTATAATGATTTTGATGATTTTGATAATGATGTAAGAAAAAAAATAAAATTTAAAATCAATAAAAGTTTTTTAAAATCTAATAAAAATAGAATAATTACTAATGATCTTATAAGTCAATTTGGAATTAATAGAATAAGACGGATATTTTATAATGCTAGAACAATTTTTTTAATAGATGAAGATGAAATTAAGAAAGGTGAAGTTTTAATAAGACAAGTAAAATATGATTATTTTTCTGAAGAATAAAATAGGCCTCAAGAGTGAGGCTTATTTTTTTTAGGATTATAATGTACAGAAGTATTTAAGTATAAAATAGAAAATAATACTGAAAAACACAAATTATTTAGAGCTTATAAATGGTTAGGGAAAAACAAATTAAGCAAAAACGGGAGAGGTACTCACGTTGGATAATATGGCAGAAATAGAGATAAAAGCAATGATTAATGCAGGGCTTCCTGAAGATATAGCTACGGGATGGGTTATTAAGGCTTTGGAAGATTTGAAAGCTCAAGGGGTAAAAATGATAACGAACATTCCTTGGAATGGTTTAAATTAGTATTATGGAAAAAAAGTATAACGATTTCGGAAAAATTATTATAGAAAAATTAAGAGACGAAAATTTCTTTAATTATCTAAAAAGCATAGAGTTAGCAAGGAAAATAACAAAGGAAGATTATTCTAACTTAGAAAGGAATAAAAATTATGAACCTAGTTTGCAAAAAATAGATGATGAAAGGTTTGAATTTATAAACAGTTTAGATGATAATCAAAAAGAACAATTAGATAAACTTATATTGAAGACATTGGATGGGACCGCATTTAACTTTTTAAGAGAAATTGAAGAAAATTTTCATTTTAATGAAAGTATTGGTTTAATTTTTAAGGGTAAACCAATAGAAGATATTTATGATGAGTTTTTATCAGGAACATTTTTTGGCGAATACTTTTTGTGGGTTAATAAATTTAGCAAGTATGGTGAATACCAATATTGATAATAAGTAAAATACATTATAGAAAATGAGGAGATAGAATGTTTCTGTAAAGAATTAACAAATGATTAAAAAACCATTAAAAGTAGGCACTATTAACCTAGTGCTTACTTTATTATTTTTTGTGCTTATACATCTCAATATTGGATTGGCTCTACAATACAAACTCCTTTTTCAGGAACTCAGCCATTTTCTGGAAATCGACAGTGGGGTTATTTAACTAATCAAAAAGGAAATTTAGAACTTTATGCAAGAGCGGTTGATATTGCTAGAGTTTCGGGAATAATTAGATTCAGTGAAGATAATTCAGAATGTTCTGAAGACACATATTATAATATTGGTGAAGCAACATGGTCTAATTTACAAGAGCAAATTAAAACATGGGTAAATGCAAACGGAGGTGTTGCAACCGTAGTGCCAAAAACAGCCATTCGTTTTGATAAAACGAAATTAAAAGAGTTATTGGAAAGTAATGAAACTATTAATCAAATTAATTGTAAATAAAAAATGATTTTTTTTAAAATAATATTACCATCTATTATATGTACTTTAATAATAGTTACGACTCAAATCTCTATAGAATACTATCCAATTTCTTTTGGTTTGGTTCTTGGATTGATAAATTGGAAAAATTATAAGCTCAACGCATACTTAGGTTTGTTTTCTACTATAATTATTTCATTTGTCTGCTTTTTCTTGGCTTATATTAGCTTTCCTTTACTAAGTACTATATTAAAACCTCTTTTTGGTGAGGATTTGTCAAGTTTTATTTCAATTGAGATAGCTGCTTTTGTAATAGGCCCTTTATTGGTATTTTTTTCTTATAGTTATATTTTTAATTATCCCAAAAAATCAATAATGACAAGAAATATAATTTTAGGTGCAGTTATAGTATTAGTATTTGTATCTACATTGTTTTTTCATTTACCTGATTCAAAAATTATAATATTTTTAAAAGACATCAAATTAGGACATTACACAATTTGGCAAATAGTCATGGCATTAGGTATTCAACTAATAATTTATCAAAAAGAAATATTTTTTCGTTTAAAAAGCCTATAATAATACATAATTTATATATCATCAACATTGTCGTTTTCTGATAAGAAGATGGCGATGTTTTTTGTTTTTTCAAACTAAGAAAAGATGACAATCATAATTACTGTAATTGGTATTGAAAGTATCACTCAGTGAAACTTTAATGCTTTTTGCTTCTATAGTGAGACTAAACAAATGATTGTATGAAAATATTTTTAGAAAAAAGTTTTTAGCCCGGTTATTACAAACAAATATTCTATATACTTCTTTTTACCTAAATAAGATTGCTTTTATTTAGTACTAAAATTCCTGTAGTTTATCTCTAAAAAAAGGGAAGTATTTTCTATTTTTGTGCCTTTCAACACAACAACAAAACATGAACTTAACAGAATTAAACGCCATCTCTCCTATTGATGGTAGATACCGTAACAAAGTTGCTAGTTTAGCGAACTATTTTTCAGAAGAAGCTTTAATTAAATATCGTGTAAAAGTAGAAATTGAATATTTCATCGCTTTATGTGAAATTCCACTACCTCAGTTAGCAGATTTCAACAAAGATTTATATGCTGATTTACGTGAAATTTATGAAGACTTTTCTACGGAAGATGCTTTAAAAATTAAAGAAATTGAAAGCGTTACCAATCACGATGTAAAAGCTGTTGAGTACTTTATCAAGGAAAAATTTGACGCCTTAAACTTACAGAAGTATAAAGAGTTTATCCATTTCGGATTAACGTCTCAAGATATTAACAACACTGCTATTCCATTGTCTATTAAAGATGCTATGGAAGAAGTGTACTATCCTACTTTAGATACCTTGGTTTGTAAATTAGCTGATTTATCAGAAGAATGGGAAAACGTACCAATGTTAGCTAGAACTCACGGGCAACCAGCCTCTCCTACGCGTTTAGGAAAAGAGTTTTTTGTGTTTGTAGAGCGTATTAACAATCAGGTTATTCACATTCAACATACACCTCATGCAGCTAAATTTGGTGGTGCTACCGGTAATTACAATGCGCATAAAGTAGCCTATCCAAATATCGACTGGAAAAACTTTGGGACTCATTTCGTAGAGGAAGTGTTAGGTTTACACCACTCTTTCCCAACTACACAGATTGAGCACTACGACCACATGGCAGCTTTATACGACGGATTAAAGCGTGTAAACACGATTTTAATTGATTTAGATCGCGATGTTTGGACTTATGTTTCTAACGACTATTTCAAGCAGAAGATTAAAAAAGGGGAAGTAGGTTCTTCTGCAATGCCTCATAAAGTAAATCCGATTGATTTTGAAAATTCTGAAGGAAACTTAGGAATTGCAAATGCTATTTTTGAGCATTTGGCTTCTAAATTACCTTTATCAAGATTACAACGTGATTTAACAGACAGTACAGTATTACGCAACGTTGGGGTTCCTTTTGGGCATACGTTAATCGGTTTTGCTTCTACTTTAAAAGGATTGAACAAGTTATTATTAAATGAAGCTAAATTTGCGGAAGATTTAGAAAATAACTGGGCGGTAGTTGCTGAAGCTATTCAAACCATTTTACGTCGTGAGGCATATCCTAATCCTTATGAAGCTTTAAAAGGATTAACGCGTACAAACGAAAAAATCAACAAAGACTCAATTGCTAACTTTATTGATACCTTAGAGGTTTCTGAAGCTATCAAAAATGAGTTAAAACAAATAACACCATCTAATTACACAGGAATATAATGAGGTATTTACTTACTTTTTTAGTTTTATTTTTAGTCTTTTCATGTACTTCAGAAAAAAAAGGAGACCCAACACGTTTTATTCATGGAACTTTTGAAATTCCTGCAGGAGATAACTATGGAAAAACAATTGTTGTTCGAAAAGATAGCTTACAAATAGAAGAATACACTAAAAAAGTAAGTATTTCTACCGATAGCTTAGTTACCGAAAAAGAAGAAAAACACATCGATACACTCTACATCAAATGGAAAAACAATTTTGCATATACCTTGCGAATGAAGAGTCCAAAAACTGATTTAGATAAGGATCCTATATTTGTTCAAATCACCAAAGTAACCGATAGCTCATATAATTTCACCGCTAAAATTGGCTACTCTAATTTTAAACAAAAAGGAACTGTATATAAAGTAAAATAACTATGGAAATATTTTTACAAGCTGACACTTGGATTGCATTACTTACCCTAACTTTTTTAGAAGTAGTATTGGGTATAGATAACATTATTTTTATTTCAATTACATCTAATAAACTACCAAAGAACCAACAAAAAAAGGCAACCCAAATTGGTCTTCTTTTAGCTATGGTTTTTAGAATTCTTCTTTTATTAGGGGTTTCTTATTTAATAGGGATGAAAGATCCTTTATGGCATATAGATTTATCTTGGTTAAAAGTTGGTCTTACAGGTCAAAGCTTAATTTTATTTGCTGGTGGTATTTTCCTACTCTACAAAAGTACTAGTGAAATTCATCATAAAGTTGAAGGAAGAGGAGAAGAAAACTCTTCTAGTACCCCTAAAAAAAGTAGTACTTTGTTAAAAGTAGTTACCCAAATTGTGTTAATTGACATTGTTTTCTCATTTGACTCGGTTTTAACAGCTGTTGGTATGACTAATGGTATAGATGGAGCATTAACAATAATGATTATTGCTGTTATTGTTTCGATATTAATAATGTTAGTTTTTGCTACACCTGTGAGTAGTTTTGTAAACAATCATCCAACAATTCAAATGTTAGCTTTATCCTTTTTAATTTTAATTGGATTTATGTTGATTACTGAAGGAGCACATTTATCACATACTGTAGTTTTTGGACAATCAGTTGGTGCTATACCTAAAGGATATTTGTACTTTGCTATTGCTTTTTCTTTAGGAGTTGAAATGTTAAACATGAAAATACGAGGTAACTCAAAGAAACATTAAAAAAATATAGTAAGACCATAAAAAATTAAAAACCGGTAACAATACGTTATCGGTTTTTAATTTTTTATATTTTTGTAGCCAAGTGGATCAATTTAAAAAACATATTGCTATACTAGGTGTATTTATACTACTGTTACCTACAGTAGTGTACACAATACATTTATTTGAAAATCATAAGCATACTGTTTGTAGGTCTACTGATGAACATCATTTTCACGAACAAGACCTTGACTGTCCATTAGTTCACTATCATTTTAACGTCTATACATACCAAACCGCTGAAAACTATGCGGTAATACCACAACATTTTTACAAATTAGATTATACTACTCAACCACAATTAATCTCATTTGTATATACTGATAAAAAATCTTCCAGAGCACCTCCCTATTTTACTGTATAACAAAATTGTTATAAAAGAATAACAAAATAAATTTAGTTAAACAGTAAAATTCATTTAATGAAAAAACTTATAAATTTCCTATTGTTTATAGGAGTATCAGCTGTATATGCACAAAACAGCTTATCTGGGAAAATTACAGACACTAACAACCAACCTCTTACAGGAGTAGAAATTTACTCAGAGCAATTACATAAAGGAACCACGTCTAATGATAAAGGAAACTATACCTTACAAAATATCCCTAACGGAGAAGTAGCCATCACTTTTACCTTTTTAGGTTTTAAAAGCATAACCAAAAATTTTGTTTTTAAACAACATAACATCTCTTTTGATTTAAAATTAGAAGAATCTGTTTTTAAAATAGATGAAGTCATCATTTCTACTCCATTTAACAAGCTACAGTCTGAAAATGTGATGAAAGTAGAACGTTTATCAGCCAGAGCTATTCAAAAAACAGGAGCTACCACGCTATCTGAAGGAATTACAAACATAGCTGGTGTTTCTCAAATTTCTACAGGAGCCTCAATTGGTAAACCTGTGATTAGAGGTTTAAGTGGAAATAGAGTTTTAGTATACACCCAAGGAATTCGCTTAGAAAATCAACAGTTTGGAGGTGAGCATGGTTTAGGAATTAACGATGCAGGAATTGAGGGAATTGAAGTTATCAAAGGGCCAGCATCTCTTTTATATGGATCAGATGCACTGGGAGGAGTTTTGTACATTCAATCGGAAAAATTTGCCCCAGAGAATACCACAAAATTGAACGTTAATCAGCGTTACTTTAGCAATACCTTGGGAACTAATGCTTCTGTAGGTTTAAAATCCTCATTAAATAACTGGCAATTTTTAGCTAGAGGAACTTATGCACAACATGCCGATTATAAAACACCTAGTTATAGGGTAACAAATACTCGTTTTAAAGAAAAAGATTTAAAATTAGGAGTTGGTTTTCATGAGAAAAACTTTTCTTCTGAACTCCGTTACAACTTTAATAATTCAAAATTAGGGTTAACAGAAGGAATAGGTGAACAAACTACCGAAACTCATTTAGAACTTCCATATCAGAATATTGATAATCATATTATCAGCTTACACAACCATCTGTTCTTTAAAAACTCAAAACTAGATGTTGATTTAGGATATACCATCAACAATAGAAAGGAGTTTGAAGAACATCATGATCATCAAGATGGTGAGACTGTAGAAGAACATGAAGCTCATGAAGAAGGAGAAACTGCTTTATACATGCAATTAAAAACCTTTAGCTATAACACTAAATACCATCTTCCTAAATTTGGGAAATTTGAAGTGCTAATAGGGGCTCAAGGATTATATCAAACCAATACAAACTTTGGTGAAGAATTATTAATCCCTAATGCCACTGTAAATGACTTTGGTGTTTTTACAACCACAAATTTTCAATGGAATGATGATACTTCATTACAAGCAGGAATTCGTTACGATAATAGAACTATCACAACTGAAAGACATGAAGTAATACACGAAGATGAAACCCATATTTTTGAGCCTATAGATAAATCTTTCAATAGTTTTACAGCTTCTTTCGGTTTCAAAACAAAATTATTTAAAACATTAAACACTCGCATTAACATTGCTAATGGGTTTAGAGCCCCTAACCTTGCGGAATTAACTTCTAATGGAGTACACCATGGTACCAATCGTTTTGAAGAGGGAAATAACAATCTTGTAAATGAGAAAAATTTACAGTTTGATCTTTCTGTAGATTATAATGCTGAACACTTTGAGTTATTTGCTAACGGGTTTTACAATAAATTAAGTAATTATATTTATTTATCTCCAACAGGAGAAATTGAAGACGATGCTCCTGTATATACTTACTTACAAGAAGATGCTAAATTATATGGTGGTGAATTCGGATTCCACCTACACCCTCACCCATTAGATTGGCTACATTTACAAAGTAGTTTTGAAACGGTTATTGGCAAACAGAATAATGGTAATTATTTACCTTTAATCCCTGCTAATGCATTAAAAAACACCTTGAGAACTGAATTTTCAAATAACAAATGGTTACATCAAGGATATGCTTCCGTAAGTTTACACTCATTCTTCAAACAAGATAAAATTAGTGAGTTTGAAACTACTACTCCAGCTTACAACTTAGTAAATTTAGGTGTTGGTGGAGATATTCAAATTAGTAAATACACCTTTACCACCTCGTTAGCCATTAATAATCTTTTTGATAAAAAATATATCAATCATTTATCTCGCTTAAAGAGTGATGGTATTATGAATGCTGGTAGAAATATTGTTCTCGGTATAGAGTTCACACTATAAAACATGCCGGAGGCCATCTTAAAAGTTCTAACTATTGTCATTTTCCTTCCAAAACAACACTTTTAAGACAGCCTCCTTCATATAAACAAACTTTAACTTAATAAAGTTTACTTTTCCTCTTTTTTTAGCAATTCTGGAAACTTATGTTTGAATCTATTTATTCGAGGAATTGAAATCTTTTGAACATAAGGATTTTCAGGGTGTAAACGTTCATAGTTTTGATGATATTCCTCTGCAGGGTAAAATCTTTCTATTTTCTTTACCTCTGTTACAATCTTCCCATGATACACTTCTTTATTTAATTTTTTAATGGTGTTTTCTATAATCTGTTTTTCTAATAATGTATTATAAAATGCTATGGAACGATATTGACTACCATAGTCAGGATATTGTCCATTTTTGGTCGTTGGGTTGTGTGAACCGAAAAACACATCAACTAGTGTTTGAAAACTAACCCTTTTCGGATTATAATACACCGCTATTGTTTCTGCATGCCCTGTACTTCCTGTTCCTACTGATTCGTATGTCGGATTTTTTGTATACCCGCCTGCATATCCCGATACAACATCTTCTACTCCTTCAATACTTTCATAAATTCCTTCAACACACCAAAAGCATCCACTAGCAAAATAAGCTACTTTGGTTTCCTTTATAGATATATTCGTTAATGAATTAGTACTATTTTCTTCTTTTGAATTAAATCCATATAGGCTGGCAATTACAAAACTAACAGCAACCAAAGCCACTTTTTTAAATATCTTCATACATTAATTGTTTATACTCCCTTTGTCGTTAAAAAAACATGGATTTTACAATTGTTTACAACTTTAATTTTTCCTTAAGAAATTTGTTTGCGAATTGTACTAGGGTTTTCTATTTTTGTTCGATAAAGATTAAGTTTTAATGGAGCATTTTATAGTATCAGCACGTAAATACCGTCCTCAAAATTTTGAAGATGTGGTAGGACAACAAGCTATTACCAATACATTAGAAAATGCTATAAAAAACAATCATTTAGCACAAGCTTTACTATTTACAGGACCTCGTGGTGTTGGTAAAACATCATGTGCTCGTATTTTAGCTAAGCGAATTAACCAAGAAGATGCTACGAATGCTGATGAAGATTTCGCCTTTAATATTTTTGAATTAGATGCGGCTTCAAACAACTCGGTTGACGACATTCGTAACTTAACCGATCAGGTTCGTATACCTCCTCAAACTGGTAAATACAAAGTATATATTATTGATGAGGTACATATGCTTTCTCAAGCGGCTTTTAATGCCTTTTTAAAGACTTTAGAAGAACCACCTGCTCATGCTATATTTATTTTAGCTACTACCGAGAAGCACAAAATTATTCCTACAATTTTATCACGCTGTCAAATATTTGACTTTAAACGAATTGGAGTTTTAGATGCTAAAGAATATCTAAAAACTATTTGTAAGAAAGAAAATATTACTGCAGAAGATGATGCACTGCATGTAATTGCTCAAAAAGCAGATGGAGCCATGCGTGATGCACTTTCTATTTTTGATCGTGTAGTAAGTTTTTCAGGAAGTAATTTAACTCGTGAGGCAGTTACTCAAAACTTAAATGTGTTAGACTACGATGTGTATTTTAACATGACTGACCTTTTATTAGAGAATAAAATTCCTGAAGTTTTAATGGCTTTTAATGAAGTATTGAGTAAAGGCTTTGAAGGACATCATTTTATAACTGGATTAGCTTCTCATTTTAGAGATTTACTAGTTGCTAAAGATGCAGCTACTGTAACTTTGTTAGAAGTTGGTGATAATACTAAAAAGAAGTATTTAGAACAAGCTACCAAAGCGAGCATGCAATTTTTACTGCCTGCTATAGATAAGGCAAACGATTGTGACTTAAAATACCGAGGAAGTAAAAACCAACGCTTATTGGTAGAACTTACTTTAATGCAAATTGCCTCTATCACTTTTGATGGAGCAAAAAAAAAATCTAGCAACTACATAATTCCTGCTACATTTTTTACCTCTTTATCACCTTCAGTTAAAAAAACTGAAGTCAAACCTGTTACTGTTAAAACTCCTCCAAAAGTAGAGGAAAAGCAACCTGTTATTGAGACTCCTAAACCAGTGTTGAAAAACATCAAGCGTCGTACTTCGGCATTGTCTTTAAAAAGTCTTCAGCAAAAGAAAGAATTTAATGTCGCTTTAGAGGAAGATGAAAACTATGACAACCACCCAAGAAGTCCTTTTAATCACGAAGAATTAAAAGATGCTTGGAAAAAATACTATTTTCAACTTCAAAACTTTGGTGAGCGTAGTATGGCTGCTATTTTGGCTTCTGACGAACCTAAATTACAAGAAGATTTCACCATTATATTCTCGTTGCCTAACGATTTAATGAAATCACAATTAGAGAAAGGAAAACCAAAATTACTAAAGTTTTTACGCGAAAAACTAAACAATTATGGAATTCAAATTAACATTATTGTTAATGAAACCGTAGAAAAAAAGTTTGCCTACACTCCGCTAGAAAAATACAACAAGCTCAAAGAAAAAAATCCACTAATAGAAAAACTGAAAAATACTTTTGGTTTAGATGTTTAGGTTTTTTCCTACATAAACTAACGTCCAATCTTGTATCTTCTTCACATTCTTTTCAAATTCTGAAATTAACAAAATTTGATTCGTGTTATTCTTAACCAAAATAGGAATTGACTTTAACTCTTGATGTAATTTTTCTATTTTAGTCTTATACTCTTGAACCGAGTTTACAGGAGTTTCATGAATTTCTGGAAATTCCCTCACCGCTTCCATCAAATTAATATAATCATCTTCAACCGTGAATAACTGCTCTTCATCTTCATAATTCTTGGTTAAGATTTCTTGAGAACTTGCTAAACGATACGCCCCTTGTTCTCCAAAAATTGATGAAAAATTAGATATTACATATCTATTGATGGAATCACTTCCTGTCATGGCTATCAAATATCCCACATCATTCAACTCTATATTGTCGGTAAGTTCTTCATCATAAATATTTACTTCTATCGATTCTAAACCTTCATTTTTAGCTTGCTCAACATTTTCAGCGTTAGAATCTATCAAAACAACTCTACGATTGTTATTTTTTAAATAATCGGCTATCAATCTAGCTACCTCAGAGGCTCCTACAATCATAATGGCGTTTGAACGCTTTAAAAATACTCCTACTACTTTAGCAAACAATCTTGCTGTAGTTGCATTTAATAAAACTGTACCTAATACTACCATAAATACTAAAGGAGTAATATATTCAGCTCCTTCAACTCCTTGTCTCAATAACTTACTTCCAAATAGAGAAGCAATACCCGCAGCAACAATTCCTCTTGGTCCTACCCAACTAATAAACAACTTCTCATTTGTCATTAAATTAGATTTAGAAGTACTTAAAAACACCGCTAAAGGTCTTATTACAAAAACTATAAGAGCAAATAAGAATAATGTTTTCCATTCATACAACAGCATCAATTCTTTGTAATCAATATTAGCCGATAATAAAATGAATAAGATAGAAATTAGTAAAACACTCAGTGATTCCTTGAAGTATAAAATTTCTTTTAGGTTCTTTAACTTACTATTCCCTAAAACCATTCCCATAACCACCACGGCTAATAACCCTGATTCATGAGCAAATAACTCAGACTCAACAAACACAACTAAAACAGCTGATAATGAAACTACGTTTAATAAGTAATGTGGTACCCATTTTTTATTAATCACAAAAATTAAAGCATGGGCAAACGTGAATCCAAAAGTAGTTCCAAATAAAATAATCTTTAAGAATCCAAACAAAGCAGTTTGAGTAAATCCTGCTCCACCACCAACACTGATAAACTCAAAAACCAATACCGCTACTAAAGCTCCAATAGGGTCAATTAAAATACCTTCCCATTTTAAAACTGCTGAAACATCCTTTTTTAACGGAATATTTCTAAGAATTGGTGTAATTACCGTTGGACCTGTAACAATAATTAATGCTGAAAATAAAAAGGAAAGTTCCCAGTTAAGATTAAATATATAATGTGCTACAATACCTGCTCCAAAAAAAGTAACTGCAGATCCTAATGTGATCAGTTTACTAATAACAGGACCTATATTTTTGATCTCTCCTCTACGTAAAGTTAATCCTCCTTCAAAAAGAATAATACTAATTGCTAACGAAACAAAATAATAAAGTCCTTCACCAGGAAATAATCCTTTTTCACCATTCCAAACGGGTTCAATCCATTTACTACCATCTTCATTAAAAAATTCAGCAGCAATGGGACCAACGAGTAAACCTATTAAAATTAAAGGTAGAATTGCAGGTATTTTAAACCTCCAAGCTACCCATTGTGCAATAATTCCTAATATGATTATCCCCGCTAATTCTAACATAGTATATTTTTAAAAAAACTAAAAATACAGTTTTTAATTAAACTCCTTTTAGATTTTACCTAATTTTTTATTTCTATGATTCTCTTGGCTTCATTACCAAAATCATCTATAGCGCTGATAGTGTACACTCCCTGTTCGGGTATGATTGCTTGCTCGTGATACTGTTGTGTTACGCCTATGAATTTATCGTTTAAATACCAGTATACTTTAGCTTCTGAATTGAAATGAGTTAGCTTTAAAATTATAGGATTGAGTATATTATCCTCTCCTCTTGTCAACGATAATTTAGAAAGGAATTTGGCAGGAAAAACAAAATCCATCGTATTATTCTCTAACCGATAACAATCTGCTCTAAATTTAGGTAACGGTTTATAATCTGCATTTTTTTGTTGATAGTAGTGTGCCATTAATGGAGGTAATACAAACCATGATTTTTGCTTCATATTCGCAATCGATTCACAGTTAGAATTCACTCTAAATTTTTCAACCTTATCTACCATTATTTGTTGGTGATACGGACATGATTTCGCTTTCATGGCACTTTTAGGAACTCGTTTTGTTATAGATGAGCAAATAGGTTTTGCTAAAAAGCCGCTTTTTTCACAAATAGACACTTCTATCAAGTCTTCAAAAGGTTCTAAAAACCAATCTGATTTTGGTAACACATCAAAAACATCGAACATCAAGGGAGCTGCGCTTCCTACTCCTGTAAGATCTGGGCGTCCTTCTCCGTCAGAATTCCCAATCCATACACCTACCACATATTTAGGAGTTGTACCTATTGCCCAAGCATCTTTATTTCCAAAACTAGTTCCTGTTTTCCAGGCTATTTTTTGCGAAGAATCAAAATACTTCCAGGCTTGATCTGTATATGGTCTGTTAACTTCTATTAATGTATTTAACGTTGTATATACTGAACCTGCATCGAGAGTTGAATAATGCTCTTGAACTTTACCAAAATCTACTTGTCCTTCTAATATAAAACTAGGTTCCACAAACTCATTTTGATAATATTGGTGTTTTAATTCTTCGTAATGATTTATGATTCCAGCATAACCAGCAAACGTTTTGCATAAATCCCACAAACTTGCTTCTGCTCCTCCTAAGATAAGTGACAATCCGTAATAATCGGCAGGTTTATTAATGTCACTTATTTTATACGCTTTGATATCCTCTCTAAACTTCTCCAAACCGTACGATTGTAACAATCGTACCAAAGGGATGTTTAACGATCTGGTCAATGCTTCATTGGCTGCTACAGCACCATCAAAAGTTAAACTAAAGTTTTTAGGTGAATATCCTGCAATTTCAGTAGGAACATCAGCAACTAACTGTGTAGGTAACAAATCTCCAGACTGCAACATATGTGCATACAAAAATGGTTTTAAGGTACTTCCTGTACTTCTGGGTGCCACTACATTGTTTACATCCTTTTGATGCGTTTTATCTGTAGGAGAATTCCCTACATACGCCAATACCTTTCTCGTTTCAACGTCCAACACCAAAACAGCCATATTGTACACTTCGTTTTGTTTTTGTCGGTCGTAATGTTGTTTGACCAAGTTATTTACTTGCTTTTGTAAATGAATATTGATAGAACTTTGTATGCGTTGCCCTTTATATTTTTGGTTTGCTTCTTGTACAAAATGTGCAGCTACTGTAGGCAACGGATATGGCTTTTTTGGAAGTTCCTCCTCTATTGCTAATTCGTAAGTGATTTGATCGATGATTCCTTCTTCCTTTAATTTGAAAAGAAGTTTATCTCGTTTTTCTTTTAATTTTTGTTGATTTTTACCTGGATAAATTAACGAAGGAGCATTAGGTAACACTGCTAACGTAGCACTTTCAGCCCAGGATAATTGATGCGGTTGCAATCCGAAATAACGCCATGAAGCCATTTCTAAGCCCACAACATTACCTCCATATGGTGCATGAGATGCATAGAGCTTTAAAATTTCTTTTTTAGAAGATCTAAATTCTAATCGGGTAGCTAAAATGAGTTCTTGGAGTTTTTCAAAATAAGAGCGCTTTTTATTTTTTCTCGACAAGCGAATTACTTGTTGTGTCAATGTACTTCCTCCTCGTACTACTTTTTTAGCTTTGATATTTTCTGTCATCGCTTTCCCTATAGAAATAGGGTTAAAACCGAAATGTTTGTAGAAGTAAGCATCTTCAAACTGTAAAATACAATACTCAAACTTTTTAGGAACCGAATCTAACTCGGGAAATCGCCACTGACCATCATCGGCTATAACAGCTCCTAATAATTCATTATTTTTTGCTGTTACAACTGTTGATGTTGGATTATCGAAAAGGTTTTTAGGTAAACAGAAATAATAAGCTACCATAAAAACACTTATAATGATAACTTTAATTTTATGCTGTTTTAAAAAGTTAAAAACAATTTTCATAGACAACTTATATATCTCAAAAGTATAAAGTTTATAGCAAACATTTAGTCGATAAGTCTGTTATATTTGCAACTCAAATTACACTATGAGTTTTACCTTACTTTCTTCACCTTTACAAGGGTTTACCGATTTTCGTTTTAGGAATGCCCAACAAAAATATTTTGGTGGTATCGATACCTTTTATGCTCCTTACATTCGATTAAATGGGAAATTTAAAATAAAATCGAGTTATGAACGTGATTTGCTCCCTGAAAATAACACAACTTTAACGGTTATTCCGCAAGTTATAACCAATGATCCTGAAGAATTTTTATTTGTTGCCAAATATGTACAAAGTTTAGGATATAAAGAGTTGAATTGGAATTTAGGGTGTCCCTACCCTATGGTTACAAAATCGGGTATGGGCTCTGGTTTAATTTGTAATCCTACGCGTATAGATGAAATACTACATCGCGCTCATAACGAAACCGACATTCTAGTATCGATGAAAATGAGAATGGGTTATGAAAACAGTGAAGAAATACTACACACTTTTCCTATTTTAGATAAATACCCGTTAAAAAATGTGGCTATTCATGCTAGAATTGGAAAACAATTATACAAAGGAGGTGTTGATTTAGATGCTTTTCAAAAATGTATAGACATTGCCAAACATCAATTATATTATAATGGTGATATTACTACAGTAGCAGGTTTTAAAGCTATGAAAGAACGTTTTCCTAGTATTACACATTTTATGATTGGTCGAGGTTTAATTGCAGACCCTTTTTTACCACAAATGATAAAAGATAATACTGCAGAATATCCTAAAGACAGGTGGGAAATATTTAAAGATTTTCATGATGAAATATACCAGCAATATAATGCTGCCTTATCTGGACCAACACCTATAAAAATGAAAATGTTAGGCTTTTGGGAGTATTTTTCTCAATCGTTTTCTAATCCTCACAAAACTTATAAAAAAATTAAAAAAGCGACAGATCCTAAGAAATATCAAGCGGCTGTTAAGGAGATTTTGAATGAAGAAAGGTAAAAAAGGTTACCCTCTTTGAAAGATAACCTTGAAACTTTAAATATAAAACTAATACTTATTATATTCTGTTTTTCCTTTTTTTATATAATTAACCACATGTTTTATAGCTCGATTTTGCTATAAAAGACTGTTGATGTTAAGCTATCAAATAAGTTTTTAGGCAGACAGAAATAATAAACAACCACCGCAAATACTGTGATGATTGTTTTGAGTTTATTCTGTTGTATCCATTTGAAAATTGTTTGCATGGGTTTATTTCATTTTCTCATAAACATTACTATTTCTAGTTGAGTTTTTTTTGTTAGTGATAATTATAGATTTTTATAATTTCTGTTAATTTAGCAAAGTTTATATTTAGAATAATTTAAAAATCTTCATCTCAATAATTTTTTCTCTTATGAAGTTGTTCCCTCCTTCAAATTTCGCTATATCTAGAATAGATTTCCCTTCTATTTTCTTAGAGATAAAATCTATCATAAATTTATCATTTAACCACTCCATTAATGATAAATTTTTATTTTTTAAAAAATCCCCACTGGTAATTACCGAAATAACTTTTTTTACATCTTCTTCAAAGAATTCAATATCTTTTAAGTTTTCATATATTTTTTTTGCTTCGGAAGCTCTACCTATAAAACCAAAAGGACACCTTACCTCTTTTAGATGTTTCAAATAATCATCATCTGACATTGTAAAGGCTTCTTTAACGAAACTATTATAAAATTGCTCCCATGATAGAATTGACAAATTCTTATAATTCGCTTCTAAGAATTCCTTAATTAATTTATCTTCAGATTTTAAAGTTTCTATTCTCTCTTTCCTTTTTTCATGATTAAATTGATTCTTTAATTCTTCAAAATCAATATTTATTGACATATCTACTATTTGATATTTAGCATCTATTAACTCTAAAATATCTTCATAATAAACTATCTCATTACCTATAAAAATTCCGTTCTCATTAATTTGAGTGTTATTTTTATTAATAACAATTTCAGAATTAAAAATTGAATATAACTTCTTAAGATCTCTTAAAAAACTATTAAATCTTGGTGTATTCAAAAACATTAAATCTGAATTATCTATTCCAGATATATTGGCTTTTTTAATATTATTTTGATCTACCTTCTCATCATATAATGTGTAATCGTCTTTGTTAAAATCTAATACTTCCTTAAACCCATCTGTATTTACCGATATATAACTTCCTGGTAAAGAAATAGCAGAACTATTTGCAATACTAAGATTACTAATAACAGGGTTAATTCCTAAATCTTCGATTTCATCTGTTTCGTGTTTTATTTGACGTAAATCAAACAGTTCTTCAGCAACAATTTCATCTCTTTTTTTAAGAAATACTAAGGATTTGTATATTGATTTTTTTGTTCCTCCTTCTTCAATAGTATATAAATCAGAAATACTTTTAAACTCTTTATTTTTAGATGTGGGCAATAAAATCCTATACTTTTCAGTAATTGAAATGTAGGTCTTTATAAATAGGTTCAAATCTATAAAATCTGCATTTCTAATTTTAGCAAATGACCAAGTTCCTAACTCATACTCATCATGGTAATACCAAAAATCACTACTATTATTTAATTTTATAGCTTCCATATTACCATTCAAATTTTAGTATTTTAAATTGACAACTACATTTTTTATTTTACTAACGCAAAAGGCTCGTTTGTATAATTATTCATATTATTATGACCATTACACATGTACTAGCTAACTATTTCACAACTTTAATCCATGTACCTTTGGTACGTGAGATATAATCGTTATCGTACATTGCTTCTAGTTTGTTCTCCTAGTAAATAATACTCCAAAAAACAGCAATACTAAAATAGCTACCTATGTATCAAAGTTAAACTGGTCTTTTTCTAAGCTTACGCTAATGTAATACGAATTTTTTTATTTTTTAAACGTGTATTAGTTAACTCTTCTAATAACTTTTTTGACTCAGTAATAGGAACCGAAATAAAAGCACAGTCCTGTTTTAACTCAATAACTCCTACTTGTTCTTTGGTTAAATTCCCTTTTTTAAAGAATAAACCTGCAATATCTCCTTTAGATATTTTGTCTTTTCTTCCTCCAGAAATAAATAACGTCTCCCAATAACCAGGTTTTAATTTTTGCTTCTGAGAAATATCGGCATTTGGTATATTTTTAAGAAATTCTGGAAGATTTTCTTTTTGCCACTTTAAAACATAAGCTGTTCCTTTCGCATTTACCCTTGCTGTTCGTCCGTTTCTATGGGTAAACTCTTCTATTCTTTGTGGTAATTCATAATGAATAATGTATTTCATTTCTGGAATATCAATTCCTCTTGCAGCTAAATCAGTAGCTAGTAATACTTGACTTGTTCCATTTCTAAACTTTATTAAAGAACGTTCGCGATCTCTTTGCTCCATTCCACCAGAAAAACAACTGTGTGCTATTTTGTTCTTCGCTAAAAACTCGCTTACGTTAGCAATACTATCTTTTAAATTACAAAAAATAATTCCTTGTTGATTTCCTATGTGATGTAATAGTTCAACTAAGGTTTGATTTTTATTTTTTGATGGCGAAACAACTGTTTTTAAAGTTAATTTCTTTGGTTTTTTATCTGTTAAATAGTTTAATACGGTAGGATTGTTTAAACGTACAAAATCTGGAACTTCAGCTTCTTGAGTTGCTGAAGTTAAGATACGTTTATTAATACTTGGTAATTGATTAATAATTCCGCGCATTTCATACTCAAAACCAACTTCTAACGATTTATCAAACTCATCTAAAATCAAGGTTTTAATACTTTCTTTAGAAAAACGATCGTTAGCAAAATGGTCAGAGATTCTACCAGGTGTGCCTATTAATACACTTGGTGTATGTTTTAATTCAATTTTATCTTTTGCCATTGAACGCCCACCGTATACAGCATTTACTTTTAAACCTGTTCCCATTTCACGAATCACCTGTTCTATTTGAATTGCTAATTCTCTTGAGGGTACTAAAATTAAAACCTGAACCTCTTTATTATCAGGGTCTATTAATTTCAATGTAGGCAATAAAAATCCTAATGTTTTACCTGTACCAGTAGGTGATAGTATTATTGTATTGGTTGTTTTATCAATAGTCGAAATGGCATTTTGTTGCATTTCATTTAACTCATAAATATTTAATTTTGCTAAAATATCTTCTTGTGTTTTAACTGTATTTACCATAATCCTTTTTTATATCTATGAATTTTATATAGGTGGCAAAGATAGGTAGTCTTATACAAGGAAAAATTAAGTATTTTAGAAATAAATAAAGCTTACTGAAATCAGTAAGCTTTATTTATCTTATTTAATTATTAATAACTACTTCACCACCTTAATCCATCTACCTTTAGTACGAGCTATATAATCGTTATCGTACATCGCTTCAACTTGTACTCCTGGTAAATAGTACTCTCCTAAATACGATGCATTTAATAATACATTGAATGTCTTCGTTTCATACTTTTTCAATGTAAAATAGTTACTAATACTCGCATCTCGTATATCGGTATAATCTACGTTAGAAGACGTGGTATTATTTCCAAAATCGGTAAAACGAGTATTGATAATTTCCCAACCTGAAGGTATAAATTGTGTCAAGGCAACATTTTCAACCGTTTCATTGGTAGAATTCTTAACTATTATTTCTGCAATAAAATTAGTTCCTTGCGATAAGTTATCTGGTTCAATAAGAGCTCCGTCTTTTGTCTTATATACGATAGAGATTTCCAAATTCTTTTGGAATACTTTTTCCTCACCCACAGGTAAAATTCCTTTATTTAATACACGTACATATAAAACTCCGTTGTTTTTATTGGTAATCTTTAAAGAGTTTTCTTGTTGAAGTGCTACTAAATCTTTTACTAATAACGATTTTGTTGTACTTGCTTCTCCTGAAACTTTATTGAAAATATAGCTGGTTTTAATTCCTTCAACTCCTCCATTTTTCAATGCATATTGGCTCATTGCTAATAAACTATACGCCGTTGTTTGCGTACTCATCCAATTGTTACTAGATAAATTTTCAGCAATTTCTTTGGCTAGCTTTATTGCTTTAGTTTCTTCTCCTAATAAATTGTATGTTTCTAAAGACATTGCCTTATTACGTGTTTCAGAACCGTAATTTGAATAATATCGCTTTGTATACGTGTAACCTGTTAATCCTTTTAAAATGGATTGTGCTATGGCTTTTTTACCAATTAAAGCATATGCACTCGCCAATCTCATTTTAGCTTCGTCAGAAACCCCCATTGATTCACGCAAACGGTTCATTGAAGCTAAATCAGGACTGTTTGCCAAACTCAAGGTATATAATCGGTAGGCTTGTGAAAACGAATTGTTATAGTAACCTGAACTATTTCTCCAATTACGCGCTTGTTGCTTTTGATATCCTATCCATTTTGATTTAAAACCAATTGGTAATACATATCCTTTCTTTTCTGCTTCTATCATAAAATGACCTGCATACGATGTTCCCCAACTATCTGCATTACTGTTCCCTTGCCAATATGAAAGTCCTCCATTAGACAATTGGAAATCGGATAATCGTTGAATTGTAGCCTTTATATTTCTTTCGGTAGAAGCTATTTTTTCTTTTGGTAACTCAAAGAGTTCTGGTAAAAATAATTGTGGAAAAGCGCTCGATGTAGTTTGCTCTACGCAACCGTGTGGATAACGAATTAAATATCCTAAACGTTTGGTAAAGTTCATTGGAGGCAATGTAGATAATTCTATTGTAGCGGCATTGGTTCCTTTGGTACCAAAACTTGTAAAATTTAGTTCTCCTTGCTCACTCGATTTTAATACCAAATCTTTTACTTCAGTAGTAACAGGATTTGGATTTAACACGTCTATTTCCACTTCGTAAGATGCTTTTTCATTTCCTGAACTTGCATCTATTTTCACTTTACCAATTCCTTTGAAATCATTCACTTTTAAAGTGAAATATGTCATTTTCTCGTCTGGTTGATCAAACGAAACTGTTTGAGTGCGATCTCCTACTATCGTATAAGCTTCATCAGGTTGTACTGTTACTTTTACATTTTTGATGTTTGATTTCATTGCAAAAACAGTAACAGGTAAGGTAACGGTTTCCTGTGGAGTAATCTTACGAGGTAATGATGCTAAAATCATTACAGGCTTACGTACAAAAGCTGTTTTCTCATCACTACCATAGGCATCTTTTTTAGTATCAGTAGCTACTACCATAGCACGAACGGATCCTACATATTTTGGTATTTTAACCTTGTGCTCCTTAATATCCCCCATTTCTAAATCGAAAGGGCCTAAAAAGGTAACCATTGGTTTAAATCGATTGGCTTTTCGGTTTTTACTTCCTGCTTCTGCTTCGTCTCCTCCAATACTTAATATCTGGTTTACTTTTCCGCCATAGGCGCCAATTACATCGTCAAAAATATCCCAAGTTTTTACTCCTAAAGACTGACGTGCATAGAAAACACCCCAAGGATTCGGAGTTTTAAAACGAGTTAAATCTAGCAACCCTTCATCAACTAATGCAATGGTATAGGTCATTGCTCTCCCCTTTTCTTCTTTTACTCGAATAGTTGCAGTAGTTTCTGGTCGTAATTCATCCGCTAACTGAATTTTAGGTTCTAATTTAGTTGCAGGGTTATTTACCAACATAGGAATAGAACCATACATACGAATTGGCAAATCATTTACCGTTTGGCTATGCTTTTGTAATAATGAAATGTTTACAAATACATTAGGGGTATATGTATCTTTTACAGGGAAACTAAACGATGTTTGCTGCGCTTGTGTTGGTACCCAAAAATGGTCTAACACTTCAGTTCCATTTTCAATGGTAATGAATGCTTTACCTCCCTCTGAAGAAGGAAACTTAACTGTTGCTGTTTCGTTTACTTCATACGATTCTTTATCTGTAGTAAACACTAACATCGTAGCATTGCTTTTGTCTTGATTTCCTTTTTTCTTTGCATACCAAGAAGGCCAATCAAAATACATTACATTAGAAGTTATGTGATTACTTTTTAAATCGGTTACTTTAATTAAATAGCGTCCCCAATCGTTTTCATCTACCTTAAGTTTAAAGGTTCCTTTACCGCTTCCGTTAGTAGTTACCTGTAATTTTTTATACGGTTCATGATAACGTGTTCCGTCATAACTTGATAATCCATTGTCAGAGGTATTCCACCACCAACGCCATGATAGTTTATATACATTTACCTCCAAATTATTTGCTACTCCTTCTCCATCCTGATTTACCGAAGCTACATTAAATGTGTATTCTTCATCCGTAAATAAGTAGTTTTTAGACTGTGGTTCTTCCGCATCTTGTAATCCTGCATACGAAGTGTAAGGTGATACATTTTTAGAAAAGACATCTGTACTAAAATCTCCTCCATTTTCATATACTTTGGTTATAAAACTCGCTTTTAGCATTCCTGGAGCTTTACTATCTAACTTAGGTTTTACAGAAAAATTGATCTTTCCTTCATTGTTTAAATTTCCATTTAAAACTTTAAACTCTTCAGTACCAAATCGACGAGTTACATCATCAAAATTATAGTTTTTAAACTTCGAGAACTCTGTAGTTGTTTGCGAGAATTTTCCATTAATATCTAATTTTAATCCTCTAGCAATAGCACCATGTAACCACTTTACTTCTACATCTCCTGCAATTGGAGAATTTGCTTTGATAAACTCAGCTTCTGTAGCTAGTTTAATTTTTAAGCGATTTGGTTTTATGGTTTCAATCTTTAATGTTTTGTCGAAAACAGCTCCTCCAACACTTACACGTAGTTTCCAATTTCCTGTAATAGCTTCAGGATTTGTTGTAGGTGCATATCCATATACATTGTTTGATTTCTTTGGAAGTATGGTACGGTCAATTATTTTTCCTTGCGGATTGATTAACTCAAACTTTATTGGGTGATCATCTGGAATTGGATTTGCATTATCATTCAACACAAAAGTTAAAAATAGCTGATCTCCTGGTCTCCATACACCTCTTTCTCCATAAATATATCCTTTAATTCCCTCTTGCAATTTTACTCCTGATACATCAAACTTGCTCATTGACAAAGCTTCTCCATCATTCAATTTGATGTAGGTCGTATTTTTATTTTTAGTTACTATTGCAAAAAATGCATTGGAAACATTACTAAAAGTTGCAATCCCTTCTTTGTTTGTAGTAGTTGACTCTATAGGCTGCTTTTGTAAGTTGTATAGCGTTACTTTCGCTCCTTCAATAGTATTGGTAGTCAATAAATCGGTAACAGCTACTACAATTTTATCATTATTTCCCTTTTTAACGATAACTCCAATATTTGTTGCCAAAATATTTGTGCTGATATCTTTATCATGGTAATAAGAAGTAGTACATGGATTATCTCGATCTCTCCAACTATAATATTCATAATAATTATCGTAATAATTAGGATTATCATATTTTTTGGCATCGATATCCTTTTTACCATAAACAATAGTTTTAGTTTCTAACCCCTCTTCACATGCATAATTTGAATAGTCTTTATTAAATGATAACTCAACCCTATACATCGCACCATCTTCCACAGTTACAATTTCAGCTAAATCTATTGCAAAGGCATTTTCTTTCTTTAAATCAACTCCTTGGTTACTTAAATTGACAGTATATTTTGCTACTGGACGACCTACATAACGCAAATTTCCTTGATTGTTTAAATTATTGTACTGTAAAAACTGTAATACATTATCCTTATAAATTTTATAGACAGTTGCATCTACTGCCTTTAAATTAACTGCATTGAAATTTATTTTTAAGTTATTAGAGTTTGGTAAAATAGATCCACTTTTAATAAAACTTAGTTCAGGTTTTAAATCTTCAAAATATACAGTCTTTATAACATTTTCCTTAAGTGTGTATCCATCTGCACTCTTAATACCTTTAAATATTTCAACATCTACCTTTTGTGTATAGGATGATTTTGGATACAACGTAATTTTATTATTATTTACTTTGTAAGTAAACTCTCTCTTTTGTGTATTCAGAAATTGAATAAGTCCTTTTAAGTTTTGTGATTTTTGTATTGGATCAGAAAAACTGATTTCAATATGTTGTTTGTCAGTATCAACAACTTCTACCTCTAATACTTTAAAGTTGTTTTTTCCTGTAATTGTTAACTCTCTTTTCCCTTTAGATTCTGATTGAATTGGAGTCCCATTCCATGTTACAACTAATTGTTTATCGTCTTCAAAACGCTGAACACTATCAATTTTAAAGTAGATTTTAGAACTTAATTCCCCTACTTCACTAAACGTAATATTCTTCGGTTTTCCATTATAGGTAGCTTTTACTAAATCTGATAATTTAGCAGTTTCAACAACATCACTCGCTAGCACCTCTCCTTCAACAGCATATAAATCTTTTGTATATACACTTGGTGATTGCAACAATACATTAAACAGTAACTCTTTTGTTTTTACTTTAACCGTAAAATCTTTTAATTCATCGTTTATATCTTCGTACAACTTTGATAAATGCAACGTTATCAAATACTCTTGATTACTTTTTAGCTTTTCTGCAGGTACAAAAACCAATTCGTTATCCGTTACAACAACTTCTCCTTTTATATTTGGTTTTATGGTAACAACTTCGTTTGCATCAAAATTACTCTCAATCTTATTTTTTAAGACAAATTTTAAATTAGGAGTTACTGAAATTAACTTTTCTGGGAATCCAGAAATGTACTCGCCAAACTCAGTAATATTACTCTCGGAAACTACCGATTTTTTACAAGAATTAGAGATTAGTACAAAAAGGATTAGCGCAAAAAAACTAACAGCTCTAGTCGTTCTTTTTATCAACTGTGTTTTCATTATATTAAGAAGTTTCGTTTTTACTCAATTTTATTTAAAACTACTTAAAAATATTTTTTCCACACCTTCCATTTAGAATTCGTAGTAACTAAATGAGAATTTGTATAAAATTTGAGGTTTTAAGCAATTTTTAGAAGGTTTATCCTTCCTTTTCAAGTTTTTTGAGAACAAATTTAGCCATTTTAAAATTATCAGTTGTACAATTAATGCTTATATTTTTTTACTTTTACCGCCTCAATAGTACATTATGCTTGGATTACAGTTTGATACCGAAACTTCATGGGTTGAAGTAGCTAAAAACGGATTAGAACAGTTATTAACTGATCATGCTTTTGCTGAACAAAAAGCAGCATCAAATGCTGTTTCAATTATTATTAATTACTCTGAAGAAACAGCACTTGTGAAAGACATGAGTGATATTGCCATTGAAGAAATGGAACATTTTAGGATGGTACATCATCTAATGGTAGACCGTGGAATGGTTTTAGGGCAAGCTACTAAAAATGATTATGCTTTGAAACTGCAAAAGTTTTTTCCACATACAGGTAACAGAACTGAAGCTTTGATACACCGATTACTAGTTGCTGCTTTAATTGAAGCTCGTAGTTGTGAACGTTTTAAGGTTTTTGCAGATAATATGGAGGATGAAGAATTATCAAAATTTTACCTAGATTTAATGATTTCTGAAGCAAACCACTATACCTTATTTTTAGGATATGCTCGTAAATATATGGATCGTGAAATCGTAGATAAAAAATGGAATGATTTATTAGCTTTTGAAGCTGAAATGATGAGAGAAAGAGGTAAAACTGCAAAAGTTCATGGCTAGTGTTTAGTAAAGAAGAATCTGCTCGTTTACGCAAAGAGTTTTGGGTAAGTTTTGGAAAATCATTTCCTAGAAAATGGCTATTATATAATACAAAAATTAAAGGTTTTGCCTTCAAATTTCAAGCTGATAGAAAAAAGGCTTCAGTTTGTTTAGATTTTGAACATCCTGAAGATATAGCTAATGAATTACTATATGACCAATTAATTTCTTTAAAAAAGATACTTGAATCTGAATACTTACCAGAGGTTATTTATGATGATAATTTTGAGCTAGAAAGTCGTAAAATAATTCGTAGAATTTATGTTCCTTTCGATAAAAAATTCAGTATTCATAATAAGGATACATGGCGAGATTGTTTTGAATTTTATGTTGATACAATGACACAATTTGAGCTGTTTTTTTATGAGTATGAAGACTTTATAAAACAAGCAATCTAACCAAAGGAAAAACCCCCTTTTTCCTCTCATTTCTGTATCAAGTTTGGATTATATCTCTTTTTTGGCATATCTTTAGGGCAAGTTTTTTGATTAACCCCTAACCCCTACGATCATGAATAACTACCCCCTCAAGTTATTGGTGCTCTTTTGTGCACTAATATTAACATCCTGTTCCTCTAGTGAGACTGAGATTGTTGGTAATACTCCTGAACTATCAACTCCTATCAGTGAAAAATCAATAGAAGCGGACATTTTAGGCCTTATTAACGATTATCGTGTTAATAACGGGTATTCTTCACTAAGTAAATTACAAGCCATTAAATCTCAAACTAGCAATCATACTACTTATATGGTTGAAAAGAATGAGGTGTCGCATGACTTTTTTTTCCAACGTAAAGAATATTTGATTGAAAATGCTGATGCTGTAAGTGTTGCTGAAAATGTAGCTTATGGCTATTCAACTGCTGATGCTGTTGTAAATGCATGGATTAAAAGTGATGGTCACAAACAAAATATTGAAGGTGATTATACCCACTTTGATGTAACTGCTGAAAAAAGTGCTGATGGTAAATGGTATTTTACCAACATTTTTGTTAAGCAGTAAAGAATTAAATAAAAAAAACCCCAATTCAATATGCGGAATTGAACCGGGGCAAAAGAAAACTACTCTACGGGAGACTAATTACTTATTTTAACTATTTATAATCATTAACGATTATAAATTTCGAACGTCTGTTTTCTTGATGTTCTTCTTCTGTACATTGAACACCATTTGAGCATTTATTAACTAACTGCTTTTCTCCATAACCAATAGCACTTTGTATTCTATTGCTATCAATACCTCTAGAGAAAATATAATCTCTGGTAGATTTAGCTCTCTTATCCGATAAAATTTCATTGTAGCGATCGCTACCTCTACTATCGGTATGTGCTTCAATTTTAATAATCATTTTTGGGTGATTATTTAGCACTTTTACAATGTGTTCTAGTTCATATGCCGCATCAGGTCTTATATTCCACTTATCAAAATCAAAGAATATCGGATCTATTACAATCTCATTTCCTATAATTAACGGTGTTAAATATAAATCGTGTTCTATTTCTCTTCCTCTTACATCAGTTGTTTCAATATTATTTACAAAATCATCTTTGTAATCTAACTTGGTTCCTCTTAAAGAAAATTTCTTCTCGCACTCTACTTCAAAAACGTAAGCTGCATCTTCTTGAGTTACAAATCTTTTGATAACTTTCCCATCTGAATCCATAAGCTCAACTAAGGTATTTGGCAATATTTCATTAGTTCTTTTATCAAAAGTTTTCCCTTTAATATACTGCTTACATTTTAATGTTTTAAACTTATAAACATCGTCCTCTCCTTTTCCGCCGGGTCTATTTGAAGAAAAGTATCCTGATTTTCCATCATCATTATAAAAGAATGCAAAATCATCGTATCCACTATTAAAAGGTGCTCCAATATTGACTACTTCTGAAGAATTATTTTTTAATAAATCAGTTTTATAAATATCTAATAACCCCAAATTAGCATAACCATCTGAGGAGAAATAGAGGGTATAGTCTTCAGCGACAAAAGGAAACATCTCTCTTCCTCTTGTATTTACTTTATCACCCAAATTTATTGGTTTACCATACCCCCCATTAGGTAGAATAGCTACTTTATAAATATCAGTTAAGCCATAACTGTCCGGTCTGTCAGATACAAAATACAGCGTCTTTTCATCTGGACTTAATGCGGGATGCCCGCTAGAATATATTTTATCATTAAATGGTAAATCTTCAATATTATCCCATTGTCCATTAACTAAAGTCGCTTTAAATATTTTTAAATGTGAAGTACCTTTTTTATCATACTCTAATTTATCTTTATCATTTATGTTATTTCTTGTAAAATATAATGTTTGACCATCTTTGGTTATAGCAACACTTGATTCATGAAAACCTGTATTAATTTTAGAGGAAACTATAGGCATGACATTTTCTACAATATCATCACCATCTTTATTTTTAGTAACCTTTGCTTGAAATAAATCTAAATACGGTTGGTTGTTCCACTCATAAATTTTACCATTTTCATCTCTTGCTGAAGCAAAGTATAGTTTTTGACCTCGAGCATATAAACCAAATTCTGAGTTTTTGGTATTAATATCCAAATTTGCTACTACTACAGAATCTTTATTAAGTGTTTTTAACTTATCATAATCAACATTTCCTATTTTTAAAGCTACATCTGGAATTTTTTTCAGCCACTCATCTGCTTTATCGTATTGACCAACACTTCTGAGTGATTGAACATATTTGTATATAGCTTCATCGCTTAAACCTTCATCTCTATTAGATGCTACCCCATACCAGTAAACTGCTTGTTCAGAATTGGAATTATTATAATAACAGTCTGCTAATCTTGTTACCATATCCACTCCATCATCTCCATTATCTATTGCTTTTTTGTAAAATTCTGCTGCTTTTATATAAGAGTATTCCTTATAAAATTTATCAGCTATTTTTCTTTGAGAAAAAGCAAAACATGATATAAAAAGTAGTATAAGTGTTATTTTTGTCTTCATAACTATGCTTTTTAAAAATATCTAGGAGATTTTGTTCTATGTAACTTAGGGAGCAACTCAAACATTAACAATATTTCATGCGTTCCGTTAGAATACTGATTAATATCTGATAAAGGATGTTCATACGCATACCCCACACGAAATTGTTTGGTTACTTGAAAATCTACTATTGCCCCTAAAGCGCCTGTATCTTCATTTATTCTATACGATCCTCCTAACCAAAACTTTTCATTGAATAAAAAGTTTGCTGTTATATCGTATGATAATGGTGCTCCATTTGTTGCTTTAATTAATGTAGCTGGTTTAAACTTTACATTATCACTCAAATCAAACACATACCCTCCTGTTAAATAATAACTTACCTTATCAATAACTCCGTAATTAATTCCATTAATTTCTAAGTCATTATGATCAATATTTAGTAATCTTGGTGCTGATAATCCTACATACCACTTATCGGTATGCAAGTATGCACCACTACCAATATTAGGTTCCCATCGATTTTGTATACCACTAATACCTGGATCTGAACCTTCAGCTGCTTTCAACTCGTCATCAATATTATATTGAGTAAATCCAGCTTTAAGACCAAAGGCTAATCTTAAATCTTCATTAAGATTAATTGTGTAAGAAAAATCTCCATATAGGTAGATAAAGTTTTCGTACCCAAGCTTATCGTTAATAAACGATAAGCCTAGTCCGATTTTATCATTCCTAAGTGGTGCGTGCACAGATAGCGTTTGTGTTTCTGGTGCTCTATCTAAACCTGCCCATTGGCTTCTATGTAGTCCAACTACACTCAATACCCCTCTACTACCTGCATATGCAGGGTTGATAGAAATTGTGTTATACATGTACTGAGTAAATTGTGGTAATTGTTGCGATTGTACGTTAAAAATGCATACAAAGAATAGTGCAACAACTGTACGTAATATTCTGTAATTATGGTTCATAGCTATAATATTATTTGGTTCCTAAGTAAATTGCTCCAGTAAATGGTTTTAAACCACTATTTTCTAATATTACAATGTAGTAATATGTACCTGCAGGTAGTCTTTTTGCTCCTCCGAATGTAGTTCCATCTGAAACTCCATTCCAATTATTTGCATAATTGTTAGATTCAAAAACTTTGGCTCCCCAACGGTTAAATATTTTTACATTTGCTACAAAACCACAAGATTCTACTCCTGTAATTTCAAAGAATTCATTCCATGAATCTCCATTAGGGGTTACTGCTTTAGATATTACCACATCTTCTTGTCCACATGGTAATACCACACAATCATCATTTATATTAATTGTTACTATAGTTGATGATAAACATCCATTATTTGGTACTGTATAAGTAAATACATAATCTCCTAAACTTAAGTTTGATGGATCAAAACTTCCGTCATCAGATAAAACTACGTTTCCTTGTGTTACTTCCCAAGTACCACCTTCTTCACTTTGATTAACCAAATAATCATTTAAATTGATTATTCCATCGTCGATACATTTAGAATCTGCAAGCTCAGTTACTGAAGTTTTTACCGTTACAGTAATATTTTGTACAAATTCAGCTGTATTTCCGCAATCATCTGCTACTGTCCATGTTCTAGTTATAATATAATCACTATCAGTACCATCAAATGTGCTAGTCTCTTCAAAGTTTGTTTGTGTAACATTTCCTGAACAATTATCTACAAACTCTAAAGTTGGTACTTCTGGAACATTATCACACTCTATAGTAATATCTTCAAGTGTAGATACCAACTCTGGTGCTTCATTATCTTGCACAGTAATTATCTGAGTATGTGAAACTCCATTTCCTGCACAGTCTTGTACTGTCCATGTTCTTGTTATTGTATATTCAGAAGCACAACCTTCTTCTTGTCCTGTTAGCTCTTCTAAATATACAACTGTTACGTTTGAATTACAATTATCTGTTGCAGTTAATACTGCTGCTTCTGGAATTGCATCACAACTTACGGTTACATTCGCTGGTAATTCTTCTACAAACTGCGGTGCGTTAGTATCTTCCACTGTTACTACTTGAGTATGCGATGTTGTATTACCTGCACAGTCTTGAACTGTCCATGTTCTTGTGATGGTATACTCAGATGCACATTCATCATCTTGTCCTGCAAACTCCTCAGTGTAATTAACTGTTACAGAAGTATTACAGTTGTCTGTTGCAGTTAATACTGCTGCTTCTGGAATTGCATCACAACTCACGGTTACATTCGCTGGCAACTCTTCCACAAACTGCGGTGCAGTAGTATCTTCTACATTTACTACTTGAGTATGAGATGTTGTATTACCTGCACAATCTTGAACTGTCCATGTTCTTGTTATTGTATATTCAGAAGCACATTCATCATCTTGTCCTGCAAACTCCTCAGTATAATTAACCGCTACTGAAGGATTACAGTTGTCTGTTGCTGTTAAAACAGCTGCTTCTGGAATTGCATCACAACTTACGGTTACATTTGCTGGTAACTCTTCCACAAACTGTGGTGCGGTAGTATCTTCTACAGTTACTACTTGAGTATGTGATGTTGTATTACCCGCACAGTCTTGTACCGTCCATGTTCTTGTAATGGTATATTCAGATGCACATTCATCATCTTGTCCTGCAAACTCCTCAGTATAATTAACTGTTACGTTTGAATTACAATTATCTGTTGCTGTTAATACTGCGGCTTCTGGAATTGCATCACAACTTACGGTTACATTCGCTGGTAACTCTTCTACAAATACTGGTGCGGTAGTATCTTCTACTGTAATCATTTGAATATGAGTAGTGGTATTACCTGAACAATCTGATACTGTCCACTTTCTTGTAATCAAGTATTCTGATCCACATGCATCGTCATCTCCACTAGTAACTTCGCTTGGAATTACTGTTACGGAAGCATCACAATTATCAGTTGCTGTTAAGGTTTCCATCATTGGAATATTATCACAACTTACAGTGATTTCTGCTGCTGGTAGCTCTTCTACAAATACTGGTGCGGTAGTATCTTCTACTGTAATTACCTGAATATGAGTAGTCGTATTACCTGAACAATCTGATACTGTCCATTTTCTTGTAATCAAGTATTCTGATCCACATGCATCGTCGTCTCCACTAGTAACTTCGCTTGGAATTACTGTTACTGATGGATCACAGTTATCTGTTGCTGTTAAGGTTTCCATTACTGGAATATTATCACAACTTACAGTGATCTCTGCTGCTGGTAACTCTTCTACAAATACTGGTGCTGTAGTATCTTCTACGGTAATTACTTGAATGTGAGTAGTCGTATTGCCTGAACAATCTGATACTGTCCATTTTCTTGTAATCAAGTATTCTGATCCACATGCATCGTCATCTCCACTGGTAACTTCACTTGGAATTACTGTTACTGATGGATCACAGTTGTCTGTTGCTGTTAAGGTTTCCATCACTGGAATATTATCACAACTTACAGTGATTTCTGCTGCTGGTAATTCTTCTACAAATACCGGTGCGGTAGTATCTTCTACAGTAATCACCTGAATATGAGTAGTGGTATTACCTGAACAATCTGATACTGTCCATTTTCTTGTAATTAAGTATTCTGATCCACATGCATCGTCGTCTCCACTAGTAACTTCACTTGGAATTACTGTTACTGATGGATCACAATTATCAGTTGCTGTTAAAGTTTCCATCACTGGAATATTATCACAACTTACAGTAATTTCTGCTGCTGGTAACTCTTCAACAAACTGCGGTGCAGTAGTGTCTTGAATAATGAATTTTACACTATTTGTATCTGTAGCATTTCCACAAGCATCTGTAGCTGTAAAAATTACTTCAACTTCTCCTGCAAAACCACAGGTGTAAATCAACTCACTATAGTTATTGCTCCAAGCTACTACACTACAATCGTCTGAAGCTGAAGCGCCTCCATTACTTGCCAACCAAGCATCTAACTCTGCTATGTTTCCTGCTCCATCACACTCAACTACTTTATCTGATGGTTGAGTAGTAATTGTTGGTGACGTTTCATCTTTAATTAGATATCCTGCTGTGGTAATACTTGAATTTCCACAATCATCTGTAGCTGTAAATGTTACTGTAATATAACTACCATCACATTTTACTGAAGTATCATCTCCATAATTATTAGTCCATGTAACATTACTACAATTATCCGTTGCGGTTGCTCCTGCATTGTTATCTAACCATTCTTGTAAAGTAGTAGCTGTATCTCCTACTCCACATTCTATATCTATATTGTTCTTGTTTGTTTCATCTATAACTGGTGCCGTATTATCTTTAACTGTTATTGTTTGAACTTTTTCAGTAGTATTTCCACAGTTATCAGTAAGACTCCAAGTACGAGTAACTATTACTTCACCTTGACAACTTCCTGCTAATTCTACATCATTATAATTGGCATTCAAAGTTGTATCACAATTATCAGATTCATCAGTAACATCTCCAGTAATTCCAACACTAGCATCATAAGTACAATTGTCATTTTTATAAATTGTAATATCTACTGGTACTGTAAAATCTGGTTTAGTAATATCGGTCACCGTAATGGTTTGTGTATGACTTACCGTGTTACCACAGTTATCGGTTGATTCCCATTTGCGTACAATCTCTCCACAGCCGTCTACTACCGTATTGCTCACTTCGGTAAAGATTACATCTACTGAGCTATCACAGTTATCGGTTGCAGTGATTGTTGGTACTGCTGGTACTGATTCACAGTCTACACTTACATCTGATGGTTCTGCTGATAGTACTGGTACAGTGCTATCGGTCACCGTAATGGTTTGAGTATGACTTACTGTGTTGCCACAGTTATCGGTTGATTCCCATTTGCGTACAATCTCTCCACAGCCGTCTACTACTGTATTGCTCACTTCAGTAAAGATTACATCTACTGAGCTATCGCAGTTATCGGTTGCAGTGATTATTGGTACTGCAGGTACTGATTCACAGTCTACACTTACATCTAATGGTTCTGCTGATAATACAGGTGCAGTGCTATCGGTTACCGTAATGGTTTGAGTATGACTTACTGTGTTGCCACAGTTATCCGTTGATTCCCATTTACGTACAATCTCTCCACAGCCGTCTACTACCGTATTGCTCACTTCGGTAAAGATTACATCTACTGAGCTATCGCAGTTATCGGTTGCTGTGATTGTTGGTACTGCTGGTACTGACTCACAGTCTACACTTACATCTGCTGGTTCTGCTGATAATACCGGTGCAGTGCTATCGGTCACCGTAATGGTTTGTGTATGACTTACCGTGTTACCACAGTTATCGGTTGATTCCCATTTACGTACAATCTCTCCACAGCCGTCTACTACCGTATTGCTCACTTCGGTAAAGATTACATCTACTGAGCTATCGCAGTTATCGGTTGCAGTGATTGTTGATACTGCTGGTACTGACTCACAGTCTACACTTACATCTGCTGGTTCTGCTGATAATACCGGTGCAGTGCTATCGGTTACCGTAATGGTTTGGGTATGACTTACCGTGTTGCCACAGTTATCGGTTGATTCCCATTTGCGTACAATCTCTCCACAGCCGTCTACTACTGTATTGCTCACTTCTGTAAAGATTACATCTACTGAGCTATCGCAGTTATCGGTTGCTGTGATTGTTGGTACTGCGGGTACTGACTCACAGTCTACACTTACATCTGATGGTTCTGATGATAATACTGGTGCAGTAGTATCGGTCACAGTAATGGTTTGTGTATGACTTACCGTGTTACCACAGTTATCGGTTGATTCCCATTTGCGTACAATCTCTCCACAGCCATCTACTACCGTATTGCTCACTTCGGTAAAGATTACATCTACTGAGCTATCACAGTTATCGGTTGCTGTGATTGTTGGTACTGCTGGTACTGATTCACAGCCTACACTTACATCTGATGGTTCTGATGATAATACGGGTGCAGTGCTATCGGTTACCGTAATGGTTTGGGTATGACTTACCGTGTTACCACAGTTATCGGTTGATTCCCATTTGCGTACAATCTCTCCACAGCCATCTACTACCGTATTGCTCACTTCGGTAAAGATTACATCTACTGAGCTATCACAGTTATCGGTTGCTGTGATTGT
>NZ_JBNKHD010000004.1:0-317906 GCF_050290165.1 Tenacibaculum sp. | reverse complement strand
GCTGCTCCGTTTGCGGGTGCAAATATAGAACCCTTTTTGAATACACAATGACTTTTTTTGCCTTTTTTCTAAACCTTTTTTTAACCTTTTAAAAATTAATACTTTACATACAAAAGTTTTTTGATTTTGAACTTGAGATACCATCCATTATCCACTAAAAACAGGGAATCTTCTAGTTAACTATAGAAACATCATGTCATTCTATATATAAAGATGCAGTAAAAACACTACATTTAGTATATTTAAACCTTGACGACGACAAACAACAAGCGTAATAACCGGAAATGAAATCTGTTTTTGAAATACCTTATATATATATTGTATGAAAAATGCTTTTACAATATCTTTGCGATTCAAAATTTCCACTTGTAAGGAAATTACATATAACACATATATATAATGATTAAAATTACATTACCTGACGGGAGCGTCAAAGAGTTTGAAAAGAATAGCACTCCAATGGATGTTGCTAAAAGTATTAGTGAAGGTTTAGCTAGAAATGTTATCTCAGCTAGTTTTGAAGGAAAAACCATTGAAACCTCTACTCCGCTTACCACAGACGGCTCGTTAGTTTTATATACCTTTAATGATACAGCAGGTAAGAAAGCTTTTTGGCATTCATCTGCTCACGTATTGGCGCAAGCTATTCAAGATTTTTATCCGAACGCAAAGTTGACTATTGGACCTGCTATTGAAAATGGTTTTTATTATGACGTTGATTTTGGAGAAGATGTTATTTCTGAAAAAGATTTTGATAAAATAGAAAAGAAATTTTTGGAACGTGCTCGTGAAAAAGCAGAGTTTAAAATGCGTTCTATCTCTAAAGCTGACGCTTTAGCTTACTATGAAGCACAAAACAACCAATATAAGGTAGAGCTTATTGAAGGTTTAGAGGATGGTGATATCACTTTTTGTGATCACAGTGATTTTACCGATTTATGTCGTGGTGGTCATATTCCTAATACCGGAATTATTAAAGCTGTAAAAATCATGAATGTTGCTGGTGCATATTGGCGTGGTGATGAAAATAATAATCAGCTTACTCGTGTATACGGAATCTCTTTCCCTAAGCAAAAAGAGTTAAAAGAATATTTAGAATTACTTGAAGAAGCTAAGAAACGTGACCACAGAAAACTTGGTAAAGAATTAGAGTTATTTACTTTTTCTCAAAAAGTAGGACAAGGGTTACCTTTATGGTTACCAAAAGGTGCTGCCTTACGTAACCGATTAGAAGATTTCTTAAAAGCAGCTCAAAAGAAAGCTGGTTATGAAATGGTCATGACCCCACATATTGGTCAAAAGGAATTATATGTTACCTCTGGTCACTATGCTAAATATGGTGAAGATAGTTTTCAACCAATTACTACTCCAAAAGAAGATGAGGAGTTTTTATTGAAACCGATGAACTGTCCGCATCACTGTGAAGTATACAACCACAAACCTTATTCATATAAAGAATTACCTAAACGTTTTGCCGAATTTGGTACCGTATATAGATATGAACAAAGTGGAGAACTACACGGATTAACTCGTGTACGTGGATTTACTCAAGATGATGCTCATATTTTCTGTACTCCGGAACAATTAGATGAGGAATTTAAAAATGTAATCGACTTAGTATTGTATGTATTTGGTTCTTTAGGTTTTGAAAATTTCACTGCTCAAGTATCTATTAGAGATATGCAAAACCCTGACAAATACATAGGTTCTGTTGAAAATTGGGAAAAAGCTGAGCAAGCAATTATCAATGCCGCTAAAGATAAAGGTTTAAACTATGTGATTGAAGAAGGAGAAGCTGCCTTTTATGGTCCTAAGTTAGACTTTATGGTTAAAGATGCTTTAGGTAGAAGTTGGCAATTAGGAACTATTCAGGTAGATTATAACTTACCAGAGCGTTTCGATTTACATTATAAAGGAGCAGACAATCAATTACACCGCCCAGTAATGATTCACCGTGCACCGTTTGGTTCTATGGAACGTTTTATTGCAGTATTACTTGAACATACTGGTGGTAATTTCCCACTTTGGCTAACTCCAGAGCAAGTTATTATACTGCCAATCAGTGAGAAATATCAAAATTATACCAAAAAAGTTTTAACTTTGTTGGAAAATTCCGAAATTCGCGCCCTCGTTGATAACCGTAACGAGAAGACAGGAAGAAAGATTCGTGATGCCGAAGTTAACAAAATACCATTTATGGTCATTGTTGGTGAACAAGAAGAAAAAGACGGCACAGTATCTGTAAGGAAACATGGCGAAGGGGACTTAGGAACGTTTACTATAGAAGAATTCATTTCTCTAATACAGAAAGAAGTTAGTGAGACGTTGGTTCCTTTTGGAAATTAAAAAAGATAGTAATTTTAAATTTATAAGTCATAGCAATTAGAAGAAAAGGTGGGAGAAAACCCGCAAGAGTAATTAAAGAAGATCAGCATAGAATTAATGATAAGATTAAATATGTTGATGAAGTTCGTCTTGTAGGCGATAACGTAGAAGTAGGTGTATATTCTTTAGCTAAAGCAAAAGAAATAGCACAAGAGTTAGAATTAGATTTAGTTGAAATATCACCTAAAGCTGTTCCTCCTGTTTGTAAAGTTATTGATTACAAAAAGTTCTTATACGAGCAAAAGAAACGTGAAAAAGTTTTAAAAGCAAAAGCTACCAAAGTAACTGTAAAAGAAATTCGTTTCGGGCCTCAAACTGACGAACATGATTATGAATTTAAAAAGAAGCATGCTATCAAGTTTTTACAAGATGGTTCAAAACTAAAAGCTTTTGTTTTCTTTAAAGGTCGTTCTATCGTATTTAAAGAGCAAGGTCAAATTTTATTATTAAAGTTAGCCCAAGATCTTGAAGAATACGGTAAAGTAGAACAAATGCCAAAGTTAGAAGGAAAGCGTATGATTATGTTTATTGCTCCTAAAAAGTAAAAAATAAGATTACGATTAAAATATATAAGCAAGATAAAACTAAAAACAAAGATGCCTAAAATTAAAACAAAATCTAGTGCCAAGAAACGTTTCAAGTTAACTGGTTCTGGAAAAATCAAAAGAAAGCATGCGTTTAAAAGCCACATCTTAACAAAGAAGTCTAAAAAACGTAAGCTAGCATTAACACACGCTACATTAGTACACAAGTCTGATGAAGCAAACATTAAGCAACAATTAGTTTTAAAATAATTGTTAGCTAGGTAGTAAATTAATTATTAACCATGGAGTTGGGCACATTAAGAACTTTTAAATAAGTCGCCTACTACAAAAACAATTTGAATTATGCCAAGATCAGTAAATTCAGTAGCTTCAAGAAATAGAAGAAAGAAAATCTTGAAGCAAGCAAAAGGTTACTTTGGGCGTCGTAAAAACGTTTACACTGTAGCAAAAAACGCGGTTGAAAAAGGAATGCTTTATGCATACCGTGACCGTAAAAACAATAAGAGAAACTTCCGTTCATTATGGATTCAACGTATTAACGCTGGAGCTCGTCAGTTCGGAATGTCTTACTCACAGTTTATGGGGAAAGTAAAAGCTAATAACATCGAATTAAACCGTAAGGTTTTAGCTGATTTAGCTATGAACAACCCAGAAGCTTTTAAGGCCATTGTAGAAAAAGTAAAATAAGTTTCATAACCTTGCTTATACTAAAAACCCAAACCTCAACGTTTGGGTTTTTTTAAACTATCTTATATTATTATTGAAATAAAAAATATCTATCCTATGAAATTTTTAAAAATAGCATTCATCTTTATTTTTACTCAAAGTATTATTGCTCAAGATAATGCTCCAACGCAGCCTAACACCGTTGAGAATCAATTTATTGAACTTTATAAAGAATCAAACAATTATCAAATTTATAAGGTAATAAAGAAAAATGAATACTTGAAGCTACAAAAAAGCATATTAGATAGTATAAAAGTAATTAAAACGGATGCTGCTTCTAAACAAGTTAAAATAAACGAACAACAAAAAAGCATTACCGAGTTACAAGCAAAAATAGATACGTTAAATAAAGATTTAACAACTTCTATAGACAAAGAGGATGCTATCTCATTTATCGGAATTCCACTACAAAAAACTACATATAACACCATAGTATGGGGAATCATTTTTGCTTTACTAGCTGGATTAGCCTTCTTTATTTATCGATTTAATAATAGTAACATAGTTACTAAAGAAACTAAAAGTTTATTAGCTGATACTGAGGAAGAGTTTGAGCAACACAAAAGAAAATCTTTAGAGAAAGAACAAAAATTACGCAGACAACTGCAAGATGAAATAAATAAACAACGAGGTGTAAATTAACCTTCTTGTTAACACATAAAACAAAAAAGCAACTCGTAAATGAGTTGCTTTTTTTTATACACCATATTTTTCATTTAATTTCGTTCCTGAATAGATTCAATATTAGAAAATACTCATACAAAAATGAGAGAACAACTAGAAAAGTATTTTAATCGATACGTTACTTTTAACGATAACGAAATAACTCTTATTTACGAAAAGTTAAAAGTAAAAACCTTTCAAAAAAAAGAATTCCTTTTGAAGGAAAACACGGTTTGTAAATACCACTATTTTATTATCCAAGGACTTGTTCGCTCTTTTTATATAGATAGTAAAGGGAATGAAAAGATTACTCTTTTTGCCCTAGACAATTGGTGGGTAACTAATATGGAAAGCTTTCTAAAAAAAACTCCTTCAACACAATATATTCAAGCAATTGAAAACACTACTGTATTATGTATTTCTAAAGAAGAGTTAGACGATTTATATCTAAAAGTTCCTAAACTGGAGCGTTTATTCAGAATTATTACTGAAAATATGCTTATTGCCAATCTTCGTAAAACGGATGTTTTTCTTCAAATGAAAAGTAGTGAGCGTTATTTTAATTTTGTAGAAAGCTTACCAAACTTTGTTCAACGAGTTCCTCAATACATGATTGCTTCGTATCTAGAAATCACCCCTGAATATTTAAGTGAACTTAGAAGGCGAGCAAAATAATTTTCTTTCTTAAGATGTCTTAATTTTTATCTTTTGTTTAGTTTCTAATTTTACTCCATAATTATAAAACACAAAAATTATGGAACGTATTACATACCAAGATATCCCAAGTGGCATGTTTGAAAATTTAATGGCTATTGAAAACTCTCTTAACAATTCTGTTATAGATGTAAAATTATTAGAATTAATACGATTAAGAGCTTCACAAAAAAATGGATGTTCTTATTGTGTAGATATGCACTACAAAGAATTAAAGCATTTAGGTGAAACTGAATTACGTCTTTCTTCATTATGTGTTTGGGAAAGCACTCCTTATTTCTCAGAAAAAGAAAGAGCTATACTTGCACTTACAGAATCTCTAACTTATATAGATACTAGCCCGCTTTCAAACGAAATGCATGAAACATTAGCTACGCTATTTTCAAAAGAAGAAATATGTTATATTGCATTAGCTATTTCACAAATAAATACCTGGAATCGTTTAATGAAAGTTTTCGAATTTACTCCTGGTAATTATAAAGTGAATCATTAAAACCAATTTATCATGTATATAAAAATTACAGTACTCTTCTTACGATTATCACTTGCAGCTAGTTTTCTATCTGCTGTAGCGGACAGATTTGGAATGTGGAGTAAAGAAGTTTCTGTTTGGGGTAACTGGAATAACTTTGTAGCCTATACTCAATTAATAAACCCATGGTTTCCTCAAGCTCTTATTTCACCTATCGCTTTTTTATGTACAATTGCTGAAATAGTATTTGCTGTTTGCTTACTTATTGGTTTTAAAACAAAATTAGTTGCTAAGCTAAGTGGTTACCTTTTATTAGCTTTTGCACTTTCCATGTTATTTAGTACTGGCGCTAAGGCACCATTAGATTACTCTGTATTTAGTGCTGCTGCAGCTGCTTTTGCTTTAAGTTACATTAATGAAAGTTTTTTTGAAGTTGACACTCTTTTAAAAAACAAACAAAACATTGATTAATATATTTCTCTTTAAAAAGCAGTCTTAACATTAGGCTGCTTTTTTGATTTTTTATGTTATTTCATGTAATTTCGTTGTAAAACGATGTTTCTTGAAAAAAATGACATCTAAAAAAGTCAAAAATGACACACGCACCGCTATTAGAATATATTAATAAGTATATAGCTTTTACTGCTGAAGAGGAATCTATATTACTCTCTAAAACAACACATAGAAGTTATCTTAAGGGGCAGTACATAACACAACAAGGAGATGTTTGTAAAACTGTCAATTTTATTACCTCGGGTTGTACCAAAACTTTTTATATAGATAAAGAAGGGCAAGAACACATTGTTATGTTTGCTATTGAAGATTGGTGGACAAATGATATGGGTAGTTTTATTTCGCAAACACCTGCTGATTTTAATGTGCAATGTTTAGAAAATACAGAACTCATTCAATTCACCTATGAAGCTTTAGAAGAACTGTATGCTGAAATTCCAAAACTGGAGCGTTTATTCAGAAAAATAGTTGAACGTGCTTTTGTAGCTTCTCAAAAAAGAATCATCAGAAATTTTAGCTTAACTGCTAAGGAACGCTATTTAATTTTTAGAGAAAGCTACCCAAAAATAGAACAACGAATTCCGCAATATATGATTGCTTCGTACCTAGGAATAACCAAAGAGTTTTTAAGTAAAATTAAGAGTCAGCTTATTTATGAGCAATAATGTTAAACTAGATTAACATCATTTCATAAACTACTTCATTTTATAACTTATAAATGCTACAGATATTTGTAGTATAATATTTAAGACAAATAAAATGAGTACATTACTAGAAAAAATTAGTGCAATAAACGATATGATTCTTCAAGGAAAAGCTTTAGAAGCTTTTGATCTGTTTTACCATGAAGATGTAGAAATGCAAGAAAATGATCAACCTATCGTTACAGGAAAAGAAGCTAACAGACAAAGAGAGGAAGATTTCTTTGGAGCAATTACAGAATTTAGAGGTGCTAAACCTTTAAAAGTAACCATTGGAGAAAATTCTACCATGGTTGAATGGCACTTTGACTACACACACAAAGATTGGGGTGTAAGAAATTATACTCAAGTTGCTGTTCAGGATTGGAAGGATGGAAAAATCATCAAAGAAAAATTTTATTACGGAGCATAATTTATTCTAACACTTAAACTATTAAAAAATGAAAAATTCAATTAAAAAAATTACAGCAGTAATCTTACTAGCTTTGGTTACTTTTTCTTTTACCACACTTAATGACAAGAAAGAAATTAAAGTTGACAAAAGTAAAGTTGTTTGGAAAGGATATAAAGTAACAGGATCTCACGAGGGGACTATTGCCATAAAATCAGGTTCTTTAACTTTTGACAATAACAAGTTAGTTGGCGGAGAATTTATTATGGATATGTCTACCATTGCTAACACAGATTTAAATGGAGCTTATAAAGGGAAATTAGAAGGTCATTTAAAATCTGATGATTTCTTTGGTGTAGAAAAACACCCAACAGCTTCTTTAGTTTTTACCAATGTAAAAGCTACTGGTAAAAACTCATACGAAGTAACTGGTGATATTACCATTAAAGGAAAAACAAACTCAATCACATTTGATCTTTCTGTTTATGGAAACAAAGCAAATGCTACTTTAAAAGTAGATCGATCTAAATTTGATGTACGTTATGGTTCTACAAGTTTCTTTGACGGATTAAAAGACAAAGCTATTTATGACGAGTTCGACTTAGTGGCTGATTTAGAATTTTAATATTTTTTAGAATATCTTTTCTAAAACAAAAAGCAACTCTTTAGTTACCAAGTGTAACTAAAGAGTTGCTTTTTTAGTTTGATTATCATTTTATTTATCACAGCTTATCACTTTTAATAAGTGAAACAAATATTATTATTGAAAAAGTATGCAACATTAAAAATAAACTTACGTCTTTAGCTTAAAACAAAATGACATTAAACTTTAAAACAGTCGTATTTACTTTAATTATTTGTAGCATAATTATTAGTTGTAAAACCAAAAAACATCAACGAGTAGATGATATAGCTATATTAATTTCAAAGGAACTAGACACTTTAATTTCTAAACCTGAAATAAATGGAGCTTCGTTAGGAGTTTATTACAAAGGAAAAACTTATGAATTTCATAAAGGTAAATTAGATAAAGGGATGAACACCTACCCTACCAAGAATACAATATATGAAATAGCATCCTTAACAAAAACTTTTAGTGGTATTCTGTTAGCTCAAGCTATAACTGAAGGAAGGGTATCTTTAGATGATGACATTAGAAATTACTTAAAAGGTAATTTTCCTAATTTAGAGTATCAAGGGCACCCAATTACATTTCGAAATTTGGTAACTCATAGAAGTGGCTTACCAATTATTTTCCCAAACAAACCCGAAATTTTCACCTCTTCAAACAAAGAAAAGCTTCCTTTTCTGATTACTGACCTACAAAAAGATTTTACAAAAAAAGATTTTTTTAACGAACTTCATATGGTAAAGATAGATACAGTACCGGGAACAAAATTTGGATATTCGAATCCTGGAGCAAATCTATTAGGTTATTGTTTAGAGAATATTTATAAAATGTCATTTGAAGAGTTATTAACAAAGAAAATATTAACTCCTTTAAAAATGAATAATACCAAAATAACATTAACAGAAGAAGAAAAAAAACTCTTAGCACAAGGATATAATGGTAAAAACCAAAAAATGCCTTTTGAACCTGAAATGCCAATGAAAGCAGCAGGTGGTATTCTATCTACTACAGGAGACATGATAAAATACATGAGATTCCATTTAAATCAAAACGATGAAGTAATTAAAATCTCTCATAAAAAACTACTTGGGTTATGGGAAGATTTCGACAATGGACTTTTCTGGCAAATATTTATCAATAAAAACAAACCCGATATAATTTTTCAAAATGGTGGAGCATTTGGCACCTCCTCTTGGTTAACTCTAATACCTAATAAACAAATAGGAGTTTTTATTATAACTAACAAAAAAGATGACAAAACCCATAATCATTTAAAAAACACTCTAGATAAGATTATAGATAAATTGAAATAAAAATCTCATAATTTATACATGTATCTTAAATAGCAACTTTTAATAATTAAAGTGTATAATAAATCCCGAGCAATAAACTCGGGATTTTATTTTATGCTAAAACTGTTCCATTCTTAGTTACAGTATATAGATTGCATACTTTTATGACAACCCTGAAATTACTCCTTTGTTATCAATCGTCATATTTTCAGAAGCAGGAATTGCAGGTAACCCAGGCATACGCATCATTTTTCCTAAAATAGGAATGATAAATTGTGCTCCAGCAGCAATTTCTATTTCACGAACATTTACAGTAAATCCTTCTGGTCTTCCTATTAAACTTTCATTGTCTGAAAAAGACTTTTGTGTTTTTGCCATACAAATAGCAAAATCGTTAAATCCTAATCGATCTATTCTTCGTAAATTTAATTCGGCTTTTTTATCATAGGTTACTCCTGTTGCTCCATAAATTTCTTTAGCAATCTTCTCTATTTTTTCTTTTACAGGACTTTTCCAATCGTACAAAGGTTTATACTGCGTAGCCTTATTTTCAACTACATCAACTACGGCCTCTGCTAATTTTTTAGTTCCCTCTCCTCCTTTAGCCCATCCTTCTGAAACAACCGCTTGTACACCTAAACTAGCACAAGCATCAATTACATAATTTACCTCTTCTTCAGTGTCAGAAATAAAAGAATTGATGGCTACTACAGGCTCAATATTAAACTTTCTAATGTTTTCTATATGCTTTTCTAGATTTTTAAATCCATTTTGTACACGCTCTAAACTTGGAGTATTGTATTCTTCTTTTGGCGAACCTCCATGATGACGCAATGCTCTTATTGTTGCTACTAACACAACACATTTAGGATTTAAACCTGCATATTGTGATTTTATGTTCAAGAATTTTTCTGCTCCTAGATCTGCTCCAAAACCTGCTTCTGTTACTACGTAGTTTGATAAAGATAATCCCATTTTAGTGGCTATAATCGTATTAGTTCCTTGAGCAATGTTTGCAAAAGGTCCACCATGAATAATTGCAGGATTTTCTTCTAAAGTTTGTACTAAATTAGGTTTAATAGCGTCTTTTAATAAGATAGCCATAGCATCTTGCGCTTTTAAGTCACGAGCAAAAACAGGCTTTTTATCAAAAGTAAACCCAATAAAAATATTTCCTAAACGCTCTTTTAAATCGTCAAAACTAGTCGCCATACACAAAATCGCCATTACTTCAGATGCAGGAGTAATATTGAATCCGTCTTCTCTTGGAATTCCGTTTGCTGTCCCCCCTAAACCAATTGTTATTTGGCGTAAAGCACGATCGTTCATATCTATTACACGCTTCCATAAAATGGTTCTTGGATCAATATTTAAATTATTGACGCTACTTTGTATATTATTATCAATTAAAGCTGATAATAAATTGTTAGCTTTTTCAATGGCATTGAAATCTCCTGTAAAATGTAAATTGATATCCTCCATAGGAACTACCTGAGAATATCCTCCTCCTGCTGCACCTCCTTTGATTCCAAAAACAGGCCCCAATGAAGGCTCGCGCAACACAACCGTAGCTTGTTTTCCTATTTTATTTAATCCTTCAGTTAAACCTATAGAAACTGTGGTTTTCCCTTCTCCTGCTGGAGTTGGTGTTAATGCAGTTACCAACACCAAGTTATTTTCTTTTATTTTCTCTTCATCAATCAAATTTAAAGGTAATTTAGCTTTGTATTTTCCATACATTTCTAAATCATCTTCCTTTATATGTAACTTATCAGCTATGTGTTTAATATGTTGTAATTCTTTTGCTTGAGCAATTTCAATATCGGTTAAATGCGCCATTGCAAATCGTTTAAAATTTAAGTTATTCTGTTTTTAAAAAAAGTAAGTAAATATACACAATATAATTCCTATAAAATCTGACATTTATTAGCAATTTCTTCCTAAATATTTCCCAATGACGTAAATATGGTAAAAGAATTGGCTTTTTTTTTATTGAAACGCTATATTTGCACGTTTTATAAAATAATGTCGATTTAAAATTTTTACAATGCAAAACAAAGGATTAATTAAATTATTTGCTATTCTTTTTGGTATAGTGAGTATTTATCAATTATCGTTTACGTTTTTTGCCAATAAGGTAGAAGATAGTGCGAAAGAGTATGCGAAAGCAAATGTTCCAGATAACAATGGTAGAGCTTTAGCGAAATATGAACGAAAATACTTAGATAGTGTAGCTAATAAAGAAGTTATAGATTTAATATTTGCTAAATACAGCTACAATGACATCAAGAAAAGCCAAATGAACCTTGGTTTGGATTTAAAGGGTGGTATTAATGCAATTTTACAAGTATCTGTAAAGGATATTTTAGTTGGATTATCAAACAACTCAAAAAACCCTGTATTTCTTGAAGCTTTAGCTAAAGCTGATGAAGCTCAAAAAAACAGCCAAAGTGATTACTTAGATTTATTTTTCAATCAATTTGAAAGTTTAAGTAACGGAAGTGTTAAGTTAAGCGACCCTTCTATTTTTGGTACCAAATCTTTACGAGATAAGATTGATTTCAATAAAACTAACGAGCAAGTTAAATCGACATTACAAGAAGAAATCAACACATCTATCAACACAGCTTTTGAGGTATTACGTAGTCGTATCGATAAATTTGGAGTAGTACAACCAAACATTCAACGTATTGGTACTTCAGGTAGAATTCAAGTAGAATTACCAGGAGCTAAAGATATTGAACGTGTTCAAAAATTATTACAAAGTACTGCTGAATTACAGTTTTGGGAAGTATACACAAATGCTGAAGTTCAAAACTTTTTCTTTGCTGTAAATGCTAAAGTAGCAGAGTTATTAAAAGACGATTCAACAACTGAACAAGTTAAAGATTCAGCTAAAGCTGATAATATTGATGATTTATTAGGCGAATCAGCAGATTCAACTAAAGTTGAAAATCAAAAGAACTTATTTACTTATTTATTCCCAAACATTGCGCAATCTCAACAACAAATGAGTTCTTTAGTTGCACATGCAAGAGTTCAGGATACAGCTAAGGTAAATAGCTTCTTACACAATAAAGAAGTAAGATCTTTATTACCTAACAACTTAAAGTATGTTAAGTTTTTATGGGATTATAAAGCACAACCAAGCGCAGATGGTACCTCAGAAATAATTGGTTTATATGCTATTAAATCTAACAGAGCTGACAAAGCTCCTATTGATGGTGATGTTATTGCTGATGCTAAACAAGATTATGACCAATTAAGCAAGCCTATTGTTTCAATGTTAATGAATGGAGAAGGAACTAAAAAATGGGCGAAAATGACCACCGAAAATACTGGGAAATTTGTTGCTGTTGTTTTAGATGATTATGTATATACTGCACCAACAGTTAATGGACCTATTACAGGAGGTAGCACTCAAATTTCTGGAGGTTCAATGACCGTGAACGAAGCACAAGATATTGCTACGGTATTAAAAGCCGGTAAACTACCTGCTCCTGCTCGTATTATTGAAGCAGAAGTTGTAGGACCTTCTTTAGGACAAGAATCTATTGATGCAAGTATGTGGTCATTTGCCTTAGCTATTTTATTAGTTTTAGGGTGGATGGTATTATACTATGGTAAATCTGGTTTATATGCTAACATTGCTTTAGCAGTTAACATCTTATTTATTTTTGGATGGTTAGCAGCATTCGGAGCTGTATTAACGTTACCTGGTATTGCTGGTATTATCTTAACCATAGGTATGTCGGTTGATGCCAACGTAATTATTTTTGAAAGAATTAAAGAAGCTTTAAATGAAGGGAAAGGTTTAGGAACATCTGTAGAAGAAGGATTTAGTTTCAAAGGAGCTTTATCTGCTATTATTGATGCTAACATTACTACTTTCTTAACAGGGGTAATCTTATACGTTTTTGGTACTGGGCCAATTAAAGGGTTCGCTTATACGTTAATGTTAGGTATTGGTACTTCTTTATTCACAGCTATTTTTATCACTCGTTTATTTATTGATGGTGCAGTTGCAAGAGGTACAAAATTAACTTTCAATACTAACATCTCTAAAAACTGGTTTAAGAACATTACAGTTGAATTCTTACAAAAACGTAAAATTGCGTATATCGTCTCAGGATTTTTTATCGTAGTTGGTTTAGTATCTATTTTAACTGTAGGTTTAAAGCAAGGTGTAGATTTTAAAGGAGGACGTTCATATGTTGTTCGTTTTGATCAAGCGATGAAGAGTAACGAAGTCGCTACTACTTTAAAAGATGCCTTTGGTACTGCTCCAGAAGTAAAAACATACGGTTCAGAAAACCAATTAAAAATAACGACTACCTTTAAAATTGATGAAGAAGGTACAGAAGTTGATGAAGTTGTTCAAAATGCTTTATACAACGGATTAAAGCCTTATTTAGGAAGTACGAGCTACGAAGATTTCAAACCTGGTTTTGAAAAAGCAGGAAATGGAATTATGAGCTTTATGAAAGTAGACCCAACTATTGCTGATGATATTAAACAAGCTGCATTATGGGCGGTATTAGGTTCATTAATCATCGTTTTCTTATACATCTTATTACGTTTTAGAAAAATGGCTTACTCTATCGGTGCAGTGGTGGCTGTTTTCCACGATGTATTAGTAGTATTAGGAGTATTCTCTTTACTATACAAATTCATGCCATTCGATATGGAAATTGGTCAATCATTTATTGCGGCAATCTTAACAGTAGTAGGTTACTCATTAAACGATACCGTGGTAATTTTTGATAGAATTAGAGAGTTTACAGAAGGTAAAAACTCAATTACTGCTAGCTTAGTAAACAAAGCGTTATGTACTACTTTAGGTAGAACCATCAACACCTCTTTAACAACATTATTAGTAATGTTAGCTATCTTCTTCTTTGGAGGAGACAGTATTAAAGGATTTATGTTTGCATTAATCATAGGTGTAGTAGTAGGTACTTACTCTTCATTATTTGTAGCAACTCCAATTATGTTTGACGTTTCTAAAAAAGAAGAAAAAAAGTAACCCATATATAAACATATAAAAAACCGTTTTGAATAAACTTCAAAACGGTTTTTTCATTTAATATCAAGCAACTATCTTTGCAGTCTGATGAAAATTACAAAACTACACGATTTATACTTTAAAGAGTTCATCGCTCCTGATGAAATCTCTAGCATTGTTAGCTCTTTAGCTGAACAAGTAAGAAACGATTTACCTAAAGATGAAGTTCCTCTTTTTATGGGAATTTTAAACGGATGCTTTGTTTTTACAGCCGATTTTATGCGTCAGTATAAAGGTAATTGTGAAATAAGTTTTGTGAAGTTGGCTTCTTATGAAGGTACCAACTCAACAGAAAATGTAAAGAACTTAATTGGTCTTAATGAAGATTTATCAGGACGTACTGTTATCATTTTAGAAGATATTATCGATACTGGTACAACCCTTCAAGAGATTTATGAAATCTTTAAAACAAAAAATATAAAAGAATTAAAAATAGTTACTCTTTTTTACAAACCAGACGTATATCGTAAAGAGCTGCATATAGACTATATTGGAAAAAGCATTGAAGATAAGTTTATTGTAGGTTATGGACTCGATTACAAAGGTTATGGTAGAAATTTACCTGCTATTTATCAATTAACAACACAACCCAAAATGAAAAACATCGTATTATTCGGCCCTCCAGGTGCAGGAAAAGGTACTCAAGCAGAAGTTTTAAGAGAAAAATATAATTTAGTACACATTTCAACAGGAGAAGTATTCCGATTTAATATTAAAAACGAAACTGAATTAGGCTTATTAGCTAAAAAATATATTGATGCTGGTGATTTAGTACCTGATGAAGTTACTATTGACATGCTAAAGGATGAAGTAAACAAAAATGCAGAGGCTGCTGGATTTATTTTTGACGGTTTCCCTCGTACAGAATCACAAGCTGAAGCTTTAGATACTTTCTTGGCGGAAAAAAATGAACGTATCAACGGAATGGTTGCTTTAGAAGTACCAGAAGATTTATTAGTAGAGCGTTTGTTAGAAAGAGGAAAAACAAGTGGTCGTACTGACGATATGGATGAAAGTAAAATCCGTAATCGTTTTAACGAGTACAATACTAAAACAGCTATTTTAAAAGATTTTTACGAAGCTCAAGGTACATATTACGGAGTAAACGGTGTAGGTTCTATTGAAGAAATCACACAACGTTTATCGGACGTATTTGACACATTATAAGAAATCAAATTCCCGCTACATGCGGGAGTTTTTTACTGTAACAACTAATCTCAATACAGAGATTTAAACTTAAAGAAAATGACTGAAGGAAATTTTGTCGACTATATTAAAATCTACGCATCATCGGGTAAAGGTGGTCGTGGATCTGCTCACTTACATCGCGAAAAATATATCGCGAAAGGTGGTCCTGATGGTGGTGATGGTGGTCGAGGTGGTCACATTATATTACGTGGTGATAAAAATATGTGGACACTTTTCCATTTAAAATTTAAACGTCATTTCAGAGCCGAACATGGTGGTGACGGTAGTGCTAGCCGTAGTACTGGTCATGATGGTGCCGATGTTGTGGTTCCTGTTCCGTTAGGAACTATTATTCGTGATGCGGATACTGACGAGATTTTACACGAAGTTATTGAAGACGGACAAGAAATCATCTTATTAGAAGGTGGTAAAGGTGGTCGTGGTAACTGGCACTTTAAATCGTCAACCAATCAAACTCCTCGTTATGCCCAACCAGGTATTGACGGACAAGAAGGCTGGTTTCGCATCGAATTAAAAATTTTAGCCGATGTTGGTTTAGTAGGTTTCCCTAATGCAGGAAAATCAACTTTGTTATCGGTTATTACCGCTGCAAAACCTAAAATTGCTGATTATGCCTTTACAACCTTAAAACCTAACTTAGGGATTGTAGAATACCGTAATCATCAGAGTTTTGTTATGGCAGATATTCCTGGAATTATTGAAGGAGCTGCTGAAGGAAAAGGATTAGGACATCACTTTTTACGTCATATTGAACGTAACTCTACCTTGCTCTTTTTAATTCCTGCCGATAGTGAAGACATTCAAAAAGAATATGAAATCTTACTGAATGAATTACGCAAGCATAATCCTGAATTGCTAGACAAACAACGTTTGTTAGCTATCTCAAAATCGGATATGCTAGACGACGAATTAAAAGAAGAAATTAAACAAGATTTACCAGAAGGTATTGAAACTGTATTTATCTCTTCTGTTGCCCAACAAGGTTTAACAGAATTGAAAGATAAATTATGGCAAATGTTGAATTAATTCATCTTTACAAATAAAATTTAAAAAAGCAATCTTACTTCGGCTACGCTCAGTAACCTGTAGATTGCTTTTTTATTTAACCGAAAATATTTTTTTCAAAACTATGAAAAGCAAAAAAAACCTCTTATTAGCTATATTTTTTATTACTTTTTGTGAATTTTCCTTCTCTCAATATGATTGGACTCAAGGAGAAATAATTCTTAAAGGAGGGAAAGTTATTGAAGGATTAATCAAACTTCCCATTTTATCTAAAAACTTCGTTAATTTCAATGGTAAATCTATAGTTAAACTAAAAAATGAAAATGGTAAGAAAACGAAATTTCATGAACACCAAGTAGAGCTTATCAAGTTCACTTATCCTGATTCTAAAGTTGCATATTATAAATACATTTCTGTTTCAAAAAAAAGAAAAGAAATATTCTGCATTATAATAACTGGAAAAGCCACTTTATATGGAAGATTAGTAGGGGTATCTACATCCGGACCAGCCACAATGAGCTTTTATGACATCAACGAATTCTACGTTATAAGGAATAACGAAAAAATAGCCTCTCCATTAATTACTGCAAGACCTTCAAAATCTTTTAAGAAAAGAAGCATAAAATATTTTAATGATTGTCCTAGCCTAATTAATAAACTAAAACAAAAAATATTAACTAAAAAAAATATTTTTGAAGTAGTTGAAGAATATAATAAATGTAAATAATGATGAATTTAATGCTCGTCTAGCAGTTTACAAACTCTTATCTTCTCTATAAAGTTACAACACCCTTTTCGCTTCAATAAAAGTACGTTTCCAATAATGTTCGAGTAAAGATGTTACAATAACTCCTTGCGAGGTGGTTGAGTGTATAAACCGGACATCGCCATTATCAACAGAAGTTACCAAACCAACATGGTTTACCTTTCCTCTTCTTCTAGAGGTTTTAAAAAATAACAAATCGCCTCTTTGCACCTCTCGTAACGGAATACTTTCTCCTTGCCTATACATTTCCTGAGAGCTTCTGGCAATAGGCACATTTCGTTGCTGAAACGAGGTAAAAATTAATCCAGAGCAATCCATTCCTCTTTTGGTCATTCCTCCAAAACGATAAGGCACCCCTTTATAAGTTACTGCAGTCCAAACAATTTTATCGGCAACTGTTACTTCTTTTACTACAACCTCTTCTGTAACCTCTGATTTAGTACTTGCAACATCAACTTCTTTAGGTGTTATTGTTGAAGCTTTATTTTGGTAGGTAGTACTCACATTTTTTGACGATCCGCATGAAATCATGAAAAATGATAGTGTACATAAAAAGAGGATTTTTTTAATCATAGTTTATTTTTATTTTTTCAATCCAGCAACAATCAATTTTGCTGTTTTTGCAGAGGCTCCTTTACCTCCTAATTTCTGTTCCAAATCAAAATACGACAAAAACAATTGCTCGCGATGTTCAGACTCTAAAATACGTGCTAACTCATGTTTTAGATTTTCCTTGGTAAAATCGTTTTGTATCAATTCCTTTACCACTTCTCTATCCATAATCAAATTCACTAATGAGATATAACGTAACGTGATAATACGTTTCGCTATTTGGTACGAAATATTGCTTCCTTTATAACACACCACTTGTGGTACTTTAAACAACGCTGTTTCTAACGTTGCGGTTCCTGATGCTACCAAAGCTGCATATGAAATACTCAATAGATCATACGTTTTATTATTGATGAATTTTACATTCGCATCTCCTATAATTTCTTGATAAAACTCGTACGACTGACTCGGAGCTCCTGCCACCACAAATTGATATCCGGGGAAATCATCTACCAACGACAGCATTACCGATAACATTTTGGTTATTTCTTGCTTTCTACTTCCTGGCAATAATGCAATTATTTCTTTATACCCTAAATCGTATTCCTTTCTAAACTTTTCAATAGATACCTGTTCTCTGTCTGCAATTCCATCAATTAATGGATGTCCTACAAAATGAACATTATATCCATATTTTTTATAAAATTCTTTTTCAAACGGAAGAATTACAAACATCTCATCAATATCACGTTTGATGTCTTTTACCCTTCCTGCTCTACTTGCCCAAACTTGTGGCGATATATAATAATTGGTTCTAAAGCCTTGTTGTTTTGCCCATTTGGCAATACGAAGATTAAAACCAGAATTATCAATAAAAATTAGTACATCAGGATTAAATTGTGCGATATCTTTTTTACAGAAAGAGATCATGCCTAAAATCTTACGTAAATTCATCAACACCTCTACAAATCCCATAAAAGCACGTTCTTTATAATGCTTTACAAGTGTACCGCCAACTTCTTGCATTAAATCACCACCCCAAAAACGAATATCTGCCTTTGGATCTTCCTCAAACAACGCCTTCATTAAATTTGCTCCGTGCAAATCACCCGAAGCTTCACCTGCAAGAATGTAATATTTCATCCTTCTTAAATTAAAAAAGTTTTAAAATAAAAGTTAACAACGCTATAGCAATGGTAGCTATTAACACCCCTCTTGCTCTATAGTCTTGTTTCTTTTTTAAAAACACCCAAAACACAAACAAATTAGGGATGGCCGCCAAGGCAATTACAGAACCTAGCATTCCTCCTTCTCTGACTCTTTGTAGTGTTTCGGCTATACTAGATTGTGAAATGTATTGTAAATACACAAAAAAACCACAAGCTGTTGCAAACAACGAAACCAAAATTCCGATTACTATTTCCTTTTTTAAATGTCCCATGTATGTAATTTTTGAATTGCGTGATGCGCTGTCATATCAAACTGAACAGGAACCACGGAAATATATCCATTTTCTAATGCCCAAATATCGGTATCTTGTCCTTTATCTTTGTTTATAAATTCGCCCGATAACCAATAGTATTCTTTACCAAAAGGGCTCTTACGCTTGTCAAAATTTTCTTTCCAATATCCATTAGCTTGCCTACAAATGCGAATTCCTTTAATCTCTTCTTCTTTTAGTTTTGGAATATTTACATTCAACACGACTCCATCAGGCAAACCGTTTAATAAAACATTTACTGCTATTTTTTCTATATGTTTTTTAGCGGCTCTAAAATCGGCGTGCCAATCAAAATCTAATAGTGAAAAACCAATCGCTGGAATTCCTTCAATACCTGCTTCAACAGCAGCACTCATCGTTCCTGAATAGATAACATTAATAGACGAGTTTGATCCATGATTAATTCCAGAAACACATAAATCAGGTGTGCGATTTAAAATTTCATTTTTTGCCATTTTTACACAATCTGCTGGCGTACCAGAACAACTATATTCTATTTGCGGACCTTCATCAATCGTAATAGAATTACAACGCAGTACATTATCAACAGTAATGGCATGCCCCATCCCACTTTGTGGACTATCAGGAGCTACCACAACCACATCACCTATTGTATTCATGATCTCAATCAACATACGAATACCTGGAGCTGTAATTCCATCATCATTCGTAACCAAAATTAGAGGTCTTTCTTGCATAGTTAGTAAGTTTTACAACAAATGTAACACAAAAAAAGGATTATTATTTTAACATTTTATAAAGACAGATTGGTTTATTTTATCTGTAAACTTGTGGTAATCAAACACCAGCGTTATGATACGTATTATTGTCTATATAACAGTTTTTATTATTTCTTCTTTTTTCTCCATAATTTCTGCACAAAATAAACCTTCAATACCCTGTAACGATCCTGCTTATACTCAATTTAATTTTTGGATAGGAAATTGGGATGTATACAATGCCCAAGGAAAATTAATTGGTCATAATAATGTTGTAAAAATGCCAAATGCTTGTGCTATTCAAGAAAATTGGACTTCAGCAACATCAAAAAGTGAAGGGACAAGTTATAATTACTATAACAATACTGACAACACTTGGAACCAACTTTGGATTGACAATACTGGTTTCTCTTTACTCTTAAAAGGTACTTTTAAAGAAAACACTATGACTCTAAATAGTGAGCTTGTACATAACGATAAAGGAAATTTTTACAACCAAATTACTTGGACAAAAAATAGTGACGGTTCAGTAACTCAGGTTTGGAATTACCTTGATGAAAATCGTAAAAAGATTAAAGAAGTTTTTAAAGGAATTTATAAAAAGCATTAATGCTATAAAATTTGGCATTATTTTAGTAGCTTAGCAGTACGACTACACAACACAAATTAAAAAGACAGAAGGTTTTATGAAGACGAAGTTTATTATACCATTTTTAACAATCACCCTCTTATTTTCGAATTCTGTTAATTCGAATACTCCAACTAATAACGATCCTGAGAAAGACCGAATTATAGTTTATGTTTTAAAAAACATTCTAAGTCGATATCATTATGTTCAAAAAGATTTGAACGATGATTTTTCTGAACATGTTTACAATACCTTTATTGATGGATTAGATCCTAGTAAACGTTATTTTACACAAGCAGATTTAAAAGAATTTTCTCAATATAAATATGAAATTGACAATCAATTAAAAGAATCGAATATCGATTTTTACAAATTGGTCTACAGTCGTTTTTTAGAAAAGTTAACCACTGCCAAAAAAAATTATCGCTCTTTACTAGCACAACCTTTCAACTATAAAAAAAATGAAGTAATTGATATTGATTACGAAAAAGTTCCTTTTGCAAAAAACGAAACAGAACTTATTGATTATTGGAGAAAGCAATTAAAACTATCTGTTTTAAGCAACATTGAAGATGCTGAAGCTCAGCAAAACGAAAAAGCAAAAACAGACAAAAATGTTAAAAAGAAATCTTTCAAAGAATTAGAAGTTGAAGCAAGAAAGAAGGTATTAAAAAACATGGACGATTTATACATGCGTATCGGAGAGCTTGAAAACTCTGATTGGTATTCTACCTTCTTAAATAGTATTGTAAGTGGTTTTGATCCGCATACAACCTACATGTCTCCTCGTATTAAAACTCGTTTCGATCAAGAAATGTCAGGGAAATTAGAAGGAATTGGTGCTCGTTTACAAAAGAAAGGGATTTATACTCATATTGTTGAGCTAATCTCAGGTGGACCTGCATGGAAACAAGGTGAACTAGAAGCTGACGATATTATCTTAGAAGTTGCTCAAGGAGATGAAGAGCCATTAGATATTGTAGGAATGCGTTTGGATGATGCTATTAAATTCATCAAAGGAAAAAAAGGAACAGAAGTTCGTTTAACAGTAAAGAAAAAAATTGATGGTTCTATTAAAGTGGTTCCTATTATTAGAGACGTTGTAGAACTTGAAGAAACTTTTGTAAAGTCGAGTATTGTTGAAAAGAATGGCAAAAAATACGGAATTATTAACCTTCCAAGATTTTACATTGATTTTAATGATTTAAGCCGTAGAGATGCTGCTAAAGACATGGAGCAAGAAATTGAACGTTTAAAAAGCGAAAATGTTGAAGGTCTAATTGTTGACTTACGTGACAATGGTGGAGGTTCTTTAAAAACAGCTATTGAGATTGGTGGGCTATTTATTAAAAAAGGCCCTATCGTACAGGTAAAATATCGTGATGAGGAACCTTTAGTAAAAAATGACACAGACCCTAAAATGCAATGGGATGGTCCATTAGTAGTTATGGTTAATGAGTTTTCAGCTTCAGCTTCAGAAATTTTTGCTGCAGCAATGCAAGATTATAAACGCGGTGTTATTATAGGTGGTAAACAAACTTATGGTAAAGGAACTGTACAAAATGTATTGCCTATTAATCGTTTTTACGAGCAATACCCTAACGATTTAGGAGCTCTGAAAATGACCATTCAAAAGTTTTACAGAATTAATGGAGGTTCTACTCAAATAGAAGGTGTGTATTCTGATATTTCTTTACCTAGCAGGTATAGTTATATGGATTTTGGAGAACGCGATTTAGATGGTGCCTTACCTTGGGATAAGGTAAAACAAGCTAAATATACTACTACCAATTCTTACAGAAACTTTGCCGATGTAGTGTATAACAGCCAGCAACGTGTAACAAACGATGAAAAGTTTAAAGAAATAAATAATTATGCTAAGTGGTTAAAGAAAAACCAAGATGAAAGAGTGTATTCTTTGAATTATGACACCTTTAAAAAGGAAAGCGAAACAAAGACAAAAGAAGCTGAAAAGTTTAAAGACATTTTTAAATATGACTCAAACCTAACTTTTAACTCTCCTAAGTATGAATTAGACTTATTTAAAAAAGATACAGTTTTAAAAGAAAAGCGTACGGTTTGGCATAAAAACTTACAAAAAGACATTTATATGAATGAAGCACTAAACGTGCTAAGTGAATTAAAAATGAATGGCGATTATAACGCTATTGTAAAGCATTAAAAAACGGGTTTAAAACCCGTTTTTTTTTATCTAAAATACTCTTAATGTTAAAAGATACTTTTCTAAGTTTATTATCTAACTACTCTAACAATAATTCTTTACACAACATTCTTTGGGAAGAAATAGCACATAATTATTCTAATGAACAACGGTATTATCATACTTTAGAGCATCTTGAAAGCTTACTAGTTCAACTGACTGAAGTAAAAGATAAAATTAACCATTGGGACACCATTCTGTTTACTCTTTTTTATCATGATGTTATCTATAACTCTTTAAAGAGTACTAACGAGGAAAAAAGTGCTGATTTGGCTGTAAAAAGAATGCAACAACTTCATGTTCCAAAACCAATCATTGAAGATTGTAAAAATCAAATCTTAGCCACCAAAACCCACAAACTATCAGAAGATTCAGACACCAACTACTTTATTGATACTGACTTGTCTGTTTTAGGTAAAAGCTGGGAAATATATAGTCAATACTATAAAAATGTTCGGAAAGAATATGCTATATATCCTAATTTAATTTACAACCCAGGCAGGAAGAAAGCATTAACACATTTCTTAGATATGGATAAAATATTCAAAACTGAATACTTTTATCAAAAATTTGAAAAAACAGCAAGAGAAAATATTCAACGAGAAATAGAACTTTTATAATAATTCTATCCTCACTACCAATCCTTCATTCGCACGAACGTTAAATACCGTTTCGTCTTCAAAAATTAAATACTGCCCTTTAATTCCTACTAATTTCCCAGTATAAGTTTGTTCTTTCTCTAAATTTAAACTTTTAGGCTTCTTCGGGTATTTCTCTACAGGAAAGTGAATATTTGTTTCTGTATTACTTTCTATATAATATTCTTTTACCTCATCAGGAATAAACTCATGCAATCGCTCTCTCCATTCAACCAAATTCTCATCCTTTACTTCATTTTTCAACATCGTTCTCCAATTGGTTTTATCTGCCACATGTTCTTTTAAAGCGACTTCAGTTATTCCTGCTAAATAGCGATTAGGCACTTCAACTATCTCAATAGCTTCATGCGCCCCTTGATCTATCCAACGAGTAGGTACTTGCTGCTTTCTGGTTACTCCAACTTTTACATTACTCGAATTTGCTAAGTACACAATATGAGGTTGTAACTGCACCTTTTTTTCGTACTCTAAATCTCTATCTTCCTCTCCTAAATGTGCTTTACTCAATTCTGGGCGCATAATCCAATCACCAGCCGTTGGAATTTCAAAAAAACAGCTCTTGCAAAAACCTTGACGGTAAATCTTCTTTTCTAAATGACAATTCAAACACTCATAAGTAACAAAACTCAAAGACATTTCCCTATTCAACAACTGATTCATATTCAAAAAACCAGAGGGCATTTCTAAATAATATTGAACAGTGTTTAGATTTTCTGTAGGCATTTTTTTTAAAACTCCTTGGTATTGCATGTCTTAAATTTTATTACTTTTAGCTTCACAAACTTACAGTAAAAAAATTGAATTAAGAGTTAATCTATGACGTTTCCATTTATAAATTCAATCATTTCTTGGTTCTTAAAAAAGCGTAAACATCAAGTAGAATTATTTTTAAAATATCCAATAGATGTACAAAACGAATTATTATTAAAGCTTGTAAATGCTGCCAAGAATACTGAATTTGGTAAACAACAAAACTTTTCTTCCATTAAAAGTTATGCTGATTTCGTAAACAATGTTCCTATTCAACGCTATGAAAGTATTGAACCACTTATTGAACGTTGTAGAAAAGGAGAACAAAACTTGTTTTGGCCTACTCCTATTCGTTGGTTTGCTAAATCAAGTGGAACTACCAATGCTAAGAGTAAATTTATTCCTGTAAGTGACGAAGCTATTGAAGGCTGTCACATGAAAGCGGGAAAAGATATGTTATGTTTATACATTAACAACAACGAAGATGCTAAATTGTTTACAGGAAAAGGATTACGCTTAGGCGGAAGTTCTGCTGTGTACGAAGACAATAACTCTTATTTTGGAGACTTATCAGCCATCATTATTGAAAACATGCCTTTTTGGGCAGATTTCAGCTCCGCTCCTAGACAAGAAACAGCATTGATGAGCGAATGGGAAACCAAAATGGAAGCCATTATCAACGAAACTATACACGAAAATATTACAAGTTTAGTTGGTGTTCCATCATGGATGTTAGTTTTACTGAACAAAGTCTTAGAAAAAACAGGTAAGGATAACATCTTAGAAGTTTGGCCTAATTTAGAAGTGTACTTTCACGGAGGTATCAACTTCAACCCTTATCGTGAGCAGTATAAAAAATTGATTCCAAAAGCTGACTTTAAATACTACGAAACCTATAATGCTTCTGAAGGGTTCTTTGCTATTCAAGATCGCAACAATTCTGATGAAATGTTGTTGATGTTAGACTATGGAATTTTTTACGAGTTCATTCCAATGGATCAATACGATGGAGAAAATTCAAAAGTAATTCCTCTTTCAGAAGTTAAAAAAGGCGTAAACTATGCTATGGTAATTACTTCTAATGGTGGTTTATGGCGTTATTTAATTGGTGACACCGTTAAGTTTACCTCAACCAAACCATACCGAATAAAAATTACAGGACGCACCAAGCATTATATTAATGCATTTGGGGAAGAACTTATTATTGAAAATGCTGAGGAAGCTTTAAAAGCTGCTAGCGATAAAACCAATAGTGAGGTTAAAGAGTATACAGTAGGTCCTATTTTTATGGAAGGCAAAGAAAATGGTGCCCATGAATGGATTATTGAATTTGAAAAACCTCCTCAAAATCTAGCCTTTTTTACGGAAATGCTAGACAATGCCCTAAAAAATTGCAATTCTGATTATGAGGCTAAACGCTATAATAATATGACATTGGCAATGCCTAAAATACATCAAGCAAGAAAAGGATTGTTTTACGATTGGATGAAAGCAAAAGGTAAACTAGGCGGGCAGCATAAAGTTCCTCGTTTGTCTAACGAACGTAGTTTTATTGAAGAACTTTTAAAGCTTTAAACTTAATTTGTTTGAATTTTAATAGGTAACTGATATTGTGTTGTTACAATTACGTCTCTTTTTATAGCGGGTGAAACCTCTGGCAGTCCCTCTATTATAGTTTGAATAGTCTTTTCTAAATCTGGCAGTTGTTCTTTAACCATAGAAGATGTCTCTATATTTTTCAATTGAAAATTTCCTTCTGTATTTACTATAACACTTATTAAAATTTCTTCATCAACAGCCACATGTGTTATAAAATTATAACGCTGTAGTTTATCAGCTATTCTTTTATGAATCTCTTTCCTAAAACAGTTCGTTTTGGCTTCATTTAATAAGTTTTTACAGTCATTAAAGGCGGGAGACACATCCACTTTTGTAAAATCAACAATAGTGTCAATAACTTGCTTATTGCTTTTAGTTGAAGACGAAAAAAAATCACACGAAGTGTATAGCATGACTAAAATTAAAAGGAGTACATAGCGTATATTCATCTCACTGATTTTAAGCTGAATATACAAAATTTTACTCCTATTCTAAAATCTCACCATGTAAGAAATAATACTTCTTTATTTCATCTAACCTAACTTTTACATGATTTGTTAGTAAAGAATCTTTGGCTTCAAAACGATCAATATAGTTTCGATAATACTTGTAAGCTATTTTTTTGTCTTCATAGAAGTTTTCAGACGTCGTTGCTAGTTGGTATAAAGCTTTATAATTTTTCCCATTCTCTTCATACGCTTTTTTATAAAACTTTAGTTCTTCTTTAGGCTTTTCTAACTCTTTATATACTCTTGCTAACTGGTAATACTCAACATCTCTTTTTTCTTTCCCTATAAAAGTTGCTATCGAGTAATTAAATCGTGCTTTTTTATAATTCTTTAGAGCAAAATTTATATCACCTAAATAGGTATAAGTTTTAAAATCGGATTGATCTATTTTTAGTGCTTTATTAAAATATTCTCTAGCTATGTCATACTCTTTTAAATTAAAAAAACTACGACCCAACATTTTTTGAGTATAATGTTCGTTTGGTTCAATTGAATCTATTTTTTGTAATAATTGAATTGCTTCAGAATATTTTTCTTTTCTATACAAATTATTAATTTGAAGCTTATTTAAATCAACATGATTAGGGTTTACAATCAACCCTCTATTGATAAAAATGTTTGCTGAATCTTTATCCCGTAAAACAGTATACGCTAATGCCAGTTGATGAATGGATGGCAAATGTTCATCATCATTTTTATACGCTTCTAAAAAGCTATCAATCTTTGGATTTCTCATTTTTAGCATTGCATAAGTTACCCCTAATTGATAATGATAATTCGCATTATTTTTATCTTTTTGAATCAGTCCTTTAAAAACTTTTTCAGCTTTTGTGGGTTGAAGAGTTTGTAAATACAATTTCCCTAATTGATATTGTATTAATAGGTTCTCTGTATCTTTTTGTGCAATTTCTTCATAAATTTTGATGGCTTTTTTTCGTTTTTTTTCTTTTTGATAGGATTTTCCCAACTTTACTTTTGCCAAATAATCATCTTGTAACTGTAATGCTTTTTCATAGTATCTTGATGCAAGTTTATGATTATCTATCGAAGCATAAATAGCCGCTATCTTCGTATTAGATTCAAAAGTAGTTGGTAATTTTTGTAAGGTTACCAAAGCTTTTTGGTAACGTCCTATAGTTACCAAGCTATCAATAGTTTTAAAAGTCGAGACTTGCGCCCCGACTTTTAAAAATCCTAATACTAAAGCAATATTTAAAATTTTCTTTTTCATTATATTTTAAAAGTTAGTCTACATTAAAAGTGATTGGTATCACGTATCCTGTACTTACAATTTTCCCATCTTTTTCTCCTGGTTGCATTTGTGGTAATTTGCTAACTACTTCTAAAGCATGTTGCTTTATAGTTGGATGTGGTGCTCTTACTTTAATATCTGTCACATTACCTTCTTTATCTATTTTAAATTGAACATACACTCTTTTTGTCCCTACAGAAAGTCCTAAATTTTTAGCTATTGAAATATCAAAATTATCTTTTATGAATTTAATAACGCTTTGACTGAAACAAACTTTATCTCCTTCGGAACATCCAGGAAAAGTTGGTACTTTATCTAAGGATGAAAATGGTATAGTATCAGTATCTAAATTATATGTCTTTCCTTGGCTCTCATTTTTTTCCATACTAGGCTTTTCAAAAGCAACCATTTTTCTGCCATTCTCTGCTTCAAAAACTCTAATGTTTAATTGAGGCATTCCTTCTTTATTAAATCCATTTAATAAAGACAAATACTCTCCTTTTTCTTCTTCTGTTAATTCATCTATAGAGTATTCTTTAGTATTAGGGAGTTCTTTTCCTAAAAATAAATCAAGATATTTACTTTGGTAACCAGTAGAAGGCTTTTTTACAATTTTGCCCTCTTCACTTTTATACACTGTTACAGGCTGCTTTTCTACCTTATTTATCTTAACTTCTTCACTAGAACAAGCCGTATATAAAATCATACTTCCTAAAAGCGGAATTAGCAACAAATACTTTAGCTGTTTTACCTTTTTTGATTGTGTTTTCGTCATCATAATAATTCGTTTTTTGATTAATGAATGTTTATAAAATTGATTAATGAATGAAATATGCTCGACCTGAAAAATATCGGCGAGTAAATGGTTGATATAATTTTCTTTCTGATCAGATTTGCTTGCTACTGCATCTGAAATATATTCATGAACTAACGAAATACGATTTTGATACACATACACCATAGGGTTGAACCACATTACTATTTTTAAAAACTCAAAAAACAGTAAGTCTAACGTATGTTTCTGTTCACTATGCACCAATTCGTGCTGAATGATTTTTTCTTGTTTTGACGATGGAATTTCTTTTCCTAAAAAGATATAGTTGAAAAATGAAAACGCTTTAGTTTCTTTGGGAAGCAATACAAGTTTATAATTTTCTTTTTGGGTGGTTCCGTATTGCAACACCAATCGGATGATACGTTCTAATTTTATTATAAACACAATAAAAAACAAGATACACCCACTCCAGAACAACACATCTAAATAAGTAATGGATTGGTACCACGCAGCTTTTTCAATCACTTTTTGAGGTGACAACACTACTTCTGGCAATAAAATATAATATTCTTGAGGAACTGCTTTTTGAACCGTTGAAGCCTTAAATAATGGCAATATGAATGAAAGTAATGCAGTACCTAGTAAATACCACCTATTTTTAGTAAAAAAGGTTTCCTTGCTTAAAAAGAAATCGTATACCGCCACAAAAAGTACCTGAAATAATATAACTTGAATAATATAGTTGATCATGGCTTCTTGTTTTTATTCACCTCTTTTAAAATACTTTCTAGCTCTTGAATGTCCATTTTATTTTCTTTCATAAAAAAGGAAACCATACTCTTAAACGAACCTCCAAAATAACCGTCCATAATCTTGTGCAAACTTTCGTTGCTATATTCAGATTTTTCTATCAACGGGTAATATTCATATCCTCTTCCCTTAGGTTTATGCCCTACAAACTCCTTGGTTTCTAAAATTCTAATTATGGTAGAAACGGTATTGTATGCTGGCTTAGGTTCTAGCAACTGCTCTATTACTTCTTTTACCGAAGCTATTTTTAAATCCCATAATACCTGCATTATTTGCTCTTCTGCTTTCGTTAATTGTTTACTCATAATACTTTTAATGAAATATTTCCGAAACAAATATAACTAAAAAATTAGTTTAAACTAATTTTTTAGTTAATAGATATGTAACAAAGCTTTCCTATTTTCGTCTTATTAGTAAAAAATTAATGGATATACTATTAGTCTTATTAGGTTTTGTATTTGCTTGCTTAGGTATTGTTGGTTCTTTTTTACCTATATTACCGGGTCCAATAACAAGCTGGGTAGGCTTACTGTTGCTACACTTAACCAAAGCGGTTCCTCAAAACTGGACATTTTTAGGCATTACCCTAGCTATTGCAGTTATTATATTTTTTCTTGATTACTTTATTCCTGCAATGGGAACCAAACGTTTCGGAGGTTCAAAATATGGTATATATGGCACTACCATTGGTTTAATTGTTGGACTCCTCTCTCCTATCCCGTTTGGAATTTTAATTGGAGCTTTTATGGGGGCTTTAGTTGGTGAATTGATTTATGACAGTAAAGATACCAACAGAGCTATTAAAGCATCGTTCGGTGCTTTTTTAGGATTCTTAGCATCAGCTACTATCAAATTTTCTATCGCTACGGTATATTTAGTATTGTTTATTATGAAATTCTGGGAGTATAGTGGTTCTTTCTTTTAGAGGGAAGCAAAACTATATTAAAAACCTTGCTTTTAATCATGAGATTTAGCTTCACTGAACCTTACGGTTTCTCCTTGTACCTCGTTCGAAATGACAGACACTAACAATTTTTAAAAAAGTTAGCAAATACACTTAGCCCCGATTGTAGCATTTGTTTGAGCTCCTCGTAGAGAGCGAGTGCGAAAAGCGGGAAATAGCTTCAAAAAATACTTTAATTTAGTGCAAAAAAAAAAGCAACCCATCTCAGGGAAGCTTTCCATTGGTTAACAAAACCATGGTACTATTTAAAGTACCTAACAACACAACTAAATGCTGCCCTTTTAAAATTGGACAGCCTGCAAATATACAACCTTTTTTAAAGCTACCAAACTTTTATTATTTTTTTACAAAAAATGTGAATCTGTTAAGCGTTGTTTAATTCTGCAATTGATTGTATCTTTGCAGCTTCATTAAAAATTAATAAAAAATAACCCATGCAATTATCAGAACAAGAAGTTGTACGTAGAGAAAAGTTAGGGAAGCTAAGAGAATTAGGCATCAATCCCTACCCAGCTGATTTATTCCCATTAAATTCAAACTCGAAAGAGATAAAACAGAGCTTTGAAGAGGGTAAAAAGGTGGTAATTGCAGGTAGATTAATGTCACGCCGTATCCAAGGTAAAGCTTCTTTCGCTGAATTACAAGATAGCGAAGGTCGTGTACAGGTATATTTTAACCGTGACGAGATTTGTACTGGAGAAGACAAAAACTTGTACAACGAAGTGTACAAAAAGTTATTAGATATAGGTGATTTTGTAGGAATTGAAGGTGAGTTATTTAAAACTCAGGTAGGAGAAATCACTGTAATGGTAAAAGATTTCAAACTATTAAGTAAATCTTTAAAGCCATTACCATTACCTAAAGTAGACGCTGAAGGAAATACCTTTGACGGATTTACAGATCCTGAAATGCGTTACCGTCAACGTTATGCTGATTTGGTAGTAAATCCACAGGTAAAAGAAGTATTTGTAAAGCGTACTAAGTTATTCAATGCGATGCGTCAGTTTTTTAACGATGCTGGATACTTTGAAGTAGAAACACCTATTTTACAACCAATACCAGGTGGTGCTGCTGCAAGACCATTTATCACACATCACAACGCCTTAGACATTCCGTTATACATGCGTATTGCGAATGAATTATACTTAAAGCGTTTGATTGTTGGTGGTTTTGACGGTGTGTATGAGTTTTCGAAAAACTTCCGTAACGAAGGAATGGACAGAACGCATAATCCAGAATTTACTGCAATGGAAATTTATGTAGCCTATAAAGACTACAACTGGATGATGGAGTTCACCGAAAAATTATTAGAGCACTGTGCTTTAGCGGTGAATGGAACTACCGAAGCTACTTTTGGAGAGCATAAAGTAGATTTTAAAGCTCCGTATGCGCGTGTTACCATGGCAGATTCTATTAAACACTTTACTGGTTTTGACATCAACGGAAAATCGGAAGATGAAATCCGTAAAGCTGCTCAAGACATGGGAATTGAGGTAGATGACACTATGGGGAAAGGAAAGTTAATCGATGAGATTTTTGGTGAGAAATGTGAAGGAAACTACATTCAACCAACCTTTATTACCGATTATCCTAAGGAAATGTCTCCGTTATGTAAAGAGCATCGTGACAATCCTGAATTAACTGAGCGTTTTGAGCTAATGGTATGTGGTAAAGAAATTGCTAATGCATACTCTGAATTAAACGACCCTATTGATCAACGCGAGCGTTTTGAAGCACAATTAAAATTAGCGGAACGTGGAGATGATGAAGCTGGTCAGTTTATCGATCAAGATTTCTTACGCGCCTTAGAATATGGTATGCCTCCTACTTCTGGATTAGGAATTGGAATGGATCGTTTAATTATGTATTTAACGAACAATCCGTCAATTCAAGAAGTATTATTCTTCCCGCAAATGAAACCTGAGAAGCAAGCTCCTACTGTTGAGTTAAACGATGATGAAAAAGCATTGTTAGCATTGATAGAAAAAGCTGAAAAAATAGATTTAAACGAGTTAAAAACTCAAAGTGGTTTATCTAACAAAAAGTGGGACAAAACCATTAAAGGGTTAACTAAAAATAACCTTGCTAAAGTTGAAAAAACGGAAGAAGGTTTGGTTGTAGAAATCGTATAACGTATTTCAAAAAACTAAATAGCATTGAAAAGCAATCTCATTTGAGGTTGCTTTTTTTGTTGCTTCTTTATCTATTTTTATTGAACTTCGTTATCAAAGAATATTTTAACAGTTGTAACTTATTAAAAAACTCAAATTGAATTTAGACAACAAGAAATTTGTAGCTACTGAAAACAAAAGTGGATTATCATCCAATGAAACCATTTTTCATTATTTCCAAAATGGAACTACTATTACCGGAAAATACAAGGGAGGAGCAATACAGGAAGGTTTTATAATTGGAAAACAAACTCAAGATTCAGAAATTAAACTCTTATATCAGTGCTTAACAACCGAAGGAGAATTGAAAGCAGGAGAATCAACAGGGATAATTTCAAAAACACCAAATGGAAAACTGAAATTATCGTTTGATTGGAATTGGCTGAATGGAGATTTATCGGGAGGGAAATCTGAATATTTAGAAATTGAATAGAATTGAAAAGCAATTTCATTTAAGGTTGCTTTTTTTTATTTGATACTAATGTTGTTTTTTATAGATTAGTTATCAAGAATATAAACCATTAAAAGAAACTTATATCTTTTAACATTAGAGCAAATACATACCTATGAAGAAGAAAAACATAATAGAATATACTGCGGTATTTAGATATCTTTTTTTAACTATTATAGTAATGATTTGCTTTTTCAAATTAGCTAATTATATTGATGATTCAGGAAAAGAAGTTCAACTAATCAAAGAAAAACTTAATGGAATTGATAATATTGAATTTGAAAGACAGCTAAAATTTAGAGAAAAAATATTAACAACAACCAAAGAGGAAATAAATAAGTTAGATAGTGTTTCAAACTTATCTTTCTATCAAAAAATAAGTTTGATTGATATAGAAGGTATACATAGTAAAAGTGAAATTAAAATAGACACTTTAAGTAATATCCCTACTTCTTTCTTTTACAAATTTGAGGCTTTAAATTACAAATACAGTATCAACAAATTTAAATTTAAGAAAGTAACTGAGAATATACCCTCCGAACAAGAATTTTACAATAAAATAAAATATTCAGATTTCATTGATATTAATATTTCTTCATCAAAAGAATTTAATTCTGTTAAAATTGCTGTTTACATAATTGGATTTTTATTAATCCTACTAATCACATATATCCCTAAATATATCTTTAAAGAAACTATTGAAAAGTTCACAGTAACTGATTCAGAAAAAGATCTTTTAAAAAGTGAATTGAAAGAACTAAACACTATAGATTCATCAAGTAATGAATTTAAAGATTATTTCAACAAAAAAATCGCTGAACTAAATGAAAAAATTAATTCAATAATAGTTAGTAATAATTTAATTTCATTTATTAACATTAATATTCAAAACGCCAATACACTTGCGCTTGAAACTAAAAATAGAGCTAGTTTCATGCTTTTATCTGGTATATCAATTGCTCTTATTGCTGTATTGTTCTTCTATCTTAGTATCTCTAAAATAAACTTTGATACAACTTACTCTTTTTTAACACAAAGTTCAAAGCATTTTGCTATTTTAATCTTTATTGAAAGCATAGCTTGGTTCTTATTAAGACAGTATAGAAAAATAATGAATGATTATAAATTTTTCTATAAAGTATATCAAGATAAATTAAAAATACTTGAGCTATATAGATTAAATGAAGAAAGTAAACTAAATAAAGAAGGTGAAATTTTTGAATATCTCAAAAACACTGTTCCTATCGATTTTGAAAATGAAAAAAACGAAGTAACTAATGAAAATAATTTATTTAAAATAATACAAGAATTACTCAATAAAATTAAATAACTTACACTGACATAGGTTAAACATCTCATAATCATACTTTTTTCATAACTTTAAAAAGCTATGAAAAAATTGTTACTATATCCACCCTTTTATTTTTTATTGTGTGTTCTTATTGGAATAACACTTCAGTTTTATACACTGATTTGGCAGTTTAATTTTCTTTATTTAGGCTACATTTTACTAGGTTTCCTAGTTGCTCTTTGTTTTTTAAAAAAGTCTTCAATACGAAAAACTTTTAGCGTAGTTAGCTTATTACTTTTTGTTTTTATAGGAATTAGCATCACCTATATTCACAACCCGAAGAATTATAAAAACTACTATAAACATCAATTAACTGACAATTCTACTTCTATACTAACCATACAAAAAGTACTAAAACCAGGAAATTATTACACAAAGTATATTGCTAAAGTCTCTCAGGTTGATTCCACCAAAACAAATGGTTACATTCTTCTAAACATTCAAAAAGACAGTACACAAACTAAGCTTGCTGTTGGTAATCGGATTTTTATTAAAGCTTCTTTTAAAGAATTGATTCCGCCTTTAAATCCACATCAATTTGATTACAAACACTATTTAGCAAAACAGTACATTTATCATCAAGTATTTTTAAGCAAGCAGCAATTTAAACAGCTTAACGACGCAAATTTTTCTTTAGTTAGTTTATCGGCTAGCATCAGAGAAAAAGTACAAACTTCTTTAAAACAATACCATTTTTCAAACAATGAATTTGCAGTGATTAATGCTTTATTACTCGGTCAGCGTCAAGAAATATCTAAAGAATTATTAGAAAGCTATACCAATGCAGGTGCTATTCATATTTTAGCCATTTCAGGACTGCATATTGGTATTTTGTTATTGCTGCTCTCCTATCTATTCAAACCTTTGGAAAAACTTTCTCATGGAATGATTATTAAGACTATTTGCATCATCTTATTACTTTGGTCTTTTGCTTTTATCGCAGGTTTATCAGCCTCAGTAGTGCGCGCAGTAACCATGTTTACTTTTATAGCTATCGGGCAATCTTTTAAACGGAAAAAGGTCATTGAGTTTTCATTAGTTAGCTCCATGCTATTTTTACTATTGATAAAACCTATGTTCTTATTTGATGTAGGTTTTCAATTGAGTTATTTAGCAGTTTTTGGTATTGTTTGGGTACAACCTTTACTATATGGCTTATGGAAACCTAAATTTTGGCTACTGGATAAAGGTTGGCAATTGTTTACAGTTTCTATAGCCGCACAAACGGGAATCTTACCTATCAGCTTGTACTATTTTCATCAGTTTCCAGGATTGTTTATCCTCTCAAACTTGATTATCATTCCTTTTTTAGGCGGGATACTACTCTTTGGAATTATAATTATTCTATTAGCTACGATGAACATACTCCCTCAATTCTTAGCAGACGGTTATAGTTTCATTATTTCAACAATGAATTTATTTGTTGATTGGATTTCGCATCAAGAAGATTTTTTATTAAAAGAAATATCCATGTCTTTAGGAGTAATGGTAGCTTGGTATGTTTTTATTGTTTTCTTATTTCAAGTTTGGATTCAAAAAACTTCGAAGAGTATTCTATTCTTATTGACTTCAATCCTACTCTTACAAGGAGTATATTTTTATGAAAAATTTGAGATCAGTAATAAAAATGAATTGATTGTATTTCACAAGAGTAGATATTCTATTTTAGGAAAAAGGAATGGTAAAGAACTCACCGTTTTTAGTTCTGCAAATGACTCTGTGTTACAGCAAGAAAAACTATTAAAATCTTATAGAATTGGAGAACATGTTTCTTCTAAAATTCTTGATTCAACTTTCAACATCACCTCTTCTAAAAGTAATCCAATTTTAATTGTAGATAATTTAGGCGTTTATAAAATAAATGGGGTTGAAAATCCAATAGTAATTCTAAAAGATAGTCCTAAGATTAATTTAAGCAGACTTATTATCTTATTAAAACCTCAACAAATTATTGCTGACGGGAGTAATTACAAATCATACATTAACAGATGGAAAGAAACTTGCTATAAACAAAAAACACCATTTTGGTATACAGGTCAAAATGGTGCTTATATTATTAAAGAATAATTTTACATGGCGCTTTTAAAGTTTTTTTCAAACTCTTGCCATGGAGTATTTTTATAATTATCCTTATTAAAATATGCTAATATTTTTTCAAATCTTTTTTCTTCTAAGTAACCAGGTACATTCTGTAACAATTGTCGCTCGGCATTAAAAAATGCTGTAGATGGATAACTCATTTGTCCTTTCATGATAGCAGCTGCTAACTCATGATATCCTCTTCTTCCTTGCGCTTGATACTTAAACGTCCTTCCTTGAAATGTGATGTCGTGTTTTGCTTCTCCGTTTAATTTCACTGGATAATAATGTGTATTGATGTATTCAATAATCACCTTGTTTTGGTAAGTAGTTTTATCCATTCTTTTACACCAACCACACCAATCGGTATAAATATCAACTAAAATTGGTTTTGGACTTTTCTCGCTCAACTCCATTGCCTCTTCAAAGGTCATCCAATTTACTTTATCTTGTGCCTTTACCGCTAATGAAATAATGGCAAAAACTGCTACTAATATTATTTTTTTCATACCTCCTTGGTCTCTATAACTGTTCCAAATTTACAAAAAAACCTGTCAAGTTTTTATCTTGACAGGTTTTTAAAAGTTCTTTTAACCTATATTTAGGGTTATTTCACCCCGTGCATTAATTTTTTAATTACTGGATAAAGTACCGCTGACAATACTGCTAATCCAAAAGAAATAGCTGTTAACAACCAGAAAAAGCTACTTAATCCTTGCTCTTTAGCAATTCCTTCTGATGATTCTGCAAATACCCCTGCTAGTTTCATACCTATAGCTACTGCTAAATACCAAATACCAAACATAAAGGCAATCATACGACCTGGTACTAATTTAGAAACATACGATAACGCTACTGGCGATACACATAACTCTCCCATAGTATGGAATAAATACACTAAAATTAACCAGATAATACTTACAGATGCGGTTTCAGCTCCTGGTTCAATACCATTAGCACCTATAGCAATAACAGCCATACCTAAACCTAATAAGCCCATACCAATTGCCCACTTCATATTTGCATTTGGGTTGTATTTACTTTCCCACCATTTAGAAAATAACGGTGCTAACGTAATAATATATAACGAATTCAATACCGAAAACCATGACGCTGGTATTTCTGCCGTATCTTTTTGGAACTCTTCTTTTAACATCCAAAGTGCAATAAACCATATAATTACAAAACTTGTTCCTAAAAACACATTAGCCAATGCATACTTTGCAAATGTTTTTTTGAATAATAAAAGAAGAACCCATGTAATAATTCCAAGAGGAACGATAGTCATTAATGAGTTTACTATTTTAAATATAAACCCTGTATTTCCTTCTAAAACTCTATTAGTATAATCTCTAGCAAATACAGTTAACGAACTTGGTGATTGTTCAAAAATTGCCCAGAAGAAAATTGTTACAAATGCAAAAAATACTACAGCTAACATTCTATCCCTTAAAACTGGTGTATATTTAGGAATACGCATTACTAACAATGCAATAAATATTAAAAATGCTAAAAGAATTGCAACTGTAGAACCTGAAAGTCCAGCAAATTCAAATGGAAAAACGTTGTATTTTCCTTCTGATATTTTTGAAATAGGGTCATTAAAGATCCATAACAAACCTAATAAAGATGAAACAGCAATTAATACTTTTTGCACTCCTGTAAAAGGGTTTCTTCCTTCTTCAACTTCTTTTTCTTCTGAAGTGATATCATCAATAATATCTACATTTTTATTTTTAGGACCATCTCCAATTTTACCAAAAATTCCTTGAGCAAACCAGAATTGTAATAATCCGAATAACATGAAAATACCTGCTACTCCGAATCCCCATGACCATCCTACTTTTTCTCCTAAATATCCACATAAAAGAATTCCTAAGAAAGCACCAGCATTTACCCCCATATAGAAAATGGTGTAAGCTCCGTCTTTTTTCTCTTCTTTTCCTTTATACATTTCAGAAATAATAGAGGTCATATTTGGTTTGAAAAAACCACTACCTATTACTAAAAACCCTAATCCTGCATAAATAAAGAAAGATGTTTCTACCGCCATACAAGCATGACCTATGGTCATCAATAAAGCACCTATAACAACTGCCTTACGAATACCAATAACATTATCGGCAAAATACCCACCAACCATTGTTGATAAATACACTAAAGAGGTATAAGTTCCAAAAATAGCAAATGCCCATTCACGTGGCCAACCCCAACCATCATCTAACAAAGAAGCTGTAAAAAACAAAACTAAAAGAGCTCGCATTCCATAGTATGAAAAACGTTCCCACATTTCTGTAAAAAACAACACAAACAACCCTGCTGGGTGCCCTAACACCTTGTCCTTAAATAAATTCTCAATATCTGTATTCATTATTCTTGTTATATAATTTATATACTAATTTATTTTAATGTATCCCTTTCATTAGTCTTTTTAGCAATGGAACAAACAATAGTAGTATTGCGGCACACCCTAACACTACATATACCCCCCATTGAAGATAAACATCAACATAAGGGCTTACTTGTTCTGCCATTGAAGCATTTTCTTTTAATTCACCTACACTAATTAGTTTTCCAATTTCTGTTGCCATTTTATTACCTACCGAATAAGATAAAAACCAAGCTCCCATTGTAAAACCAACTATATGAGATGGCGAAAGTTTGGTAATCATAGATAAACCTACTGGAGATAAGCATAGCTCACCTAAGGTATGGAATAGGTACATGAAGATTATTGCCCAAACTATAATTTTTTCACCTGATGCTATAGCTGTTTTCGCTCCTATAACTATAATTAAAAAACCTAATGCCAACAAGACTAAAGAATACACAAATTTTAGAGGTGTACTAGGTTCCATTTTAAGCTTGTTTAACTTCATCCAAAGCCAAGCAAATATAGGAGCAAAAATGATAATGAAAAGCGCATTTAACGCTTGAAATTGCGATGCAGGAATTTCAGAGCTACCAATAGTCCTATCTACAAATCTATCAGTAATCAACGTAAGTGTTCCTCCAGCTTGTTCAAATAAAGCCCAAAACATGGCATGAAATATAAACAAGACTAAAACAACTAATAAACGAGAACCATTTTCATATTGAGTACTCAAATAAAATAGATAACCTAATACCGCAATGGTAATTCCTGTTAATCCATATTTGAAAACATCGTCATAACTAAACAATATAGCCCATAGAGGTACGGCTACAAAACTTAAAAGAATAATTAATTTATTAACGCTAAGTCCTGCAAAAATACTTTTAGTATCATATTTTTCATCAGGAACAAGACCTTTTTCACCAAAATATTTTAGATTTTTCCAAAATACTAATAAACCTACAAACATCCCTATACCTGCTAATCCAAATCCCCAGTGCCAACCTACAGATTCTCCTAAATACCCACATGTTAATGCTGATAAGAAAGCCCCAACATTAATTCCCATGTAAAAAATATTATACGCTGGATCTTTTCTTGGATCATCTTGCTCATAAAATTTCCCTAAAAAACTCGATATGTTTGGTTTGAAGTAACCTGTACCTACAACTATAAAGGATAAAGCTATAAAAAAGAAAAGCTCATTAGTCTCTGCAATTAAACCTTGGGCAGCTAACGCAATATGTCCTAAACTTATTAAAATACCACCTAGTAAGATAGATTTTCTAAAACCTAAATACTTATCAGCCATCATACCTCCTATAATAGGTCCAAGATATATGGACGCTGTATAGGTTCCATAAATAGCAAGGGATTTTACATCTGCTTCACCACTAGATATTTGTTGAAAAACAACTTTTACCATATATAAGGTAAGTAAAGCTCTCATTCCATAATACGAAAAACGTTCCCACATTTCTGCAAAAAAACAAACAAAGAGTGCTCTTGGATGCATTTTACTGTTCGCTCTTATAACGAGAGGTATCCATATTAAACAAAAAATCCAACCAAAAATTATCAATCCTAATGAGAAATCCATATTAACTATTTTTTAAAGAGTTTGTAGATAGTATTATTTTTTCACTTTATAAGTTACTCTTAATAAAGTTCGTCATCTTAGTAAACAAGTGTAAACGTGTATTACCCCCATAAATACCATGGTTTTTATCAGGATACATTCCCCACTCAAATTGCTTATTTGCTTGAATTAAAGCTTCAATCATTCTATAAGCATTTTGAACATGTACATTGTCATCACCTGTTCCGTGAATTAATAAATACTTTCCTTTTAATAATTCTGGATAGTTTAAAGGTGAATTATCATCATATCCTGCTGGATTTTCCTCAGGTGTACGCATATAACGCTCTGTATAAATTGAATCGTAAAAACGCCAAGTAGTTACAGGTGCTACAGCTATTGCCGCTGCAAACACATCATTCCCTTTTAAAATACAGTTTGTACTCATGTGTCCTCCAAAAGACCATCCCCAAATACCAATTCTATTTGCATCAACATATGGTAATTTTGCTAATTCTTTAGCTACCGCGATTTGATCTTCAGTTTCATGCTTCACTAAGTTCATATAGGTGACTTTTTTGAAATCACGTCCTTTAAACCCTGTTCCTCTACCATCAACGCAAACAATAATATACCCTTCTTGCGCTAACATTTGATGCCAATAATCATTAGCACTATTCCAACTGTTCTTTACATTTTGAGAACCTGGACCTGAATATTGATACATTAATACTGGGTATTTTTTATTCGCATCAAAATTTGCAGGCTTTATTGTATACATATTTAAATCGTTTCCATTGATGTTAATCGTAGAAAACTCTTTTTTACTCAAATTGTACCCAGCAATAAGCTCTTTTAAAGCTGCATTGTCTTTAATAGTTTTTAATACTCTCCCTTCATCATTTCTTAATGTATACACAGGTGGTGTATTCGCATCTGAAAATGTATTAATGAAGTAACGCATGTTTTTACTGAAAGAGGCGCTGTTAGTTCCTGAAGGATTGCTTAGCAATCTTTCATTGTTTCCATCCAAAGAAATGCTATACACTCCTCTGTTGATAGATCCATTTTCTACTGACTGATAATAGATCGTTTTTTTATCTGCATTATACCCATAATACGAAGTAACTTCCCAGTTTCCTTTTGTTACTTGATTTATTAACTGTCCGTCTTTGTTATAGTGATAAATATGATTGTATCCATCTTTTTCACTCGTCCAAATAAAGCTATTATCGTCTAAAAAAGTTAAGTCATCGTTGACATCCACATAAGCTTTATCAGTTTCATTTAAAACTACATGACTTCTAAAAGTTGTTGCATCAACAAAGTACATTTTTAAATCATTTTGATGACGATTTAAGGTACGTACAGCTAACAAATTACCATCATTTGTCCAATTAATTCTTGGAATATATTCGTAATCTCCTACTCTGATTTCAGCAGTTTTATTAGTAACTAATGAAAATATACGTAAGGCAACCTTCGCGTTATCTTCTCCTGCCTTTGGATATTTAAACACCTCTTGTGTTGGGTATTTACCTTTTCCATAAACATCCATTGAGAATGTTTTTACTTTACTCTCGTCAAAACGTAAGTAAGCTAAATTCTTACTGTCTTTACTCCATTCAAAGGCTTTTACAAAACCAAACTCTTCTTCATAAACCCAGTCTGTAATACCGTTAATTATCTCATTCTTTTTACCGCTATTAGTAATTTGAATTACAACATTAGCATCTGAATAATCTTTAATGAATAAATTATTATTCTTGGCATAGGCTATTTTTTTACTATCAGGAGAAAAAGTAGGTTCTTGAATATCTTCCCCAATTAAGTCTAGTGATTTTTTTGCGATATCATACACATAAAATGTACCTAAAAAAGAATGACGAAAAATTGGTTTAAAGTTAGTACCTAAAATCAATTTGGTTTCGTCATTATTAAAACTGTATGATTGAAATGATTTCAATCCCGCTAAATCTTTGCTATCTACAATAGTTGCTACTTTCTCTAAGGTCTCATAGCTGTATTTGTCTACTGAAGTACTTCCGTTTTCATAGTTTAAAAGCGAATAATAATCTCCATTCATAGAATTTAAGGAGTTCATGTAATCGGCTCTAAATGTACCTTTTCGCCATATATCTTCTAAAGAAATATCTTTTTTCTGAGCTTGCACTAGCGAAGATATTCCTATAAAAAATAGTAATAATTTCTTCATGTTAAGTTGTTGTTTATCTAAAAAGTTTGCCAAGTTTACGGAAAAATCACCAAAAAACACCCCAAAAAAGTCATAAATACCAAATATCACCCCTATTTTAACAGGATTCACTTATCTTTGAGCCACCAAAAATGAATTGAGAATGTCTGAAACGATCTCTGGTTTTTCTAAACTTACCAAAGAGGAAAAAATAGACTGGTTGGCAAAAACTTATTTCAATAATCAACCAGAAATTATACAAACCATTACGCAATATTGGAACGTAGATGAAAAGCTACAACAATTGCACGATGATTTTATTGAAAATACTATTTCTAACTTTTATATGCCTTATGGCGTTGCCCCTAATTTTGTAATTAATGGACGTAGTTATGCAATACCGATGGTAGTTGAAGAAAGTTCCGTGGTTGCTGCGGCATCAAAAGTAGCTAAATATTGGAGTACCAGAGGTGGATTTAAAACTGAAGTAATTTCTACCACAAAAATTGGTCAAGTACATTTTATGTACGCTGGAGATAAAAAAGAATTACATTCTTATTTCAATGAACAAAAAACCGAATTACATGCTGCCACAGCATCCATCACAAAAAACATGGAAAAACGTGGCGGTGGTATTTTAGATATTCAACTGGTTGACAAAACTGATAAACTAACAGATTACTATCAGTTACATGTTACGTTTGAAACGAAAGATAGTATGGGTGCTAACTTTATTAACTCTTGTTTAGAAGCTATTGCTAAAGCTTTTAGAAAAGATGATATTGAAATTGTGATGAGTATACTTTCTAACTACGTTCCTGAATGTTTAGTTAGAGCGGAAGTAAGCTGTAAGGTAGAAGAATTAGGAGGTAAAAACCCTGAGAAATTTGCTCAAAAATTTGAACAGGCAGTTAAAATTGCTGAAATAGAACCGTATCGTGCAGTCACTCATAACAAAGGAATTATGAATGGTATTGATGCTGTTGTACTAGCTACAGGTAATGATTTTAGGGCTATTGAAGCAGGAGCACATGCCTATGCTTCAAAAAATGGGCAATACAGTAGTTTAACACATTGCGAAGTAAAAGACGGTGTTTTTAGATTTTGGATTGAAATTCCTTTAGCTCTAGGTACCGTAGGTGGACTAACTGCATTACACCCCATGGCTAAATTATCGTTAGACATGATGCAAAAACCAAGTGCACGTACCTTAATGCAAATTATCGCTGCTGCAGGTTTAGCGCAAAACTTTGCTGCTTTACGTGCCTTAACTACTAAAGGAATTCAACATGGACATATGAAAATGCACTTGATGAATATTTTGAATCAACACAAAGCTACTAACGAAGAAAAAGAAGCTGTCGTGGCTTATTTTGAAGATAGAACAGCCTCACACAGCGCTGTGGTTGAAAAACTAAATGAGCTTCGCAAACCAAAAGTACAATGGGTAGACTTTTTAAATGAGGAAGAAGTACGTAGTACGCTTATAAACTTAGCTACTGATGCTAAACCCTTATTTGGAAAAATGAACGGGCAACAAATGGTCGAGCATTTAAGTACAGTTACTCAAATAGCTAACGGAAATTGGCATGTTGACATGTATGTTTCTGATGAGAAAACAACTCGAAGAAAGCCTTTTTTAAATACCGATAGCGAATTACAAGTTGGATTTAAAGCTCCTTTTTTATCAGAAGATCCAACTCCGTTGAAGTTTGATTCAATAAACGAAGCTATTGATGATTTGATATATCAGGTTCAATATTTTGAGACTGTGTTTAATGAGAACCCTAACCGAAAAGTAGTGCATCCATTTTTTGGAGAGCTAGATTATGAGTATTGGAAGAAGTTCCAAGTAAAGCACTTTACCCATCATTTTAAACAATTCGGATTGGTATAATGCAGTATTATTCAAACGGAAAATTATTACTCACTGGAGAATACGTTGTTCTTGATGGCGCAACATCATTAGCTGTCCCAACTAAGTTTGGACAAGACTTAATCGTTGAACCGATTAAAGAACCGCAACTTATTTGGGGAAGCTTTACACATACAGGAGAATGTTGGTTTGAAGCTTCTTTTGATTTACCAAAACTGAGGCTAACCTCAGCTACCTTTAATTCAGATAAAGAAGGAAGTGCCGAATTTATAGCTGAAACTTTACATGACATTTTACATGAAGCAAAAGAACTAAATCCTGATTTTTTAAATACTAATCATGGATATATCGTAAAGACAAATCTAACATTTCCACAAAACTGGGGATTAGGAAGTTCTTCAACTTTAATTAATAATATTGCTACTTGGGCAAATGTAAATCCGTTTACTTTGCTTTGGAATGCTTTCTCAGGTAGTGGTTACGATATTGCTTGCGCAAAACATAACTCTCCTATCCTATATCAATTAAAAGAAAAACAACCTTTTGTTGAAGAGATAAATTTCAACCCAAGTTTTTCTGAAGAATTGTTTTTTGTGTATTTGAATCAAAAACAAAATAGCAGAGAAGGAATTGCTCTTTATAAAAAACACAAAGAAGAAGCTAAAATGTTAATTCCTGAAATAGATAACTTAACACAAGAGTTTTTAAACGCTAGCACTTCTAAAGATCTAAATAAAATTATTTTTGAGCATGAAAAGCTCATCAGTTCAATAATTAAACTAAAACCTATAAAAGAAACTACATTTCCAGATTATTTTGGAGAAGTAAAAAGCCTAGGTGCTTGGGGTGGTGATTTTATATTAGCTACTGGTAATGAAGACACCATAAACTACTTTCAACAAAAAGGATTCGACACTATCCTTTCATATAAAGAAATGATTTTATAATGAAAAAAGTTATTATCATTGGTGGTGGTGCCGCTGGTTATTTCACCGCTATTAATGCAAAAGAACTCAATCCTGAATTAGACATTACTATTCTTGAGAAAGGAAAAGAAGTTTTACAAAAAGTAAAAATTTCTGGTGGAGGCCGTTGCAATGTTACTCACGCTTGTTTTGATCCTAAAGAACTGACAAAATTCTACCCTAGAGGGAAAAAAGAATTACTCGGACCATTTCATCAATTCATGACTGGTGATACTTTTGAGTGGTTTGAAAATCATGGGGTTCCTTTAAAAATAGAAGAAGATAATCGAGTATTTCCAGAAGCCAATACCTCACAAGCTATTATTGATTGTTTTCAAAACGCTGTTGACAACCTCGGAATTACCGTGTTAAAAAACCATGGTGTAAATTCTGTTTATCAACAAGATGAGAAATGGGTTATCAACACAAAAAATCAAGATTTTGAAGCCGACTATGTTGTGGTTGCTGCTGGAAGCAGTAAAAAAGTATGGGAGTTATGTGAAACTTTAAGCCATACTATCATTGAGCCTGTTCCTTCTTTATTTACTTTTAACATCAAAGACAAACGAATTATTGATTTGGGCGGTATTTCTGTACCAAATGCTGAAGTAACTCTTGTTGGAACGAATTTGGAAAATTCTGGTCCATTATTGATTACCCATTGGGGATTAAGTGGACCTGCCATCTTAAAATTATCCGCTTTTGGTGCTCGAATTCTAGCAGACAAAAACTACCAATACAACGTACTTGTTAACTGGCTAGGACAAGATACAGATTCGGTTTTTGAAATATTACAACAATTAAAAAAACCTCAAGCTAAAAAACAAATAAACTTAAAATCACCTTTCGGAGACATTCCTCGTCGATTATGGGAACGATTGGTCACAGCTTCAGAAGTAAAAAGCAACCAAAACTGGGGTGATATTAGTAATAAACAACTTCAAAATTTAGCCAATCAATTAACAAAAGGGTTATTCAACGCTAATGGTCGTACTACTTTTAAAGAAGAATTTGTGACTGCTGGCGGTATTGATTTGAAAGAAATCAACTTTAAACGTTTTGAAAGTAAAAAACACAAAAACTTATTTTTTGTAGGTGAAGTTTTAAATATTGATGCCGTTACAGGTGGATTCAATTTTCAAAACGCTTGGACAGGCGGATTCATTTGTGCTAAAGCTATTGCAGAACAATAAAAAAAGCCATTACTAAGTAATGGCTTTTTTTATTCTATTATTTAAACTATTTAATCTTCGTCTTCTCCATCTTCTTCATAACAGTTAAAAATGATAGAGTACCCATATTCTATGGCTTCTTCATATAATTCTTTTTGTTCTTCATCTTCTACATCATCAACTGAATCTAATGTAAAATACTCGTCTTCAATTTCAACTACTTTCCAGTCTTCTTCTTTAATATAAAATTTAGCTAGTTGCATAGCTCCTTCAATATCTTTATAGTCGATATACAAACTCACATAAGCTCCTAAAACTTCGTCATAATGTTCAGAAGACTTCTTTGGTTTTGCTAAGGCATTGATTAAAAACATAGGTCTATTTTTTGTGTTATTTACGCTAATTCTCCTCTATGAGGTTTGAGTGCATCTCTAAAAACTTTCATATTCTCTTCATCAACCACAATAAAAGCTATGGTATGCATTTCGTTTAAAGATACAAAATTTACCTCATGATAAGGTAAACTATCTATCTGAGCAAACTCCTTTAAATGAATACAGTGATGCTTTGCAGTTTCTAAACCATCTGGACCTTTGAAATCCCAAATTAATTTAATTTTTCTCATGCAACAAAAATACCCATTTCTATATTAGAAATGGGTATTTAAGTAACTAACTAATCAAAAATCTAAATTAGTCTTCTCTTTTCCATAACAAGATAATATCAAGCAATCTTCCTAACAGGAAAATCATTAATCCAAAAGTTGGCGCAATTAAACCTACTTTTAGTCCTCCTGCAAGAATCTGCGGAGGAATACTATTATTAGTATTTGCTATAGCTCCTAGAGCAGCTAACATTCCAATTACAAAACCTAGCACTCCAAAAACAAAAGAGAATAGACTAATTGATTTGATAAGTTTGGAATTCTTCTCCGTATTATTTTTTAAACCCAAAAAAAACAACACAATAACAACTCCTAACAATACAACTAGTGGAACCATAAACATCCAACCTCCTTCGATAATAAATCTCATAAAATTAGTTTTTAAAATTATACGCTGTAAAACTAGGATTGACTTTAATTGAATAATTGAAATAACGACAAACAACCAACTTCAAACGATGTTTAACGAATTTAACAACCAAAATAAAAAAATTGGTTATAAACCTCACTAAATCTTTATTTCATCTATTTTTATTTTCATCTTAACTTAAAAATGTGCTTTTTTACAAGATGCTAAAGATATTTACTTCTTTTTTATATAAAACACCTCTACATATTTTATACTGGGGGCTTGTTTGGTTATTCTTTTACCTATTTTTTAGCACAGGAAGTAACAACCCTCAATTCCTTTTTTGGTTCACTAGTATTTTATCCGTTATTTCTATCACAACATCCTATGTTTTTGCATATAGCTTAATACCTAACTATCTACTTACAAAAAAATATTGGTCATTCTTATTATACACTATTTATGCTATTATTTTTACACTATTTGGTGTTTTGGTTACTGTAGTTTTTGGATTTGTTTTCTTCTTCAATTTAGAATTTCAAAATATGCCTGCCTTAACTAAAAGTTCGTCTGTTATTTTAGTATGCGTATTTTTAATCATTGTCCTAGCTAGTGGATACAAAATACTAAGTCATAATTACAAATCCATCGAAGAAAAGAAAACATTAGAAAACAAATTCCTACAAACCCAACTACAACTTAAAGAACAAGAATTAAAATTCTTAAAAATGCAAATTCATCCGCATTTTTTGTTCAACACTTTAAATACGTTATATGGATTTGCTCTTAAAAAATCGGACACTGCCCCAGACATGATTTTAAAACTCTCTAATTTATTAGACTATATACTCTATCAAGTTGACAAACCTTCAGTAGTATTGGAGAATGAAATTCAACATATTGAGGATTATATTTCGTTAGAAAAAATGCGCTTTCAAGAAAGTTTACAAGTTAGCTTTGTCAAAAGTCTATACAATGATGCTATTCAAATCCCTCCTATGTTATTGTTACCTTTTGTTGAAAATGCTTTTAAACACGGAACACAAATTAACGGAGTACTAAGCATTGACATCAACCTGAAAACTACCGAAGATTTTCTAATTTTCCATATTAAAAACACATCAAAACAAGTAACCTCTACAAAAAAAGGTATTGGACTAGAGAACATTCAAAAAAGATTAGAAATGTTGTATAAAAACCAAGCTAATCTTTCAATAAAATCTGAAGTAAATCAATTTATCGTTGATTTAAAAATTCCTTTAAAAGATGACTAAAAAGATAACCTGCGTAATTGTTGATGACGAACCTGTTGCTAGAGAAATCCTTGAGTCGTTTATTGAAAAAACACACAATCTAAAATTAATTGCGCGCTGTAAAAATGCCTTAGAAGCACTACAGATTGCACAAACTGAAAAAATCGATTTGTTTTTTCTAGACATCAACATGCCTGAAATTAACGGCTTGAGTTTAGCTAAAATCATCAACAAAAAATCAAAAATAATTTTCACAACTGCATATCGCAATTATGCAGTAGATGGTTTTGACTTACAAGCGACTGACTACTTATTAAAACCTATAGCTTTTGACAGGTTTTTACAGGCTATTCAAAAAATAGCAATAAACTCAGACAGCATACAAAAAAGTATTCAAAAAACATCAGAAAACAACTTCATGTTTGTTCGATCTGACAGAAAAATGACTAAAATTGACTTTAACGACATTTTATATATAGAAAGTTTAGGTGATTATGTAAAAGTTTTTACCTCAACCAACACCATAATCACAAGAGAAACTATTAGTAACTTTGAAGAGAAGCTCTCCAAACTACAGTTCTTACGTGTTCACCGTTCATTTATCGTTGCTTTTAGCAAAATTGACTCATATACCAACGAGTATATTGAAATTCAAAAAAAGGCAATTCCAATAAGCAGAAGCTATAAAGACATCGTTTTACAAAAATTAGCAGAAGTGTAAGTGAAACTCTATCTTTACAGCAAATTTTTGCACATTGAATACATCAGAATTTAAATTTCAAACTTCAGATAAAAAAGTAGAAAACTTATCAGTTACTTGGCAAACACCAAGCAATATTGCCCTAGTAAAATATTGGGGAAAGAGTGAACCACAAATTCCTAAAAATGCATCAATAAGTTTTACATTAAACAACTGTCATACTACCACAAAAATCGAATTTACAAAGAGTCAATCAATGCCTCAAGCTGAATTTGAACTTTTCTTTGAAGGTAAAAAGAAAGATGATTTCAAACCTAAAATTGCTAAATTCTTTAAAAGAGTTCAAGAATATTGCCCATATGTTTTAGACTATAAAATGACCATTTCTTCTGAAAACTCTTTCCCTCACAGTAGTGGAATTGCGTCATCCGCTAGCGGTATGAGTGCTATTGCAATGTGTTTAATGAGCTTAGAAAAAGAGTTGAATTCGAATTTAACTGATGAATACATCAATAAAAAAGCATCCTTTTTAGCTCGTCTAGGATCTGGAAGCGCCAGCAGAAGTATTGAAGGACCGTTAGTTGTTTGGGGGAATCACCCAGAAATTGAAAATAGCTCAGATCTATTGGGAGTAAAATTCCCTTACAAAATACATCCTATTTTTGAGAATTATCAGGACACAATTCTGTTAGTTGATAAAGGCGAAAAACAAGTTTCTAGTACTGTAGGGCATAATCTTATGCACAATCATCCGTATGCAGAAAGCCGTTTTATTCAAGCAAATGAAAACTTAAAAAAGCTTTCAGAAATCCTTCAAAATGGAGACATAAAAGCTTTTATCAACCTAGTTGAAAGCGAAGCGTTAACGCTGCATGCTATGATGCTAACTAGCAATCCTTATTTCATTTTAATGAAACCAAATACGTTAGAAATCATCAATAAAATTTGGGAATACCGAGAAGAAAACAACAGTAATATCTGCTTTACTCTTGATGCTGGTGCAAATGTACATGTTTTATACCCTGACTCAGAAAAAGAAGATATCAACGAGTTTATTAAGAGCAAATTAGCAGATTTCTGCCAAAAAAATCAGTATATTTGTGATAGTGTCGGTTTTGGTGCAAAACCTTTATAATCTTAAAAATTCCTACTATTATGAAAATTTCAACTTTGTTAATAGCATTCCTCACTGTTTTTTTAACTTCATCTGTGATTGCTCAAGACACAACCATATGGTTCGATCAAAATTGGCAACCAACCACTAAAGATAACTATCAATTTTACAGGCCTGCTCCTAAAAAAGTAAAAAATGGTTTTTGGATTGTAGACTACTATAAAAATGGACAAATTCAAATGGAAGGCTTTAGTACTGTTAATAAACCTAACGAAGAAGAATTTGATGGATTGGTACTATACTACCATCCTAACGGCAAACCTTTTCATAGAGCCAATTACAAAAATGGAAAATTACATGGTATAAGAAAAGTATATTATGAAACTGGCGAACTTAAAGAAGAAGGAAAATATGTTGAAGGTAAAAGAGAAGGTATTTGGAAAACCTTTTATAAAAATGGTAAAATAGAGACCAAAGGAAAATATAGCGATAACGAAAAAGTTGGCGTTTGGAAAACTTTTTATAAAAATGTTTACTAGTTTGTTAACTAGTACATTTACTCGTATGTTTGCACTGTAATTAATACACCTATGAAAGGACCCTTATTTTACGCAAAAATATTACTATTCGGTGAGTATGGTATTATTAAAGACTCCAAAGGATTAGCTATTCCATACAGCTCGTATAAAGGAGCATTAAAGTCTGCCCAAAACTTAACAGGAGAAGCTCAAAAATCAAATCAAAGTTTAGCTAAATTTTATTCTTATTTAGCTGAATTAAATTCTGACATTGTTTCTTTCGACTTAGTTGCTCTAAAGAGTGATATTGATAATGGAATGTACTTTGATTCATCTATTCCTCAAGGGTATGGTGTAGGGAGCTCAGGTGCTTTAGTTGCTTCTATCTATGACAAATATGCGAACGATAAAATTACCGTTTTAGAAAACTTAACTCGTGATAAGCTTTTAAGTTTAAAACATATTTTCTCATTGATGGAATCTTTTTTTCATGGGAAAAGTTCTGGCTTAGACCCTTTAAACTCTTATTTGAGTTTACCTATTTTAATCAATTCAAAAGAACACATAGAGCCTGCTGGAATCCCTTCACAAAAAGAAGGAAAAGGTGCAGTTTTCTTACTAGATTCTGAACAAGTTGGAGAAACCGAACCTATGGTAAACATCTTTATGAATAAGATGAAAAATGAAGGATTCCGTAAAATGATAAGTGAAGAATTTGCAACACATACTGATGCTTGTATTGAAGACTTTCTACAAGGAAATATCAAATCATTATTTGGAAATGTAAAAAAACTATCAAAAGTAGTATTAACAAATTTTAAACCTATGATTCCAAAAGCTTTTCATAAAGTTTGGGAGAAAGGAATACAAACAAACGATTACTACTTAAAACTTTGTGGTTCAGGTGGAGGAGGTTATATCTTAGGGTTTACTGAAGATTATGAGAAAGCAAAAATTAGTTTAAAAGATTATAAATTAGAATTGGTGTATCGCTTTTAAAATGCTACTATTAAGTAATGAGTACATTTAAAAACAACACCTTACTTTTAAAAATATTCAGCCTTTTATCAGTTATAAGAGGTTACAACATTCTTGTATTAATAGCAGCTCAATATTTAGCTGCTATTTTTATTTTTTCTGATACCAAATCAATAAAACCAATAGTTTTTGATTGGCACTTACTCTATTTAGTCATTGCTACTGTTTGTGTAGTTGCTTCAGGATACATTATTAATAATTTTTACGATAAGAAAGCCGATAAAATAAACCGTCCCATAAAAACAGGAATTGACTCCTATGTAAAACAAGAAACAAAATTACGTCTCTACTTTTTATTAAACTTTATAGGTTTTGGTTTTGGCTGGCTGGTATCGTGGAGAGCAGCCTTCTTTTTTGCTGTCTATATTTTTGGCATCTGGTTCTACTCCCATAAACTAAAAAAATATTCGTTAATAGGATTAATATCTGCAACGGTATTAACCATACTGCCCTTTTTTGTGATTTTTGTACATTATAAAAACTTTTCTAAAGTAATTTTCGTACATGCTTTTTTTCTTTTTCTAGTAATTATGATCCGTGAATTGATTAAAGACCTAGAAAACATAAAAGGAGCTGTTGCGAACAACTATAATACCTTCCCTGTAAAGTATGGTGAACGTAACACCAAAAAACTTGTTATTTTTTTAATGACTCTTACCTTAATCCCTATAGGAGTTCTATATAATTACCCAGCTATTGAATACATGAAATATTATTTCTATTTAGCCGCAGTAACTTTAATTTTTGTAGGAATTTATACTTGGAATTCAACCAGAAACAATCAGTATCGATTGGCTCACAATATTTTAAAAATACTTTTATTAATTGGTGTTTTTAGTTTACTTTTTATAGATAAGTCTTTAATTTTAGACAAAGTAGTTGAAGTTTTAGATTAAAAACCAAATAATTGGCGTAAATTTGCACACTTTTTAAAATTTCAAACATGAATTCAAAAAACTCGTCGAGAGGACGACAAGCTGGACGTAACAGCAATCCTCAAGAAAAAAATCAATTCAAAAAAGATTTCAGAAAACCAAAAACAAATAAACCTGTTCAGAAAAAAACTGAAGACACAGGTATTCGTTTAAACAAATTCATCTCTAACTCAGGAATTTGTTCTCGTAGAGAAGCTGACACTTACATTGAACACGGAAGCGTTTCTGTTAACGGAAAACTGGTAACTGAAATGGGCTACAAAGTACAGCCTACTGATGAAGTTCGTTTTGACGGAACCTTAATTTCTATGGAAAAAAAGCGTTACGTACTACTAAATAAACCTAAAAACTACATTACTACCATGGAAGACGATCGTGGTCGTAAAACGGTAATGGAAATTATTGCCAGTGCTACTAAAGAACGTATTTATCCTGTAGGAAGGCTAGATAGAAACACCACTGGTCTTCTTTTATTTACCAACGATGGTGAAATGGCAAAAAAACTTACACACCCAAAACATAACGTGCGTAAATTATACCATGCTTCTCTAGATAAGAAATTAACTTTAACTGACTTAGAAAAGTTACGTGGTGATGTAGTTATTGAAGGAAGAAAAGTATTTATTGATGCTGTTTCTTATGTTGACGGGGAAAAGAAAACTGAGGTGGGTATTGAAATCCACTCAGGAAGAAACCGCATTGTACGTAAAATATTTGAACATTTTGGCTATCAAGTAATTAAACTTGATAGAGTAGTTTTTGCTGGCTTAACCAAAAAGAATTTACCCCGCGGTAGATGGCGTGAGTTAACTCAACAAGAAATTAATAATTTACAAATGATGTAAAAAAATCCCAAGCTAAAGCTTGGGATTTTTCATTCAACAAACCTTAATTCTAATTCCCCTTACATAAATTAGTTCCTCTACTCTCTCAATTATCTTTTTACACTTAAAAAAGTAGTTACATATTGTTTGGTATACAAAAATGTAATTTTACACATATAACACTTATACACTTTTGAATTTGGTATTAGTTTCAAAACAAAACTCCTTCTTTTTCTCCTTAAAATTTTTGATTCACATTTTGGACACGTTACTATCATTGTTACCCTTACTTATAATTCCCCTTTAATTATATTAGCTAAACATGAGGAGTTTAGACTTAGATTAACCCCAACAAAAGTATTTGTTTCTTCAACACGTTATATCACCCTAAAAGGGTGGTTTTTGCTTTCTTTTTTAATTAATCAATATTAAAAGACGAAACAACCAACTTAAACTTCATTGATTATTTATACCTTATAAAAACATTTTTAGTTTTTAAGCTTTATTTTTGTAAGCTTTAAATATTCTTTACGAATAAGGTAAAAACACTTTTTATGAATTTACAAGAACTAAAAAATAATATCGACACTATCGTTGACACCACTACTTCTTCAAAAGAAGAAAAATTACAGCAAATTTGTGATTATCTAGCTTCAGAAATTTCTTACTACGATTGGGTTGGATTTTATTTTAGAAACGGAGACAAAGAAGAATTAAAATTAGCGCAATTTAATGGAGAACCAACAGAACATACTATTATTCCTTTTGGAAAGGGTATTTGTGGTCAAGTAGCTGTTAGCAATGAAAATTTTGTGGTACAAGATGTAAGCGAACAAGACAATTATATTTCTTGCGGATGGAAGGTAAAATCGGAAATTGTAATTCCAATTTTTGTCAACGGCGAAAACATCGGTCAAATAGATATTGACTCTCACACAGTTAACCCATTTACCCCTAATGATGAAGAATTATTAGAGTATACATGCAAAAAAGTAGCTAATTTTATCTAATTTTTTTGCAATTGTTTGATTATTAGGATTTTTTTTCTTTTATTTGATGAGATTTATTAACCCCATTTAATCCCCTTAAATATGAGCAGTAAAGAATATCCTTCTTATGCAGCATTAGGAAGTGCTAATGCTCACTCAAAATCTCAACAATCTTTATTAGAAAAATTCGCTGTATGGTTTCGTAATTTTTTAGAAACTGCAGAGTAAGATTTTCTTTTTTCATATTTGTTGTACAAAACACCACCAGAATAAAAACAATTTTTGGTGGTGTTTTTTTTACTATTCAAAACTTAAAAAATCATTGTGTAACCCCTAGGGTTTTACTAGCTTTGCAAGCTTAACAACACAACAATAATGAATACTACAAAAACTATCAAATCAGCGTTGATATCTGTCTTTCATAAAGACGGATTAGAGCCTATTGTAAGAAAACTTAACGATTTAGGAGTTACTATTTATTCTACTGGAGGAACTGAGAAGTTCATCAACGAATTAGGGATAAATGTTGTCCCTGTAGAAGACGTTACTTCGTACCCTTCAATTTTAGGTGGAAGAGTAAAAACTTTACACCCTAAAGTTTTTGGAGGTATTTTAAACAGACAAGATCATGAAGGTGATATTGCTGAAATGGAAGAATACAATATTCCACAGCTAGATTTAGTAATTGTTGATTTATATCCTTTTGAGAAAACAGTAGCTTCTGGTGCTTCTGAACAAGATATTATTGAAAAAATTGATATTGGAGGTATCTCATTAATTCGTGCTGCAGCAAAAAACTTCAAAGACACTGTAATTGTTTCTTCAATGGAGCAATATTCAGATTTCTTAAACATTATTTCAGAAAATAACGGAAACACTTCTTTAAGTGATAGAAAAAAGTTTGCTGCAAAAGCATTTAATATTTCTTCTCACTACGATACAGCTATCTTCAACTATTTTAATGAAGAAGAAGTTGTATATAAAGCTAGCGAAACTACTTCTAAAGTATTACGCTATGGAGAAAACCCACATCAAAAAGGATTTTTCTTTGGTGATTTAGATGCAATGTTTGATAAGTTACACGGAAAAGAGTTAAGTTACAATAATCTTTTAGATGTAGATGCTGCCGTAAACTTAATTGAAGAGTTTAAAGGTGAAGACCCAACATTTGCTATTTTAAAACATAACAATGCTTGTGGTTTTGCACAACGAAAAACTATTCACCAAGCATATGTTGACGCTTTAGCTGGCGATCCTGTTTCTGCCTTTGGAGGTATCTTAATTTCAAACACAAAAATTGACAAAGCTACTGCTGAGGAAATTCACGAATTATTTTGTGAAGTAGTAATTGCTCCAGCATATGATACTGATGCTTTGGAAATTTTAAAAGGTAAAAAGAACAGAGTAATTCTTGTTCAAAAAGAAGTTGAATTACCTAAGCAAACTGTAAGAACAGCTTTAAATGGTGTTTTAGTTCAAGATAAAGACTATATTACTGATAAATTAGAAGATTTATCGTACCCAACTAACAATAAACCATCAGAAAGTGAGTTAGAGGATTTGTTATTTGCATCTAAGCTATGTAAAAACACAAAATCTAACACAATTATCTTAGTAAAAGATAAGCAGTTGTTAGCTGGTGGAACTGGACAAACAAGTAGAGTTGATGCACTAAGACAAGCGATTGAAAAAGCTACTAGCTTCAATTTCGATTTAAATGGAGCGGTAATGGCTAGTGATGCATTTTTCCCTTTCCCTGACTGTGTAGAAATAGCAAATAAAGCGGGAATAAAAAGTGTAATTCAACCAGGAGGTTCTATTAAAGATCAATTAAGTATTGATTATTGTAACAACCACGATGTAGCAATGGTTTTTACAGGAACAAGACATTTTAAACATTAATTATATTCAATGTAAATTACCCACAGATTTTTATTAGATTTGTGAGAATACATTAAAATAAATATAAATAACGAAATCTTTATGGGTTTTTTCGATTTCATGACAGAAGATATTGCAGTTGACTTAGGTACTGCAAATACACTTATAATCCACAATGGTAAGGTGGTTATTGACAACCCATCTATTGTTGCTCGTAACAGACTGACTGGTAAAATCATAGCCACAGGTCATGAAGCAAATAGGATGCAAGGAAAAACCCATGAAAATATTAAGACAATACGTCCTTTAAAAGATGGAGTTATTGCAGATTTCCAAGCTTCAGAAGAAATGATTAAGGAATTTGTTAAACAAATTCCTGCTATCAAAAAGAAGCTTTTCCCACCTTCATTACGTATGGTTATTTGTATTCCTTCAGGAATTACAGAAGTAGAAAAACGTGCGGTAATTGATTCGGGTCGTCATATGAATGCCAAAGAAATCTATTTGATTTACGAACCAATGGCTGCTGCAATTGGTGTTGGTGTTGATATTATGGAACCAAAAGGAAACATGATTATTGATATAGGTGGGGGTACCACTGAAATTGCTGTTATAGCATTGGCAGGTATCGTATGTGACCAATCAGTAAAGGTTGCTGGAGACTTGTTCACTAGTGATATTATGTATTACATGCGTACGCAACACAATTTACATGTCGGAGAAACTACTGCTGAAAAAATAAAAATACAAATAGGTTCTGCTACAGAAGATTTAGACAATCCTCCGGAAGATATGATGGTACAAGGTCGTGACTTATTAAGCGGTAAACCAAAGCAGGTACAAGTTTCATATCGTGAAATCGCCAAGGCATTAGATAAATCTATTTTGCGTATTGAAGATGCTGTAATGGAAACGTTATCAAAAACTCCACCTGAATTAGCTGCCGATATTTATAATACAGGTATTTATTTAGCAGGAGGAGGCTCAATGCTTAGAGGTTTAGACAAACGTTTATCCAGAAAAACAGATTTACCTGTATATGTAGCTGAAGATCCATTACGTGCTGTAGTTCGTGGAACTGGAATCGCTCTTAAAAATCTTGAAAAATACAAGACTGTATTAATCAAATAAATTTGAATGATTATTTATGCAACAGCTTATTTATTTCTTTCAGAAGTATAAGTATTTCTTATTTTTTCTATTCTTAGAAGTTATAGCTGTTGCATTAATCATTAACAACCATTCTTTCCATAAGAGTAAATTTATTAGCTCTACAAATTTCATTTCAGGTGGTTTGTATAAAAAATCATCTGACATTTCAGAATATTTTAGCTTAAAAGAAAGAAACACTCTTCTTTCTGAAGAAAACGTTAAATTAAAAAACGAGCTTGAACAATTGTATACATTATTAGATAGTGCTAAGGTAAAAGCTGTTATTGATACTACAAACACTTATCAAAATTATGTATACATCAACGGGAAAATTATTAATAATAATTTTGACAAGGCTAACAACTTCCTTACCATTAATAGAGGTTCTAAAAATGGAGTAGCTATAGAAATGGCCGTGATTAATAGCAAAGGAATTATTGGTATAACTGATAATGTTTCTCAAAAATATGCCAGAGTCCAATCTATTTTAAACTCAAAAAGTAGCATTAATGCTAAGTTTAAAAACAACCCTCATTTTGGTACACTAATATGGAATGGAAAAGATTACAATATCGTTCAATTAACAGATATTCCACGCCAAACAAAATTTAAGGAAGGAGACACCATTGTTACTGGTGGAAAATCTACAATTTTTCCTGAAGGGATTCCTATAGGTACAGTAATTAAAACACCTGAAGAACTAACAGCTGTAAATAGTATTGACATCAAGCTTTTCAACGATATGTCTAGTTTAGGACATATCTATATAATTACCAATCTCAATAAAGAAGAAATTAAAAGTGTAGAAAACACTAATGAATAAAACGCTATACATCATATTTTTATTTGTCTTTCTCTTGCTTTTGCAAGTGCTAGTCTTAAACAATGTTCAGTTCTTAGGATATATAAATCCGTACTTGTATATTGTTTTTGTGTTTTTATATCCTTTAAGAGAAAATCGTTTCCCTATTTTAATACTATCTTTTTTATTAGGGTTATGTGTTGATGCGTTTTCTAACTCTGGTGGTATTCATGCATTCTCGACACTTTTTATTGCTTATATAAGACCTTTTTTTTTCAGAGCTGTCTTTAAAAAAACAACCTCTGACTATCTATTATTCGATTTAAGACATGAATCTTTTGATAAAGTTTTCAATTACACAACAGCTTTAACAATAATTCATCATTTTATTTTATTCAATTTAATTAACTTTAGCTTTTATAATCTCTCAAACGTACTTATTAATACACTATTTTCAAGTGTATTTACGTTACTGTTGTATTTTTTAGGAAGTTTTATTTTTAGGAGAAAGCTAACATGAAACGAAGTTTCTTACTTATTTTTTTAATTACCCTTGTTGGAATCGTATACATCTCAAGGTTATTTCAACTTCAAATTGTACATGGCGGGCAACAAGATTTAACCCATAGTGCTACTATAAAAATTGAATATGATTACCCGGAGCGTGGTTACATATATGATCGTAATAAAAAGTTATTGGTTGCGAATCAATTATCATATGATGTGATGGTTATCCCTAAAGAAGTGGAACCATTAGACACTCTAGAATTTTGTTCTCTTTTAAAAATCGATAAAGAAGATTTTATAAACCGCTTCAATAAAGCTGAAAGTTATGCTCGATGGCTTCCTTCCGTATTTTTAAAGCAATTAGCGAAAGAAGATTTTGCTTACCTGCAAGAAAAACTTCCTAAATATAAAGGGTTTTATATACAAAAACGTATCATACGTAATTATCCAATTAAGTCAGCCGCAAATGTTTTAGGTTATTTAAGTGAAGTAAATGAATATATAGCAAAAACAAGTGACTACTATGAACAAGGTGAACTTATTGGAAAATTAGGAGTAGAAAAACAATACGAGAAAGAGTTAAGAGGAATTAAAGGAAAAAAATACTTTAACAGGAACAACTTAAATAAAATTACGGGCTCATTTAAGAATGGTAAATATGACACACTTGCTGTAACTGGTAAAGATTTAACCTTAACCATAGATACTGAGCTACAACAGTATGGTGAATTGTTGATGAAAGGAAAAAGAGGTGGTATTGTTGCTATTGAACCAAAAACAGGTGAAATTTTAGCTTTAGTCACAGCTCCTTCATACGACCCAAATTTATTAGTAGGTAGAAAACGTTCGCCAAACTCGATAAAACTTTTCAACGATAGCATAAATATGCCAACATTTGACAGAGGTTTGCAAGCTATGTATTCACCTGGATCTCCCTTTAAGATTATTAATGGGTTGATTGGTTTACAAGAGGGAGTTATTGATGAAAATTTTGGAGTTACCTGTCATCATGGTTATCGATATGGAAAAAGACCCAACGCTTTTATGAAATGCCACTGTGGTATTGTAGGTCGTTCTATACGTCTAAAAACTGCCATTGCAAAATCTTGTAATAGTTATTTTGCAACAACTTACCGAAAGATAATAGACAAATACGAAAACCCTACAATTGGTACAAATGCATGGAGTAAACATGCAAAAAGTTTTGGCTTAGGGAATTATTTAGGATACGATTTGCCTTCAGGTCAAAAAGGACGAATTCCAGATGGTGATTTTTATGACAGAAGTTATGATTTTAGATGGGGAGCTACCACAACCATTTCTAATGCAATTGGGCAAGGTGAAGTAGAGACTACCCCTATTCAATTAGCTAACATGACAGCTGCAATAGCAAATAAAGGTTACTATTACACTCCTCATATTGTTAAAAAAATTGATGGTAAACCTATAACGGATACAACTTTCACTACAAGAAGAAACACTACAGTATCTCCAGAACATTTTCCCATTGCTATTGAAGCCATGCATGAAACTTTTACTAGAGGTACTGCTAAATATAGTCAAGTAAAAGGAATAGATATTTGTGGTAAAACAGGAACAGTTGAAAATTTTATTCGAGTAGATGGTCAAAAAGTACAATTACCTGACCATTCTATTTTTATCGCGTTTGCTCCTAAAGACGATCCAAAAATAGCGATTGCTATTTTTGTAGAAAATGGAGGGTTTGGTTCAACCATTGCTGCTCCAATTACTAGTTTGCTGATTGAAAAATATTTAAATAAATCTATTACGAGAAAGCACATTGAAGAACGAATGATTAATTTAAGTCTTCAAGAACAATATGACAAAAAAGAATTACTATTAACCCAAAACATAGACTCCATTGCGACAGGAACGAAATAATATTTTTGCTGGAATTGACTGGCTTCTTGTTTTACTCTATGTATTGCTAGTCGGTTTTGGATGGATGAATATCTATGCCGCCTCATCAAATGATGAAGCTAGGGAAATTTTTGATTTTTCAACAAAGTATGGAAAACAACTAATCTTTATCGGTTTAAGTATTCCTGTAATTATATTTATCCTCTTTTTTAATTCTAAGTTTTATGAACAATTTGCCAGTGTCTTATATGTTATATCCTTAGTGTTATTAGCAGGAGTTTTAGTTTTTGGGAAAAAAATTAATGGAGCTACTTCATGGTACAACTTTGGAGGTATTGGTCTCCAACCTTCTGAGTTTGCAAAAGCCTTTACTGCATTGGCACTTGCTAAATTGATGAGTGACCGGCAATACAATTTAAAATTGATAAAAAACCAAACCAAAGCGTTTATTGTCATTTTTTTACCTGCATTTTTTATTGCTTTACAACCAGATATGGGGTCTGTTTTAATCTATTTTTCTTTCTTTTTTGTATTAAATAGAGAGGGGTTAACCCTAGCATATATTTTATTTGGAACTATTTCTATCATATTATTTATTTTAACGGTTTACTTTGGTGCCAAATTAATTCTTATTATTTGTTTATCCATTATTACCATTGCAACTCTTTATGGCGTTTATAAAAACAAGCGTTTTATTAGGTTTAATATTTTAAAGATAATTAGCCTATATCTTTTTACAACATTATTTGTTTTGGGAATTGGATATACTTATAACAATGTCTTAGAGCAACATCAAAAAGATCGTTTTGATATTTTATTAGGTAAAATTAAAGACAATAAAGGTATAGGGTATAATTCTTATCAGGCAGAAATGACTGTTAGTTCTGGTGGATTTTCAGGTAAAGGCTTTTTACAAGGAGATAGAACTCAAGGTAACTTCGTACCAGAACAACATACCGATTATATATACAGTACAGTAGGTGAAGAATGGGGCTTTGTAGGAAGTTCACTTGTTATTATATTATTTATGATACTTCTTTACAGAATAATCTATTTATCAGAAACACATACAAATAAATTTGGAAGAATATATGGTTATAGTGTAGCCTCTATTTTCTTTTTCCATATTATTGTTAACATAGGTATGGTTATAGGATTGTTACCTACTGTGGGAATTCCTTTACCTTTCTTTAGTTACGGAGGCTCTTCATTATGGGGCTTTACCTTGCTCCTATTCATCTTTATTCGTTTAGATGCCCATAAGAAGTATGATTGGTAAAAATATTTCCTTAAAATCTAATTTCTAATTATCCATTTTCACTATAACAAGTTTAGCTCTACAGCTATAGTATAAAAGTAGTTGGTGTTATATGAGCAAAAAAAAATGCTTCGAAAATTCGAAGCATTTTAACTATTAACTAACCTTAAAACTCTTATAAAGCTGCAACGTGTTTAGCCAATTTAGACTTTAAATTTGCTGCTTTATTCTTATGAATAATGTTGTTCTTTGCTAATTTATCTAACATAGACACAACACTAGAAAACATTCCTTCTGCTTCCTTCTTATCTTCTGTAGCTCTTAATTTCCTAACAGCATTACGAGTTGTTTTATGCTGATATTTATTTCTTAAGCGCTTCGCTTCGTTACTTCTAATTCTCTTTAATGCTGACTTATGATTTGCCATTGTACTAAACCGTTTATTGTTTATAAAAAACTCGTAGTCCGTACGGGAATCGAACCCGTGTTACCAGGATGAAAACCTGGCGTCCTAACCCCTAGACGAACGGACCAAAACAATCACTCTGATTGCGGGTGCAAATATACAACTCTTTTTGTTATTTGCAATAATTTTTATCTTTTTGTTAGTTTTATTTTCACTCTAAAACTAGCTTAAGAACTTGTAGTCCGTACGGGAATCGAACCCGTGTTACCAGGATGAAAACCTGGCGTCCTAACCCCTAGACGAACGGACCAAAACAATCTATTTTGCGATTGCGGGTGCAAATATAGAAACTGTTTTTTATTACACAAAGCTTTTTTTTATTTTTTTAATATGCTTTGGCAAAAAGTACTCTTTTAGTTGATGGTTTCCCTGTAAACACACATATTCCATCCTCTTCTTTTGCATCGTTAGGAATGCATCGTATGGTTGCTTTAGTCAACTCTTTAATCTTGTCTTCTGTTTCAATAGTACCATCCCAATGCGCAGAAACAAAACCTCCTTTGTTCTCAATTACATCTTTAAACTCTTCAAATGTGTTTACTTCTGTAATATGATTGTTTCTGTAACTTAACGCTCTATTGAATAAATTCTCTTGGATTTCCTCTAATAAATTAGCTACAACGCCAACTACTTCTTCACTAGAAACCGTTTGTTTTTCAAAAGTATCACGGCGAGCAACCTCAACAGTACCATTTTCTAAATCACGAGCCCCCATAGCTATACGCACAGGCACTCCTTTTAATTCGTATTCCGCAAACTTAGCTCCTGGTCTAAAAGTGTCTCTATCGTCAAATTTCACTGATATTCCTTTAGCTCGTAACTCTTTTACAATTACATCAACTTTCTCTGAAATTGCGTTTAACTGCTCTTCTCCTTTGTATATAGGTACAATTACCACTTGAATTGGCGCTAACTTTGGAGGCAATACTAAACCTGCATCATCAGAATGTGTCATAATCAACCCACCTATTAAACGAGTTGACACTCCCCAAGATGTTGCCCATACATACTCTTGCTTCCCTTCTTTTGACGTATATTTTACATCAAAAGCTTTTGCAAAGTTTTGACCTAAAAAGTGTGATGTCCCAGCTTGTAACGCTTTTCCGTCTTGCATCAATGCTTCAATGGTCAATGTGTCATCTGCTCCAGCGAAACGCTCAGTCTCACTTTTTGCTCCTTTTATTACTGGCATTGCCATGAAATCTTCTGCGAAAGTAGCATACACTTCTTGCATTTGCTTTGCCTCAGCAATTGCCTCAGCTTTAGTAGCATGAGCTGTATGTCCCTCTTGCCATAAAAACTCAGCGGTACGTAAAAACAAACGTGTACGCATCTCCCAACGTACCACATTTGCCCATTGATTTATCAACAATGGTAAATCTCTATGCGATTGAATCCATCCTTTATATGTATTCCAAATAATTGCTTCGGAAGTAGGGCGCACCACTAACTCTTCTTCTAACTTTGCTTCAGGATCTACACGAAGTTTCCCTTCTCTTTCAGGATCATTTTGCAAGCGATAATGCGTAACTACCGCACATTCTTTCGCAAAACCTTCAGCATTTTTTTCTTCAGCTTCAAACAAACTTTTGGGAACAAAAAGAGGGAAATATGCATTTTGATGTCCTGTTTCCTTAAACATTCTATCTAACTCTTTTTGCATGTTTTCCCAAATTGCAAATCCGTAGGGTTTAATAACCATACATCCTCTAACTGCTGAATTTTCAGCTAAGTCAGCTTTGACAATCAATTCGTTATACCATTTCGAGTAATCTTCGGCTCTTTTTGTTAAATGTTTGCTCATAATCAAAAGTTTGGCATAAATATTGTTATTTTTTATGCGTAAATTGTGTCTGCAAAACTACATTAAAAAGGTAACAAGCCCAACAAAGAAACTAATTTTTGCAGCTCGTTTAAAAATAATTTGCTTTAACTAAAAACATAACGTCATGAAGTCCCATTACGCCACCACCAAACTTTCATATTATTTACTATCATTATTAATGATAGCTACTTTTATTTCATGCGGATCTACACAAACAACTACAGGTAATGATGATGGTATTTATGCAGATGAAATAGAACAACCTGAACGTAGAGTAATTATTACAGATGATCGTGAATATGATGAATATCAAGAAAATTATTTTACCAAAGAGCTAGAACGTTTAGGTACCTTAAACGGAACAGACATTTTTACCGATATTGAGAACTATAAGTCTGAAAATGCAGATTATTATGACGAAGAAGACATTATTCATGAAGAAGAACCTGAAACTCAAATTACGTACAACTATAATGAACCTTGGGGAGAAAGTGCTACTTCAGATGTTGTTATTAATATAAACACATATCCAAGGTGGGGATACTATAATGATTGGTATTGGGACTCTTATTATGGTTATAATTATTACAGACCTTGGTGGCGTTATCGCTATTATAATTGGGGCTACAATTCTTATTGGCACCCTTATCATTGGAATTCTGGATTTTATGTTGGTGTAGGTGGTTACTATGGTTCTTATTATTACCCTTATTACGGAGGATATTATAATTATTACAGTCCATATTATTACCATAACAACTACTATCACAACCGTAATTATTATAGACCATATAGAAGTTCTAATCCGTACAGAGCTTACAGAACTAACTCTACTTCAAGAAGAAGTTATACCACTGGAAGACGATCTGCTACTTCAAGACGCTCGTCAGATGTATACAGAAGAAGTAATAACCGAACCTATCGTAACACTCGTTCTACCAGAGATGGCGACTATAATAGAAGAAGCACAAACCGTTCGACCAGAACTAGAAGTTATGACACTAGAGGAACTCGTCCTACAAGAAGTACTAGAAGTGTGCCACGTTCATCTCGAAATAGCAGAGGTTATTCTATAAGAAACTACAGAAGCTCAGATAATAGAGAAGCTACCAATAACTCTTCTACAAGAACTTCAAGAGATTACACAAACAGAGCTCAACGTTCAAATAGGTCTGCTAAAAAAGATACTCCTACAAGAAACTCACGCAGCTATTCTAGATCCAACAACCGTAGCAAAAAAGAGTATACTTCACGAAACAATCGTTCTTCAAACTCAAGAAGCTACTCTACCCCAGCTAGAAGCTCTTCGCAAAATTATTCAGCTCCTTCAAGAAGTTCAAGAGATAACTCTTCAAGCAGTAGAAGCGATAATAGTTCAAGAAGCTCACGAAATAGCAGAAGATAACTTACTATAAGTAAGTAAACTAATTAAGAAAAAAAGAAATGAAAAAAATTTTAACTTTCGCGATATTAGTCGCGAGTACCTGTACAGCCTTTTCTCAATCATTAGGTTATAATGATTTAGGAATTTTATTCTCAAAAGATGATAATTACGGAACAGCTCGTTTTGAAGCTATGAGTGGAGCCTTTGGTGCTTTAGGAGGAGATATATCTTCTTTTGGTATTAACCCAGCTGGTAGTGCCGTTGCTCTAAAAAGTGCATTTGGAGTTACTCTAGGAAATAGAAACACAGAATATTCGGCAAGATATTATGGAAATACCACCAATACAGAAGATGATTTTTTCAACATTACCCAAGCAGGAGGTATTTTATCTTTTGATTCGGCTTATGATACCGATTGGAATCGCTTTGCTCTTACCTTTAATTATAGATTAAAAAGTGACTTTGAAGGGGTATTTTCATCACAAGGCAATAGTGGACAAGCATTATTTAATGAACATCCTGATGACACCAATAATCAATTTAACAATGGTCAAGAACAACGTTTTAGTAATTCTACCTATGGAGAAAGTAGTGTTTTTGAAATGGGGTTTTCTGCCGTACATCAAAATAAATTGTATGCTGGTGCTAGTATAAAATTTCACAGTTTTACTTTTGGACAGATTACAAGACTAAGAGAAATTAATGAAGACAACAATAACAACACTCTTACAGCTTTAAATATTCAAGATAGTTATTTTGAAGGAAGTGGAGTTTCTTTAAGCGCTGGTTTTATCTACAAGGTGAATCAAAGCTTCCGTTTTGGTTTAGCTTATGAGACCCCAACCTGGTATCCAGAAATTTTTGAAGACAGCAACTTAAATGTTTTTGACCCTAATGACCCTAGATATGATGATTGGCTTGGATACACTGAAATTTCTGCTACCAATCAAAGTACTGATGTTAATAGTGGTGAAGAATTCAATTCTTTTGTATATAAACTAAGAACTCCTAGTAAACTAACCGCTAGTGCTGCATTTATATTTGAAAAACAAGGCTTAATTAGCATTGACTATACCTATAAAAATTACAGTGGCATAAAATATGATCAGAGCGATTCTTATTTTTCTGATGTCAACCAAAATTTTAAAAATGATTTTGAAGGAACTCACGCATTTAATATAGGTACTGAATGGCGTTTTGATAAAATGAGCGTTCGCGGAGGATATCACTTTGAAGAGAGTCCTTATAAAAATGCTTTGGATGAAGATCATATTTCAGGATTTTCTCTAGGACTTGGATACAATTTTGGACATATCAAATTTGATTTATCATATACAAATTCTGAAAATAATAGTCCTTATAATATATATAATTCACCTAATGTTAATGTTAACCCTATAGAGTTGACCAACAACACCTCTCGAATTTCAGGAACGATATCGTTCAGTTTATAATTTTAGGAAAACATACTACTAAAGTCCTGCTTTATGCAGGATTTTTTATATATCCATATCTCAGTTTTTTACCGTAATTTTGCTCTTCATTTATACCTTATGAGTTCTATAAAAATAAACATACAAGAAACCAATAACGAAACCATCTTAAAATTTGTTAGTAACAAAATTTTAGTCAATGGTGGAAGTTATGAATACAACAATATTGACGAAGCGAAAAATTCACCGTTAGCTCAACAACTTTTTTACCTTCCTTTTGTGAAAAAAGTATTAGTAACTGCTAATTTTATTGCCATTCAACGTTATGACATCGTACAATGGAGTGATGTTGAAGAGGAAGTACGCGAGCAAATTGAAGCTTATATACAAAATGGAGATCCTGTTGTAAAAGAAGATACTACTAAAAAGGATGCTGTAGAAGTATATGCTGAAGTAACTCCAAACCCAGCAGTAATGAAGTTTGGAACCAACAAAGCATTAACTCAAACTGATGTTGAGTTTACTAATATTGAAGAAGCTAGTAAGTCTTCTCCCCTAGCTCAAGCCTTATTTAATTTTGCTTTTGTAAAAGAAGTTTTTATTTCTGAAAACTATATTTCAATTACCAAATACGATATGATTGAATGGAATGAGGTGTACCAAGAAGTACGTACTTTTATCCGCAGTTATATCCAAGATGGTAAAAAAATCATTACTGAATTACCAAAACAACAAACCAAACAGAACGTTGAAATTCCTAAAGAAAATTTAACTGATACTGAAGCTAAAATTGTTGATATTTTAGATGAATACATTAAGCCTGCTGTAGCTTCTGATGGTGGTAATATTGCATTTCAATCGTACGATGCAGAAAATAAACGCGTAAGTGTAATTTTACAAGGAGCTTGTAGCGGATGTCCATCATCAACAGTAACATTAAAAAATGGTATTGAAACCATGTTAAAAGAAATGCTACCAAATCAAATTGACGAAGTAGTCGCTATTAACGGATAATTTCATCGCTAACTAAACAAAACACATGTCTGAACACATTAAACCATACAAAGATTCTGAATTAGGTAAAAAAGAACAAGTTGCTAAAATGTTCGATAATATTTCTGAAGATTATGACGGATTGAACCGCGTTATCTCTTTAGGGATTGACGTTAGCTGGCGTAAAAAAGTGGTAAAGCTTGTGGGCGAGAACAATCCGCAACAAATTTTAGACATTGCTACTGGTACGGGTGATTTAGCGTTAATGATGTCACAGTTGAATCCGGAAAAAATTGTTGGTTTAGATATTTCTGAAGGAATGTTGCAGGTAGGAAGACAAAAAATATCTAAAGCGAATTTGTCTGATAAAATAGAAATGATTGTTGGTGATAGCGAAAACATTCCGTTTGCCGATAATACTTTTGATGCAATTACTGTTTCTTTTGGAGTACGTAATTTTGAAAACCTCGATAAAGGCTTAACAGAAATACTCCGTGTATTAAAACCAGGTGGTAAATTTGTTGTATTAGAAACTTCAAATCCTACCAAATTTCCTTTTAAACAAGGATATAAATTGTATACCAATTTTATATTGCCTATTATTGGTAAGCTCTTTTCAAAAGACAAGGTTGCCTATTCTTATTTATCAGAAAGTGCAAATTCTTTTCCTTTTGGAGAGGCTTTCAACAATATTTTACAAAAAAATGGGTTTAAGAATGCAAAGAATATACCTGTAACCTTTGGTGTTGCATCAATTTATACCGCTTTAAAATAGTATGTTAAAAAGGCTTTTACTTTTCGGAATTTTCGTTGCGTCACTTTCTTTACAAGCGCAAAGAGAAAAATTATTAAAACTTCCTAGCTTTGATAAACCTCTTTTTCATTATGGTTTTTATTTAGGTGCCAATAATAATGGGTACAAGATTTCATACAAGCCAAGTGATTTTGACAATGCAGAAATCGAAGTAGAATCATCAATTGGATTTAATGTCGGATTAATTGCCGATTTAAGGCTACATAACAATGTTAACCTTCGTTTTGAACCAGGATTAATGTCCAATACTAAAACGTTACATTTTAAACATATTGCTGGGGCTAAAAATGTAAATACCCGTGAGGTTGGAGCTACATATTTACACCTACCTTTAATACTAAAACTTAGCACAAATAGGCTTAACAATATGCGTCCGTATGTATTAGGTGGTTTTTCTTACGATCACAACTTCTCAAGTAACGAACGTAATAGTGATGACAATTTTGCAGGTGAGTTTAGAACCACTTCTAGTAATGTTATGTATGAAGTTGGTATTGGAGTTGATTTTTATTTAAGTTACTTTAAGTTTTCTCCATCAATAAGAGGTGTATTTGCTATTAACAACGAAGTAAAATACGATAATAAAACACCAAGTCAATGGACTGACCCTATAGACTTCTTAGGAACTAGAGGTATATTTTTACACTTAGCTTTTGAGTAAAACATAAATAAACAGCATAAAAAAGGCTTCCATTAAATGGAAGCCTTTTTTATTAATTAATATCAATAAATAACTGATAAAATATCTAAGTATTTTACACTTATTAAACGCATTTCATCTCTTCGAATCCATATTACATAAAACAAAAAAGACCGCCATAAGCGGTCTAATTTTTCATAAAGATTTCTCTTTACCGTTGGATAGAAGTCCCCCGAAATCTATCGCACTGTTAAAAAAACATTGTTTTTCTACGTCAAAGATATAAAAAAATGTTATTTTTTTTTATTTTTTTATAACTATTTTACTGTCAACTAAATCTTTAATGGGTAAAATAATCTTTCCTTCAATAGTATTAATTGTTATACATATATTATCAATGGCAATTACAACTCCTTCAACATCATTAACAATAATTTTCTCTCCTATTTCAATGTTTTTTCTGGAATAATACCCAAATAGTAATCTTGTTACAGCATCTTTAGCTCCCAAACCAAACGCTACCGTAAAAGCTAACAAAATAGAGCCTATTAACAACGTTAAGTTACTTTTAATTATGGACGTATCTACCCCTGCTTGATCTAAAGCTGTGATTGATAAAAACACCACTATTAAATAAAAAGCAATACTTCCAACCAAATTACCTCCTGAAACTTCAATAGATTTGAACATTGTTTGAATTGCTTTTTTAACAACTGTTCCTAAATAAGCCCCTCCAACAAATATTCCTAATGCTGTTAACAACCTTGGTAAGTAAGCAAAGAAACTTTTTATTCCTTCAGAAACCACATTTAATCCAAACATTTCGGCACCTACCATTACAAAAACAAAAATTAAAAACCATTTTAGTACTGCTAGAATCACATTAGTAAGTACAATATTGATTGTGCTGTTCCCAAAAATTTCCGTCTTTCTGAGCTTTTTTGACCATTCATCTACTTTTGTTTTTGCTAATGCTTTTCTAACTAAAAACAAAAATACCTTAATAATAATCCAAGAAATAATTACGAAACTAATGAAGCCAACTAATGTTGGTAATGAATTAACTATATCCTGAAAGATATTTTTAAATGGAGTTAAAATGTCTATTTGTAAAGTGATCATAATTTTACGGTAATTAGGTTTGTTTATTCTTTATCTTCTTTATCTATTTTTTGTGTTCCACCATTCAATAGATCAACGATAGTATTGGGGTATTTCACCACAAACAAATCAGCCATATCTATTGATAATTTTATCATTGCCACATCATTAAGCACCTTATTTTTAAGCACTTCCGGCAATTCTTCGTTATGTAATATTTTTTTAAATGGATTTTCCATAATTATTACAATTCATTATACGCTTTAACCACTTTTTCTTTAGCTCTTTTCAAGCGCATTTTTACTGCACTTTCCCCTAATCCTAACCCCTCAGAAATATCTTTTACACTCATGTCATCTTGATATTTCATTAATAAAATCATTTTCTCTTCAGGAGAAATCATTTCGAGTGCTTTAACCAATTTATCTGACTTTAACTCGAATAGTGTAGCATCATCAATAGTATCAATACTGCTCTCTTCTTTTATTTCATCTGTTACTACCGTTACTTTTTCTCTTTTCTTTTCTTTATCTCTTTGTACATAGTTTACACAAAAGTTATATGTAAAAGAATACAACCATGTAGAAAACTTTGACCTTCCTTTGAAGGTCCTTAATTTAATAAACAAGTGAATAAAAACATCGTGTGTTAAATCTTGGGCTTCTTCTTTGCTTTTTGAGAAACCATAACATTTGTTGTAAACAACACTAGCATAACGATCGTATAAAACAGCAAATAAATGAGTATCATTTTTCTCTACTATTTTACGAACCAAATCTTCGTCGTTTAACTTTGTTACATCAATACTCTCCAATGGGCAGTACAGTTAGTTTTCATTTAGATATAATACAGTTTAGACACCCAGCACAATAAAGAAGTCACTTTACTTTCTCTTTTTCTTCCCTAATTTAACGAAATTTTAACATCATTGAAAATATTTTAAGAAAACTAAAAAAAAATGTAACATTCTCTTTATCGCATACGTATAACATAATGTATACTGATTGAAAAATTAAAACATACTTCAAGTAGATGAGACAACTTAAAATTACAAAACAGGTTACCAACAGAGAAACCGCATCTTTAGATAAATATTTGCAAGAAATAGGAAAAGTAGATTTAATCACAGCTGATGAAGAAGTAGAATTAGCACAAAGAATCAAAGCTGGAGATCAAAGAGCACTTGAGAAGTTAACTAAAGCTAATTTACGTTTTGTGGTTTCGGTAGCAAAACAATATCAAAACCAAGGGTTAACACTTCCTGATTTAATTAACGAAGGTAACTTAGGATTAATTAAGGCTGCTAAGCGTTTTGATGAAACTCGTGGTTTTAAATTTATTTCGTATGCTGTATGGTGGATTCGTCAATCTATCTTACAAGCTTTGGCAGAGCAATCTCGTATTGTTCGTTTACCATTAAACAAAATTGGTTCTATTAACAAAATCAACAAAATGTATGCTTTCTTAGAGCAAGAAAATGAGCGCCCACCAAGTGCTGAAGAGATTGCCAAGAAATTAGACATGACTGTAAACGATGTTAAAGAGTCAATGAAAAATTCTGGACGTCACGTATCGATGGACGCTCCTTTAATTGAAGGTGAAGACTCTAACTTATACGATGTTTTAAACTCAGGTGAATCACCAAATCCAGATAAAACTTTATTACACGAATCATTGCGTATTGAAATTAATCGTGCATTAGAAACATTAACTCCACGTGAAGCTGATGTTGTAAAGTTATACTTTGGTTTAGGAGAGCATCAACCAATGACCTTAGAAGAAATTGGTGAAACATTTGACTTAACTCGTGAGCGTGTGCGTCAAATTAAAGAAAAAGCTATTAGAAGGTTAAAACATACGTCTCGCAGTAAGATTTTAATGACCTACTTAGGATAAACAATACTAACAATAACAAATAGTTATCGTAACTATTCGTTTTTTGATTAATGAATGGAAAGCTCTCTTAATTGAGAGCTTTCTTTTTGGTTTTTATGCACTTAGTTTTAGCTATATTTGCACTAAATAACAACACAACAACTTATAGTAATGAAAAAGCTTGTAGCCCCATCAATTTTAGCGGCTGATTTTGGAAACCTACAACGTGATGTTGAAATGGTTAATAATAGTGATGCCGATTGGTTTCATATAGACATCATGGATGGTGTTTTTGTACCAAACATCTCTTTTGGAATGCCTGTTTTGAAAGCAATTTCTAAACACGCTAACAAAACAATAGATGTACACTTAATGATTGTAGACCCTGATCGATACATCCAAACTTTTGCCGATTTAGGAGCTGATATTTTAACGGTACATTACGAAGCTTGTACTCACCTACACAGAACAATCCAAGCAATTAAAGCAGCTGGCATGAAAGCTGGAGTAGCCTTGAATCCACATACACCAATTGCAGTTTTGGAAGATATTATTAAAGACTTAGATGTAGTTTGTATTATGAGTGTTAACCCTGGTTTTGGAGGGCAATCATTCATAGAAAACACTTATAAGAAAATTCAACAATTAAAAAACCTAATTGAATTTAGCGAAGCATCTACTTTAATTGAAATTGATGGTGGTGTAACAGATCAAAATGCCAATAAGCTTGTTGAAGTTGGCGCAGATGTATTGGTAGCCGGTAGCTTTGTTTTTAAAAGTGATAATCCAATCGACACCATTTCAAATTTGAAAAACATTATAAATTAAAAAATTGCTAGTGTATTTGGAGCTTTACACCTCTAAATACACTAGCAATTAATTATATACTTGTGACTTTGTTTTTTCTCAAAAATGAGTCTTAAACACCTCCACAATAAGGTTTATTCATACAAATATAACCAGGAGGAAGCGGATTGCAATTTGTACACATAATATAAGTCCACCCACCTTGAATAGATTTTTGTTCTGATTTATTTAAAACTGAACCTAAGTTTGAGATATTTTTTAACATATTTAAATATTTTGAATTTCTTTAAAAATATTTTGTAAAAAATAATTCAACTCATAAAAAACCATAATAAAAGTACGCTTTTCCCTTACTTTTTTTTTAAATAATCAACATTTTACTTTTAACTAAAACATTAAAATTGCTCTAATAAATAGTTAATCAAATCGGTAGTAGTTACAATACCAACTAATACACCCTCATCAACTACTGGTAATGCATGAAATTCTTTTTTTGCTAAAATCTCTGCTACCTCTTTAATTGTAGCCGTCGAAGTTACAGTTACCAAATTTTTCGCCATCACTTGGTCTATTGTAAACATATTATATACCACCGTATCTACATCTGTTTCACTTTCATCAACAGCATCTGCAAAACTTATTCGTAATAAATCGGTATAACTCAACATTCCTTTTATTTCCTTACCACTCACTACTGGAATATGTCTTATATGTTCTTTTTTAAATAGTTTCTCTGCTGTCATTAAATCATCTGTACTACTTAATGTGATAACTTCTTTAGTCATTATTGCTGAAACAGGAGTTCTTTTTTTCATTTTTGTATCGTTTTATGGTTATTAACTATTTCAAATTTCAACAATAAACATTAGTTAATAAGTGATTTAAATCATGTTATATATTCTATTTTTTCAATATCTAAACTGTAATTATTTAAGTATTTTTACAAAAAACATTTTGTCTTGATTGAAGATTTACAGAAATACTACGGTTATTTATTTGAGGAAGAATTATTACAGGAAATTGCTGATGTTGCCATATTTAAAGAAATAAAAGCTAACGAAGTTATTATTGATATTGGAAGCTATATAACTTCCATCCCATTATTATTAAGTGGCGCTATAAAAATATTACGTGAAGACAAAGAAGGCGATGATTTAGTTTTATACTATATCGAAAAAGGAGACACTTGTGCTATGACTCTTTCTTGTTGTATGGGACAAACTAAAAGTAAAATAAAAGCAGTTGCCGAAACTGATGTAAAACTGCTGATGATTCCCAAACAAAAAATGAGTGAATGGCTTAGTAAGTATAAAAGCTGGCAAGAGTTTATCTTACATAGCTACCACAGCAGGTTGCAAGAGTTTATTGAGGCGGTTGACACTATTGCTTTTTTGAACATGGATGAGCGTTTGTTAAAATACTTAAAAGACAAGGCACTAGTAAACCAAAACGATCTTATAAACGTAACTCATCAACAAATAGCAAATGATTTACACACTTCTAGAGTTGTAGTTTCAAGACTTTTAAAAGCGTTAGAAAAAAAACATAAAATTGAATTATACCGCAATCAAATTAAGGTGTTAGAACTATAATTTTCACACCAAGCAGAACAATATTAATATCTTTTTGATAATTCATTATATAAAAGCATCCTTTTTTTGGGTGCTTTTTTCATTGTAACATTAGTTACTGACTCCTGTATATTCTGAGCCTAATTTTGCTGTTATAAAATAGTAAAAATGAAAACATCATATATTAGTTTATTTACGGTAGCACTTTTCATAACAGCTACTACCCTAGCTCAAACTAAAATTTCAATTTCTAAAAGTGACATTTTAAAAAGAGTTCAGGAAAATAACACCTCATTAAAAATATCTGAACAAAGCTACCAGCAAGCACGTGCCGATTACAAACAAACCAACGCTGTGTTCTTGCCTAATATTACTGCTTCTCATACAGGAATTGTAACCATCAATCCATTAATGGCATTTGGTAGTAAGTTGAATCAGGAAATTTTAACGCAAGCGGATTTCAATCCCGATTTGTTAAACAATCCAAAACGAACACAAAACTTTGCCACTAAAATAGAAGTACAGCAACCTTTGGTGAATTTAGACGGTATTTACCAACGTAGAGCCGCTAAAACTAAAATGGAAGCAACCAACTTGCAAACACAACGCACACAAGAGTATTTATTGTTAGAAGTAGAAAAAGCATACATGCAATTGCAATTAGCTCACAAGGGAGTTTCTGTATTAGAAAAAGCTTTAAAAGCCGCAGAAGCAAACCAACAAATGGCAGAAAATAGCTTTAAGCAAGGGTATTTACAACGTGCAGACGTATTAGCGGTTGAAGTTCGAGTTACCGAAGTAAAAAACCAGTTACAAACAGCAAAAAGCAATGTGCTAAATGCTTCTAACTACTTGTCTTTTTTGATGAATGAAGAACAAGATAACATTTATGAACCCTCAGATAGCTTACAAGTAAACTTAACCAATCAGTTAGTAGACATTACTATTTCTGAAAATCGTTCAGATATTAAAGCAATGGAGTTAGCTTCTGAGGCATATCAAAAAATGTACAAAGCAGATAAAATGGATTTTCTTCCACGCTTAAATGCTTTTGGTAGTTATGAGTTGTACGATGATAAAATTTTTAATGCAGATGCTAGTGGCTATGTAATAGGAGCACAATTAACTTGGGATATCTTCAAAGGTTCTAAACGTTACGGAAAAGCACAAAAAAGCAAAGCGCAGTATGAAAAATCAAGATTAGAATACGAGCAGTACAAATCTAAAAGTCAATTAGAATTAAACAATACCAAACGATTGTTAACTGATGCTGAGGAACAGTTAAAACTAACCGAATTGGCTTTACAACAATCGGAAGAAGCCTTACGGATCAGAAAAAACAGGTTTAAAGAAGGATTAGAAAAAACATCTGATTTATTAACTGCTGAAACGCAATACGCACAAAAACAATTAGAATATTACCAAACCGTATATCAATACAACTATACCAAAGCTTATTTAGATTTTTTAACCAAAGAATAATCAACAAATGAAAACTATATATACAATCGCTCTTGCCGCATCACTTTTAACAATAAGTTGTGGTAAAAAAGAAACAGCCAACAACAGCAATAACAAACCAGCTGTCGCTGTAAAAGTTGCTAAAGTAACGGCTAATGACAACAATCCGTTTATAACTGCAAGCGGAAAAGTAGCAGCCACCAACAGTGCTGAATTAAGTACTCGTATGATGGGCTATGTAACTAACATACACGTAAAAGTTGGTGATAAAGTAAACAAAGGTCAATTATTACTATCTATCAATAACAGCGATTTACAAGCTAAGAAAGCACAAGTAGAGGCTAACATTATTAAAGCAAAAGCAGGATTTTTAAGTGCTGAAAAAGATTACAATCGCTTTAAAAACTTATTTGAGCAGAACAGTGCTTCTCAAAAGGAGTTTGACGATATCACTGTTCATTACAATGTTGCTAAAGCAAATTTAGAAGCAGCAAAACAGATGAGAAATGAAATCAATTCTCAGTTTGCTTATACGAATATCAGAGCTCCTTTTTCAGGAGTAGTAACAAACAAGTTTATTGATAAAGGTGCAATGGCGAATCCTGGAATGCCTTTAATTTCTGTAGAAGGAAAAGGCGGATTTGAAGTAACTGCGTTAGTGCCGGAAAGTGAAATTTCTCAAATTAAAAAAGACACAAAGGTTGATGTAACTATCAAATCAATCAACAAAACGGTTACAGGAAAAGTATCGGAAGTTAGTACCTCAGCAAAAAATACTGGTGGACAATACTTAGTTAAAATTGACCTAGATAAAACAGATGTAAAATTGTTATCAGGAATGTTTGCAACGGTTCAGTTTCCTGTTGAAAAAACACAAAAAAGCACTGATATGGTTTTAATTCCATCAGAAGCATTGGTACACAAAGGACAACTATCAGGAATTTATACGGTAAGTCAAAGTAATACTGCTGTGTTACGTTGGTTACGCTTAGGGAGAACTTTTGGAGATCAAGTAGAGGTTTTATCAGGTTTATCTAATGATGAAAGCTACATTGTTTCTTCTGAAGGGAAACTATACAATGGAGCGAACATTACAATTAAATAAGTAAAAAATTGCGTTAGGGATAGAAGCAAGCTACCATGTAGCGCGAATAGCCCGACCACGAAGTGGTAACGCCCAAAACAATAAAAATGAAAGAAGGTTTAGCAGGAAAAATAGCCAAAGGGTTTATCGGCTCTAAACTTACCATCTTATTAATGGTAGTGTTTATGGTAATTGGTGTGTACAGCTCTTTTTTAATTCCGAGAGAAGAAGAACCACAGATTGATGTGCCTATGGCTGATATTTTTGTAGGATATCCAGGAGCGAGTCCTACAGAAGTAGAATCGAGAGTTATCAAACCCTTAGAAAAAATAATTTCTAACATCAAAGGAATAGAGTATGTATACTCTACTTCGATGAAAGAACAAGGAATGGTCATTGTTCAGTTTTATGTGGGAGAAGACATTGAGCGTTCGTTCGTGAAACTATACAATGAAATTAACAAACACATGGATCAAATGCCGAAAGGTGTTACCATGCCTTTGGTAAAAACTCGTGCGATTGATGATGTACCTATGTTAGGGTTGACATTATGGAGTGAAAACTATGATGACTATCAATTAAAACAACTCGCACAAGAGCTTACCAACGAAATTGAAAAGGTAAATGATGTAGCCATTACTCAAAAAATTGGAGGTAGAAATCGTGAGGTTCGTGTGGTAGTAGACAAAGACAAACTAGCCGCTAGCGGACTGGACTTTTTATCGATTACTGAAATGCTAAAAGCTGGCAATCAGCAACTGAGTGCAGGAAGTTATGATAAAAATGATACCGAGTTTTTAGTAACTACAGGAAAGTTTTTACAATCTACTGAAGATGTTAAAAACTTAGTGGTTGGCGTACAACAAAATCAACCGATTTATTTAAAACAAGTTGCGAATGTACTAGACGGTCCAGAAATCCCTAAAAACTATGTAAGTTTTGGGTATGGACAAGCAAGCAGTAATGCTTCAACGTATCAATCAGAATATCCAGCAGTAACTATATCGATAGCAAAACGAAAAGGGGCTGACGCCATGCAAATTGCCGATGTTATTTTAGCTAAAGTTAATCATTTACGCACCAATTTAATTCCTGATGATGTACATGTTGAAGTTACACGTAACTATGGTGAAACAGCATCTCAAAAAGTATCAGAATTATTATTACACTTAATCGGTGCCATTATCGCAGTAACATTAGTAGTAATGTTAGCCATGGGTTGGCGTGGTGGATTGGTTGTATTCTTATCGGTTCCTATCACATTTGCGCTTACCTTGTTAAGTTACTACATGTTAGATTATACCTTAAACAGAATCACCTTATTTGCTTTAGTATTCGTAACAGGTATTGTGGTAGATGATTCCATTATTATTGCCGAAAATATGCACAGGCATTTTAAAATGAAACGATTACCGTTTAAGCAAGCTGCCTTATATGCTATTAACGAAGTAGGTAACCCAACTATATTAGCCACCTTTACCGTAATTGCTTCGGTATTACCAATGGCATTTGTTTCTGGATTGATGGGTCCTTATATGAGTCCGATGCCTATTGGAGCTTCTATCGCTATGATTTTATCACTGTTTGTCGCATTAACGATTACCCCGTATTTAGGATATATTTTCTTACGCGAAAAAGACAAGCAAGGTACTGAGGAAAAGGTAGAAGAAGATGAAACCAAAGCAATGCAAAGCACGCTAATCTATAAATTGTATGAGCGATTCGAGCGCCCACTTATTGAAAACAAAACCAAACGTTGGACATTCTTAGGAATCACGATTGTTTTATTGCTAGGGTCTATGTCGTTGTTCTTTACCAAATCGGTAGCTGTAAAAATGTTACCTTTTGATAACAAGAACGAATTCCAAGTAGTAATTGACATGCCTGAAGGTACCACATTGGAACGTACAGACGCCGTAACAAAAGAAATAGCACAATACTTGTCTACAAGACCTGAAGTGATAAACTACCAAAGTTATGTAGGTACTTCTGCACCAATTACCTTTAATGGATTAGTTCGTCATTACGACTTACGTGGTGGTAGCAACATGGCAGATATTCAGGTAAACTTAGTTGACAAGAAAGATAGAAATATACAAAGTCATGATATTGCTAAATTGATGCGTGCAGATATTCAAAATATCGCCAAGAAGTTTAAGGCAAATGTAAAATTAGTCGAAGTTCCACCAGGGCCACCTGTATTATCAACTATTGTTGCGGAAGTATACGGACCAGATTATGACAAACAAATTGAAATTGCCAACGAAGTTCAAAACATCTTACACAATACCAACGATGTAGTAGATATCGATTGGATGGTAGAGGACAATCAAACGGAATATGAGTTTGTAATTGATAAGGAAAAAGCAATGTTATACGGTGTGGCTCCTCAGCAAATTGCTTACACGTTAAACATGGCTTTGTCTAACAGAGCTGTTTCAACGTTGTATGATGAAGATGCCTCTAATCAAGTAGAAATTGTGTTTGCTTTAGATGAAAAAGAGAAATCTTCTGTGCAAGATATTGCCCAATTACAGATTAAATCGCAACACGGTAACATGGTTTCAATAAGCGATTTGGTTACTGTTGAAGAAAAAAACAGTGCAAAAAGTATTTACAGAAAGAATCAAAAACGTGTGGTATATGTGATGGCTGATATGGCTGGAGAACTAGAGAGTCCTGCCTATGCTATTTTAGGAATGGAAGAAAAACTAAAAGAAATTCCACTTCCGAAGGGATATGAATTGAATGAATTATACATTAAACAACCCGATTTTGAAGATGATTATACCGTAAAATGGGATGGTGAATGGCAAATTACCTTAGAAGTGTTTAGAGATTTAGGAATTGCCTTTTTAGGAGTCATCATCATCATTTATATGTTGATTGTAGGATGGTTCCAAAACTTTAAAGCTCCAATTGTAATGATGGTTGCCATTCCTTTATCCATGGTAGGAATTATTTTAGGACACTGGATGATGGGTGCTTACTTTACTGCAACTTCATTTATTGGAATGATTGCCCTCGCAGGAATTATGGTACGAAACTCCGTTTTACTGATTGATTTCGTCAACTTACGTTTGGCAGAAGGAATTCCATTAAAACAAGCTGTTATTGAAGCTGGTGCTGTACGTACCACTCCTATCTTATTAACCGCAGGTACTGTAGTTATTGGCGCATTTGTAATCTTATTTGATCCTATTTTTCAAGGGTTAGCCATTTCTTTGATGGGAGGAACTATTACAGCTACTGCACTTACCTTATTGGTAGTGCCATTGGTATATTATTTAATTGAACGTAAAAATTATAAGTAACATGAAAAATAGAATTGTACGTGGTATTGCAGGAACTTTTATACTTATCAGTGTAATCTTAGCAATCAAAGTAAATAGTAATTGGTTATGGTTTACTGCTTTTGTAGGCGCAAACTTATTGCAATCATCATTAACCAAATGGTGTTTGATGGATGATATTTTAACCAAAGTGTTTAAAGTAAAAGATTAAAAAGCATTATTAAAATTCACCACAAAAAACATCTCTTATCAAACTATAACTGCTTATGTAACTTAAGTTACATAAGCAGTTATTTATGTTTTGTAATTTTGCATCAGTTAAGCAACCTTTTCCCCAATATTTTCCTTAAACATAAAAAACAGCAAAGAGTTTATCTCCTGCTGTTTTCTTTTTTAATTTTTTTCTTCCTTAAGTTTTTTATGCCTTTTACCTATCTGAAAATCTCTAGAAATATTAAATCCAAAATGAATATCTCCTTTAAAAAAGTTTCCAGTAGTTTCGGTAATAAAGCTATTTTCAATCATAGTTATAGCATTAGATAATATTAATTGAAATACGTGTCCTCCAGTTTCTATATCAACACTAAAGGCTAATGAATTATGGGTGTCTATTGATTTTAGGGGGTTGATAGTATGAAAATACTCTGTATTTATAGATACTCTTTTACTTACTTTATAACGACCACCAGCTCCTATAACAAAAATATCATGAGGGTCTGAATTTATTGCAACAGTATTTCTATGTATATATGTAGGACTAAGTTGTAAAGAAAATTCTTTATTGAACTTTCTAGCAATAAGTACCTGAGTAGTATAAAACAAACGATCATTAAAATCTGGTTCATTTTCTGGTTCGTAATTCTTTATAGTTTTTTTAGCAATGCTACCAAATAATGACATACTAAAAGGAAACTTCTGTACTCCTGTTGATTGTTTTAAGAACTTATATTTAACAAAACCATCGTATGTTTTTTCATAAGAACTACGCCCTAGCCCTAATGTTAAGTTATCAGTAAAAGCATACTCTAAACCAAATCGAATATTTGAATCATCTAAACCAAAAAAATTATCAATTCCTTCATTAATTCTACCAAATCTGTGGGAAATTAGGAACTCTAAAACTCCTTTTTTTCTATTTTCTATCGATTGACCATTTATAATTCGAGTTCCTTTAAATGTAGCTGATACAAATTCTTTTGTTTGTGGAGCTTCTTTATTTAAAATATCCATTAATTCCTGAGCGCAAACTTGCTCACAGAAAATCAAAAAAAACAATAACTTTATTATATTTTTCATTTGAATTAAATTTTATTACATCAAGACTAATTAGATTAGCTTAATAGTCTTTTTAATTATATGGTGAGTGTTCAAGGCGAAAACTTACTTCTACCTCACGTGCTATATTATTACGTACAATGGCAGGAATCTTAATATTATAATCAGCAACAAGAATTATAAATTTTCCTTGTAACTCTATTTTAGTTTTATTTATGTACAATTTACTTCGTATTGTTACTTCTTTTGTAACACCATGAATAGTTAATTTCCCTTCTATTTGAGCAATAGAGTTGTCTCCTCTTAAAATTTCTTCTAAGTTCTTTATTTTACCTGTAAAATAGGCTTTTGGAAATTGATCTGACTCTACATAGTTTTCATTAAAGTGTTCTTGCATAAGAGCTTTTTCAAAAGCAAAAGATTTCATTAGTATTGTAATAGCTATATCTCCACTTGAAATATCAACAATACTCAAAACTTGATTATTTTCTGCCTTTATATCCTCCACTTGGGTATGTGAGAAAAATGATATGCTTCCTTGTTTGGTCAAATATCTTTCTTGTGCTAAAAGCGAGTTGTATAGTGTAAATACTAATGTTAAAGTAAATATTAAACGTATTTTCATTTTTATTTTTTAATAATAACAGATCTAACGAGAATCACATCCATCAAAAATCCCGTACAGATTCCTTTAATAGTAATTTCTTGTCCTTTTTTTAACCCTAAAACCATTCTATTTTCGGTAGGATCCATATTACAACTAACAGTCTCTATAGCGTTACCTTGCCCTAAGATAATTACACTGTTACCATTTGCTGTCTTAATATCTTTTATGGTTCCTTCTACTTGTATTATTTTATCGAGATATATAGAATTGGCATTTTCCTCATTATTTTTAAATTCATTTATGATATACGCCGACGTTAGCTTGTATGTAGGTCTTATCGTATTTACATCGGAGTGTGGCTTATTGTAAAGTTTTATTAATAAGAATAATCCTATGAAAAAACCTATAAGTATAATAATACCCGCTATTTTTATAGTTCTATTCATTTGTATTCTTGTTTTTTAGTTATTAGGTGCTCCATTATCTACCCAGCAGGCAATTTGTTCAATTTCTTCTTGTGTTAACGATCCTTCTTTAGGCATTACACGGCTCTGAGTAAGCTGTTTTATCATAGAAGCATTGTTTTCTACTACTGAAAACACTCTAAAATCATATGGATGGTAAGAACCATCATGACATTGAATACAATTATTATCTATAATAGGTTTTATAGTTGCTGAAAAAGAAAGGTCTGGGCTACATATAAAACTTGTAACTTCTTCTTCTACATTGTATTCGCAAGAAATAAAACTAAATAATAAGCATGCAATTATCCAATTAATAATGTTGTTGTTAACTTTCATTGTTTTTTAAAGTGATTAAAATAGAAGAAGAGTTTCTTCTTCTATTTTATAATTATGCTTATGAAATTTACTTGATTATTCTGGTGCCACTCCAGTAGCATTGTTTAAAACTGGCCAAACACCTGGGTTAGGAACACTAACTCCCTTATTATCTCCTTTAGAATTATCAGAACCAAAATAATATAAAGGCCATCCTTTAAAGGTTATTTGATCTTTCTTGCCATGTACCTTTATTACGTTAAAATCACTACTTTTTAAAACACTTGGAACTGCTTTTAAATCATTATAAAATATTGGCCATGCTCCATCATTAGAAAAATCTTCAGAAGTATACGTATTTGTATCATTTTTATCTGGTGCATACGCATACAATGTATTTCCTTCTGAATCGGTAAGATATAAAGTCTTTCCTTCACCTTCTACTATATCTCCTTGGTTATCGATAATATAATTAACTCCATTATTACCTACTAATTGAGCATTTACATACATAACTGAATAATCTGGTTTAGCTACATACCATACCTGATTTACTCCATCACCATTAATATCTCCCTTACTATTATCTCCAACATAATAATATAATGGCCATCCTTTATATGTAGTTTGTTTAGCTCCATCCTTACGTGTTATAGTTCCAAAATCATTTGATTCTAGACCATTATCTAATTCTAAGTTTGACTCATAAAAAACAGGCCAAGCATCTAAACAACCTTCAATACATTCAGAAGTCATTTTAGAATCGTTAGAAAAAAAATACAATGTCATTCCACTAGCATCGGTCAAATATTTTCCATGGGTAGTATCTTCAGATAATAATACATTCTTTTCAGTTGTAGGGTTATCATCAGGAATATCAACTTCTGGGTTAGAGTCGTCACTACTACAACTATAAATTAGGCTTATTGTAACTGCCAGCAATAAAAATGTTTTTTTCATAATTAAAAATTTATATTAGATTTGTTCCCCGCAAATAAATATATCTTATGCTTTAGGTAGTAGTGAAAAGTAGGTGAAAAGGAAAAAAAAGCTACTAAAAAGGAAAAAAAGCACTTGAAAATTTGTTCATTTCTTAATCTTTCTCTTTAAGATTACACCTATTAATTTCAATTCTGTGAATTTTATAAGTCAATTCTATAGAAGAATTAAAACCAATTACTATTTATGAAAAAAGACCGCGTATATTTCTTAACTTTCTTAGGGTTGGCTATTGTTACATTTGTTGTAAGCTATTTTAGTATGAACTATTTATTAGAAGTTTCTACTAATCATTTTTTACAAACTCAAATTGAAGCTAGCAAGCGAGAAGCAAATGAAATATCTTCTCTTGTACAAAGACAAATAGAAAATGGGCTTCCTGAAAATGTCGTAATTAATAATTTACAAAGAAGTATAGAAAACACTAGTATTGAGTCTGGCTTTATTTGCATGTTTGACTGGTCTGGGGTTGAAATTTGCCATCCTGACCCAAAAAAAATTGGACAGTTAATTTTACCTGATGAATCATTTGTTCAACCTGTTATTAATAAAGAATTAGATTCTCACGATTTTTACAACCTATTAAACAGTAAAACTGAAATGGGAGGGGTTAGAGAGTTTTCAGATAAGAAAAGAAGCTCTGAAATTATCTATTTATACCCTGTAAAAAATACTGATTGGATTGTTGCTGCACACGCCAATATAAAATATATTAAAAACAGGATGCAAAAACTTAAAACCAATTTTATCCTTGTTTATGGGGCTTCTGGTACTTTAATTATTATTATGTCTTTATTTATGGTTCGATTTATTAGTGGGAGATATGAGAAAAACCTTGAAGAACAAAACGAAGGCTTATCAAAAAAAGTTCTTACATTATCTCAGTTAAACAGTGATTTAATGTTGTATAGAGAAAAAATAAATACTGTAGATACACCTGCTGAAAAAACAATCACAAACTCAGCTGTTAAAAAAAGAATTCTGACTTATGTAAAAGATGAAATAGTATCGATTGAACCCGACAACATAGGGTTTATTTATACTCAAAATACTATTACCTATATCTGTTGTCTTGATGGTTCAATATTTCACAGCAATAATAGTCTAGATGATATTTTTTCTGATTTAGATAATACTGAATTTTTTAGAGCTAACAGACAATTTATTATATCTGTAAAAGCAATAGACAAAATATATAAATACGGAAGTAATCAACTTAAAATAGAAACAAAACCTCGATCTCCTTTAGATATAATTATAAGTAAAAATAAATCTTCAGAATTTAAAAAATGGCTAAGAGGAGAATAGCTTATTTTTTATGATGGTTTGTATTTTTTTTATATAAGTTCTCTAAACCGGAGTCACCTAACGGTTGAGCAATCGGCAATATCTTTAACCTAAACATAAAAGAGGTTTTGGAAAAACTACCTGTAAAAATGACATCCGTTAAAGATTGGGCAAAAATCAACCGAGAAATTTTCTTAAGTTAATTAAGTTTGGTAATCTAGAGTATTTTATAAAAACACTCTAGATTATCTTTAACTTGTAGCGACCCAGAGAGGACTCGAACCCCCAACCCTCAGAGCCGAAATCTGATGTTCTATCCAGTTGAACTACTGAGTCTATAAAACAATTGTTATGCTAGTTTAGCTTTTACAATTGCTGAAATTGTTTTTCCGTCTGCTTGTCCTGCTAATTGTTTAGATACAATTCCCATTACTTTTCCCATATCTTTCATTCCTTCTGCTCCAACATCTGCAATGGTTTTCTCAACAATATTTCCTATTTCCTCTTCACTCAACGCTTCAGGCAAAAATTGTTCTAAAACAGTAGCCTCTGCTAATTCAGGTTCCGCTAAGTCGTTACGCCCTTGTTCAGCAAAAACAGCAGCACTATCTTTGCGTTGTTTTACTTGCTTTTGAACAATCTTTAATTCTTCTGCTTCTGAAAGCTCTCCTGCACCAGCTTCAGTATTTGCCAACATAAAAGCTGACTTTAATGCTCTTAATGCGGTTAAAGCTACAGTATCTTTAGACTTCATAGCTTCTTTCATTTTATCCATTACTTGTTTTTGCAAACTCATAAGTTGTCGTTTTTTATATTAAAAAATCCCGATAACTCGGGATTTTAAAAATAAGTGTTATTCTTTTATTAATCTACATTATCGTGTAAAAACGAGTTATTTGAACGTAATAAATCGTTATTATCTGTATTTAATGCTGTATCGGACTTACTAATATCAGAACCAGCATCAATATCAACTCCTAACCTTTTATAGGCTGGTTGACGCTCAATATCATCAATATTTTTACTTACTTGATCGTTGAATTTATAGTTAAACCCTTTCATCTTATCTCTTCTTTCTTGCGCTCTTTGTTGCAATTCAGAAATTGTTAAACTTAAAGGAGAAACTTCTTCACTCGTTGTTTCAATATTATTGATCTCTTCTCTCGTTTTAGATTTTACCTCAAAACGTAACTCTTCTTCTACTTCTTCTTTTATCGTTGGTGTAGAACTTTTACCAATCGTTGGTTGTGCACTAAAATCGTCTAACACATAACGTTTTTCAACCTTATGAAATTTAATTTCTTGTGCGGTAACCTCAATATTTTTAATCTCATTCGTAGTTTCTACTAAATGAGAAGTTGGTTTAATTTCTTCGTAAGAATTCAACGGTAAATCAAACAACAAATCTTGTTGAACGGTTTGCTGTTTTACTTCTTCTACTGATTTAGGTTCAGCGATGTTTGTGATAATAAAATCGTCTTCTGAAATAGTTTCAATAGCTATTTCATCGTATACAACATCAATGTTTTTTATAAACTCTGTTGTAGGAATTAAATTCGATTTTGGCACAACAACCTCTTCCTCTAAAACATGAACTATCTTCTCTTTTGGTTGCGATGGTAAAGGCTCATTTATACTTGGTGATGTTTGTACTTGAACTTTTTGATCTCCAAAATTATAAGTTGCCTTTTGTTCATCCTCTAACGTGTGAACAATTTTTTTTACCTCTGTATTGGTAATGTTACTTTGTTGATCTGCAGCAAAACCCGTAGCAACTACAGTAACAGAAATTCCATCTTCTAATGTTTCATCTTCACCAATACCCATGATAATATTGGCATCGTATCCTGCTTCATCTTGGATGTAATCATTAATTTCTCCGATCTCATCTAATGTAACCTCATTACCTCCTGAAACAATTAATAACAATACATTTTTAGCTCCTGTAATCTTATTATCGTTCAATAATGGAGAGTCTAATGCTTTTACAATTGCATTCTTAGCTCTATTAGCTCCAGTTTCTTTTGCAGACCCCATAATAGCAGTACCACTATTAGATAATACCGTTTTAGCATCGTGTAAATCGATATTTTGTTTATAGTGATGGGTAATTACTTCCGCAATACCTTTTGCTGCAGTAGCTAATACTTCATCAGCCTTAGAGAATCCTGCTTTAAATCCTAAATTACCATAAACTTCGCGCAGTTTATTATTATTGATAACAATTAACGAGTCAACATTTTTACGTAACTCATCAATTCCTTTTTGAGCTTGCTTTGAGCGCATTCTTCCTTCAAACTGAAATGGCATAGTAACGATACCTACCGTTAAAATATCCATATCTTTAGCAATTTTTGCTATGATTGGTGCAGCCCCAGTACCAGTACCACCACCCATACCTGCGGTAATAAATACCATTTTAGTATGTGTACTCAACATTTGTTGAATTTCTTGAATACTTTCTGCCGCTGCTTGCGCTCCAATTTCAGGATTTGCTCCTGCTCCTAATCCCGATGTTAAATGTGCCCCTAATTGAACTTTATTAGGAATAGGGCTATTCTCTAATGCTTGTGCATCTGTATTACAAATTACGAAATCTACTCCGTGAATTTGCTTGCTATACATGTGATTTACTGCGTTGCTTCCTCCCCCACCAACACCAATTACTTTAATGGCATTCGATTGTGTTTTTGGCATGTCGAATGAAATGTTATCAAATTCTGCGCTCATAATAACTTTTCTTTTTTATTAATTCTTTATTCAATTTTACACTCTCCTTCTTAGGGGATTAAAACGGAGTAGTTTTTTATATAATTTACTCTGCGTTATCTAAAAACTCTTTAAATCCTTCAGTGAATCGTTTGGTAAACTTTTCAAAGATTGATTTCGTTTTTTCCTTCGCTTGTTGTTCCTTTTCTTCTGGGATCTCCTCAAGAACTTCTTCCTCTTCCATTGTAGTAGTAGCTACTACTTCTTCTTTCTCTTCAACACGAACTTCTTCTGAATGTCCTTCTTTTTGTAATCCTTCCATCAATAACCCTACAGCAGTTGCGAATGCTGGACTTGATAGCGCTTCATCTGAATCTCCTGCAAGGTGTTCATTTGGATACCCAATACGAACGTCCATTCCGGTAATATATTCTACCAATTGACGTAAATGTTTTAGTTGAGCTCCACCACCAGTTAACACGATACCTGCAATCAGTTTTCCTTTTTGAGTTTCGTGTCCATAGTTTTTGATTTCTAGATATACATGCTCAATTATTTCCTGAACTCTTGCATGAATTATCTTAGATAAATTTTTAAGCGTGATTTCTTTTGGCTCTCTACCTCTTAACCCTGGAATAGACACTATTTCAGTATCTTTATTTTCTCCTGGCCATGCAGAACCAAACTTAATTTTTAATAACTCTGCTTGTTTTTCTATAATTGAACATCCTTCTTTTATATCTTCGGTAATTACATTTCCTCCGAAAGGAATTACCGCTGTATGACGAATGATACCATCTTTAAAAATAGCCAAGTCTGTTGTTCCGCCACCTATATCAATCAAAGCAACTCCTGCTTCTTTTTCTTCTTGACTTAATACTGCTGATGCAGATGCTAAAGGTTCTAATGTTATATCTGCTAAACTTAAGCCTGCACTTTTCACACACCTACCAATATTTCGAATAGATGATACTTGCCCTACAACTACATGAAAGTTAGCCTCCAAACGACCACCATACATACCTATAGGTTCTTTTATATCTGGTTGACTATCTACTTTAAATTCTTGTGGTAATACATGAATTATTTCTTCACCAGGTAGCATTACCAATTTATGTACTTGACTTACTAAGTTTTCAATATCATTAGCATTGATAACTTCTTCAGATTTTTCACGTGTTATATAATCACTATGATGTAAACTACGTATATGTTGACCTGCAATACCAACCACCACATCATCTATCTGCTGACCAGAAACACTTTGAGCTTCTTCTACAGCCTGTTGAATAGATTGAATAGTTTGCGTTATGTTATTAACCACACCTCGTTTTACACCTAAACTTTTTGCCTTACCAATACCTAAAACTTCTATTTTTCCGTACTCGTTTTTTCGACCAATCATGGCAACAATTTTGGTTGTACCAATATCTAAACCAACTGCTATTTTATTGTTTTCCATCTTGATTTTTTTTAGTGCACACAACCTGGTTGTGGTATTTTACATTTATAGTTTTGTAATCATTAATGGTTTTGTCTTTAAATGCTTTGTTATAAAACGCTATTATTTTTTTAAACTTTTCAGATGCATTTGTTAACTCACCAAAAAATATTTTATAATCACCACTACGAACTGTAAAAGTATATTCGTTTTGGACATTTTTTTCAATAGCAATAATCTCTTTAGCAAAAAAACTATTGCTATTTATTATTGTTATTAACTTTGTTAATTCTATGATTTCTTTAGCCCCTTTTACTCCTAAAACTAATGGTACTCTCGCTGAAAAATTTGTTGACAACGGTATTTCTACGCCATATTTATCAACATAATAAGATTCATTTTTATCAACAATACGAGCTATTGGTGTACGTTGTTTTATCACAGTTTTCAACACCCCATCTACAGTTAAAAACACAGCCGTTTTTTCCACATAAGGATTCACCGAAACATTAGCCTCTAGAAAGTGTAAATCTACCAATCTTTTTGGTTGATTTTTAACAAATTCATTATTTTGTATTAACAATTTATCAACCATACTGTGCGTCAAAAAGTTATTATCACCAGCTTCAAACTCAACCACCGTGTTTTTTACCTTTTTTAAGCCATTTCTTTTGGTTGTAAACCCATACAAAAATGCCAAAAACATCAACAACAAGAAAAAAGAGAGATATGTTGCTACTTTTTTCATACTAGATTTTGTGTTTTTCTTTAATTTTATTCTTTACTTCATCTACTAACAAACCAATATCTCCTGCCCCCAACATCGCCACAATTTTTGACTCCGATTTTAGCACTTCCTCACTTAATTTTTTCTTCGATACTAGTTTTTTATTTTCTAAAGTCATTTTATCCAACAACCAACTTGAAGTTACTCCTTCAATTGGTAATTCTCTTGCTGGGTAAATATCTAATAACAAGACTTCATCAAACTGAGATAATGCTTTTGCAAAATCATCAACAAAATCTCTTGTTCTACTAAACAAATGAGGTTGAAAAACTGCCAAAACTTTTTCCTTGGGATACATTTCTCGAACCGATTGTGCTACCGCTTTTATTTCGGTAGGATGATGTGCATAATCATCAATTAAAACAACATCATCTGTTTTTATTTTGTACGAAAACCTTCTTTGTACTCCTCTAAAAGTTTTTAATTGTTTTTTTATGTTTTCTAACGATACCCCATACACATCTGCCATAGCCAAAGCAGCTAAAGCATTCATCATATTGTGATTTCCTGGTAAATGAAATTCAATATTTTCAACTGTTGTTGTTGGTGTTTGCACATCAAAAACATATTTCCCTGCTTCAATTTTAACATTAAAGGCTTTGTAATCTGCATCTTCGTTTACAGCATAGGTCAATCCTTTTAAAGGCAGTCCTTTTGCTATAATTAAGGTATCAGAAACTTTATTGGCAAATTCTATAAATGATTGTTGTAATTGCTCACTCTCTCCATAGATATCCAAATGATCAGCATCCATAGAAGTTACACATGCAATATTAGGAGACAGTTTTAAAAACGAGCGGTCAAACTCATCTGCTTCAACTACCGAAACTTTATCTTCTCCTAAAATTAGGTTAGAAGTATAATTTTCAGCAATTCCACCTAAAAAAGATGTAGCCTTTTCAGGCTGCATTATATGCCCCAAAATTGATGATGTTGTCGTTTTACCATGTGTTCCTGCAACAGCTAAACAAAAAGTGTTTTTGGTAATTTCACCCAACACCTCTGCTCTTTTCAAAACTGTATATCCGTTATCTATAAAATAATTTAACTCTTGGTGATTTTTAGGAACTGCTGGTGTGTACACCACTAGTGTATTTTGCTTTTCTAAAAATGAAATCGGAATATTCTTTACTAAATCTTCAAAATGAACATCTATTCCTATTTCTTCTAAACTTTTAGTGATAGGTGAAGGGGTTTTATCGTAACCAGCTACTACCTTTCCATTCACAGAAAAATAGCGAGCAATAGCGCTCATACCTATTCCGCCAATACCTATAAAATAAACGTTATGTATCGTTTTTAAATTCACTAACTGATTAATTTTTCTATTTCGTTAACGATATGACTTGTCGCGTTTGGCAATGCCAATTCGTTTATATTTTCACTTAAACTTTCTTGTTTTCCTTTATCTTTAAACAAGGTTTCCAATACTACAGGAAATGTTTCTAACTCATTTTCTTTAATAACAATTGCCCCGTGTTTATCTGCAATGGCTTTTGCATTTTTTGTTTGATGGTCTTCTGCCACATTTGGAGACGGTATGAAAATGGTAGGTTTTCCCACAATACACAATTCTGACACCGAACTTGCTCCTGCTCTAGACACAATAAAATCAGCCGCAGCATAGGCTAAATCCATTCGATTCAAGAACTCATGCACTTGCACATTTTCTAGCTCATTATATTTTTTATACTCTTCAAAATACAACTTACCACATTGCCATATGAGTTGCATATTTTGACTTTTAAAAAACTCTAAATTCGCTTCTACTAACTGATTAATCTTACGAGCTCCTAAACTTCCTCCTAATATTAAAACCGTTTTTTTAGTCGTATCTAATTCAAAAAATTCTTTTCCTTCTTCATTCTTCGTATGAATAAACAATAAATCTTGTCGCACAGGGTTTCCTGTTTTTACAATTTTATCCTCCGGAAAAAAACGCTCTAAATTATCGTACGCTACACATATTTTCTCTGCTTTCTTACCTAATAATTTATTGGTTATACCCGGATAAGAATTTTGTTCTTGAATCAACGTTGGAATTCCTTTTTTATTAGCTGCCATTAATGTAGGACCACTAGCAAATCCTCCTGTTCCCACAGCTACATCTGGCTTAAACTTTCGTATAATCCGATGTGCTTTCCACAAACTACTTAACAGTTTAAATGGAAACACTAAGTTTTTTAGTGTTAGTTTTCTTTGGATACCTGAAATCCATAAGCCTTCAATTTCATAGCCTGCTTGCGGGACTTTCTCCATTTCCATTTTATCTTTGGCTCCAACAAACAAAATATTTGCTTCTGGATAACGGACTTTTATTTCGTTAGCAATTGCTATGGCTGGATATATATGTCCACCTGTACCTCCACCACTAATAATGATATTAATCGATTGTTTCATGTAAAATATCTAGAGGGTTATCGTCTAAAATTGTTTCTTCTGTTTCGTTTTTAGAAGCACTTACACTTAAAATCATTCCTAACGCGAAACATGTCATCCAAATAGAGGTACCTCCACTACTTATTAATGGAAGTGTTTGTCCTGTTACTGGTAAAATATTTACTGCTACCGCCATGTTAATCATTGCCTGAAAGACAATAGGAATACCTACACCTACAACCAACAAGGTTGCAAATATAGTGGTAGCCTTTTTTGCTGTTATTAAGATTCTAAAAAGTAATAAAAAATAGATAAAAATCACCACTACTGCCCCAGCAAACCCATATTCTTCAACAATAATTGCATAGATAAAGTCGGATGATGATTGTGGTAAAAAGTTCTTTTGCACACTCTTTCCTGGTCCTTTACCAATTACTCCTCCAGTGGCGATGGCTATTTTAGCTTTTTCAACCTGATAGTCTTCTTCTCCATCTGGTTGAGAAAAATTTTCAATTCTACTTTTCCATGTATTTACACGGTTGGGCATTGCATCAGGAAATGCTTTAGCAACAAGAATAAAAAACAAGAAAGAAACCAGTCCAATACCTAATATGTATCCAATATACTTTAACGGATAACCTCCTATAAAAGATACCATTAAAATCATAAAAAACACAATTGCTGTCGTTGAAAAGTTAGCAGGAAGAATCAATGCTAATACCAAACCTACTGGCAACCATAATTGTATTAAGCTTTCTTTAAAAGAAATTACTTTTTCTTTATGTTTCGCTAAATACCTTGCTACATACACCATTAACACCAAACCAGCTAATGTAGAAGTTTGAAAACCAATTCCTACAAACGGAATTCGAATCCATCTACTAGCATTTGCTCCTCCAATAGTTGTTCCTTGAGCTAAGGTGAAAATTAATAGTAAAATTACGACGGGCAGCATTAAAACAGAACCTCCACTAAAATATCTATACGGAATTTTATGTACTCCGTAAATAACAGCAAATCCTGTAATTAATAATACTATATGCTTCACTAAATGTCCCAGAGTAGAACCATTTCCCACCACATACACTAAATTGGTACTCGCACTGTATATTGGCATAAACGAAAATATAGCCAACACAGTTACAATAGCCCAGATAGCTCTATCACCTTTAATATGTCGAAAGATGTGTTTCATCAATCTATATTGTATATTATAAGTTCCTTACAGCTTCCTTAAATTTTCTTCCTCTATCTTCATAACTTTCGAACAAATCGAAACTAGCACATGCAGGTGACAACAATACAGTATCTCCTTTTTGTGCTATTTTATATGCTACTTTTACCGCCTCTTCTGCTCCAGCTGTTTCAACCAAAACATCTACAACATTCGCAAACGTATCGATGATTTTTTGATTATCTAATCCTAAGCAAACGATTGCTTTTACTTTTTCTCTTACTAACGGCAATAAGTCTGAATAGTCATTTCCTTTGTCAACCCCACCTACAATCCAAACTGTTGGATTATCCATACACTCCAATGCATAAAAAGCCGCATTTACGTTAGTCGCTTTACTATCGTTAACGAATTCTATTCCATTTACCTTTTGCACTTTTTCTAAACGATGCTCAACCCCTTCGAAATCAGACAAGCTTTCTGCAATTGTTTCTTTTCTTACTTTTAGCAACCTTGCAGCCATTGATGTTGCCATCACATTTTTAGTATTGTGCTTTCCTTGTAATGTTAGTTCAGAAACCTTCATTAATTTTTCTTCTGTATTTAATTTCATTATTATCGTGTCTTGTCTTAAAAAAGCTCCGTACTCCAATTCTTTTTCTATCGAAAATGGCACTAATGTAGCTTTCGTTGTATTATTTTTTAACCAATTTTGAATTGCTTCGTCATCAGCATCGTATATTAAAAAATCATCTTTTGTTTGATTTTCCGTTATACGAAATTTTGAATTTATATAGTTGTCAAAATCATATTCATATCGATCCAAATGATCAGGTGTTATGTTGGTAATTACAGCTATATGTGGTTTGAAACTCTTGATTCCATCTAACTGAAAACTACTTAACTCTAGCACATATTCATCGTAATTATCATCCACAACTTGTTCCGCAAAACTGTCTCCTATATTCCCCCCTACTCCTACGTTCAACCCTGCTTTTTTCAACACATAATGTGTTAACATGGTTGTTGTAGTTTTTCCATTTGACCCTGTAATTCCTATAATAGTTGCATCTGTAAACTGTGACGCAAACTCAATTTCTGAAATTACTTGTACTCCTTCTGAATGTAGCTTTTGTACAAGGGCTACTTTATCTGGAATACCTGGACTTTTCATCACCACATCAGCATTTAGAATTTTACTTTCTGTATGCTGATTCTCTTCAAAATCTATTGAATTATGTAAAAGAACTTTTTTATATCGTTCTGCTATACTTCCTTTATCAGAAACAAAAACTTCGTATCCTTTTTGCTTTCCTAAAAGTGCTGTTCCTACACCACTTTCTCCTCCACCAAGCACAACTAATCTTTTCATTTATCTTAACTTCAATGTTACTATTGTAAATACTGCTAACAGGATTCCAATAATCCAAAAACGAACAACAATTTTACTTTCGTGATAATCTAACTTTTGGTAATGATGATGTAAAGGTGACATTCTAAAAATTCGTCTTCCTTCGCCAAATTTCTTCTTGGTATACTTAAACCAAGACACCTGTAGTATTACCGATAAGTTTTCAACCACAAATATTCCTGCTAAAACAGGCAACAACAATTCTTTACGAATAGCAATCGCTATAACTGCTATAATTCCTCCAATTGTTAAACTCCCGGTATCACCCATAAATACTTGTGCTGGATAAGTATTATACCACAAAAACCCAATTAGAGCCCCCGCGAAAGCCAATATAAACACCGTCATTTCTCCTGACTTTGGGATATACATCACATCTAAATAATCTGCAAATATGATATTCCCAGACACCCATGCAAAAATTGCTAAAGCGATGACCATGATTGCTGAAGACCCTGCTGCTAAACCATCAATCCCATCGGTTAGATTAGCTCCGTTAGAAACTCCAGTTACAATAAACACGGTAACAAAAATGAACACTATCCATCCATATTTTTCATATCCATCTCCTAAAAAGCTTAATGCTTTTGCATAATCTAACTCGTTGTTCTTTAGAAATGGAACTGTCGTTTTTGTTGATTTATGAGTCTCTCCAAATACTTTCTTTTTCCCATCAACTTGCACAACTTGTTCTGATGTTGGCAACTGCTCTTTAATGGTAACATCTGGGTGAAAATATAACATTGAACCTACTATCAGTCCTAGACCAACTTGTCCTAAAATCTTAAACCTTCCTTTTAAGCCTTGTTTATCCTTTTTAAACACTTTGATATAGTCATCAGCAAAACCTATGAACCCCATCCAAACAGTAGTTATTAAAAGAATTATAATGTATACATTCTCCAGCTTTGCCAGCAAAAGCACAGGTATTAATGTAGCAAGAATGATAATTACTCCACCCATTGTAGGCGTACCTGCTTTTTGCACTTGCCCTTCCAAACCTAAGTCTCTTACTGTTTCACCAACTTGTTGTCTTCTGAGATAATTAATGATTTTCTTACCAAAAATGGTAGAAATCAACAAAGACACAATGAACGCCATAGCCGATCGAAATGTGATAAACTGAAACACACTCGCTCCAGTTAAACTAAATTCACTTTCTAAGTATTGAAATAAATAATATAGCATTCGTTAGTGTTTTTTTAGTTGATTAAAACAATTGGTTACCTCTTCTAAATCATCAAAATGGTGACGTACACCATTAATTTCTTGATAGGTTTCGTGTCCTTTTCCTGCAATTAGTATAATATCTCCAGATTTTGCCAATTTACAAGCTGTTTTTATTGCTTGTCTTCTATCCAAAATAAATAGTGTTTTTTTATAATTTTCAGCAGCAACTCCAACTTCCATTTGATCTATAATGGACTGTGGGTCTTCAGTTCTTGGATTATCTGAAGTAAATATTGCTTGATTACTTAACTGTGATGCAATCATTGCCATTTTTGGTCTCTTTGACACGTCCCTATCACCACCACATCCCACAACTGTGATTACAGTTTCGTTTCCTGTACGAATATCATTGATAGTCTGCAAGACATTTTTTAAAGCATCAGGGGTATGTGCATAATCTACAATAGCCGTTACTCCTTCGGTTGAAACTGTATATTGAAAACGTCCGCTTACACTCTCCAACTCACTTACAATTCGTAAAATTTCTAATTTTTCAAGCCCTAACAATTCTGCCACACCATAAATAGCTAATAAATTGTATGCATTGAATTCACCAATTAGCTTTGTCCAAACTTCAACTCCATTAATTGTCAACAAGGTTCCTGAAAAACGTTTTTCTAACACTTTCCCCTTGAAATCTCCTATAGTTTTTAGCGCATAGGTTTGTTTATTAGCCTTCGTATTTTGCAACATTACTTGCCCATTTTTATCATCAATATTCACCAAAGCAAATGCTGATTTTGGCAAGGAATCAAAAAATGATTTTTTTACATCTCGATACTCCGCAAAGGTTTCGTGATAATCTAAATGATCGTGAGATAAATTTGTAAATACTCCTCCTACAAACTCTAATCCTTCTGTACGTTTTTGATGAATTCCATGTGAACTTACCTCCATAAAACAATACTCTACACCTTCTTCAACCATCATCGACAAGTACTTATTTATTGCAACTGAATTTGGTGTTGTATGGGTTGCCTTGTATTCGTTTTCATCAACCATTATTTTAACAGTTGATAATAATCCTACTTTATACCCAGCCTTTTTAAACAATTGATACAACAAGCTTGCAATTGTGGTTTTACCATTGGTACCTGTAACCCCTACTAATTGCAAGCTTTTTGACGGGTTGTTATAATAATTTGCCGCTAGTATAGCTAGAGCAGCATTTGAATCTTCAACTTTTATATACGTTACTTCTTCTTTCTTTTCTTCAGGCATCACCTCACACACTACAGCTTTAGCTCCAAGACTAATTGCTTTTTCAATATACTGATGTCCATCAACCGTCACTCCTTTTTGAGCTACAAAAACATCATTATCCTGCACTTGTCTACTATCAAACTGAATTGTATTTACAACAATATCAGTATTCCCGTAAACCTCATTTACCGCTACCTTATGTAATATGTCTTTTAAATTCTTCAACTATGATAATTTTAAATGTATCGTTGCTCCTTTTTGCACTTTTGCACCATTCTCAACTGACTGCTCTGTTACCTTTCCCATTCCAGAAAACTTAACCTTTAAACCCATGTTTTCTAACAAAGCAATGGCATCCATCCCACTCATACCTATCACTTTAGGCATGATCGTTTTATATTTTCTTAAGTTTTGGTAATACTCTTGGTATTCTTTATCAATTGCTTCATCTGATATTTCATCAGACACGTTTTGTTTATCCACTACAGTTGACGTGTAAATCTTCTGAGCAATTTCTTTAAATACCGGAGCCGCAACAGTAGCCCCGTAATACCCTTTTTCTTTTTTAGGACTGTGCACAACCACTATACAAGAGTACTTAGGCTCATCAGCTGGAAAGAACCCTGCGAAAGAAGCCACATATTTCTCATTGGAATAATACCCTCCTTCATATTCTCCTTTATCATTTTTAGTTCTAGGTATATATTTTTTAGCAGTTCCTGTTTTTCCCGCCATTGAAAAATTTGGAGAATACACGTTTTTAGCAGTTCCTTTTTTAACCACATCCTCCATTACTTTTCTCATTTTATCCAAAGTTTCCTGAGATGCTATTTTTTCTTTCAATACCTCAGTATCAAAATGCTGCTCTACTTTACCTCCCACTCGTAATTCTTTAACAAAATATGGCTTTACCAATTTCCCATTATTAGCCACAGCATTATAAAATGCTAATGTTTGCAAAGGAGTAAGAGAAACTCCATAGCCCCAAGCCATCCATTCTAACGAAGTTGGACTCCAACTTTTTTCTGAGGGGTCTGGGATATAAGGTTTCCCTTCTCCTTTTATTTTAACTCCCGTCATTTGGTCCAACCCAAATGATTTAATTCTATCCGTGAATTTTTTAGGATTTTTATCGTAATATTTCTGAATCACTTTTACCACACCTACATTCGAAGAAACTTCAAAGACTCTAGCTAAAGATATTTTTCCGTGCCCACCTCTTTTACTATCCTCAACCTTACGATTATTGATATAAATTCTTCCTTTCTCACAGTCCACTACCGTTGATGTATCTGCCACCTTATCCTCTAAAGCAACCATTAAACTCGCTAGTTTAAATGTCGAACCTGGCTCATGACTCTCCCAAACAGCATAATTCCTCTTTTCATAATACTTTCCATTAGAAGTCTTTCCTAAATTTGCTATTGCTCTAATCTTACCTGTTTCTACCTCCATCACTACAGCACAACCATGATCTGCTTCAAAACTCTCCATTTGCTTTAACAAAGCATGATGTGTAATATCTTGAATATTCACATCTATCGTAGTAATGATATCGCTTCCATCAATAGGTTCCTTTTCATTCACATCATTGATTGGCTTCCATTGTCCTTTTGCTATTTTTTGCTTTAAACGCCAACCATTTTCTCCTTCCATATAATCAGCAAAAGCCCCTTCAATTCCTGCACCTCCTCTATAATCGTCATATCCAATCGTACGTTCCGCAATTTTCCCTATTGGGTGTACTCGAACTGTTTTTTGTTCCGCTATAAAACCACCCCTATACACTCCTCGATTAAAAATTGGGAAACTTTTCATTCGCACATAATCATTATACCCAACATTTCTAGCTATTAGCAAATAACGATTCTTGCGTTTTTTTGCTTCTCTTAATTTATTTTGATAATAGCTAGACGGCTTTCCTAACAAACCAGAAAGCGACTCTGACAATGCGCGGATATTTTTTTCAAAAACTTCAGAATCTACCGCTTCCACATCCATACGAATGGTAAATTTAGACATAGAAGTAGCCAGCAAATTTCCATCTGCCGCATATACATTTCCTCTGTTTGCTACTATAGTATCGTTTTTTATGTTTTTTTCTAGAGATAATTGACGATACCTATCCCCTTCAACATATTGAAGTTTGAAAAGTCTAAAAATGATTACAACAAAGAAAAGCGTCATTAAAACAACTATTACATAGAGTTTGTTTAATATGCCTTTTTTTACTACCATTTTTATACTATTCTTTATTATATGTTACTTTTATTTTTTGGGGCGGCGTCTTAGCTGGAGACAATCCTTTATCTTTTACTTTATCACGAATATTACTCTCTAATTTCATTCGCATTAGTTGTGTACTCGTATCCACATCTTCTGCCCGCAGCTCTCTTTTCTTCTTATTCAACTCTCCTATTTGAACTACTTTAGCATCTGCGCTATGAGCACTATAAATCATAACTAACAACAGCACCACTACAAAAATCAGAATCCGCCAATTTTTAGACGAGCTTTCATCTGTAAGAAAACTTCCTCTTAAAAAATCGTAAATACCTTTTCTTATTTTAGACATTACTTTAGTGTTGCTATTCTTAGTTTTGCACTACGCGCTCTATTATTCTCTTTTATTTCTTCTTTTGTTGGCACTATCATTTTACCAACCTTCTTTAAAGGCTCGTTTGTATTACCATAAAAATCTTTTTCTGGCTCACCACTAAACAAACCTGTTTGTATAAATCGCTTCACCAACCTATCTTCTAACGAATGATACGATATTACACTCAACCTACCTCCTTCATTTAACAATTGTGGAATCTGTTGCAAAAATTCTTTCAACACCTCCAACTCTTGATTCACTTCAATTCGTATTGCTTGAAAAATCTGTGCTAGAATTTTATGCTCTTTCGCTTTTGGAAGAAATCGCTGCAACACTTCTTTTAACTCAAAACTTGTTTTGATTTCTTTATCTGCCCTAGCTTCAACAATTGTTTTCGCTAGCGTTCGTGCATTTCTTAATTCGCCATACAAAAACAACATATCCGACAATTGTTCTTCTGTATATTTATTGATGATTTTTTTTCCAGACAACTCAGACTTCTGATCCATTCGCATATCCAAATCAGCATCAAAACGCGTAGAAAAACCTCTTTCCGCTTCATCAAACTGATGTGACGACACCCCTAAATCCGCCAATACACCATCTACCTTCTTCACTCCGTAAAATCGCAAAAACCTAGAAATAAAACGGAAGTTTTCTCCAATCAACACAAAACGCGGATCATCAATTTTATTCTGCTGCGCATCTGGATCTTGATCAAAAGCAAACAACCTTCCTTTATCACCCAATCGACTTAATATTTCTCGCGAATGACCTCCACCTCCGAAAGTAACATCCACATACACTCCATCCTCTTTTATATTAAGCGCATCTACGCTTTCCTTCAGTAAAACTGGATTATGATAACTCATCTTCTCCTATATTACCCATTACTTCTTCTGCCAAATCAGCAAAATCAACAACAGCATCATCTATTACTTTTTCGTACTTATCCTTATCCCAAATTTCAATAATGTTTACCGCAGATGAAAGCACTACTTCTTTTTCAATTTCTGCGAACTGACACAAATCTTTTGGAATTAATATCCTACCGGAAGCATCCATTTCTACCACTTTCACTCCAGCAGTAAACCTCCTGATAAAGTCATTATTTTTCTTTACAAATCGATTCAATTTGTTGATTTTTGCCATCACCAAATTCCACTCTTGCATAGAATACAACTCCAAACAAGACTGAAACACAGAACGTTTAATCACAAACCCTTCTTGCAACACAGAAGACAACTGCTTCTTGAAAGCCGATGACATCATCATCCTTCCTTTAGCATCTACCTTGCACTCATATGTTCCAATTAAACTTACCACGTAAAGAAACTATAGTTTGCATCAAAAATAAAAAATATTTACCACTTTTTACCACTTTTTACCACTTTGTTAATAAGTTTTGGTTTTTTAGTTAAAAAACTGAGCCTAAGAACTTTCCAAACCATCCTTCTGCCAGAAATAATAAAAATGAAAATATGACAAAAAAGAACTACATTTGTGGTTAAGTCAAATCAGAAATCTATGACTGAATTTTTAAAGAAAGAAGGCAAATTTACATACGCAGAAGCTGGGGAAGGAAGCCCAATTATCATACTTCATGGTTTAATGGGTGCACTAAGTAATTTTGACTCTACGTTTAATCATTTTTCAAAAAAAGGATACAAAGTTTTTATTCCAGAATTACCTCTATACACCCTACCCATCCTAAAGACGAATGTTAAAAACTTAGCTAAGTTTTTACATGATTTTATCGAATTTAAAAACCTTGAGGGAGTAACTTTATTAGGAAATTCTTTAGGTGGTCATATTGCTTTATACTATACAAAACACTATTCTGAAGACATTAAAGCATTAGTTTTAACTGGAAGCTCAGGACTATATGAAAACTCTATGGGAGACAGTTACCCAAAAAGAGGTGATAAAGAATTTGTAAGGAAAAAAGCACAGGATGTTTTTTACGACAAAGCTATTGCTACTGATGAACTTGTAGACCAAGTATACGATGTTATCAACGATAGAAATACGCTAATCAAAACTTTAGCTATTGCCAAGAGTGCTATTCGCCATAATATGGCTAAAGATTTGCCTAAGATGAAGCAACCTACTTGCTTAATTTGGGGAAAACAAGACAGCGTTACTCCTCCTGAAGTAGCAGAGGATTTCCATAGATTATTACCTGATGCCGATTTATTCTGGATTGACAAATGTGGTCATGCTGCTATGATGGAAACTCCTGATGAGTTTAATGAAATTTTAGAAAACTGGTTTATAAGCAGAAGTATATAACTTCTCAAGCACCTAACATTATGAAGATAAAATCTGCTGAGTTTGTAATGAGTAACAGCAATGTTATTAACGCCCCAAAAGAACGTATTCCAGAATATGCATTTATTGGTCGTTCTAATGTTGGTAAATCCTCATTAATTAACATGTTGATGGAACGTAAGGATTTGGCTAAAACTTCTGGTAAACCAGGAAAAACACAACTTATCAACCATTTCAAAATTAATGACGAATGGTTTTTAGTGGATTTACCAGGATATGGTTATGCAAAAGTTTCTAAGAAAAAGCGACAAATCTTTCAATTTTTTATTGAAAACTACTTTAAAGAGCGTGAACAATTGGTTTGCACCTTTGTTTTAATTGATTCTCGCCACGATCCACAGAAAATAGACTTGGACTTTATGCAGTTTTTAGGTGAAAATCGCATTCCATTTTGTATTGCTTTTACAAAAGCCGATAAATTAGGAAGTTCAAAACTTAACAAACAAATCACCTCTTATAAAAAGAAATTATTAAACTATTGGGAAGAACTTCCAATGTCGTTTGTTACTTCTTCATCAACAGGAATGGGGCGTGATGAGTTTTTAAACTTTATCGACCAAGTAAACGAAGACGTTGCTGATAGTTTTAAATAACCTTTCAACTACACACAAGGCACTACCTGTTATATATTATGCACTCTACAAAAGAAAACTTACAAGTTTTATATGAAGATAACCATATTATAGTGGTTAATAAACGTGCAGGTGATATTGTGCAAGGTGATAAAACAGGCGACAAACCGCTTTCGGATGTTGTAAAAGAATACATCAAAGAAAAATACAACAAACCTGGAAATGTTTTTTTAGGAACGGTTCACCGATTAGATCGTCCTACTACTGGTGTTGTTATTTATGCACGTACTTCTAAAGCTTTAGAACGGTTAAATAAGATGTTACGCGACAAAACTATTAAAAAGACCTACTGGGCAGTAGTCCAGCAACAACCTCAAAAAGCTGCGGACACTTTAATAAATTATCTAAAAAAGAATCCAAAGAATAATAAATCTACTGCTTTTACTAAAGAAGTTGAAGGCAGCAAAAAAGCCATACTTCACTACAAAATACTTAAAAATTTAGATAATTATTCGTTACTAGAAGTCGATTTAGAAACGGGACGCCATCATCAAATTCGAGTACAATTATCTAACATTGGCGCTATTATCAAAGGTGACTTAAAATATGGAGCCAAAAGAAGTAATAAGGATGGAAGTATCCACTTACATGCTCGAAAAATTGAATTCGCACATCCAGTAAGCAAAGAATTGATAAAACTTACTGCTCCAACTCCATCTGATCCTATTTGGGATGCTTGTTTGTAATTTGTATATTTAGACAAATTTCACTCAACCAAGATGAAAGCTCTTAAATTTTTAGCGATTTTAATACTTCCTGTTACTGTTTACATTTCGTTTACCAATACAGGTTGGCTAACATTGCTCCCTTTGCTCGTTTTTTTTGGTTTGGTTCCACTACTTGAATTGCTATTCAATCCAGACAAAGAAAATCTTAGCACAGAGCAAGAAGAGCGAGAAAAAGAGAACAAACTGTATACCTATATATTATACACAACAGTTCCTCTTCAATTAGTTTTTTTAGGCTGGTTTTTATGGATGATGAAAGACATTGAATTAACTACCTTAGAATACATAGGAAGAATTTCTGCTATGGGGCTAATGTGTGGTGTTATTGGTATTAATGTAGGTCATGAACTAGGACATCGCAATAATCGATTTGATGAATTATTGGGTGAAATTTTATTATTAACATCTTTAGATACTCATTTTTTACCATACCATAATGCAGGACATCACTTTAATGTAGCTACTCCCAATGATGCTGCAACGGCAAGAAAAAATGAAGTAGTATATTTTTTCTGGATTCGTTCCCATTTTCAAAGTTATTATCAAGCTTGGGAAGCAGAAAACAAACGTCTAAAAAACTCAGACAGAAACTGGTTTCATCTCCAAAACAGAATGCTAATCTATACACTTTGTAACATTCTATTATTAGTAGGCATTTTCTATTTCTTCGGACTAAAAGCACTATTCACCTTTGTAGTTGCTGCAGTTTTTGGAATTTTATTACTAGAAACTGTAAATTATATAGAACATTACGGACTGCTGCGTAAACAAAACGAAAAAGGGCGATACGAGCGTGTAAAAAGAACCCATTCTTGGAATTCTGATCACAGAATTGGCATGCTAATGCTATTTAATTTATCTCGTCACTCCGACCATCATTATAACGGAAGTAAACATTATCAACTCTTAAAATCGTTACCTGAAAGCCCACAGATGCCTACTGGTTACCCAGGTATGATGCTCGTTGCATTAGTTCCACCATTATGGTTTTCAATAATGAATAAAAAATTACAAGACTTATAGCTTATGAATATTCCCGAATTGGTTCAGTCGCAAAAAAACTATTTTGCTACGCAACAAACCAAAGATATTTCCTTTAGAAAAAATGCTTTAAAAAGGTTGCAAAAGGAGCTTATTGCTAGAGAAAAAGACATTATAAAAGCATTGCACGATGATTTTAAAAAATCGGAATACGAAGCAGTAATGACCGAAACTTCTATTGTGTTAGCTGAATTAAAAATGGCAATAAAAAACATACATTCATGGAGCAAACCTCAACGTGTGTTACCGTCGTTACTAAATTTTCCTTCCTCTGCAAAAATTTATAAAGAACCTTACGGAACTGTACTTATCATTGCTCCTTGGAATTACCCTTATCAACTGGCCTTTGCACCTTTATTAGGCGCTATTGCGTCAGGAAATACAGTCGTATTAAAACCTTCAGAGTTGACACCTCATACGAGTAAAATTACCAAAGAAATTATTGAAACTGTTTTTGGTAAAAATCATGTAGCTGTTGTTGAAGGTGGCGTAGATGTCTCTACTGAATTATTAGCACAACGTTGGGATTATATTTTCTTTACAGGTAGTGTTCCTGTAGGTAAAATTGTTGCTAAAGCCGCAGCAAATCATCTTACCCCTGTTACTTTAGAATTAGGCGGAAAAAGTCCGTGTATTGTTGATGAGACTGCCAATATTAAATTGGCCGCTAAACGTTTGGTTTGGGGGAAATTTATCAATGGCGGACAAACCTGCATTGCTCCTGATTATTTATTGATTCATACATCGGTTAAAGAACAGTTTATACAGCAATTTAAAGAAGAAATTTTTAGGGCTTATGGAGAGAACCCTCAAAACTCTCCTGATTTTCCACGTATTGTAAACACTCGAAATTTTGATCGTTTAGCCATCATGTTAGAAAATGAAAATTGTGTAATTGGCGGACAAACCGATAGAGACGATTGCTACATTGCTCCCACATTAATTGACGAACCTAGTTTGGATAGTGAAGTAATGAAAGGTGAGATTTTCGGACCAATTTTCCCTCTAATTTCTTACGAAAATGAAGCCGACATTGAAAAAATCACTGCTAAATATGATAAACCTTTAGCTTTATATGTATTTACCAATCGAAACTCATTTGCTAAAAAAATGATTCAACGTTATTCGTTTGGTGGCGGAACCATAAACGATACCACAGTTCATTTTGCCAATCATAGATTACCTTTTGGTGGTGTGGGAGAAAGTGGTATAGGTGGTTATCACGGAAAGCAAACGTTTGATACATTTTCACACAAAAAAGGGGTTGTTTCTCGCGGAACTTGGCTAGATATTCCAACTCGATATGCTCCATACAAAGGAAAATTACAACAATTAAAAACCTTAATGAAACTGGGATAGTTTTCTAAAAAAGAACCCAAACTTTATAAGTTATGACAGAAAAAACCGTATCAGAAGCAGTTAACTATCGTCGTTCGGTAAGAGTGTATGACTCTGAAAAACCAATAGACACTGCTATTGTAAAAAAATGCTTAGAACAAGCAAGTTTAGCACCTACCAGTAGCAATATGCAACTATGGGAGTTTTACCATATCACTTCTAAAGAAATGATGCACAAAATAGCTCCGTTGTGTTTTAATCAAAATGCTGCTAGAACTGCGCAACAACTAGTAGTATTTGTAGTTCGTAAGGATTTATGGCACAAACGCGCTAAAGCCAACTTAGCTTTTATGGACAAAACTTTTGGAGTAGACAATCCGAAATCAGAACAAAGTAGTAGAGAAAAAGTAGCACGTAACTACTACGGAAAACTGATTCCGTTTACCTATTTTGATATTTTTGGGATTTTTGGCTATATTAAATACTTGATGATTCTTGTTATAGGGCTTTTCCGCCCTATTTATCGTGAAGTTCGCAATAGTGACATGCGTGTAGTCGCCCATAAAACATGTGGATTAGCCGCACAAACCTTTATGTTATCGATGGCTGCTGAAGGTTACGACACATGCCCCATGGAAGGTTCCGATACTTGGCGAATTAAACGTTTATTAGGCTTACCTCGTAGTGCAGAAATTAATATGGTTATTTCTTGTGGTATCCGTAAACCAGAAGGAGTGTATGGCGAGCGTTTTAGAATTCCTTTTGAGGAGGTTTACAAAGAGATTTAAAACAAGTACATTAATAAAGAATTCCCAAGTGCTTGATTTTAAAAAAAAGAGCTTAGGTTTTTAAGCATAAAAATTAATTATCCCAAAAAGTTGAAACTTCTTTACAAAATTCATTAATGTGAAATAAAATCGATTTATTTTCTTGTTGCGTGTTATAACGAATTTTTAATTGAAAATATTTTTCATCTAATTTGTCTTTCTTTACTCCAAGAATCTCTGGGGAAAATTCGGGAGAATTTTCAACTATTGAATATAGGTAATAAAGTGATTGATTTTTAAGTAAAAACTCCTTCATTTCAACATTTTCACATTTAACTTTAAACAAATCTCCCTTAGTTGACCTTAAAATTCTTCCCAAAAAACCTCTTTCAGTTATTTTAAAATTACAGCTATCTTTCTTAGGTCTTACTTCACAGGAAACTTGGCAAATATGTCTATCACCTAATGCTCCGCCGTCTATCATTGAAGGTTTAGTAAACTCCGATTGTCTATACTCATAGTTGAATATAATTTCCGAATCTTTATACTTATAGTTTAAAGTATATTCATAAAAAGGCATGTAAGTATTACCATTCCACCATCTCCCCTTCTTTAAAACTAAATTTCCTTTCTCTTTTTCTTTTAAATTTTTAAAATACTCTTCCATCAGTCATTCGCTTTCGGTAAAAACACCAATTTATTTTTACTCTTCTTTATATCCGCCTCATTGAGGCTCATCTTTACAAACTCACCATCTACATATTTTTGTGCTTGGTCTTTATAATACGGGCTAAACACATTTCCCGATTGCCCTGTTGGCAAAATAGCAATGCTGTTTTCTACATCAGAAAAATCAATTACTCTACGTGTTGAAGGTCCTCCGTGAATTTTATACACTCCCCTGCTATCCAACTTAAAAATTTGGTTGTTGATTACCTCATTTCCTCCTATGGTTTCAAACGGACCAACATTAAAAAATTTACGTAATAATCCGCCTGCTTTACCAATAGCGTGCTCATACTCCACAGAAATTACACGGTTCCATGTCCAATCATCTACATTTTCTCCTAGTTGGTTTTGTAAAAATGTAATGGCTTTTTGAAAAGCTGTTGTGATTATTTCATTTCTAGTTTCAACTTTATCTGTAGTTGAAATATCATCCCACCAAACCGATTGCTCTCTTTTAGCTTGTTCAGCTAATACCTGATCTTGTAAGGGTGTATCTATAAACAACTGAAAACTGTCTCCCAACTCATCTTTAAAAGTAGCAGTTAAAAATTCGTACAAAAATCGATTGTAAATCGTTGGTGCTACATTGGTTTTGGCATATTCTCCATCCCATTCTTCTAATATCAAATACGCTTTTGTAGCTGACGGAGATAGTGATGACTTATCTACACTTGTTAACAACTCCCTTCCAATTTCTGGAACCACCGACGAAGTAACATCGTAAATCATTTCAGCCACATCCTGTTTGGTAAAATCATTTTTAGGCTCTAATAACTGAACAATTCTCTTAGCTCTATCTTCTGGTTGATAATAGCCGGGGTATAGTTTACCTCTCACTAAATCGGGTTGATTATTTGCTGAATACACATAATTCCAACTCGGGTTTTCTGCTTGTGGATTTTCTTCAAAATCTAAATACTCTATAATTTCGTCTTTTCCTGAAGCTCCATTTAAGTACATTTTAGAAGACAAACTATCTCTTAATTGATATAATTTAGCCGATGCAAACCAACCTACATTCCCTTTAGCATCTCCGTACATTACATTCAGTCCTGGAGCATGAATTTTAGCAGTTCCTGTTTTAAAATCTTGTAACGAATTTGCATGTGACATTTTATGCGATGCTTCTAGCAATTGGTTAGGCAACTGTGTATAAATCCAGTTCATTGCTACTGGTTTTTCATCTGTAATATGCTCTATCAATCCGTTCATAATCGGACCGTGTTTACTCACTTTTACTTGATAGGTAGTATCTTTTCCTCCTTTAACTTTTATGTGTTTTTCTAACAACTCATATTTCTGATATCCTTCAGGAGTTTTATACTCCATCGAATTTTCTGGGTTGTTTTCTTCTTCATAAAAATTCAAGTCATCATTTGCTAGCATCGTTAAACCATATGCATAGTCTTTATTATGTCCTAACAACGGAAACGGCATCAGTGCTAAATTAAAACCGTAAACCTCAAAATCAGGGGTTTTAATATGATTCTGATACCAAACCGAAGGTTGTGAAAAGTTAATATGTGGATCGTTTGCAAAAATTACCTTTCCGTTTTTGGTTTTTGGTGGTGCAATTACCCAAGAATTACTTCCTATAAAAGGAGCCACTGGTAATTGATCCATAATTTCACCCACCGCTAAAGACAACTCTGCTTTAATTACTTTTTTATTGGTGGTTTTATTCAGCGTTAAATTTTCATTGAACGAGTTAAGCAATTCATTTACATACGGTTCTCCCAATTTCTCTTTTACTTCTGTTAGTAACGGATCTGTCTTATGTGCTATCGCAAAGCTAAATGCCATGTAACCAAAAACATTGTACACATCTTTAATCGTATAGTTTTCTTTATCCAATCCCACTAAATAAAACTCTAAAGGCGTTGCCCCCTCCTCTATAAACTGATTGACTCCATTTAAATAAGCTTCTGTTAATTTATAAGCTTCTGAGTTTTTATCCAACTCTCGAATTGTTTTTTTCGAAGCTTCTTCAATTCCTAATCCCGAGAAAAACTTATCTACTTTTACCAAATCTTTTCCGAAAATTTCCGCTAATCTTCCTGCAGCAATTCTTCTAATCAATTCCATTTGCCATAACCTGTCTTGAGCATGTACATAACCTAGAGCAGTATAAGCATCTTGCTGATTCTGTGCATTAATGTGCGGCACACCTACCTCATCATAATACACAGTGACTTTCTCAGAAATAGAGGCGAGTGGTAATTCACCTTTATACGTTGGATGCAAGGTTTTGGTAAACAACCAAACACCAATACACAATACAACTAATAACAGTAAAACAATTTTTAAAGACTTTTTAAATAATTTCATTAGGAATGATTTTCTTCAAATATAACAGATTTATCACTCTTTCTTAAACTTGACTAAAAGTGTAATTTTTACACAGTATCGTTTTTGTTTTACACACTTTTTACACATTCATAAAATATACCTCCTCTAAACACAAAACACATAAACACCCTATTTACAACACATTAAAACAATTTTTAGTTTTAATCCATATTCATGGCATACTTATTTCAATATTGCGAGCAGACAATAAATAATTTATAATTAAAAAATTTAAAATCATGAAAAAATTAGTTTTAGCAGCAGCCATTTTAGCAGGAGTTTCAACTTATGCAACTATTAACAATACAACTTCTCCTATTAATTCAGTATACACTGTTATTGACAATGACTTTCAAGAAGTTTCTTTAGACAAGTTACCAGCTGCAGTAGTTGAATCTATTAAAAAGAATTTTCCTAAAGCTACATTAAGTAAAGCTTTTATAAACAAAAAAGAGCAATACAAATTAGAAATTAGTGTTGATAACAAAAACCAAACACTTTATGCTGACAAAGAAGGAAATTTGTTAGACGAAAAAGAAGTTAACAACACTAAGAAATAATTTTCTTATTTCCCCTCAATTTTATCGATAAAAGAGCGTTTTCATGTAAAGCGCTCTTTTTATTTTTATAAAGAGTTAACACAACCTATTTTTAAATAGACATTTTTCATGAAAAAGATTTTATTGGTAGAGGACGATGTTACATTTTCTAATATGTTAAAGCATTTTTTAGAGCGACATCAGTATACTGTTGAGGTTAGCTATACTATTAAAAATGCTTCCGTTCTATTAAAAAAACATTCCTATAATTTAATTTTTACCGATTTACGCCTTCCTGATGGTAACGGTATAGATTTACTTAAGTTAAGTAAAGATAATAACAGTAATATCCCTGTTGTTTTAATGACTAGCTATGCTGAGGTTTCAACGGCTGTTCAAGCAATGAAACAAGGTGCTTTTGATTATATATCCAAGCCTTTTAATCCAGATGAAGTTTTAGAAGTCATCAATAACGCTCTTGAAGTTAAAACTAGACAAGTTACCGAAACTAAAAAAGAAATCAAAAAAGTTTCAAACTCTAATGTTATTTCTGGTATAAGTGCAGCTTCCAAAAGTCTATATGAACATATTCATTTAGTTGCCCCAACCGATATGTCTGTTCTTATTACAGGTGAAAGTGGTACAGGTAAAGAAGTGGTTGCAAACACAATTCACACCCAAAGCTTACGTAAAGACAAACCTTTTATTGCAGTTGATTGTGGAGCCATACCTAAAGAAATTGCTTCAAGTGAATTTTTCGGACATCAAAAAGGATCTTTTACTGGAGCTATAAATGATAAAATTGGACATTTTGAGGCAGCAAATGGAGGAACTCTTTTTTTAGATGAGGTTGGAAACTTAAACTATGAAAGTCAGGTACAATTGTTACGTGCTTTACAGGAAAGAAAAATTAAGCCTGTTGGGAGTAGTAAGGAAATTATGGTAGACATTCGTTTGATTACAGCTACCAATGAGGATCTATTACTAGCTGTTGAAAAAGGAAATTTTAGAGAAGATTTATACCATCGCTTAAATGAATTTTCTATCAAGGTTCCTAGCTTAAAGGATAGAAAAGATGATTTAATTCTTTATGCAGACTTCTTTTTAGAAAAAGCTAACAAGCAACTCAACAAATCAATTGCTGGATTTTCTCAGGAGGTAGTAGCTTTATTTCAACAATATAATTGGCCCGGAAACTTGAGAGAATTATCCAATGTTATAAAAAGAGCTACACTTTTATCTCAAACTGAAATTATAGAAAAGGATGTTTTACCTGAAGAATTAAAAAATACTGAAACTCAATACAGTTTACCTAATGAGTTTTCAACTAAAGAAAATGAAAAAAAACTAATTATTAGAGCTTTACATGAGGCCGACAACAACAAAACTAAGGCTGCAAAACTTTTAAATATTACCAGAAAAACCCTGTATAATAAATTAAAAGAACATAAGATTAGTTAAGAGAGCTTTTTACTTCAATTAAAAAGCTTTCTAACTCTTTTTCAAAATCTTTCCATGAAGTTTTATTGATTTCTTTACTAACCTCAAACTCTTCTAAGAAATCAACCAGTTTAGTAGCTTTTAATTGCTTAAACATCCCAAGCATTTTATGGCTAAGATTATTAAATTCTTGTAAGTCACTCTTGGTTATAAATTCCTTCAATAACAATACATTTCCTTCTGTATCTTTTAAAAAGGATTCTAATGTTTTCTTTATCTCTGCTTCATCATTATTCAAAAATGTTTTTAACGAAGTAGTATCAAAACTATTTGCTATTTTGTTATCAAAGTAACCATTAACTACATCTTTATCTTGTGTTTTAAAATCAAAAAAACGCTGTAAAATTTCTTTTAATCTTATAGTGTTAATAGGTTTGATTAATGCATCTGAAAAACCGTTTTCAATATATTCACTTTCCGATAAATTCGCTCTTCCTGTCATTGCGATAATGGGCTGACCTATATAAGAATTGTGTTTCTTTAAAGTTTCCATAAAATGAATACCGTTCATTTTAGGAAGCTGTATATCAGTTAAAACCAAATCATATGCAATATTATCAATTTTATTTAGTGCATCTTGAGCATTGCCAAAAGAAGTTACCGTAATTCCCAGTCCTTCTAAAACATTTTTTAAAAGTAATCTCAAAGAAGTATCATCTTCTACCACTACAGCGTGAATATTAAGCATTTCTTTTTGAGAATTTGCTTCATATTCTTTTAGTTTTCCTTCGGCAAGAGTAACAGGTATAAATAATGAAAATCTACTTCCTTTCCCTAAACTACTTTGTAAAGTTAAAGAGCCTCCTAAAAGCTCTGCAAGCCTCCTAGAAATGGTTAAACCTAATCCAAATCCATTTTGACCATTCTCTTTTTCGTGTACTTGTGTAAATTCTTTAAACGCTTTTTCTTGTTTATCTTTACTTATTCCTACTCCTGTATCAATTACTGTAATCTCTATATAGTTTTGTTCTTTTACACTTCTCAATTTACTCTGTATTGTTATAGAGCCTTGTTTTGTAAACTTACATGCATTGGTAACTAAATTATATAGTATTTGTTTTATTCTAAAAGGATCGCTAACAACTAATGAGTCTATTTTTTCATCGTGTTTCACATATACTGAAATAGGTTTGTTCTGAACTAAATTTTTAGCACTATTAGCTACTTCTTCTATGTTTTTCTTCAAGTCAAAAGGAATAGCTTCAATAGTTATTTTGCTATTCTCTAATTTGGAAAACTCTAAAAGATCTCCTACAAGCTGCCCCATATACACTGATGCATTTTGTATATGCACAAGATAATTTTTCTCTTTAGTATTCGTAATTGATTTTTGCAACAACTCGCTAAAGCCAGAAATTGTACTTAAAGGAGTCCTTAAATCATGACTTACCATAGATATTAACTGCTCTCTACTTTTTAAAAGTGATGAGGTTACGGAATTCGCACTTTCTAATTCTTGCCTGTAATGCTGACTCCTCCAAAAATCATTTAAAATAATTATTGAGAACAGTACAATTATAACAAAACCAACTCCAGTAGCTAATAAAATTATGTTTTTGCTACGCCCAAGTGTTTCTTCATGCTTTTTATGAGCCTGATTTGCGTTAAAAATAACATCTCTTTCCAGCACACTTAAAACCTCCCGTAACTTTCTTGAAATAGTGATATCATTTTCAATTAGCTCTCTTTCTTTTATTCGAAGAAACCTACGCTTAATGTTTGTTTCTCTTTGTGCTTTTTGAAGTATTTCTTTAGACGCTGAAACTAAAGAATCAATTTGTTTTTGTTCTTCGGCATTAACAGGTTTTTCTTCATCTTCGCTATCAAATAACTTCAAGTATCTTTCTAAACTTAATCCTGTTTTTTTATTAAAAGCTTCAGGGTTATCAACAAGATCTTTTACCGTCCCTTTTCCCAAAAGCGAATCTATTGACCCTAACTTATCTATTGCTTCATTAATAGACTTTTCAGAAGCATTTCTTTGGGTTAACCTCCTTAAGCTGGTTATGTTTTTTCGCTTTTTATTCAAAACCAACTTAACACTATCTAAAATTGATTTCTTTGACACATCTTTTGCCTGAAAATTAAGCGAATCAATCTTTTTTAATAATGACTTGTTTTCTGTTACATATTCATTATACCGCTTATAAGAATTCAACTGAATAGCAGCTCTCCCCAAGTTCTCATTTTCATATATATCGGCAATTAACCCTCCCGTTTGTATGATATTATTTCTGTCAGAAACACCTTGTTTTTGTATTTCTATATATGTTTTTATTTCAGAAAACAACAAGATTCCCGAGATGACAGCTAAAATTGCTAGAGTAGCATACCCTATTAATACTTTAAAAGCTATTTTACGTTTAGATATCTTCATACAACAATACGCTAATTTTAGTCTCTTTTCCTTTACAAAACGCTCAGTTTTAGCCTTTGTTGCTTTGAGATTTACTTATTAAATAAACTATTTTATTGCAGTTATTATTTTCTATAAAGCTCCTAAACAATAAAAGATTGTTTGTATTTTTGACACCTATAAAATCATGTCTAATGAGAAAAATCCAAATGGTTGACTTACAAAGTCAATATCAAAAAATAAAAGATACGGTTGATGCTTCTATTCAAGAAGTTTTAAACTCTTCAGCGTATATCAACGGACCTTATGTTCATGAGTTTCAAGCAGATTTAGAAAAATATTTAGGTGTTAAACACGTAATTCCATGTGCTAATGGTACTGATGCTTTACAAATCGCAATGATGGGCTTAGGTTTAGAACCAGGTGATGAAGTAATTACTGCTGATTTTACATTTGCTGCTACTGTAGAAGTAATTGGTTTATTAAAACTGACTCCTGTTTTGGTTGACGTCGAACCTGACACGTTTAATATTGATATTGAAGCTTTAAAAAAGGCAATTACTCCAAAAACTAAAGCAATTGTTCCTGTACATTTATTTGGACAATGTGCAAATATGGAAGCTGTGCTTGAAGTTGCCGCAACACATAACTTATTTGTAATCGAAGATAATGCACAAGCTATTGGTGCTGATTACACTTTTGCTGACGGAACTAAAAAGAAAGCAGGTACGATGGGTAATGTAGGAACCACTTCTTTCTTCCCTTCTAAAAATTTAGGATGCTATGGTGATGGTGGTGCTATTTTCACAAACGATGATGAGTTAGCACACACGCTTCGCGGAATGGTAAACCACGGAATGTATAAACGTTATTACCATGATGTAGTTGGAGTAAACTCACGTTTAGACTCTATTCAAGCAGCAGTGTTAAAAGCGAAACTACCTTTATTAGATAGCTATTGTGATGCTCGTAGAAAAGCTGCGGAATATTATTCAAATGCTTTTGCTAATAATCCGAATATCATTACGCCAACCATTAGCGATTTTACTACGCATGTTTTCCATCAATATACATTGAGAATTACCAACGGAAAACGTGATGAATTACATCAATATTTATTAGACAACGGTATTCCAAATGCCATCTACTATCCTGTTCCGTTACATGCTCAAAAAGCATATCAAGATGACAGATACAACGAAGCTGATTTTACGATTACCAATCAATTGATTGATGAAGTAATTTCGTTGCCTATGCATACAGAATTAGATGAAGAACAATTAGCTTTTATTACTAAGACAATCAACGATTTTTTAGGGTAAAATGACAGAAAAAGAAAACGAGTTAAAAAAGAAACAAATAGCCTTAAGGAAGGTTTATACTTTAAACATTCCATTGTCTATACTTTTTGTGCTTGCTTTTTCTTTTGTTGATCCTTATTTACCAAGAAAAGGAGGTAAACCTCCAATGATTGAAGTCATGGATTATTCAACTGCGGTAATTCAATCTGGTGTTCTATTATTTATTATATTACTAATCAGTTATTATTGGATAATTTCAAAAAAGAAAAAAGAAATAGAAAAGATAGAAAGAGAAATTCATATTGAAAAAAAAGGTGTTAAAAAGTACAACTCCATTTCAAATTTCAGACAATAATAATGAAAACAACTCTTTAATTATGAATCAAAAAATTAAAACATTAAAAATTATTCATCTAGCAATGGTTGGTGGGGTAACTTTAGGATATACAATTTTGGGTGACTTTGCAACCATTTTTAATATGGTTATTGATAACTCATCGCTACTATATGCATTTATTCCTGCCATCGCCTATGTATTTGGTAACTTTATGTTTAAAAACATGTTGCAAAAAATACAGAAGGATGCTCCTATAGAAGAAAAATTTGCAGTTTACCAAAGTGCATCTATCGTACGATGGGCTATTTTAGAAGGAGCTTGTTTTGCTATTATGGTATTAAAACCAGATTTTTTATTACTAGGAGTAATTTTATTAATTTATTTGATTCTTTTGGCTCCCAAAGAATCTCAAATTTTACAGACTTTAGGAATTAAAGATTCTGAATTACAATAACAAAAAAGCGAACTCAAATGAGTTCGCTTTTTACTTTTTATATAAATCGATTTGATTATGCCTCAAAACTAGCTCCACTAGCTGCTACGTTTCTATCAATCTTACGCATTAATCCTTGTAATACTTTCCCAGGACCTACCTCAACAAACTCAGTACCTCCATCTGCAATCATTGCTTGTACGCATTGTGTCCACTTTACTGGTGCTGTTAACTGCGCTATTAAGTTTTCTTTAATCTCTGCAGGATTTGTTACAGCTTTTGCCACTACATTTTGATATACTGGACAAATAGGTTCACTAAATGTAGTTTCTTCAATGGCTGCTGCTAATTCTTCACGTGCAGGCTCCATCATAGGTGAGTGAAATGCTCCTCCAACTGGTAATACCAATGCTCTCTTAGCTCCTTTTTCTGTTAACGCTGCACACGCTTTTTCTACTGCTTCAACTTCTCCTGAAATTACTAATTGTCCTGGACAGTTATAATTTGCTGCTACTACTACTCCATCAATTTCTGCACAAGTATCCTCTACAACATTATCTTCTAAACCTAATACCGCTGCCATGGTAGACGGTTGAATTTCGCAAGCTTTTTGCATTGCTAATGCACGTTTAGAAACTAACTTTAATCCATCTTCAAAAGATAACACTCCGTTTGCAACTAATGCTGATAATTCACCTAATGAATGACCTGCAACCATTTCTGGTTTGAAATCATCACCTAAAACTTTCGCTAATATTACCGAGTGTAAAAAGATAGCTGGTTGTGTTACTTTAGTTTGTTTTAATTCTTCAGCAGTACCTTCAAACATTACATCGGTAATACTAAATCCTAATATATTATTTGCTTTTTCAAAAAGTTCTTGAGCTATAGGAGAGTTCTCATATAAATCTAACCCCATTCCTGTAAATTGTGCTCCTTGACCTGGAAAAATATACGCTTTCATTTTTTTATTTTGTTGTTTGTTTAACCCTGCAAACATACAACTTTTAAAATTACTATCTTCGTTTTATGACTGTACAACAAAAATCGGAAGCCCGACTTATATACTTAATTTTGGCTTCATTATTTATTGCTTCTTTAGTAACTTCTAACTTAATATTTCAGAAGTTTTTTTATTGGAACCCTTTTAATTTATATCGTTTTGAAATATCGGTTGGTATACTTCCCTATCCTATTACTTTTTTAATTACAGATCTTCTATCTGAAATTTATGGAAAACGAAAAGCTAATCAAGTAGTTATTGCAGGTATTTTTGCTTCTTTTTTTTCAATGTTTATCATATTAATTGCAGACTATGCTCCTGCTATCCAAAATTCTCCTGTAGACAACTCAATATTTTCTAAGGTTTTTAGCTTATCACCTTTAGCGGTATTAGCCTCTATGTTAGCTTACTTAGCAGCCCAATTTATAGATATTCGTATTTTTCATTTTTGGAAGGATTTAACCAAAGGAAAACATTTATGGTTACGCAATAACTTTTCTACCTTTTTATCTCAATTTATAGATACTTTTACAGTACTATTTTTATTGTGCTTTTTTAAGATACTTCCTTGGAATATTTTTGGAAGCTTACTTATTAGTGGGTTTTTATTTAAAGTAATAATCGCGGCTATGGATACTCCTGTACTCTATGCTGCTGTATTTTGGTTTAGAAAAAAATTCAGTTTAAAAATGGGCGAAGAAATAGTAGAATTATAATTGAATATTTATTTTATGCTTAACAAGTTTTTTTACCGAATATTTAAAGATCAACTTTCACTTTCTGAAGCGTTAGCTATTCATTTGAATCTATTAGCAAACCTAATTGTTTTTGTTCTATTAGGTTATTTATTATTTAAACTGTTTAGGTATATAGGTAGAAAGACTCTTCATAAAATGGCAGCAAAAACATCTACTAGTTTTGATGATTTGCTTATTAAAAACAAAACTTTTTTAAACTTATCTAGAGTTGTTATTCTTATCATCGTTTATAATCTTTTAAAAGAAATACTTGTTGATTTCCCTAATCTATTTACTTATGCTGAACGTATAACTACGATAGCCATTATTTTTGCTATCATATGGTTTATTCATAGTATTTTATCAACAACTAAAGATTTTTTACGCACAACCCCAGCTTTTAAAGACAAGCCTTTAGAAAGCTATGTCCAGATTTTTATGGTAATACTATGGATTATAGCTACCATATCTTCATTTTCTGTATTAACTGGTAAACCTCTTATTAAGTTTTTAACTGCTCTAGGTGCTTTTTCTGCAGTTTTATTACTTATTTTTAAAGATACCATTCTTGGTTTTGTGTCAAGTATTCAAGTAGCAGTTAACGACACTGTTAGAATTGGAGACTGGATAACTATGGAAAAATATGGTGCCGATGGTGATGTTGTTGAAATAAATCTTACTTCTGTTATTATTAGAAATTTTGACAATACTATTTCTAGTATCCCTACGTATTATTTAACATCAGACTCTTTTAGAAACTGGAGAACGATGAACATTTCTGGTGGTAGACGCATAAAAAGAGCTGTTTTAATAAAAATAAGTAGCATTCGTTTTCTCACAGATGAAGATATAGAACGATTTAAAAAAATTGAATTGATTTCTGAGTATATAACCAAAAGTAGTGAGGAGGTAAACGCATATAACAAAAAGCACAACGTAGACAAATCTGTACTAATAAACGGTAGAAACCTGACTAATTTTGGGACTTTTAGAATTTATTTAGATCATTATATCCAAAATCACCCTAAAATAAATCAAGATATGCTTTTGATGTCTCGTCAGTTAGAACCTACCCCTAATGGAATTCCACTAGAAATTTACGCTTTTAGTAGAGAAAAAGTATGGACGGAATACGAACGAGTTATGGCTAATATTTTTGATCATATTTTAGCTTCTGTTAAATATTTTGATTTGGAAGTTTTTCAAAATCCATCGAGCATTGATATTGCTAACCTGAAAGAAACAAAAGCAAGTGAATACTAATCCCAGTACATCTTTATGGCAAATAGCCATACAAAAGTTTAAACGTAGTAAAACAGGAATGTTAAGTTTTTGGTTTATTATCTTTTGTGGATTTGTTGCTGTATTCTGTTATGTTTTAGCTCCAGACAATAGTAACTCTGCAAATCAAATGCATTTGGAAATTCACTCAAAACCTCCAGGGTTTTCAGTACAAATGCTTAGCATTCCTGTAGAAAACAACAATCAACAAACTTGGTTTTCTGTTTTTATGAAGGGAAAACAAAACACTTCAACAGAAATACCTATTACATCCTTTTCAGTTGAAAACAATCAATTGGAAGTTATCAAGTATGCGGATGGATTACCTAAGGAGTTTCCTGATTCTTATGAAAAGTATATTCAACAAAAAACATTTTATTTAGGTACTGATAAATACGGACGTGATTTGTTAAGTAGGTTGTTAATTGGAGCTAGAATTTCATTTTTCATTGGTTTTATTGCTGTTTTTATTTCACTCCTTATCGGGATACCTATCGGAGCTATTGCTGGATATTTTGGAGGAAAAATAGATGATTTTATTATGTGGATTATCAACATAACTTGGTCAATTCCGACATTATTATTGGTAATTGCCATTACCCTTGCCCTTGGTAAAGGTTTTTGGCAGGTATTTATTGCTGTGGGATTAACTATGTGGGTTGAAGTAGCTCGTGTGGTACGAGGTCAAGTTATTACTACCAAACAACAACAATATGTGGAAGCTGCCAAAGCCTTGGGTTTTTCAGATTTCAGAATTATTTTTAAGCATATTTTGCCTAATATTTTAGCTCCTATTATTGTAATATCTGCAGCTAATTTTGCAGCAGCAATTCTTATTGAAAGCGGATTAAGTTTCTTAGGAATTGGAGCACAACCACCTACTCCTTCTTGGGGGGCTATGATTAAAAATCACTATAACTATATCATTTTGGGAAAACCATTTTTAGCTCTCATTCCAGGTTTAGCAATTATGAGTTTAGTGATGGCTTTTATGCTAATTGGGAATACACTTCGTGATGCTTTGGATGTAAAAGCTTAAAACCGTCTAGAATAAACATCTAAACGGTTTTATCTTGATACAACAGTAGCTATTGAATTTTTATTTGTTACAAAACAGCAGTAACTATTTTCTTACTATTATCTTTTTTGAAATTTTATTTTGGTCATCAAATAACAGTACATTATAAACTCCTACGGGAAGTCCTTTCAAGTTTATTTCTTTTGTAAATGATTTGTTTTCTATAAAATCTTTGCTTTCAAAAACCATTTTCCCATAAAGGTTAACCACTTTAATATTTACATTTCCTTTATTAGGAATTTCTGCTTTTATCTTTAATCGTTCTGCAACTGGATTTGGAGATAAACTCATTGATATTTTTTCATTTACTTCATCATTCATTCCCCCTCTTGTTATTTTTCTTACATTGCCACCGCCATACTCAGAAACATACATTTCTTTTCCTGATTTACTAGCTATAATTCCTGCTGGATATGCATAAGTTGCATCAGAAACATAGCCATCGCTCCCTCCATAAACACTACCTGAATAAACCTCTACACTATCAATTTTATTTGGATGTACTTTGTATATTTTATGTTCTCCATATATCGTTGCAAAAAGACGTCCATTTGCATACGTTATAAATGCCAAGTATGGAAAATCTGTTCCAGAGTCTGGTACTGTAGCTACATATTCTAAATTCCCTTCAGTACTTAAACTATAAATCTGTCTTCCTACATAATTTCCAATAAACAGCTTTCCATCCCTATCAAAGGTTAAACCTACTGGGTATAATAAAGGTGCTCCTTGATGTAGAGTTATTACAGAACCATCTTGTAATAATTTATTTACACTACTATCTAATGAATTGGTAAAGATCATAGCATCACTATAAAAATCTTTTACCAACCCCGACGGATACCCTCCGACATTATAACTTTTAAGTAAATTACCATTTTTATCGTACTTGTGAATTGCACCTCCTAAAAACTCAACAACAAAAAGATTATCATTAGAATCAAAAGCTAATCCGTTAGGACTTTTTAACCCTGTAATAAAAACACTTACTTCATTATTAGGAGTAATCTTGTATACCGATGTCCCGCTATAGTTTCCAAAATTAGATCCATATAAATTTCCTTCGGAATCAATAGCTAATGCATCATCAATATCAATTGTTGGTGAGTTTAAAATTGTAGATACTGTGTGATAGCTTTGTTCTTTTAAAACTAAATCTTGTGAGTATCCATAAATACTAAATACAAGTAAAATTAATGTGTAAAACTTTCTCATTTTAAATCGTTTTAAATTAATAGTTAAAAATTATTCAATATTGAAACGACTCAAAACTATCTAGAAATCACCTAAATACGAAAACACATATCTTACAATTTATAAATCGTAAGATATTAGTCACACATTCTCCTTTAAAATAAAACTCCTGTCTTGCAGCTATTGGAAACACAGCTATTTGTTAATTTTAGTTAAGTAAGGGATAGCCTCACTTTTATTACGGGTTTATGTTTTTTTGCTGATTTATTTATCCCTTAATTTGACAAATTTTTAAATTAAAATTCATGTTAAAGAACATTTCAAATTTAGGTTCAACTTTGAACAAACAAGAACAACAATCTATTAATGGAGGAATAATTCAATGTCGTTTTATCCCTTACCCTTGTGATGATGGTTATGAATTTGATGAGAATTGCGTGTGTGTTCCTATGCCAATGTAACTACAATTAATTAGCGAACTCCGGTTCGCTTTTTTGTGTTCTATAATTTCTTTATATAATATGAAGGAGTAAGCCCTGTATACTTTTTAAACGATCTATAAAAAACATTACTGGATGTGAATCCTGCTATATCTGCCAAATGCTCTATTGTTAATTTTCTATACTCAAATGTTGTTTCTAGCTTTTTTAGCATAAAAGAAATTCTAAGATCATTGATAAAATTAGAAAATGATTTTTGGTAATTTTCATTGATGACTTTAGAAAGATACGACGTATTTGTATTGATTAATTTTGCGGTTTTAGCAAGCGTAATATCTTTTTCTAAATAAAATTCTTTTTCAATTAAATTTGATATCGCCTTTTTTATTTCTTCTTCTTTTTCTTCTTCAATTATTATTTCATTTTTCTTTTTAGACTCACTACTTATGGATTGTATTAATTCTCTATTTTTAATATAAAGTAGATGCTTTTTTTTCTCCTCCTCTTTATAAAAATAAATAACTATTCCTGTTATAATTAACAGCGATACTAGTAACACTCCAAACAACCATATTTTCCCTTTCTGTTTTCTTATTAGCAAACTATTATTCTCTTCTTTTTTCTTTAATAAGGCAATTTTCAACTCTTTTTTGTCTGATTCATACTTCTCGGTAATTTCATATACCTCCTGCTTTACCTTTAAGTTATCTATGGAATCTTTTAATTTAAGATAAATAGTGTTATGTTCCATAGCTTGTTTATATTTTCCTACCTCCGCATACAACTCTCTTAAATTATGGTGAACTTCCATAGTTTCATCTGCCGTTGTATATCTTAAAGCCTTATTAAAATAGGTTATAGCTTTATCATATTCCTTTTTTATCCAATATGCTTTTCCTAAATTGCTATTTAACCAGTTTAAACGGCAATACGTATTATTTTCTAACCCTTTTTTTGCATAATAAATAGCTGTATCTCCTTTTTGTTTTTGAATATAATAACTACTTAAATTCGAATAATATGTAGGCAGCATTAACTGCCATTTATTTTTAGCGGCTATTGCAGTTGCTTCTATAGTATACTTTAACGCTTGTGAGGGTTCTTTATCATTTTTAAACAAATTTGCTATCTTATAAAGCATATAACTTCTTGCATTACTGTCTGGAACATACGGTAAAGCTTTCCCATAATATTCTTTTGCTTTTTTGATATTATTTAATTTATCGTGAATAAATCCTATTCTATTATATCCTTGATACAATCTACCTGTATCTCTTTTCGTAACCAGAGGCAAAGGTTTTTCTAACTTATCTTCTGCTTTTATATGATATATTAATGCTTTTGGATAGTCTTTTTTATACAGATAAATTTCTCCATAAAGTAAATAGGCATCAGTAATAATACTATCACTAAGATTTTTTGTGCTGATTATTTTTTTTAACTCTTCGAGAGCTTCCTCTGTATTTGCTTCCCAATATGCCAGCTTTGATTTAAATAAATTAACATAAATAACAAACTCCTTTTCCTTACTTTCATTTGCTATTATACTCGCTTTTTCCAAATAAACTCTTGAACTATCAAATCTTTTATTCAAGCCATATTCTTCCGTCTTTTCAAGCTGTTTAAAAATAGCTTTACGGATATTTTCTTGTTTCGTGATTGCTTGATCTACATGGACTAAACTTAACAATCCTACTAACAAAATCAAGAAGTTTTTAATTGGTAAAACTTGTAACATTTAATTCTAAATTTTATAAAATGTAATTTTGGAGAATGGCTAGTAATGTTTTTACATTTGCATAAACCCCGAATCTTTTTTTAAAGATTCTAAATTACATTTTTTACTTTTTTATTATGAATTTTACAGTAAGTTTTACTACTCGATGGGCAGATTTTGATGCCAATATACATATGCGACACACAGCCTATAATGATTATGCAGCTGAAGTTAGGCTTCGTTATTTTAAAAAACACGATGTTACCATCCAAGATTTTACAAAAGAAAATATAGGCCCTATATTATTTGAAGAAAATACCAAGTTTTTACGAGAAATACATATGGGTGAAGATATAACGGTAAACTTAAAAGTTACTGATTTATCTAGTAAAGGAGAACGCTGGAAAATACAGCATGAAGTATTTAATGGTGCTGGTAAATTGTCTGCGGTTATCTCTGTTTATGGTGCATGGTTAGATTTAACCAAACGTAAATTAGCTACTCCTCCTGTTAAGTTTCAAGAAATTTTTAAAAAGGCAGAAAAAACTGAAGACTTTAAAGAAATTCCTTTAAATAATTAATATGAGTACTTCTAGGAAAGTCAAATTAGTTATTACAATTATAGCCTTGGTTGCTGGTTATTGGTTACAACAAAATGAAAACACTAATAACCAACCTTCGTCAACAACAGAAACAGCAAACAGTAAGTCTAACAGTTTTAATTACCTACCTACCTCAACTACTGGGAACATTGTTAAACATAACGGATATCAGTTATCATATAGCGAACAACATGAGCAGGCAGAATGGGTTGCCTATTCTTTAGATAAAAGTGATATTGTATACACTAATTACAAACGTCCTTTTTTTATTGAAGATCCTAAGGTAAAAACAAAATCTGCAGATTGGAGAAATTATAAAAAATCAGGTTATGACAAAGGTCATTTATGTCCTGCAGGTGACAGACGAGCTTCTCAAAAAGCTCATGATGAAACATTTTACACCTCAAATATCTCTCCTCAAAACCATGAGTTTAATGCAGGAATTTGGAATAAGCTAGAGCAAAAAACTCGTTACTGGACTAAAAAATACAATCATTTATATGTCGTTACTGGTGGCATTTTAGAGTCAAATTTAAAAACCATAGGAAAAGAAAAAGTAAGTGTACCTAATTATTTTTACAAAGTATTACTAGATTACACACAACCTGAAATTAAAGCTATTGCCTTTTTAGTTCCCCATAAAGATAGTAACAAACCTTTATATGAATTTGTAGTTTCTATTGATGAATTAGAGCAAAAAACAGGCATCGATTTTTTTCCGGAATTACCTGATAATTTAGAAAACCAATTAGAAGCTTCAACTGATTATAAAAACTGGAGTTTTAGGTAACTTTCCTGAATTTCTCTTTAATATCTACGTTTTTTCTCAAAAACATATGAAAGAACAATACCATGACTATTTCCTAAAACAGAATCACTAAATCCTGCATTATAGAAGTACACAAGTTTTAAGTTTTTTAGAGCATAAATACCTGCTAAAAAATTAATTGAGGAACTACTTCGGTAACCAGTACCTATTTCGAATTTATTTTTATAGTTAACAGCTATATTTAAATCAACTTGCATTGGTGCACCTCCCTCATATTTTAAAAAAGCACTAGGTTTAATTATTACTTCCTCAAATCGATTGGTAAAAAAACGATATCCGAAATAACCATAAACAGGGTTTGATATATCTAAATCGTCTCTAGATGCTAATTTGTCTCCTAAAAGATTTGGTAACGAAACCCCTGCATAAAAATCTGCATGGTTATACAAAAATCCAATACCTACAGTTGGTACAGTTACATTCATGTTTTCAGAAAACTCTACGTCATCTGTAATACCTAGCTCTAACAGGTTCTCATGAAACTGCTGAACTCCTGCTGTTAGACCAAACGATATTACATGTTCATTATAATGCTGCCAATAAGGTCTATCAACCTCAGTATCAAAAAATATTTTATACGAGTACGCGGCATATGCATTTGTATAAGTACTTACACCTATTTTATCTCTTATAATAGCTCCACCCAACCCCATTTTCCTTCTAGCTATGGGAGTATGAAAACTTAAAGACAATGTTTTGGGGCTTCCTTCAATACTATTTATATACCCGTAATTACTAAGTGTGATTTCTGCTCCATCAGACATTCCTGTATAAGCAGAGTTTATAATAAACGGATTGTAATTATACTCTGGATACAAAGCTGTTTGTTGTCCCCAATTATTCTGAAATACCATTATAAAAATAAATAGTAAAATATAGTTTCTCATCTCTTTCATTCTATCTTTTTAAAACTAAAAAGCCTTTTGCTTCTGTTGATTTTTCTTCTTTTGAAATTTTTATATTAAAAAAATATGTTCCTGCTGGTAATTCATCACCTCCCATACTTGTCATTTTATTAGCAACACCTCTAAAAACATTAAACTGGTTATCGTATCCTTTTATCTGAAACACCATATCTCCCCATCTATTAAAAATAGTTACTATGTTGTCTTGATACTCTTCTATTCCTTTTATCTCCCAAAAATCATTCACTCCATCACCATTCGGAGAAAAACCGTATTTGGTTTCCCCTATTAAGCCTACTTCAGTTCTAAAACTAATTTCTGAACATCCGCTAGCACTTCCTACGGAATTGTAAGGAGTTACCGATACGTATATTGTTGTTGTTTCTGGTAATGTATTTGCTAGAGTGTAACTTGTACCTGCTACTACTTCATTATTCACGATATCTGTTCCTCCTGAAGTAGTTCCGATTGAAAGATAATATCCATCTGCATCGGTCACTGCGTTCCAACTTATTCCGGTATTAACACTTACATTAGTTGCTCCGTTGGTCGGAACTGTGATTGTTGTACAATTCGGCGCGGTTGGTAATGTTTCTGTAATGAAACTAATTTTTGAACATCCGCTAGCACTTCCTACGGAATTGTAAGGAGTTACCGATACGTATATTGTAGTTGTTTCTGGTAATGCGCTTGATGAGGTGTAACTTGTACCTGTTACTACTTCATTGTTTACGATATCTGTTCCTCCTGAAGTAGTTCCGATTGATAGGTAATATCCATCTGCATCGGTCACTGCGTTCCAACTAATTCCTGTGCTAACACTAACATTCGTTGCTCCAATGGTTGGAACTGTGATTGTTGTACAATTCGGCGCGGTTGGTAATGTTTCTGTAGTAAAACTAATTTCCGAACACCCCGTAGCATTTCCTGCAGAGTTGTATGGAGTTACCGATACGTATATTGTAGTTGTTTCTGGCAATGCATTTAATGGGGTGTAACTTGTATTTGTTACTACTTCATTATTCACGATATCTGTTCCTCCTGAAGTAGTTCCGATTGATAGGTAATATCCATCTGCATCTGCTACCGCATCCCAACTAATTCCTGTGCTAACACTTACATCAGTTGCTCCATTGGTTGGAACTGTGATTGTTGTACAATTCGGTGCGGTTACAATTGTTCCTCCAGTAGTAAAACTTTCCTCTACACAACCTATTGCATCTCCTACATTATTGTATGGAATTATACGAACATAATGTTTTCTATTCTCTTGTAGGTTTTGACTAAAACTATAAGAAGTACTATTTCCTACATCAATACTATTCACTACTTCTATTCCTCCTTGAGTAATTCCTACACTTACTAAATATCCTGTAGCTTCTGCAATTGCATTCCAAGAAATATCAGTATTTAACGGAACATTAGTTGAACCATTTATAGGGTTCACTAAACTTGTACAAGTAGGTGGTACTGGAATAAACTCTGCTTTAAAAGACTCCTCTCCACAGCTTATTGCTTCTCCTTCGTCGTTATAAGGAGTTATAGTTACAAAAATATCGGTGTCTTCTGGTAAATCTACAGGTAAGTCATATGTTGTACTAGTACCAACATCAATATTATTAAGAATATCTACTCCTCCAGAAGTAGTTCCTACTGTAAGTCTATATCCATCTGCATTACTTATAACATTCCATTCTAAATCTGTACTTACAGATATTTCTGTATCACCAGCAAGTGGTAAAGTTAAATTGGTACAATTTGGTACTGTTGATGGAGCTGTTGACACAGTAAAGCTTTCTTCTACACAAGGTCCTACTGCATCTCCATTTTCATTTGAAGGTACTATAGTAACATAAACTGTTTCACCTCCTGAAAAATCTGATGGAAACTCATAAGTGGTAGCATTTACAATAGTTTCATTTATTATGGTTCCAGAAGGTTCAATTCTAATTGATAAAACATATTCACGCGCATACAAAACAGATTCCCATGTTAAGTTGGTATTTACAGGCACATCCGTTTCTCCATTAAAAGGAGCTATCAATTGTGTACACTCTGGAATAGGGCAATCTAACACATCTCCAGTAAAAGACCATCCAAAATTATCAATCATTGATTGCCTTTCTTCTACAGCATCACAATATGGAAGTGTATTTGCTCCTAAATTTATTCCAAGAGTTAAGGTTTGTTCAGACCATGCAATAAGCGTATTGTCGTAATTTACTCTAGTAAGAGCTGTATTATCTAACATGTTTTGCATGTCAGTTACACCACTAACATTCCAGTTTCCTAAATCTTGATTAAAAGCTATAGCATTATTAAACATAGCGTTCATCGATACAGTATTTAATAACCATTGATCCAAAGCCTGATTAAAGGAACTTGCTCCTTGAAACATTCTATCCATGCTAGTTACTGCAGTTGGTCTCCAATTATTAATAGGCTGATTGAAGTTTACTGCCCCGTTAAACATATCTTGTGTTGTAGTTACTTTTCTGATATTCCAACTAGCTATAGCTCCATTAAAAGCCTTTGCTTCTTGGAACATTCCTTGCATAGTAGTTACAGATGCAACATTCCAAGAGTCTAGAGACTGATTAAAAGATGTTGCTTGTCGAAACATTTCTTGCATAGTAGTAACAAATGAAACATTCCAATTATTGATATCTTGGTTAAATGCAGACGCTCCATAAAACATTTCAGCCATTGTTTGTGCTTCACCAGTATCCCAATTCGTTAAAGGTTGGTTGAATATTTCTGCATTTTTAAACATTGCTTCAAAGTTTGTAACTACAAAAACATTCCAACTTCCCAATGGATTATTAAAAGCAATAGCGTTTTCAAACATTGAAGGCATTAATGTCACGGAGCTTACATCCCAAGAATTTAATGATTGATTGAAAGCAATAGCATCTTGAAACATTTTTCCCATGTTAGCAACTGCACTTACATTCCAACTACCTAATGGTTGATTAAATACTTTTGCTCTTTGGAACATACCAGACATGTTAACTACTGAGTTTACATCCCAAGAATTTAACGGTTGGTTAAACTTTTGAGCATTATAAAACATTAAACTCATGTTAGTTACGTTGGTAACATTCCAACTATTTATATTTTGATTAAAAGCACTAGCACTATTAAACATGCTTTCCATATTGGTAACCTTAGATACATCCCAAGAAATTAAAGACTGGTTAAAGTCAATACAACTCAGAAACATTTCGGACATATCTGTAACACTGCTTACATCCCAATTACTAAGAGGTTGGTTAAACATCACCGCTCTTTCAAACATGCTACTCATGTTAGTTACATTGGTTACATTCCAACTATTAAGATTCTGATTAAATACAGCTGCACTATAAAACATTCCTCCCATATTTGAAACATTTCCTGTGTTCCAATTTCCAATGTTTTGATTAAATTTTGATGCACTACTAAACATGTACCCCATATCTGTAACATTACTTACATCCCAATTATTAAGTGGTTGATCATAAATTGAAGCTCCTCCAAACATACTACTCATATTGGTTACATTACCTACATTCCAATTATTAAGTGGTTGGTTATAAATTGAAGCCCCTCCAAACATACTACGCATGTTGGTTACATTACCTACATCCCAATTATTTATGTTTCCATTAAATTTTCTACATGAGTTAAACATTCTTTCCATATTCATTACCTTGCTAAGGTTAGGAATATCCGTAGCATTGTACTCCATATTTATACAGCTTGAAAAAGCCTCGTACATACTTTCCCAAACTTGGGTTCCCCATTGGTCTATAGATAGTAACTTGTAAGAATCTCCTACGATTTTATGTCTAGGAGAAGGAAAAGTACCTATAATACTCACTGTATAAATACCTGGAGTAAGATATGTATGCGTAATATCTCCTGTAACATTATGGTTGTACTGTCCATCTCCCCAATCTATAGAATAGTCATAAGTAAGATATTCTGGATAACCTCTATTTGTTTGTATTTTTAATTGGTTGGTTGGGGTGGTAAGTGACGACTGTATACTTGTATCGTAAGTAAGCTTAAATGCATTTGGATTATTTACCCAACTTTCTATTACTGTAAAACTAATTTCTTGACATCCTGTAGCTGGCCCTTCATCATTATAGGGAACAACCGTTACATATACGACATCTCCTGCTATAAATTCATTGATAAAGTGTACACCCACTACATTTCCTACATCTTCATTATTATATATAACTTGAGAAGTGGCTCCATTTTCTCTTCTTACACTAATTCTATACCCTGTAGCATTAGGTGCTGGGTCCCAACGAATATCACTATTTGCAGGGACTTGAGTATCTCCCGCTTGCGGCATAGTTATTTGAGTACACAATACATAAGAACAGTTTACAATATCTCCTGTTATAATCCATCCATTATCATCTATTAAACTTTGTCTCTGGTTTAAGGCATCACAATAATTAAGGTTCGTAGCTCCTAGATTAACATTGTTTTGAACTGTTTGTGCATCCCAAGCTATAAGAATGTTATCATAATTTTCTTGAGAAATACCACTATTCGACAACATATTTGTCATACTTGTCACATTAGATATGTTCCAGGATCCTATATTCTGATTAAATGAGGTAGCCTGATTAAACATATAAGACATGTTTTTAACATTTGCTGTTTTCCAAACACTTATATCTTGATTAAAAGATGTAGCCCCATCAAACATATACTGAAAATCAGTAATATTGCTTACATCCCAAGTATTCAAAGGTTGATTAAAAGCTTCTGCTCGTTGGAACATGTTACGCATATTAGTAATATTGCTTACATCCCAAACATTTAAAGGCTGATTAAAAGCTTCCGTTCTTTTAAACATACTTTCCATATTAGTAACCTTACTAATGTTCCACGAGCTAATATCCTTATTAAAAACAGTCGTACCTTCAAACATCCCTGACATATTAGTAACATTACTTACATCCCAATTACTTATAGGCTGGTTAAAACCAGAGTTATCTCGAAACATATGATTCATATCAGTAACATTGCTTACATCCCAGTTACCTATCGGTTGATTAAAAACCGCTCCCCATGCCCATCCATCAAACATACCTGACATATTTGTAACATTACTTACATCCCAATTGTTTAGAGGTTGATTAAAGGTTCTGTTTCTAAAAAATAACTTGGACATATCAGTAACATTACTAACATTCCAACTATTTAAAGGTTGGTTGAATTTAGATTCGCTAAACATTCCCACCATTGTTGTAACACTACTTACATTCCAATTATCTATTGGATTATTAAAGTTAGAGTCCTTAAATGTGTTATCCATGTTGGTAACATTACCAACATTCCAATTATTCATTGGCTGGTTATAAACACTAGTGTAATAAAAAGCACCTTCCATATTAACAACACTAGCCACATTCCAGTTATTAATATTTTGGTTGAATTTACGAGCTCCATATAAAAAGTTTTCTAATGTGGTTACCGCTGATGTATTCCAGTTATCTAATGGTTCATTGAAGATTTTTGCATTGTTAAAAGTGTTAGACATATCTGTTACATTAGATGTGTCCCACTGATCTAAAGGTCTATTAAAAATTACGCAATTCACAAACAACCCTGAAATATCAGTTATGGTACTTATATCCCAATCATTCATAATACCATTAAATAATGAACAATCTCTAAATGCATTTCGTAAGCTAGTAACTTGACTTAAATCTGGTGGAGTAATAGCATCAAAATTTAGGTTTTTACATCCGTAAAATGCATTCTCCATACTTTGCCATTGAATAGTACCCCAAGACAAAATTTCGATAATTTTGTTAACGTCTCCTGTATTGTTAAAATAAATCGCAGGAAACGTACCGTCTATTTTAACTGTATAAGTTCCTTGTGTAGCATAGGTATGTATAATATCTCCTGTTACATTTGAATCTATATTCCCATCACCCCAATCAATAGTATAAGAATAAGTATAAGCTGAATTGGTTGGAATTTTTATTTCATTGGCACCTGAAGATCCTGTACTAATATTTGCAGTATTCCATAAAGAAGTGAACGACTGCGAAAACAATTGACTACTTAAAATAAAAAAAAGTGCTGCAAAACTATTTTTTAAAAATTTACATATAAATTTTCTCATTCTTTTTAATCTATTTTTTTAAACTTCGTCTTAACTAATCATCTAAATTTTGCAACATAGCATATGAAGTGAAACTACCCAATCATTAAGTAATGATTATAAGTACTTGTTTGATTATCCTATCAACTCACTTTACGCTTCACTATACAATAGTTAAATTCTATATAACAATGCTGCTTATATGATAAATAATAGGGCGCAAAATACAATTGTTTGTTGTCATAGAAGTATCATTCCAAAGAGTGGAACCTATTTTATTTGTTTTTTTTATTCAGTGTCAGTTGGTAACAAAAATCATCAAATTCAAACGAAAATACTTCTGATAAATGACAGCTACTCAGTGATACTTTTCTTTTTCTTAATCGCTTTTTTTCAAAATAAAAAGTGTCTTGTAAATATGATAAACATACTACAGGACACTTCTTATCAAAAACCACAAAAATTTGTGTATTTACTTAATAGGTTTTAAAGAGTTTAAATTATTTACAATCATATACTCCAACAATACTTCTTTTGGGTAAGTATCAAATAAGTTATCAGCGTCAAATAAACGGCTTTCCAAACCATTCAAATACAACTTACTGAAGAGTTCTAAATCTACATCCGCTCTAATCTCTCCTTTTTCTTTCGCTTCGTTTAATAACATCATTATGTCATTGGATACAATATTCTCAGTTTCCATTTTATAAGCATCAAACGCATTCGGATAATATTTTTTCAAACCAAAAATAAATGAAGGTTTAAACTTAGCTACATACACAAAAATGACTTCATATATTGCTATTACCTTATTTAATGGTGTCTTATCAGAATTAAAAATAGGAGCTACATCAATTTTAAACTCGTTTATTAGCTGTTTAATACTTTCTATGATCAATTCTTCTTTAGATGAAAAGCAAGCATATATAGTTTTTTTTGAAATCCCCAGTAGTTCAGCGATTTCATCCATCGTTGTATGCTTACTGCCAAACATTATAAACTTTTCTTTGGCTACCTCTATAAGTTTTTTTCTATTACTCATAAGAGTTACTTATTTCCAACCTCCACCTAAAGCTTCGTATAAGTTTACTACACTTAACAACTGATTTAACTTATTATCAATCACATTTAACTCAGCATTTAAGGCACTTTCTCTAGCGGTTAACAAATCTAAATAGTTAGCATATCCATTTTTAAGTAACTCCTCAGAGTTTAACTCTGCTCTACGTAAAGCTTCTACTTCATTTTTCCTGTATTCAAACTTCTTTGTTTCTGCATTGTAATCAAAGAGAGCATTCGAAACTTCATTTCCTGCAGTTAATAAGGTCTTTTTAAAATTCAACAAGGCTTGTTCTTGTTGTGCTTTTGCAACTTCGTGCTGCGTTCTTATCTTTCTCTGATTAAAAATTGGTTGTGTTAATCCTCCAATAATATTTGCAAATAACGAATTGGCACTTAAAAGTTCATCTAACTCTAAACTCTGAAAACCACCATTAGCTGTTAGTGTTAAAGACGGATAAAAATTACTTTTGGCTACATTCGTCATTTCAAAAGCTTTGATTAAGCCATATTCAGCAGTCATAACATCGGGTCTATTACTCAACAATGCTACTGGAACCCCTAACTTGATATCTGCTGAAAGCTCTTGTTCTTCAAGTTTGCTTCTTTCAATCACCACTGAAGTTCTACCTAAAAGTAAATTCAATGTGTTTTCGGTTTTAAAAATCGCTGCTTCTAAATCTACTTTTAATGCTCTTGCTTTATTGTATTGAGCTATATTTTGATCCACTGCTACTTGTGTAACTTGCCCCGCGTTTTTCAACTCTTGAATCGTACTAACACTACTCTCTCTAGTGGCTATCGTTTTATCTGTAATTTCTAACTGAGCATCTAAAGCCATCAATTGATAATAGGTTGATGCTATTGCCGAAACTAATTGAGTTTTTACCGCTTGATGGGCAGCTACACTTTGTAAGTAACCAGCTTTTCCTGCACGTTTATTGCTTCTAATCTTTCCCCAAATATCCGCTTCCCAAGAAAGGCTTCCTGTTAATTCATACTGATCTATAGAACCGTTAAAAAAAGATCCAAACTGACTATTTTTTGACAACTCTTGATGTGTAACTTTTGCATTCGCACTTAAAGTAGGAAAATAACCCGCCTTTCCTTGTTTCATATAAGCTTCTGCAGCCGCCATTTGTTGTAATGCTACACGAATATCTAAGTTATTTTGAAGTCCTTCTTCGATATACATTTTTAAGTGAACATCTTCAAACATATCTTTCCACGATACATCTGCCATAGACAAACTATCTTTTGGCAAGTTATCGGTACGATACAAATGTTCTGTTTCTTTTAACTCTGGACGTGTATAATCTTTAGCAACGAAACAACTTTGTAAGGTTGTAGCCATAACGACTACAACCAATGTTTTATTTATAATAGCTTTCATAATTAATCTTCTTTTATTTCAACAACCACTGGTTTACTCGATACTTTTTCTTGTAGCCATTGGAAAAGGATAAATAAAATAGGAATCACAAATACTCCTAAAACAGTTCCTATCAACATACCTCCTGCTGCTCCTGTTCCAATAGAATTATTTCCTTCTGCTCCTACTCCTTTAGCCAATACTAATGGCATTAACCCTAAAATAAAGGCGAATGAGGTCATTAAAATTGGACGCAAACGTGCTTTGGCTCCATGAATAGCTGCATCAACTAAACCTTCTCCATTTTTTCTACGCTGAAGCGCAAACTCCACTATCAAAATCGCATTTTTGGCTAATAAACCTACCAACATGATTAGTGCAATTTGGAAATAGATGTTGTTTTCTAAGCCTAAGAATTTTGTGCTTATATAAGCTCCAAAAATTCCAAATGGCAACGATAATACTACAGCAAATGGTAACAGATAACTTTCGTATTGCGCACTTAATAAAAAGTAAACAAACAAAATACTCAAGATAAAAACGAAAGTTGTTTGATCCCCTGCATTTACCTCTTCACGTGTTAACCCTGAATAAGCTACGGTATAATTACTTGGTAATTTTGCCACCTCTTCTTCAATAACTCTAATAGCATCTCCTGTACTAAACCCTGGATTTGTTGCTCCTGAAATTTTTGTTGAGTTGAATAAGTTAAAACGTGTAACCGATTGTGGTCCATACACACGCTTCAAACTTACAAACTGTGTAATTGGTGTCATCTCACCTGAATCCGTTCTAACATACATACTATTTAAATCATCAACCTTAGCTCTGTCTTCAGGTAATGATTGAATATATACTCTGAACTGCTTACCAAATCTTGAAAAATCAGAAGCATACACCCCACCAATATATCCTTGAAGTGTTGAGAAAATGCTATTAACAGGAACTCCTTTTTCCTTTGCTAATGGTACATTTACTTCCATTTCATATTGAGGATATTTTGTATTGAAAGCAGATTGTGCATATCTAATTTCTGGATGCTTCATTAGTGCCATACAGAATTCTTGATTGGCTTTATCTAAATCTGTAAACTCACCTCCAAACTTATCCAGTAAGTTTACTTCAAAACCAGCTGAGTTACCAAATCCTCTAATACTTGGTGGTGAAAAGAAAATAATATTTGCTTCTGGTATTTTTGAAGCAATACCAAATAGTTTACCAATGATTGCTTGAGAAGATAATGAAGGATCTTTACGTTCGCTCCAATCTTTTAGTTTTAAGAATCCTATAGCGTAGTTACTCCCTGCACCACTAATTAAACTTCTACCTTTTACAAAAGAAAGCCCTACAACTCCTTCCATATTTTCTGTTTTAGCATATAAATCTTTAGTAACTGCATCTGTTCTATCAAGTGATGCACCCGCTGGCAACTCTATATTTACAAAAACAATTCCTCTATCTTCATTAGGCACAAATCCTGTAGGAGTAGTATTTGATGCCCAGAAAATCCCTAGTCCTGCAATTACTAATAACAATGCAGACACCCATTTTCTTTTGTATAAAAACTCTAAAGATTTTCCATATTTGGAAACCGTTGCATTAAATCCACGATTAAAAACCGTGTAAAAACGTTGTAACGGATTTTTCCCTTTTAATTCTTCATCATGTTTATGTTCTTTTAATAATAACGCACATAATGCTGGACTTAAGGTTAAGGCGTTTACTGCGGAAATTAAAATAGCAATGATTAACGTTACTCCAAACTGTTCATAAAACACTCCTGTTGGTCCTGAAATAAAAGTTACTGGAATAAACACTGCAGACATTACTAAAGTAATAGACACAATAGCTCCGGATATTTCACTCATTGCTTTTAAAGTTGCACTCTTAGGCTTCTTTTCTCCATCATCCATCTTAGCATGCACAGCTTCAACCACTACAATGGCATCATCAACCACAATACCAATAGCTAATACTAATGCAAATAAGGTTAATAAGTTAATTGAGTAACCAAAGACATTTAAAAAGAAGAACGTACCAATAATTGATACTGGAACTGCAATAGCAGGAATTAGAGTAGATCGAAAATCTTGCAAGAAGATAAACACTACTAAAAACACCAATAAAAAGGCTTCTATTAAAGTATTTACCACCTTATCTATCGAAGCATTTAAGAATAAACTGGTATCGTATGGTATAAAAATATGTAATCCTTCTGGCAAGTCTTTTTCTATACTATTTAATGTGGTTTTTACATTCTCTATAATTTCCTGAGCATTTGATCCCTTAGTTTGAAAAATCCCCATAAACACGGCATGATGCCCTAAACTTTCAGCATTTGAAGAGTACGATTGAGCGTCAAGCTCTATAGCGGCTACATCATTTAAGCGTAAAAACTCACCATTTCCTAATGCTTTAATTACAATATCTCCATATTGTTTTGTTTCTTTAAAACGTCCGCTATAGGTTAATACATATGAAAATGATTCTCCACTATTTTCTCCTAAAGCACCCGCTGCTGCTTCTAAGTTTTGTTCTTTTAATACCGCAGTGATATCTGAAGGTATTAAGTTGTAAGCTGCTAGTTTTTCTGGTTTTAACCAAATACGCATAGCGTAATCTTGTTGAGAGAATACACTTACATCACCTACCCCTTTTACACGTTGTAACGCAGGAATTACATTGATTTTTAAGTAGTTTTGAATAAAAGTTGCATCGTATTCTTCGCTATCTGTATACATAGACAAGAACATTAGTGCACTTGTTTCTTGCTTTTGTGTGGTAACCCCTGTTTGCTTTACCTCTTGTGGTAATAATGGGTTTGCTCTTGCTACACGGTTTTGTACGTTTACAGCTGCGATATCTGCATTAATACTCTGATCAAAATACACGGTAATATCTGCTGTACCATTATTTGATGCTGTAGAAGTGATGTAAGTCATTCCTTCCACCCCATTAATTTGCTCTTCAATAGGAATAATTACACTTTCTAAAACCGTTTCTGCATTGGCTCCTGGATACGTTGCTAGCACTTTAATGGTTGGGGGTGCTATATCAGGATATTCTTCTATAGGCAAGCTAGTAATACTAATAATACCTAGCATTACTATGATAATAGAAATAACTGTTGAAAGAACGGGTCTTTCAATAAATGTTTTTAACATAGTTTATAAGTTTCTAGTTTTTAAATAATGCTGTGATAGGTTTTGTAGCTTCAACATAAGAAACTTCTTTAGGGGTGATTTCCATACCGTTTCTTAATTTACCTACACCCGTAGTAACAATTTTATCATTAGCGTTTACACCTGATTCTAAAACATATAAATTGTTTATAGCAGATTTAACTTTCACAATTGTGTTTACTACCTTATTACCTTCACCTAATTTATAAAGCATTATTTTTCCTTGTTGCTCATAGGTTGCTTCTTGCGGAATCACAATCGCATTTTCGTATATCGTAGGAATTTGGATTTTACCACTATTTCCATTTGTTAAAAGATGGTTAGGATTCTTAAAAATCGCTCTTAAACTTACAGTTCCTGTATTTTGATTCACCTGTCCGGTACTTGTTTGTATTTTTCCTTTTTCAGCATATACAGATCCATTTGCTAAAATCAAATTCACCTCTTGGAAATTAGAAAGTTTTTCTTCTAAATTCTTTCCTTCAGCATTCTGTAAAAAGTCTAAATACTGTGTTTCATTCAAACTAAAAAAAGCATACACCTTACTTATGTCGCTTACGGTAGTTAATGGTTTTGGATCGTTAGGACTTATCAAAGTTCCTTCTCTAAAATTAATAGCTCCAACATAACCATTTACTGGACTCTTAATAGTTGCATATCCTATACTAGCAACAACACTACTATAATTTGCTTTGGCTTGAGCTAAATTTGCTTTCGCTGTTTCCAACTGCACTGGGCTAATAATATTCTTTTCTACTAAAGGAATTAGTTTATCTACCTCAACTTGTGCTACTTCTACACGAGCTTTTACTGCTCCTGCATCTTGACTTAAAGACTGAGTTTCTAATTTAAATAACACTTGTCCTTTGCGTACTTTTTGTCCTTCATCAACTAATACCTTTTGAATATATCCAGATACTTTGGCTCTAACATCACTATTTACAATCCCTTCTAAAGTTGTTGGATATTCCGTATATCCTGTTACGCTTTGCTGCTGTATTTTTGTAACTGGAAAAGTAGCTGGAGGAGCTTGTTTTGCTGCCTGAGGTTGCTTTTTATTACAACTTGCAAAAAAGCCTGTTATAACAACCAATGCTACTATACTTGTATATTTTGTTATTCTTTTCATTCTTATTTAATTAGTATTTATTTTGTTCTATGATGGTTTCTTTTAATTTACTTATTGACTCTATCGCTCCATTAAGGAACTGTATAAAACTTTCGTGATAGTGAAAATCAAATTTATCTTCTTCACTTAAGCTTTCATTTACTTTAGCTTTGTATCCCATAATTTCAACATGCAATTGTTTTTGCTCTTCCCATCCATCAATCATGGCACTTATATCTTGCACCATAGTATCTCGATTGATTATGAAGTATCTTTTTCTATCTCCTATTTTTGTGAAGTAATTTATTTTTTTCAGATTTTGTAAGTGACACAGATGAGTAGAAATGGTACTTTTACTTGCACAAAGATTGGTAACTAAATCCTCAAAAGTTGTTCCCTGCTTCCCTGTTAAAATTATATACGATAAAATTCTAGCTGCTACAGGTGCCAGACCATCTCTATTTTCAAGAAAAACCCCTAGTTTTTCTACCAACTCACATTTTTTTCGATTCAAACTATTCATCTACATTAAATTTCAATGCAAAATTAAATATAGTTCGGAACAAACCGAACTAAACGAAGTTAAACATTTGTTAAACACTTGTTAAATCAAAAAAGCGAGAATTACATTCCTTTTTTAATTAAAAAAATGTTCGTTGTTAAACAGTTAATCAATTTTTTTATTTTAAAGAAAAATTGTTTCTTTAACGAGGGAAGAAATAGTATAAATGTATTAAGAGCATACATATAAACAAGTTAGCTACACTACTTACAACCAAACATATCGACAATAAATAAAGAGAATATGGATAACTCAATATCAATAAAAGAAGCAATTTGGAACCAATTCGGGGCATGTCTCGATATGCTTGAAAATGCAATTACTATGTGTCCTGACAAACATTGGGACACATCATTAAATTTTTGGTATACATCTTATCATAGTATTTTTTGGACAGACTATTACCTAACAACCGAACCGAGTAAATTTGAACCACCTACTCCATTTACACTTTCTGAATTTGACCTAACAGGTAAAAAGCCCGACCGAGCATATAACAAGACAGAGTTGCTTGATTACTTAGAACATTGCCGACAAAAAGCAAATAAACTTATTTCGGGATTGACTATAGAAAAACTCAACGACCGTTGGGTTAACGAGAACAAAAACTTCTCCTTACTTGAAGTTTTGTTTTATAATATAAGACATATTCAGCATCATTTGGCTCAGCTTAACTTAGTACTAAGACAAACAATTAACAACGCTCCAAAATGGGTAAGTCAAGCAAAAAAACTTAGTGTAAGGTAAATCAAAATGTAAACAGACAAAGTATAGCAACAGCCAATAGCTGTTTTACATTATGTGAGCCAATATATCTCAGAGAAACATTTATATAAAATCTCCACTATATAAGTCCGTAAACCGTTAAAATCAAAATTACTTTGTAATTCTAAAAAAATATTAACCATTTACAAATTAAGGCTTTAAATTTTTTATTTGTACAAGTGGAGAGACTCGAACTCTCATACCTCATGGCACTAGACCCTAAGTTTTAAATTAGTATTTCTACATAACAATAAAAAACAATAAACGGGGTTATTAATACCATTCTGTGTACTTTATAGTACACTTTTTGTCATAAATGTTTCAATTAATTAAATCCCCAAACATGAAAAACTTACTTATTATCCTTTTATTATTTTTTACGTATTCAGTCTCTGCTCAAATTTCCTTTAACACAGGAAGTGTTCAATTAGATTCTGATTTGAATGTTATTAACGCCGATGCTAACCTAAACTTTGGAGCTTTTAAAACTAATTTGAGCGTTTCCTATAATGTTTCCGAGAAGAAAATTGGATACATGCAAGGAAGTATAGGTATGAAGGCAGGGGAAATCTATTTGGCTCTGGAGATATGTAAATTATCAAGAAAACCGATAGATGACGTAATTATCATTTATAAAACTCATAAAAATAAAGGCTGGGGTTATATAGCAAAACAATTAGGAATCAAGCCTGGATCTGCGGCGTTCCACCAGTTAAAGAACAATGCTAATTCCAAGAAGGGCAAGTCTAAAGGAAAAGGACAAAGCAATGGAAAAGGCAAAGGAAAAAAGAAATAAAAACATAAAAATTTGGCATAAAAAAACGTTTTAGAAAATTCTAAAACGTTTTTTTTAATCAGTACCGGCGGAGAGACTAGAACTCTCACACTTCAAGGCATTCGATTCTATATCTAGCATATCTATCAATTCCACCATACCATTTACTTTCAAATTGTGGATGAAAATATATTACTTCACTTAATTATTAAATTAGCAGATTCTCTTTTCTATTTTAGAAAAAAATTGTTTCTTTAACGAGAAAAGAAATCGTATAAATTGTCTATGAGCAGCCCTATATATCTGTATATCTATTTTTTATAAAAAGTAAAAGTTACGCTTAATTTTCTTCTTAGTAGAATAAGCATATGAACAAATTCCAATAAACTATGCTTTTTAAAATCAAAAATATGACTAGATACTTATTATTTATAATACCTTTTATTTTTTTTTCATGTAAAACAGAAGAAGATAAATATCCCGAAATGGTCGTTTTTGATCCAAATATGAAAGGAGATTTTATTTTTGAAGAAATAGAACCCATTCCAAAATATTTCAGGGATACGGATACATATGTATTTTTTTTAACTGACAACTCTACCCCTAAAAGTAGAGTTGTGATTTACGATAAAAAATCAAAAAGATTAGTACGTTCCTTGGCTCTATCTAATAATCATATTCATATTACTTCCAATAGCTCTATCTATGGTTTTGATGGAAAAACAGAAAAAGCTTTTAAATACCTCCCTCCTAAGTTTGAAAAAAAATACTTAGAAAAAAATTCTTTGAGCCATATTGATTATGAAAGCTTAAAAAAAGAGTATACTCCTGAAATAAAAAGTAAAAAGCTAGAAGGACAAAGATTATATGACTTCTTAGATAAAAAAAGATATGAAATTCTTAAAAAAGAAATTATAGATAGTTTAGTATGTATAACAACCTTATATAAAAGTAATACTGCTATAGCTCATTACAAACACAAAGATATATATGTAGAAAATAGTGATTATTTATATAAAGGCACTTTTATTAAATCAAAACTAAAAGGTGTTAAAGACTGCTCTTCAAGTAATTTTGAATTAGATAAAAGTAATTATTTTAACAAAAGTCCATTAACACTTATTGAGCATGTAACACTAGATTACAATTTTACAGGAAGTAATCATTTTGTGATTGGAGTAAATTCTAGCGATTTATATTACTATGAATTAATTTTAAAGGAGAAAAGTAAAAAATTTAAATCTCCATACCCTATAAATAATATTATGAATTTAGAAAATCTAGTGATTTTGGAAACTGCAAACAAGTATTATAAAGTATCTACCAAAGAATAAATCGAACTAACAGAATGTGTCTCAACATCACATAACGGTAATTACAATAGAGCCGCCTCCCTCTAAATCCGCTAGGAATTGCTAACATCAACACCAAACAAAAAATAGTAACTTTAAATCAACAATTGGTGGTTATTACGAACGAGATCGTTAAAATAAAAAGTACATTGCGCACTCACAAAAAAACATCAACTATTTAATAATCAAGATGCTATTTTTTTTAAATTAGTATAGCGGAGAGACTCGAAATCTCACACTTCAAGGCATTAGATTCTAAATCTAGCATATCTACCAATTCCACCACGCCCGCGTACTTTGAAGTTGTGGATGCACAATATAATGGGAAATAAACATCTTAATTATCACCTCAATTTAGATAATACTTGATTACATAGTGATTGTCAATTTAAATATTAAAAAAGTATCATAACAATACCTATTCAAATACTTTTCATACTTCAACTAAAGCGAGAATAGCACTTGTATTCAATTTAAAACCCCACTTAAGACTCTAAAAAACAAACAAATAACATGACGGATGTCATTTTCCCTTATGTGTTCTGTATATATCTTTGTATTGCATATTAACCAAAGTATTAATATAAAAACAAGCAATTATGAGTACAAAACTTAATTTATTACTAATGGCACTCACCTTATTCCTTTCGGGATGCTCACAAGCACAAAAACAAAGTGCTGAAGAAATTTTAAAAGATCCTAAAATGCAAGATAGTATTATGGTGGCCATCTGTAATAATCATCAAATGATGATGAACATGATGGAACATATGATGGATAATGATCACTCCATGAAAATGATAATGGAGAATCAAAATATGATGCAACATATGATGGGTAAACAACAAATGATGATGAATATGATGAAGCAAGACAGTACCATGTCTAATATGATGATGGGTAATATGATGCAAATGATGGAGCAAGACTCTTTATTCTGCAAAAGGATGACCAACATGATGATGGGAAACAAACACATGATGAATACTATGATGGAAATAAAGAAAGGTAAAAAACAAGAAAATATGCATATGCATGGAAATATGCATTAAAAAAAGAATACTATGCACGATTGGAATTGGTCAAGTTGGGGTATGTTATGATGTGGCTTATTTGGATCCCGTTAATCGTATTGATTGTTTTGTTAGTTCCTAAATTGAATACTACAAATCAATTCACTAAGAAAGAATCTCCACTAGAAATATTAAAAAGAAGATATGCTAATGGAGAGATTACCACAGAGGAATACGAGCAAATAAAAAAAGTATTGGAAAAATAGTGGTCTACAAAAAAGTTTGATAACGATTTAATAAAATTAATAACCCAAAAATCATGAAACTTAACGTAAAAAAATTCGGATTAGCTTTGGGTTTAACTGGAGTTATACTTTATATCAGTTGCATCTTATTAATGCTCATAATTGGACAAGCTAGAATTGTTAAATTCTTCAATAGCCTGTTACATGGTTTAGATGTTTCATCCATTATCAGAATAGAAGTACCTTTATGGGAGGCAGCCATAGGTATTGTGGAAACATTTATTCTTGGTTGGCTAATAGGAGCCTGTATAGCGACAATTTATAATACACTTGTAAAGTAGATTATAATTAAACGCTTATAATACATTGGTTAAAAGAAGGCTGCAAAGACAGCTTTTTGATGTTTCTTTTAGTAACAGTATCAACACCATATTTCATCAAAAATTAAAACGAAACAAAATCATTTTTTGATGAATCAGACATGTGATCTCAGATGAATACCAAACACTTAAAATAAGACAACATGAAAAACATATTAGTACCAACCGATTTTTCAGATTGTGCTAGAGCTGCAGAAGATTACGCTTTGAAAATTGCTAAAAAAGCAAATGCAGAAATCCATTTCTTACACCTACTAATGACTCCCATAGATTGGGAAAAGTTACCTTTAGAAAAAGAGAAAAACTACCCTGAAACCAAGGCACAAATAGGATATGCTGACAGCGAACTAAAAAAATTAAAAAACCGGGCCGAAAAACTTGGCCTAAAAGCAAAATCCTTTCTCATCTTCGACAAAGGGAGAGAAGAAATACATAAGCATATTAAACAGTACAAGCATGATTTTGTAGTGATGGGCTCTCATGGCGCTAATGGCATAAAATCTATTATCGGAAGCAACACACAACGTGTTGTTCGTTATTCTAACGCTCCCGTATTAGTAGTAAAAGATGACCTCAAAAATATTGATATAAAAAACATTGTATTTGCTTCTACCTTTGAAGAAGATGTACACAAACCATTCTTACAAATAAAGAATTTTGCTGACATTGTAAAAGCTAAGATACACTTGTTGTATGTGAATATGCCTTTCCTATTCAAAGAAACAGATGAAATTCAAGCTAATATGGAAAATTTCCTGAAAAAATATCCAAAAGACACCTACTCTATTAACATATTTAATGCACTAGACGAAGAGAGAGGTATTAAAAAATTTACCAAAAGCATTAAAGCCGATATGATTGCTTTAACTACCCATGGCAAAAAAGGATTTATGAGAATGATTTCGCCAAGTATTACGGAAAGTTTAGTAAATCATGCATCCGTTCCTATATTAAGCGTAAACTTATATAATGAAATGAATGAACTATAAAATAATTGCAAAAATTGACTAAACAGATTAAAAATTGAATAGACATATCAGAAACTGTATCGATATAAAAATAAAACTCTTTACAGCATGGACATTACAAAACACAATACCATAACACTCATAATTATATTATTGATCACACACAGAGTGCGAGTGGTATTCTTGGTATTCTGGAGGCGCTAAAAATCCCTTATCTTCATCTTTTTAAGTTTTATGAGTCCGTTCATTAGTGAATAGAAATTTAATTAGTTGTTATTCCTTCCTAAGGAAATTAAACTATTAAATAAACTTGGATTATAATTCAATAAAGAAATCGGTTGAAAAAATGATAAAACACCAAAAAGAAAATGAGTTGATCTTTAAACGTCTAGGTATCCACACCCAAAATGAACACTTTGTCTATATGCGAGAAGATTGTCATGTATGTATTTCAGAGGGTTTTGAAGCCTTAACTCGCGTTCGTATTACCAACGACAACAAATCCATTGTAGGCAGCCTAAATGTAGTTACTACCGACATTTTAAAACAGGGAGAGGTCAGTCTTTCAGAAAGTGCAGTTCTTGCCCTAAATATTAAAGAAGAAGAGAAAATTACTGTTTCCCATTTACATCCAATAGACTCTTTGAGAGCTATACGTTCCAAAATATATGGGAATGACCTTACAGACAAAGAATTACAAGAGATTATAAAAGACATCGTTGCAGGAAACTATTCCACTATACACCTGTCAGCTTTTTTAACAGCCTGCGCTGGATATAAAATGAAGTCTAAAGAAATTATTGGACTTACAAAAGCCATGATCAATTCGGGTAAACAGATTACATGGGGCAAATCAATGATAGTAGACAAGCATTGTATAGGCGGGCTACCTGGAAATAGAACGACACCTATTGTCGTAGCTATTGTAACTGCCTTTGGACTTACCATGCCTAAAACCTCTTCTCGTGCTATTACCTCTCCAGCTGGAACAGCAGATACTATGGAAGTAATCACAAAAGTAAATCTTACTGCCAAAGAAATTAAAAAAGTGGTAGGAAAAGAAGGTGGCTGTATTGTTTGGGGAAACACTGCCCGTTTAAGTCCAGCTGACGACATTCTCATAAGGGTAGAAAGAGCTTTGGATATTGATAGCGAAGGTCAGTTAATTGCTTCTGTATTATCTAAAAAAGTTGCAGCTGGATCTAACCATGTTATCATTGATATGCCTATAGGAGAAACTGCCAAACTGAGAAGTATAGATGCCGCTACCCAATTAAAAAACGAAATGGAAAAAGTAGCACATGCTATTGGTATCAAAATCAAAATTATAATTACTGATGGTACTCAACCAGTAGGCAGAGGTATTGGACCTGCACTAGAAGCAAGAGACATCCTTTCTGTATTAAAAAATAAACCTGATGCACCACAAGACTTAAAAGAAAGGGCTTTATTACTTGCAGGAGAATTACTCGAATTGTCTGGAAAAGTAGAATCCGGAGACGGAAATAACAAAGCTAGAGAAATTCTTGAATCTGGTAACGCATACAATAAATTCTGCTCAATCTGTAAAGCACAAGGTAGATTTTCAAAACCTAAATTGGCAAAATATCAACATGAAATTAAATCAGAACATTCAGGAACGGTAATTAAGGTGGACAACAGAAAATTGGCCAAAATTGCCAAACTAGCTGGAGCTCCTAACAATAAAACTGCAGGATTAGATTTTTTAGCGCCTATTGGAACTAAAATAGAAAAAGGACAAGTACTCTATATTATTCACGCAGAGTCTAGAGGTGAATTAGAATATGCATTGGAATATCATAGCACAAAAAAAGATATTATTACCATAGAACTTGACACTAAATTTTGAAGATATGGATACTAATGAATGGATTAAAAAAATTTCTGAAATTCGACTGCAGGATCTTCCAACAGTTGGTGGAAAAAATGCTTCTCTGGGCGAAATGTACAGTACACTATCTGCAAAAGGTATTACTGTTCCAGATGGGTTTGCCGTTACAGCTAATGCCTACTGGTATTTTCTGAATTCCAATAATATCTATTCCCAGTTAACCGATATTCTTTCGCAATTGGATACACATACATTCAATAACCTATCAAACATTGGTACTCAAGCGCGAAAATTAATATTACAAGTACCTTTTCCTAATGAATTGAAAAAAGAAATCATTCAGTCTTATAAGGAATTATGTAATCGTTCAGGAAATACTTCTCTTGCTGTAAGAAGCAGCGCCACAGCAGAAGACCTTCCCAATGCAAGTTTTGCAGGACAACAGGAAACCTACTTAAATGTAAAAGGAGAAGAAAATTTAATACACGCATGCCAACGTTGTTATGCTTCTCTTTTTACTGATAGAGCTATAAAATATCGCACAGACAATGGTTTTGACCACATGAAAGTAGCCTTGTCCATTGGTGTGCAAATAATGGTTCGTTCCGACCTAGCAAGTTCTGGCGTTATGTTTACCCTCGATCCTGATTCAGGTTTTGAAGATGTGGTATTAGTTTCTGGAGCATGGGGATTAGGTGAAAATGTGGTTCAAGGAAATATAAATACAGACGAATTTCTGGTTTTCAAACCCTTTATAAATAAAACTAAACAGCCCATTATCTCCCATAAATTAGGAAGCAAAATGAAAACCATGATCTATTCCACAAAAAGCGAGAGTGGTATTTTAAAACCCGAAGATGCTATCATTAATACAGATACACCTATTGAAAAACAAGAACAGTTTATCTTGGAAGATAATGAAATAATTCAACTGGCAGATTGGGCATGTAAAATTCAGGATCATTACCAAACACACATGGACATTGAATGGGCCAAGGACGGAGAAACTGGAAAATTATACATAGTACAGGCAAGACCTGAGACAGTTCATAGCAGTAAAAATAAAAATTTATTCTATCAATATTCTTTACGAGAAAAAGGAAAAGTACTTTGTAAGGGAGTTGGATTAGGAAACCGTATCACATCAGGAAAAGCAAGAATTCTTCATTCTGCTTCAGAAATATCAAAATTACAGGATGGAGAAATACTGGTAACCGAACGTACCGATCCTGACTGGGATCCCGTAATGAAAAAAGCAGCAGCCATCATTACCGATCAGGGAGGAAGAACCTCTCACGCAGCAATCGTTGCTAGAGAAGTAGGAACAGTAGCCATTGTTGGAGTTGGAAATGCTACAACTACCATTAAAAATGGGCAAATGATTACTGTTTCAGCTGCAGAAGGTGACACTGGTTATGTATACGAAGGTAAACTGGACTGGGAAGAAAAAACAACAGATATCAGTAATATTAAAATGCCTAAAACACAGGTAATGTTTATCCTGGGGCATCCTGAACAAGCTTTCAAATATTCCTTTCTTCCTAACAATGGAGTTGGGTTAATGAGAATGGAATTCATCATTAATAATGCAATTGGTATTCATCCAATGGCCTTACATCATTTTGAATCCTTGACCGACCCAAAAACAAAAGAATTGATAGAAAAATGGACACATAACTATCCAGATAAAAAAGATTATTTTATAAAACGCTTGGCAGAGTCTACTGCAACCATCGCAGCAGCTTTTTATCCAAAAGATGTTATTGTTCGCATGAGCGATTTTAAATCGAATGAATATGCCAATTTGATTGGAGGGCAGCAATTTGAACCGGATGAAGAAAACCCGATGATAGGTTTCAGAGGTGCTTCAAGGTATTATCATCCTCTTTACCGTGAAGGATTTGAAATGGAATGCAAAGCCATGAAATGGGTACGTGAAGAAATGGGATTTACCAATGTAAAACTTATGATTCCATTTTGTCGCACGGTGGAAGAAGCCGAAAAAGTAAGCGGAATAATGAAAGAGCATGGACTAGAACAAGGAAAACATGAGCTAGAACTATACATGATGGTTGAAATTCCAAGCAATGTCATATTAGCTGAAGAATTTGCCAAACACTTTGATGGATTTTCCATCGGTTCCAACGACCTTACACAACTTACATTAGGTGCAGACCGCGACTCTGCTCTACTCAGCCATATTTTTAATCCTTTTGATCCTGCTGTAATGCAACTGATTCGAATGGCCATTGAAAAGGCAAATTTAGCAGGAGTAAAAATAGGTCTGTGTGGACAAGCACCAAGCGATTATCCTGAATATGCCAAATTTTTAGTTGAATGTGGTATCGACAGTATTTCATTCAGCCCAGATGCTTTGATAAAAGGGATAGAAAACATAAGTAAGTCAGAAAATAAATCAACACAAAAAACATAATGAATCATGGAAAAAATATTTAAAGATAAAACCGCTATTGTAACAGGTGGGAGTTTTGGCATAGGTAGAGCAACAGCCATAGCATTTGCAAATAAAGGAGCCAAGGTTGCAATTGTTGATTATATAGAAGATAATGAAACTCTTAACTTGATTAAATCATTAGGAGGCGATGCCATTTTTATTAAATGTGATGTGTCTAAGAACGTTGAAGTAAAAGAAATGGTTAAAAAAGTAATAGAAGTTTTTGGAACTATTGATTATGCCTTTAATAATGCTGGAATAGAAGGGCTTTCCGCAGTCACTCATGAATGCATTGAAGAAATTTGGGACCATACTATAAATATTAATTTAAAAGGAATATGGCTTTGTATGAAATATGAAATTCAACAGATGCTAAAACAAGGTAAAGGAGCTATTGTAAATACGGCTTCTGTAGCCGGATTAGTTGGTTTTCAAGGTTTACCTGCTTATGTTGCAAGTAAACATGGAGTAATTGGGTTAACACAAACTGCTGCATTAGAGTATGCTAAGTTAGGAATTCGTGTAAATGCCGTTTGTCCTGGGGTTATCAAAACTTCTATGGTCGATCGAATTACTGGAAAAGTTAAAGAAGTTGAAAAACAATTTGAAAATATGGAACCTATTGGACGAATGGGGCAGCCAGAAGAAGTTGCTGCAGTTGCAACTTGGTTGTGTTCTGATGATGCCTCTTTTGTAACAGGAAATGCAATGACTGTTGATGGAGGTTGGACTGCACAATAATAATTAGTTTAAAATTTTATATGAAAATTTTTAAAACCATACTTTTTGCTTTACCAGGAAATGAATCGCTAACGGAGAACTTAGCCCAACAAATGAATGCTGAAATAGGAGAAACCGTTATTCGGCAATTTCCTGATGGAGAAACTTATATTCAAATAAAGTCGGATGTAAAAGGCAAAAAAGTTGTGTTGGTTTGTACTCTTCATCAACCCGATGAAAAATTATTGCCTTTGTATTTTTTATCAAAGACAGTCAAAGAATTAAGGGCTGAATCGGTTTGTTTAATTGCCCCCTATTTATCCTATATGAGACAGGATAAACGTTTTCATCCTGGAGAATCAGTCACTTCAAAACATTTTGGAGCATTAATCTCTCAATTTGCAGATTCATTGATTACAGTCGACCCTCATTTACATCGCAGAAGCTCATTATCAGAAATCTATACCATCCCCAGTAAAGTTATTCACGCAGCAAACCGTATCTCTCTATGGATACAAAACAACATTAAGAACCCGGTATTAGTAGGACCTGACAGAGAAAGTGAACAATGGGTCTCTGAAATTGCCAAAAATGCAGAGGCGCCATTCATAATCCTTGAAAAGATTAGGCATGGTGATAAAAATGTTGAAATATCTATACCACAAGTAAAAGAATACAAAAATCATACACCTGTGTTAATAGATGACATTATTTCTACCGCACAAACCATGATTGAAACGGTCAACCATTTAAAAAGAGTTGGTATGCAAAATCCTGTTTGTATTGGTATACATGCAGTATTTGTAGATAATGCTTATCAACGACTTAAAGATGCAGGAACAGCCAACATTGTTACTTGTGACACAATATTTCACGAAAGTAACAAGATTGAAATTACCGATCTTTTAGTACAAGGATATAAAGAGCTTTGAAATTAAAATTATAAATCTAATGTTTAGAGTAAATAAAAACACAAACCACTAAAAACAAATAGTTTAGCGTAAAATTGCTATGGTTTTGAACTCTTAATTTTATGTACTTCTTTAAAATTAAGTGCATAAAAAAGCTTTAGATTTTTCTAAAGCTTTCATTTTTAAATCAGTACGGGCGGAGAGACTCGAACTCTCACACCTCACGGCACTAGATCCTAAGTCTAGCGTGTCTACCAATTCCACCACGCCCGCGTACTTTTGAAATTGTGGATGCAAATATAAACAATACTTACAAACTACCAAGAACAAGTATACAATTTTTATTATTTTTGAAACTTATTAATACACAACACATGCAAAACGTAACAGATTATATAGCTCAACATAAAGATCGATTTATTAATGAGCTTATCGATTTATTAAAAATTCCATCAGTAAGTGCAGACCCTGCCTTTAATCAAGACGTATTAAATACTGCTGATGCTGTAAAAGAAAGTTTAGAAAAAGCAGGCTGTGATAAAGTAGAAATTTGTGAAACTCCAGGATATCCTATCGTTTATGGAGAAAAAATAATAGATCCTAATTTACCTACAGTATTGGTATATGGTCATTACGATGTGCAACCAGCGGATCCTGTCGACTTATGGACTTCTCCTCCATTCGACCCTGTTATCAAAAAAACAGACATTCATCCTGAAGGAGCCATTTTTGCACGTGGTGCATGTGACGATAAAGGACAAATGTATATGCACGTAAAGGCATTAGAGTACATGACACATACTGGAAACTTGCCTTGTAATGTAAAATTCATGATTGAAGGTGAAGAAGAAGTAGGTTCTGAAAGCTTAGCATGGTTTGTTCCTAGAAATAAAGAGAAACTTGCTAATGATGTAATTCTAATTTCAGATACAGGAATGATTGCAAACAACATTCCTTCTATTACCACTGGTTTACGCGGTTTAAGTTATGTAGAAGTTGAAGTTACTGGTCCTAATAGAGACTTACACTCTGGTTTATATGGAGGTGCGGTAGCAAATCCAATCAACATCTTAACGCAAATGATTGCTTCATTACACGATGAAAACAATCATATTACCATCCCAGGATTTTATGATAAAGTAGAGGAATTATCTCGTGAAGAGCGCGATGAAATGGCAAAAGCACCATTTTCTTTAGAAGATTATAAAGTAGCTTTAGATATTGATGATGTTCATGGAGAGGCAGGTTATACTACTAACGAACGTAACTCTATTCGTCCTACTTTAGATGTAAATGGAATTTGGGGAGGGTATACTGGTGAAGGCGCAAAAACTGTAATTGCTTCTAAAGCATATGCAAAAATTTCAATGCGTTTAGTACCTGGACAAGAATGGCAAGAAATTACTGAGTTGTTCAAAAAACATTTTGAGAGCATTGCTCCTAAATCGGTTAAAGTAGTCGTAAAACCCCATCATGGAGGACAAGGTTATGTAACTCCTATAGATAATATTGGTTACCAAGCAGCTAGCAAAGCGTACCAAGAAACATTTGGAGTAACGCCTATTCCACAACGAAGCGGAGGAAGTATTCCTATTGTAGCTTTGTTTGAGCAAGAATTAAAGAGTAAAACTATCTTAATGGGCTTCGGATTAAATTCTGATGCTATTCACTCACCAAACGAGCATTTTGGAGTATGGAATTACTTGAAAGGAATTGAAACTATCCCGTATTTCTATCAGTATTTTACGGAGTTATCAAAATAATTCATTCTTAATAACATCAATAAAATAGCCTAGAAACTTCCTCTAGGCTATTTTTTTTGCATTATTTTTACACTCTACACTTGTAGAATTAAAAAATATTTCTACATTTGTAGAGTACGGTTATAATTTTATCGAAATGCAATTATCGAAAACAGAAGAACAAGTAATGCAATATTTGTGGAAATTGAAAAGAGCTTTTATGAAAGACCTTTTAACTGAGTTTCCTGAGCCAAAACCTGCCACAACTACTGTTGCTACTTTGCTAAAAAGAATGAAAGATAAAGGATTTGTAGACTATACATTAGATGGAAAATCAAGAGAGTATTTTCCTTTAGTCAAAAAATCAGACTACTTTTCAAAGCATGTGAACGGATTGATTAAAAACTTTTTTAACAATTCTGCAAGTCAATTTGCTTCTTTCTTTGCAGAGAAAACAGATTTATCAGTTTCTGAACTGGAAGATTTGAAAAAAATTATTGATCAGCAAATTAAAAAGCAACAATAATGGTAACGTATTTAATCAAATCAGGGCTTTGTTTAGTATTGCTTTTAGCTTTCTATCACTTAGTGTTAGAACGAGAAAAAATGCATCAATTCAACCGATTTTATCTGTTAGGAAGTGTGCTGTTTTCATTTTTGGCTCCTTTGTATAAAATATACATAGAGACTGTTCCAAATACTTTAGGAACAACACCTTCTTTAATTACAGATACATCTATGACTATAAATACAGTTGAGGAAATTAACTACGCACTATATTTATTTGTTGTATATGCAATTGTAGCAATCATTTTATTCATTCGTTTTACAAAAAACCTATTTGATATCTTCTTAAAGATAAAACAACATCAAAAAATTAATAAAGACAAGGCTACCCTTGTTTTGGTTGACGATTTGATGAGTCCACACACCTTTTGGAATTATATTTTTGTTAATAAAAAAGAATACTACTCCAATAAAATTGAAACTGAACTCTACACACACGAGTTAACACACGCTTCGCAAAAACATACTTTTGACATCCTTTTAATTGAGTTTTTACAAATTGTTTTTTGGATCAATCCAACATTTATATTTCTTAAAAAAGCAATTAAGTTAAATCATGAGTTTTTAGCAGACAATAACGTAATTACTACACATAAAAACACTACCGAGTATCAATATTTACTACTAAATAGAGCTACTTGGAACAACGAATATTACTTGGCCAGTAATTTGAATTATTTATTAACTAAAAAAAGATTATTAATGATGACTAAACAAAGTTCTCGCACTAAGATTTTGCTAAAAAAACTGGCAGTAATACCAGTACTAGCAGGCTTCACATTTCTCTTTGCTGAAAGAGTAAAAGCTGAAGTAACCAAAAAACATGAGTCCGAAGAAAAAACGCGTGTATTTTCTTCTAGCACTTCAAAAGATCCAAAGGATTTAAATTTATTAAATCTGAACGCTGGCAAAAAACAAGATTCAATTCCATCATCAGTTACAGTTTATAGAAAAAGAGTTAATCATGAAGACGCTGAAATAACTTACTATGATGCAGAAGGAAATAAAATAACTAAAAAATTCTCGGAATTGACAGAAAAGGAAAAGGAACAACTTCCGCCACCTCCTCCTCACAAGTATAGAGTTATTAGAAAAGGAGAAGTATCAGACAAACCAGCACCTCCATCACAAGGCTATAGAGTGGTTAAAGAAGGAGAAGAATCAGACATACCACCTCCTCCACCCCATAGTTATAGAGTTGTTAGAGAAGGAAAAATGTCAGATATACCAGTACCTCCAAAACCATTACCTCCTTTGGATTTTATCAAAAAACACAAAGACAATAACTCAGAATATTACTACAACGGAAAAAAAATAAATTATAAAAAAGCTTTAAAACTTTTAGAAGCAAACGATGCTTTTAACTTACAAGTTTCGAATAAAAATGGTAAAGCTACATTTAAACTTACTGATAAACCTATAGTTATTAAAAACTAATTCTGTTAAAAGCCTCTTAAAGGAGGCTTTTTTTGTAACAATTACATAAATCACTCGTTATTAAGGCGTAAGCTTATTTTTATGTTAAAACGATTTTTCCTTCTTTGTTCTGGAGCAGATTTAGTACTACTCCAAAAATGTGCTAACGGAGAGCAGAATAAATATGCTGGTATTGGAGCCACTGTTTTTTTTACTGCACTTATGGCTACGATAGCCTCTGCTTATGCATTATATACTGTTTTTGATAACATTTACACTTCTATTTTCTTTGGAATCATCTGGGGTCTACTCATTTTTAACTTAGATAGATTCATCGTTTCTACCATTAAAAAGAGTGATTCTAAACGAAAAGAACTAGTACAAGTATTACCAAGGTTATTACTTGCCATGATAATTGCTGTGGTAATTTCTAAACCATTGGAATTAAAAATCTTTGAAAAGGAAATCAACCAAGTATTGTTGACAGAGAAAAATCAGATGACACTAGACAACAAAACACAAATTGCACAACAATTTACTCCAGAAATAGCAAAAATCAACTCAGAAATTGCTTCTTTAAAAGACGAAATTACTACGAAAGAAAACCAGGTAAATACCTTGTACGAAACCTATATTTCAGAAGCTGAGGGAAGAAAAGGCACCAAGTTAATTGGTAAAGGTCCGGTTTATAAAGAAAAAAGAGAAAAACACGATACAGCTCTAGCCGAATTGGCTCAATTGAAAAAAGAAAACTCTGATAAAATACAGCAGAAAGAGACCGCTATTGCCAATTTAATTGAAAATCAAAAATTGAAAGAAACACAAACACAACCTATTATTTCTAATTTTGATGGTTTAATGGCTCGAGTTAATGCATTAAACAAACTTCCTTGGCTACCTTCTTTCTTCATTTTTCTTTTGTTTTTAGCAATAGAAACAGCTCCTATTTTTGCTAAGCTTATAAGTTCAAAAAGCGAGTACGATTACAAATTAGAAAACCATGAATCTTTGGTTAAAACCTGGATTCAGCAACAAATTAATCAACGAGAAGCCCTTTTACAGACCGATATAGATCTCAACGAGAAAGTATATTCTGATTTAAAAACCGAAGAGGAATTATACAATTACAAACAAAAAATGGCTCGTAACTTAATAAAGTTACAAGCTGACTCTTTTTATAAGAATCAGCAAGAGATACTATAATGCAATGGCTATAGAATTCTTAACTTCTCCAATAGTAAAAATACTATGTGTACTACCAATATGTTTTAACGCCGTAATTTTATTTACCATAAACTCACGATATTCATCCATATCTTTTACATAAATTTTTAAAATATAGTCATAATCCCCACTTACATGAAAGCATTCGGTTACCTCTTCTAACTTATTTATTTCCCTTTCAAAAACAGCAATATATTCTTTGGTGTGTTTTTCTAATCGAATATGGCAAAAAACTAAAAAAGATTTCTCAATTTTATTCTTATTTACCAAAGCAACATACTGCTTAATAACCTTTTCTTTTTCTAGTTTTTTTATCCTTTCATAAACTGCTGTAACCGATAAACCTAACTGTAATGATAACTGTTTTGTGGTTTGTTTACTATCTAACTGGAGTAATCCTAATAACTTCTTATCTATCTTATCTAACTTCATCAGAAAAAAAATCTACTTACTTTATTTATTTCACATATAACCAGCAATAAAAACTAATTATTTACACAAATTTAGCATAAATATCTACAAAAGATAATTTATATTGATTTTTAACCATATAAAATTGATTTTAGTAGTCTTTTAACAACTAATTCTAATTAATATGAAATTTAAACCAGCAAACAACATACAAGATTTACAATATTTCGGAGAATTCGGAGGAGTTAATCCATCTATTTCAGATTCTTCTACCTATACTTTTTTATCAGCAAAGACCATGTTTGATACTTTTGAAGGCAATACAGACGGATGCCACTTATACTCTCGTCACTCTTCACCTTCAAATTTATATTTAGCTGAAGCGTTAGCCGCTATGGAAGGTACAGAAACTGCTAACGTTGCTGCAACAGGAATGGGAGCCATTACTCCTACTATTCTACAAATTTGTAGCGCAGGTGATCATATTGTTTCTAGTAGAACTATTTATGGAGGAACGTATGCCTTTCTTAAAAATTTTACTCCAAGAATAGGAATTGAAACTTCATTTGTAGACATTACAAAATTAAATACAGTAGAAGCTGCTATTAACCAAAACACTAAAATGATTTACTGCGAAACTGTAAGTAATCCATTATTAGAGGTTGCAGACATTAAAGCCCTTTCGATATTAGCTAAAAAACATAATTTACAATTGGTGGTTGACAATACATTTTCTCCACTATCAATTTCACCAGCCCAATTGGGTGCTGATGTCGTTATTCACAGTTTAACAAAGTTTATCAACGGTTCTTCTGATACGATGGGAGGTGTAATTTGCGGAACAAAAGATTTTATCAATTCTCAAAAAAGTGTAATTGACGGAGCAAGTATGTTATTAGGAGCTTCTATGGACTCTTTACGCGCCTCATCAATTCTAAAAAACATGAGAACCTTACATATCCGTGTAAAACAACACAGTAAAAATGCTAGTTATTTAGCTGAAAAATTTGAAGCAGACGGATTAAAAACTGTATATCCAGGATTACCATCACATCCATCTCACGAAGTATTCAAATCGATGATGAATGAAGAATATGGTTTTGGAGGAATGCTAACTATTGATGCTGGATCTTTAGATAAAGCCAATGCTTTAATGGAGTTAATGCAAGATAAAAACTTAGGTTACTTAGCCGTAAGTTTAGGTTTTTACAAAACCTTATTCTCTGCTCCAGGTACTTCAACTTCTTCTGAAATTCCTTTGGAAGAACAAAAAGAAATGGGTTTAACTGATGGATTAATTCGTTTTTCTATTGGATTAGACAATGATATAGAACGTACTTATCAAATGATGAAAGCGTGTATGAAAGAAGTCGACGTACTGTAAAAACAGTTTATATATAAATTTTGTCATCTCAAGCAACGTGAAAATATCAATTCATTTTTTTACACTGCATGAGGTGACTTTTTAGTTTATCTACCATTTATTTTCAATTTTTTCTAAAAAATAGGGTAAACTAATTCCATTTGTGTAATTCTATACAAAATCGTAACATTACATGCCGAAAAATACCATACATGCGAGACGAAAAAAATTTATCTGAAATTCAAATAGAAGAACAAAAAATAATTGACAATAAAGAACTGAATATTTGGGAAGCGCTGACTCCTGTAATTATTTTAATGGGACTATTAGCTTACAATATTTTTTATGCAGATGGTGCATGGTTAGGTGACTATTCAAATCAATATATTTTATTGATGGGAGGAGTAATTGCAGCTATAGTAGGCTTTTTAAACAAAGTTTCTTTACAAAGAATGGCTGCAGAGGTATGGGAAAACTGGAAAAGTGTTTTTGTTCCTATTATGATTTTATTTTTAGTAGGTGCTTTAGCAGGAACATGGTTAGTAAGTGGAATTATTCCAGCAATGGTTTATTATGGACTACAAGTATTAAGTCCTGGAATATTTTTACCTGCTTCGGTTATTATCGCTGCTATTATATCAATAGCAACAGGTAGTTCTTGGACCACCTCTGCTACAGTAGGTATTGCATTGGTTGGAATTGGAACTGCCCTAGGAATTCCATCAGGTATGATTGCAGGAGCTGTTATCTCTGGTGCCTATTTTGGAGATAAGATGTCACCGCTTTCTGACACTACCAATTTAGCTCCTGCTATGGCGGGTACAGATTTATTTACTCATATTAAATATATGGGATACACTACAGTACCTACTTTTACAATAACTCTTATAGTATTCGCTATTTTAAGCAGTACTATTGATACAACTGGTAATGCGGATGTTAGTAACTTATTAACTTCAATTCAAAATACTTTTCATATTTCACCTTGGTTATTTATAGTTCCTGCAGTCGTAATTATTATGATTTTACTAAAAACTAAACCACTAGTTGCTTTGGGAACAGGAGTTGTATTAGCAGGTGTTTTTGCTTTTATCTTTCAAGCAGATGTATTAGCAGGTTTAGCTGAATCAAAATTTCAATCAATCATAAACTCGATCTTAACTGACACTCAAGTACAAACAGATAATGAAAAATTAACAGAACTGTTCAGTTCTGGTGGTATGAATGGAATGTTATGGACTATCTTTTTAATTATCTGTGCAATGGTTTTTGGTGGGGTTATGGATGCTATAGGTGCCTTAGCTAAACTAACTAAAGCTTTGTTATCTGTTGCTTCTTCAATTTTTGGATTATTTGCTAGTACTGTTATAAGCTGTTTAGGATTAAATACCATTGCTTCAGATCAATACTTAGCAATTGTAATTCCTGGTAAAATGTTTAAGAAAGCCTATGAAGATAAAGGACTAGCTCCTGAAAACTTAAGTAGAACTTTAGAAGATTCCGGTACTGTTACTTCTGTTTTAATTCCTTGGAATACTTGTGGTGCTTATCAGTCGGGAGTTTTAGGTGTTGGCGTTGGAGAATATTTTATATACGCTGTTTTTAACTATTTAAGTCCAATCATGACCTTAATTTTTGCAGCATTTAAAATTAAAATAAGACAATTAGCTACAAAATAATATCTAGCCTCACTTTAAAGTGAGGCTTTTTTTATGATCATAAAAGCTGAAATACAAGACCAAGAATTATTAACAACAATCGCTTTACAATCCAAGGCTTATTGGGGATATTCAGAAGAACAGATAGAAAAATGGAGAGAAGATTTAACTGTAAAACCTAAAATGTTTGAAGAATGGCGTATATACAAGTACCTAATCAACGACACAATAGGTGGATTTTATATTTTAAACAGAACTAATCTTAAAACAAGTATTTTAGAGTTTTTATTTGTTGTTCCCAATTTTATAAATCAAGGTATCGGCTCCAAATTACTTGAGCATGTAAAAGCATACTGTAAAAAAGAATTTTGCACTGTTTTAAATGTTTTAGCTGATCCAAACGCGGAATCCTTTTACCTAAAACATGGTTTTAGGGTAATTAACAAACAAGAAAGTAGTATTAAAGGTCGTTTTTTACCTGAAATGGAATTATTATTCCCTGAAAATATGTAGTAAAAAATAACTTTTTTATCCCATTATATAAACCAATTCCACACTACTCCAAAACGAATAACGAAATCTCTATAAGGGTAATTTGGTGCCGAAAAATAATTTTTATCAAGCGCAAAAGAACTTATGTTATCTGCTTTAAAATAAATTCGTGTTCTTCGTACCCTTGCATTAAAAAATAAATCAACAGTAGGATAACCTATCTCCGTATCGTTTTGTAAAGTAAACTCTGATAACAACGGATTATACGCATTCGCTTTGTATTTAGAAAAATACTTAAACGTAGCTCCAATTTGTACTAATAAAGGTTTTCCTTTAAACCATTCATCTGTATAATACAGTGTATTACGGGTTACAAATTCTGGTACTCTAAAAACATCACTTCCATTTGCTACTTTTTGATACATTAAAGTATTATCCAGCGAAAATTTTCCTAAGGTAAATTCTTTAGACACTTTTGCCTTTAAGTAGTTTACATCTCCTGAAAATTGGTTCGGCTGTCCGTCTTCATCAAAATATGTGTAGTTACTGATATTTGTAATATCAACAGATGCATTCCCCCACTTTGATTCAATAACTCCTCCTAAAGTTCGTGTTCCTTCTTGAACAAACTTATCTTTTTCCCAGTTATAATCATTATACGTGCTTTGGTGTAATAAAAAGTTAAAGTTAGGATACTTATTACTAATGCCTATCCTACCTTTAACAGTAAGTACACTGTCTTTCTTATAAAACGCTTCTCCAGACAATCTATTTCCTGACAAACGTCCACTACCAGGAGTTAAACTCCCATTAGCATTCACATGAAAATTACCAATTCTACCATTCCAATCTGCACCAAACGAAACAGCATTACCCTTTAGTTTATTTTTAGTAATTCCTGCTGTATTATTTTGTAGATTCTCATAACCATAATTATATGTTGACAAATCTGTCTTTACTCGAAATCTACCCAATATATATTTTGAGTTAAAGTCTAAAAAAAACTGATTATTGTACAGCAAATAATTTGTTTTATTACTGATGCTCCCAAATGAGTTTACATCACCAAAAATAACTGTAGTTGCTGTTTTTTGTTTAAAGCGGTAAAATTTAGAATCTCTAATAAATGAATGACCTAACTTCAAATTAGAGAACTCTCTATCTTGCAAACTATCTTTTGAAGAAAGTAACTTAAAAGTATGTTCAAAATATAAACGTTTAGCATCAAAAGTATTTTCTGCATCGTCAAGATTAACATCCATTCTACCTCTATTCCCGCTAAAATTTGGGTCATCATTTACAAAAGCTTCTAATGAAACAGCTGTTAATCCTCCGTTTTCTTGATTAAAAAAATCTTGATTTACTGCATGACCTTTAATAGCATATTGTCCTTTAGGTGTTTCATACTTAAAACTCACTCTAAAATTACCAGTACTAGCTAATGACCTTCTATATGCACCTAAAGAACGAAGTCCTTTATAGGCAATTGCTAAATTAAATCGTTTAGAAAAGTTTGTAGTAAAAAGTGCATCAACTACCTGCCCTTGTTCCAAACCTGTGCGATACATAATTTCAGTAGTGGGTGTAGGTACATGATAATAATTCACATCTTCAATAGTGAAATAATTAAATAGCTTCGCTCTAAAACCAATATCTGGAAACTGTGAAATATTCGTAAAATCGTATGCTAGGTTATTAAATGTTTGCCCTTGGTTATGAAAAGCTAACAATTCAAAATTATCTTTTCGTAAAAAGTTAAACTTGTATTCTTTTTGAATTGTAAGGGTCGTATCTACAATCGTAGTATCGTTTTTATGTGATATTATTTTATAGTCTGTGTACTTTGTTTTTCCACTAAGCTTTACATTGATTTCATTTTCAGGCAACGAATCTAAATTTTGATTAAGTCCTCCGTTTGTTCTACCAAAATTACCATCAATAGATCTTATTTGAGCTAACATTATCTGAGTACTTACCAAACAAAAAAACATTAAAAGATTTTTCTTCATAACGACAAAAGTAAAATAATTTAACGATTAATTTTAGGTTTAATTTCTTTGAAAACTGTTAATTTGTAGCATGTTGCAATTAAACTATAGTGGGCATAAATTAGAAGCTGGCACTGATGAAGCTGGTAGAGGTTGTTTATCAGGGCCTGTAGTTGCCGCCGCCGTAATTTTACCTGATAATTTTCAACACGAATTACTGAACGACTCCAAGCAACTTTCAGAGAAAAAAAGACAAGAACTTCGTCCGTATATTGAAGAGCGTGCCTTAGCTTTTGGTGTATCCTTTATCCATCAAGAAGAGGTAGATGAACTAAATGTTTTGCAAGCCTCAATAACAGGTATGCATCGTTCTATTGAACAATTAAACATTTTACCAGAATTTATTATTGTTGATGGAAATAAGTTCAAACCGTATCAAGAAATTCCACATCAAACTATTGTTAAAGGTGACGCTAAATTTATGAGTATTGCCGCGGCATCTATACTAGCAAAGACTTATAGAGATGAATATATGGAGAAAATTCATCAAGAATTTCCACAATACAATTGGCAAAAAAACAAAGGATATCCTACCAAAGAACATCGCGAAGCTATCCGTAAATTTGGCGCAACACCCTACCACAGAAAATCATTTAAATTGTTACCTGAACAATTAAAATTGGAACTTTAATTTTTCTATTTTTGTCTTCCAATTTTTTAGAAGATGATTAAAAGAACTCGTACCGAAATTAACAAATGTATCATTCACAAAGTAGCTAACAAATACAATAGTGGGCAAAATGCTTTCTCTGAAAGTTTAGTTCGTTTTGATGAAGAAAGTTACGAATTGTTACTCCCTTTTTTACTAAAGCCTTTTGGTGCGGTTACGCAGAGCTATCGTTTTAGTCATCATGCAGATGTTCGTCTAAACGAAATCAACAAATACACTTCAGATATTTTTGAAGATGATAGCAATGAGGTTTTTATTCAACATTCTAAAAACATAGTTAACCATCTTTATGAACAATCAAACTCTGCCAATATAAAAACTGGTGATGTGATTGTTGCTTATTTTGAAGGCATCGAGTACAAAGATGTTTTAACAGAGGCTGTTGGGGTTTTTAAAATTGAAAGCAAAGTAGATTTTTTCCAAACCTATTTAGACGATGATAGTTTTGACGTTGTGGTTCAAAAAGGAATTTCTACCAAAAGATTGGATAAAGGTTGTTTGATTTTGAATTCTTCTGATACAGAAGGAACGGTAGTTTTATCAGTAGATAATAACAATTACGATGCACAATACTGGATTAAAAACTTTTTAAGTGTAAAGTATGCAGATGATCGTAATTTACACACTCAAAACTACCTTGAAATGTGTAAAGAATTTTCTGAAGAAGTGATTAAGCCTGAATTTGGAAAACAAGAACAAAGTAATTTTTTAGCCAATACCGTTGATTACTTTAAAGAACACGAAAGTGTAGATTACCACAATTTTAAAGATGAAATCTTTGAAGAAGATAAACACAAAAATTTATTTGAGGACTACAAACAACACTTTGAAAAATTGAACGACGTATTAATCCGCAATAACTTTGAGGTTTCAGATGTTGTCTTAAAAAAGGAAAAAAGTAAGTTTAAAACTGAAATAAAGTTAGACACCAACATACAAATTAAAATTGATGTAGATGCTCCAGATGCTTCTGCTGAATACTTAGAACAAGGGTATGACGAGGAGAAAAAAATGAAATTCTATAAAGTGTTTTATAACACTGAAAAATAAAAAAAGCCATTCATTAGAATGGCTTTTTTATAGACTCAACTGAACAAAATTTTACTCCTTCTCAGCCATTTTCTTTACGTAATCGGTAATAATAACGATTTGTGTTCCTTCTACTTTACCTTCAATGTATTTAGCATTTTCAGGATCCAACGAAATTCTACGTACCGCTGTTCCTTGTTTTGCAACCATGCTCGAACCTTTTACCTTTAAATCTTTAATCAATACCACATTATCTCCCGCTTGTAAAATAGCTCCATTCACATCACGATGAATAATTTTTTCACTTTCATCTAAATGATCTCCTGTAGCTTCAGCAAAACGCAATTCTTCATCTTCTAAATACATCATATCCAGTAAATCTTGTGACCAACCATCTTTTTTTACACGATGCAACATTCTCCACGCGACTACTTTTACTGCTCTAAACTCACTCCACATACTATCATTTAGACAACGCCAGTGATTTGCATCTGTAGCTTCAGGGTTTTCAATTTGCTCAATACAAGTGCTACAAGCCAATATGCTACCATCAACTCCACCTGTTGAAATTGGAGGCACTTCATAAATTGATAAATTATCTTTTGCTGCACATAATTCGCATTGATTTCCGCTTCTATCTTGTAATTCTTGTAGTAAACTCATTTTGTTATTTTTTGCTTCGCAAAAATACATTTTTAATTTATATTTAAACCATGTTATTAGAAAGCGAACAATTAATTATACGAGAAGCTCAAATGAGCGATGCTCCATTTTATTTTGAGCTATTCAATGACCCTGATTGGATTCAGTTTATTGGCGACAAAAGCTTAAAATCTATTCAAGAAACTGAGGTTTATCTAGAAGAAACCTTGTTTAAGAATATACAATTAGGAGGTCTAGGCTTTTTTACCGTCATTTTAAAAGAAACTAACAAACCTATTGGCACATCTACTGCATTAAAAAGAGAAAAATTAGATTTTATTGATATTGGCTATGCTTTTTTACCTGTTGGGAGAGGCAAAGGTTATGCCACAGAAGCCACAAAACTAATTATAGAATATGTTCGCTCGCAATTTAAACAAGAGAAAGTGTTAGCCCTAACAATGCCAGGAAATGAAAAATCTCAAAAACTATTAAAAAACTTAGGTTTTGAGTTTATTGGAATGCAACAGATTTTCGAAAATACTGAAGATTGTATTTTTGAATACATCTTTTAATTTTAAACACCTTTTCCTTATATCACTTAGGATAAAAAGTATACATTTGCGACAACTTTTTCCCCATTTTTATTTTTAAACACAAAGTTTACCCAAGCTTAACACCAAAGCCTGCATGACCTTTGTTTAAATTAACCAAGAAAATGAAAATTAAGCTAAAACCCTCTCAAAAAAAGAGGACATCAAAAACTAAAACTAGTAGGTTTTTATTTTTTCCTTTGATTTTTAAAGGAGAAATGTACTGGTTAGAAAGAGTTATTATCAAAAAGAACTTTAATGGAAGAAGTTTTCAAATTACTGACATTATAAGAACACAAGATTTGATAAATAACGAGATTAACAAAACCTCAAGTAAATTAAAAGTTCTAAAAAAAGCGGTTTAAAAAAAACCAGAAGATGATATCTTCTGGTTTTTTACTTTTTATCTTAGTTCAAAAAAGTAATACAATTTTTTAAGCTAAATACAAATCAATTAATCCTTCTGGGGTTTCCACTTCTATTATTTGTTGCTCTCTATCTACTTTCTTAATGAAATCATCAATCATTGGAATGAATATCTCCTTACCGTCTCTATCTATTTCAAATAAAGGCTGTGCAGAAGAGTCATTAACACCAACAACTATTCCTACCTCTCCAAAAGCTGTATCAACAACAGTAAAACCAACAATTTCATGGTAATAAAACTTATTTCCAGAAAGCTTAGGAAGCAAGTCTAAAGGTAAATAAACCCCTGCTCGCAAAATAGCTTCGGCATCCGCTTCAGTATCTACATCTTCAAACTTCACTCTAAACATAGTCCCTTTACTTAATGAAGATTTTTCAATAAAAAAAGGAACCAGATTATTGCCTAAATCGACAAAAACTGATTCCAAATTTTCGTAAAGATCGGGTTCATCAGTATCTAACTTAATAACTACCTCACCCTTAAAACTATGTTTTTTAACGATTTTGCCAAGATAAAAGCAATTCTCTTTTTGCATCATCGTGCTACACGTTTTTATTCTTCGCTATCAGCACCTGTTTCAGCAACAGCAGCATCCTCGCTATCAGTAGCAGGAACAGCAGCAGCAATACGTGCTTCATTTACAGCCTTTTCAGCTTCTAAAGCTTTTGCTTTTGCATCTGCTTCAGCTTTCGCTAAACCATCAGCTTTACCAGCAACTTTTGCTGCTTTACCTTCTAACCAAGCGTTGAATTTAGCTTCAGCTTGCTCTTCAGTTAAAGCTCCTTTTTTTACTCCACCAGCTAAGTGATTCTTTAATAAAGCTCCTTTGTAAGACAAGATAGCTCTAGCAGTATCAGTTGGTTGAGCACCGTTTTGTAACCATTTTACAGCTCCATCAACATCTAAATCGATAGTTGCAGGGTTAGTGTTTGGGTTATAAGTTCCAATTTTCTCTAAGAAACGTCCGTCTCTTTTAGCTCTTGAATCAGCAGCTACTACCCAATAAAATGGTTTTCCTTTTTTACCGTGTCTTTGTAATCTAATTTTTACAGGCATAATTTTTAATTTTTAAGGTTCGCGACCTTGATTATTAATATATCTTATCATCTCGTGATAAGTGGGCGCAAATTTATAAAATATTTTTCATTTAAAAGTAAAAAAACTATTTAAACACAATAAAAAAGAGCCTGTTTAACAGGCTCTTAAGAAAAATAAATTTGTGAGATATATTATTATAATACTCTAACGCTAACTGCGTTTAATCCTTTTTTTCCTTCTTTAAGTTCAAACTCAACAGTATCACCTTCTCTAATCTCATCGATTAAACCTGATACGTGTACAAAATGTTCTGTGTTTGATCCTGACTCTGTAATAAATCCAAAACCTTTAGATTCATTGAAGAACTTTACTGTTCCTTCTTTCATTGTAAAAAATATTATATTAAAGTACAAATGTAATCTTATTAATTGAGTATCAATCACTTTTTTTAATATTTATTTAAAAATTAACCTATACTTAACACCTCCTTTTTACTCTAACTGGCCTCAAACCCTTTACTTACAACAAAAAACACCCGTTAATAACTTCTCTTAATTGCAACCTAAATTCTTCGTATTTTTACAATCTGTTTTATACAACACTTCAATAAGTCATTTTTGCCCATGTATTTAATTTTCGATACCGAAACTACTGGATTACCAAAAAGCTGGAATGCTCCAATAACCGATACCGATAACTGGCCTAGAGCCATACAAATTGCATGGCAATTACATGACGAACTTGGAAACCTTATTGAACATAACGATTTCTTAATTCAACCAGACGGATTCAATATCCCATATGATGCAGAACGCATCCATGGAATCTCAACCGATCTAGCTATCGAGCAAGGTATCGCTTTAAGTGAAGGACTAAAATTATTTAATGAAGCCCTTCAAAAAACAAAGTTTATTGTTGGTCAAAATGTTGGGTTCGATGTTAACATCATGGGATGTGAATTTCATCGCTTGGGTGTTGAGAACAATTTAACAGAATTACCTGTTTTAGATACCTGTACCGAGCACACAGCCGAAATGTGTCAAATTCCTGGAGGTCGTGGAGGAAAATTCAAACTTCCTACACTTACTGAATTACACAATCATTTATTCGGTGTAGGTTTTGGTGAAGCGCATAATGCTACTGCAGACGTAGAAGCAACTACTCGATGTTTTTTAGAATTGATTCGTTTACGTCAGTATACCGAAGAACAATTAGATGTTTCTTCTGACTACTTTCAACGCTACACGGAAGCAAACCCAAATCCTATTCAAGTTATCGGGCTTACGCACTTGAATCTAAAAAAGGAAAGTGATAAAATCCGAAAAAGAAAATCCTCAGAAACAGAAGAAGCCAATACCATTTCTACTGCTGAAGGATTAGCTGAATTAGAAGGTGTTCAATTTGCACATTTACACAACCATACACAATACTCTGTTTTACAATCTACTATCCAAATTGGAAATATTGTAAATGCTGCTGCAAAAGACAACATGTCTGCAGTTGCAATGACTGATAGTGGAAATATGATGGCAGCCTTCCATTTTGTGCAAGCAATTATAGGACACAACAAAGCTGCTGAAGCCGCTAATAACGAAGCTATAGAAAAAGGTGAAAAACCAACTGAGAGTATTTTAAAACCTATAGTAGGTTGTGAATTTAATGTTTGTGAAGACCATACCAATAAAAGTCAAAAAGACAATGGATATCAAGTTGTTTTATTAGCAAAAAACAAAAACGGATATCACAATTTGGCAAAAATGTCTTCTATTGCCTTTGTTGATGGTTTTTACTATGTTCCAAGAATTGACAAAAAAGTTATTGAACAATACAAAGAAGACGTTATTGTTTTGACTGGAAATTTATACGGAGAAGTTCCAAGTAAAATATTAAATGTAGGTGAAGCTCAAGCTGAAGAAGCCTTACTTTGGTGGAAAGAACAATTTGGAGACGATTTCTATATCGAATTGATGCGTCACGGACAAGAAGACGAAAGAGTTGTAAACGAAACTCTTTTAGAATTCTCAAAAAAACACGATATAAAAGTTGTTGCCACTAACAACACTTTTTATTTAGATAAAGAAGATGCCAATGCGCACGATATTTTATTGTGTGTAAAAGATGGCGAAAAACAAGCCACTCCAAAAGGTAGAGGAAGAGGGTATCGCTATGGTTTACCTAACGACGAATACTACTTTAAATCTACCGAAGAGATGAAAAAACTCTTTGCCGATTTACCCGAAGCTATTATCAACATTCAAGAAATTGTTGATAAAATAGAACCTTTTGGTTTAGCTCGTGATGTATTATTACCCGCCTTTGATATTCCTGAGGAATTTAGAGATGCTAAAGATTTAGAAGATGGAGGAAAACGTGGTGAGAATAATTTTTTACGTCACTTAACCTATGAAGGAGCTAAAAAACGTTATGGTGAGCTTACAGAAAGTGTTTGCGAACGTTTAGATTTTGAGCTTGACGTAATTGCCAAAACAGGATATCCTGGATATTTCTTAATTGTTGAAGACTTTATTCGAGAAGCCCGAAATATGGATGTATCGGTGGGCCCTGGACGTGGTTCTGCCGCCGGTTCGGTAGTTGCGTATTGTTTATGGATTACCAATATTGATCCGATTAAGTACGATTTACTTTTTGAGCGTTTCTTGAACCCTGAGCGTGTATCGATGCCCGATATTGATATTGATTTTGATGATGAAGGTCGTGGGCGTGTAATGGATTATGTAATCCAAAAGTATGGTGCCAATCAAGTAGCCCAAATTATTACATACGGTACCATGGCTGCAAAATCTTCTATTAGAGATACCGCTCGTGTATTAGATTTACCTCTATTTGAAGCAGATAGAATTGCCAAGTTAATTCCTGGAATGAAATTGGCAAAAATCTTCTCACTAGATGAGAAAGGATTGAAAGAAAAACTTCGTTCAGAAGAAATAGAAATGGTAAACGAGCTAAAAGCTATTGCCGATGGTAATGGATTGGAAGCGGAAACCATTAACAAAGCTCGAATTTTAGAAGGTTCTGTTCGTAACACAGGAATTCATGCCTGTGGAGTAATTATCACTCCTGATGATATTACCAAATTTGTACCAGTATCTGTAGCGAAAGATTCCGACATGTATGTTACCCAGTTTGATAACTCGGTAGTAGAAAGTGCGGGATTATTAAAAATGGATTTCTTGGGGTTAAAAACCTTAACCCTTATTAAGGATACTGTAAAAATTGTAAAAGCACGCCACGGAGTAGAACTCGATCCAGAAAGCTTTCCTATTGATGACGAAGAAACATACGCATTGTTCCAACGTGGAGAAACAGTCGGGATATTCCAATACGAATCTCCTGGAATGCAAAAGTATATGCGAGAGTTAAAACCTACGGTTTTTGCCGACTTAATTGCGATGAACGCTCTATATCGTCCAGGTCCTTTAGAATATATTCCTTCTTTTATTCGAAGAAAGCACGGTGATGAAGAGATTCAATATGATCTCCCAGCCATGGAAGAGTATTTAGCAGAAACCTACGGTATTACGGTATATCAGGAGCAAGTAATGCTACTTTCACAAAAACTAGCTGATTTTACCAAAGGTGAAGCCGATGTACTTCGTAAAGCCATGGGTAAAAAACAAGCTGCGGTACTGGCTAAAATGAAGCCTAAGTTTGTGAATCAAGCTAAAGCTAACGGACATGATGAAAAAGCCTTAGAAAAGATTTGGAAAGACTGGGAGGCGTTTGCATCCTATGCTTTCAACAAATCGCACTCTACTTGTTATGCTTGGATTGCCTATCAAACTGCCTATTTAAAAGCACACTATCCTGCTGAGTATATGGCTGCAGTGCTTTCAAATAACATGAATGACATTAAACAAGTTTCGTTCTTTATGGAAGAGTGTAAACGTATGGGCTTAGAAGTATTAGGACCAGATGTAAACGAATCGTATGCTAAGTTTTCGGTAAACAAAGACGGAGCCGTTCGTTTTGGTATGGCGGCAATAAAAGGAGTTGGAGGTTCTGCTGTAAAGGCCATTATTGATGAGCGTAAAGAAAATGGACATTACTCTTCTGTTTTTGATGTAGCTAAACGTGTCGACTTACGTGTGGCCAACAAAAAAGCTTTTGAAGGATTGGTTTTAGCTGGAGGGTTTGATTCTTTTACCAGTACACACCGTGCTCAGTATTATGTGAAAGACGAAAAAGGGCAAACATTTTTAGAAAGAGCTATCCGTTTTGGAAATAAATATCAGGAGAATCAAAATTCCTCTCAAGTTTCTCTATTTGGAGAAGCCTCAGAAGTTGATTTACCAGAACCTCAAGTTCCAGAATGTGAAACTTGGGGAACTATGGAACTCTTAGCTCGTGAAAAAGAAGTGGTAGGAATGTATATTTCTGCACATCCGTTGGATGACTTTAAAAATGAAATGAATTTTTGCAACGCTACCCTTGCACACTTTAAGAATATTGCTCAATACGAAGGTTTAGGATTATCTTTTGCCGGTATTGTTACCGATGTACAACATCGTGTGTCAAAAGCAGGAAAAGGATGGGCTTCTTTTACTATGGAAGATTATAATGACAGCTACGAGTTCAGAATTTTTGGGGAAGATTATCTAAAATTCAAGCACTTTTTAGTTCCTAATTCATTCTTATTTATCAAAACTACAATCAAACCCGGATGGACAAACAATGAAGGTGTTAAAGGTGAACCTAGAATAGGTTTTAATGAGTTTTTATTATTACATGATATTATGGACAAAATGTGTAAAAAACTAACTATTAAAATCCCGTTGCAAGAAGTGAAGGAAAATAAGATTAAAGAATTACAACACTTATTTGCTACAAACAAAGGATCACAAAATCTACATTTTACTATTTGGGATGCTGAAGAGAAAATTGAATTGAATTTACCTAGTAGAACGACTAAAATTAAAGTGTCAAGTCAGTTTTTAAAAGCCTTAGATGAGCAATTTATTAATTACAAATTGAATTAATTTTAAAATGCTACCTAGTTATCAAAATAGTGTCGATTTACTTACCAATGTAGCTACTCAAAAATTATATCATCAGCTTATAATTCAGCTTAACAAAGACTTAAATTTAGTAGGTATTGATTTCACTTTTTCAGAAAATAGCACGCCTCTAATTTTAAAAGAAAAGCTACAAAAAATGGTAAAAGAACTACTACTGCATGACTTTAGCTCATACTCAAACCTTTTATATCGCATTGATGTTTCTGAAAAAGAAGTACAAAATATTGAATCAAACGATATTGATATATATACTGAAAATGCTACTTTTTTAATTTTAAAAAGAGTTTGGAAAAAAGTATGGTTTAGACAGCAATTTTTAAGGTAGTTTGCTCTTTACGCTATAACCTCGTTTATTATAGTTTCTAAGTTATGCACCCCTTCAAAATTATGTAACCAGCTTACTGTTTCTCCATGATCCAAAAAGCTATTCAATGCTTCTCTAACAACTATTCTATTTTGTTGCGGTAAATCTTCTACAACCTCCTTTAAATTATTTAATAAATGCTTGGGAGAAGTATTTTCTTCAAACAATTTAAATGCTATTTTACCTGTGATATCTAAAAACTTTAAATAATTTGCCTTCGTAGTAATAGGCGTATCAATTCCCAGCTTTTCAAAAACTTCATTTACTATTCCAGAAGTTTGGCGCCCCCAAATACCATCCACCAAAATTTCTTCATTATAAATATATTTTAGAACTAATTGTAAATACAAAGTTTCAGATTTTGATGTTTCATTATAATCAACAGGAACACTAATATCCATATGCCAATGATCTTTATGGTTCGGATAGTAATAGTTTAATACAATCCCAAAATGCTTTCTTAAGAAAGATTCTATTCCTAAATACAGTTCTTTTTGATGTATAAAATTAGCAGTCACCAACGTTTCATCATTCCAAAAAATAGCATCTATATCAAATGCTTTTCCATGTCCGTGCTGCCCTGGTTTGTCTACAAAAATCCCTGCTGTTGTAATTACTTCGGGAATTCCTAATGGACAGTTATTAAAAACCTCTTGAAAAGCATTTTCTAATACACCCAAAAAACTTTCTTCAATTAAAAAATTACGTTGTTCACCCCTTGTTCCATAAGGGTGATTAGTTAGTCGTGCATAATGCAAAGGGATTCCGTTTATTTGATTTATTGTTTTCATAACACTCTCTTTTTAAATTGTGATATTGGTCGTCTTTCCTTCTTTTGTATACTCTCTTTTTACTCCTTCTAAAATATATTGTCTCTGTATCTTATTTTCTTTATTCGCTATCGTTTTTAAACATGCATATTGAACTGCATTTACGATGTTAGCTCCAGTTATATTGAACTTTTTCGCTAATTCTTCTATAGTAATTTCCTTTTCTAACTCTATATTTTTAGGTAAGTTATTTTTCCACAACATAAGTCTTTCATCATAGTTTGGTGCTTCAAACTCAATAATATTATTAAAACGACGTGTAAATGCGGTATCTATATTGTTCTTAAAATTGGAAGCTAGAATTATAAGTCCTGGGTGCATCTCTATTCGTTGTAACAGATATGATACTTCTTGATTTGCATACTTATCATGAGCATCTCTCACATTGGTTCGTTTCCCAAAGATGGAATCTGCCTCATCAAAGAATAATACCCAATCTTTATTGATTGATTTGTCAAAAAGTTTGGATAAATTTTTCTCCGTTTCTCCAATATATTTTGACACTACCATTGATAAATCTACCCTATACACATCTTTTCCTGTATGCTTTCCTAACAACCCTGCAGTTAATGTTTTTCCTGTTCCTGGCGCCCCACAAAACAATACGCGATACCCCGGTTTTATTTTTGACGACATCCCCCAATCATTCATCAATATTTCTTTGTAGGCTAGCCAACTTTCAATCTCTTTAACATCATTTAATGTTTTTTCTTGTAACACTAAATCTTCCCATTCTAAATCTGTAGTAATTAAACTTGCTGGAAAATCTTGACTTAATTGTGGTTTAAGTTTTTTCCCTGTTATAAAAAAGTACATATACTCTTGGATAAGAATTAATCTTCCACTCATTTGTGGTTCTCCATAGGGAACTTTTTCTATCTCAATTATAGCTTTTCTAATTAGTTTGCTCTCACATAATATAAAGTTTGACACCAGCTTGCGCTCTTCTATATTATTGCCTGCTAATATGTATAAAGCAGTCTCTACTGTAGGAATAATTCCTCTATGGTTTTTCCCTTTTACTCCTCCAAACTCAGGTAGTTCACCTCCATTGGGCAAAAAATCAGAAATAATATTATTAAAGAAATTGGGTAAAATATGAGGTATTATGCTTAAGAGTAATAATATCTTATCGGAATAATTTAGTTCATTACCTCGAATGAAAGAAGCTATATAAGAATCATTCTTTTCAAAACTCATATCTAGTTTTAAAAAATCATCACCATGAAATTCTGAAGATAATCTAGCATAAATTATTTCTTTTAAAAAAGAAATCGCTTGTTGTAAATCTTCTTTTGTTTCTATATCGTTTATCAATGTTTCCATAACTTTCTATTTTTTTTAAAGTTGAAAAGAGTTTTACTCTATTCCAAAAGGTTTTAAATCCAATTTGATATGGGGTAGTATTTTTGGTAAAAACCGTTTCATTAATTCAAAGTATTCTGACTTCTCTTTAAATAAATATATCAGCTGCCAATAATGGAGTGCCTTAGCTTGATATGCAAGATTTAAATATACTTCTATGGTAATTTTCATATTATAAATAGCGTTTGCATCTGTATGAACTAACCATATATTATCTACTATTTTATTTCCTTCTTTTTTTAAACAAGCTGTTAAACTCCAACAGATATCAAAAGGGTAAAAATCATCTTGATTCTCTTCCAAATTAGATAATGTGTAGTAATATCCTTGCTCTCTACAAAAAATTGGATTAAATATATCTTCTACTTTAGTTATATTTATAAATCCACTTAAATACTCATGTACAACACTCCAATCGTAATTATTTTCAAAGTATTTTTCTTTTAAATACTTATTTTCTTTAAACTGTTTTGTGTTTTCTTCTGTATTCTGTAACTCCCACAAAAGTTCTAGCTTTGATGTTTGCTCATAAAAATCAATTAAATCTTTAGGTATATCCAACTGAATATTCTCTATTTTGTGAGAAGGTAATGCATACGTTACTGGTGTTTTTATACTAACTCCATGTTCAAAAGCATTACCAACTTCTTCTAACATTTTAAATAAAAACAATTCTTTGATGTTAGTCATATTCTAAAACATTTGCATTAATTAAATTATTAAACTTAGTAAAGGCAGACATAAATGCATCTTGATTAGTATATAGTGCCGAAACAACAGACCTTACCTGTACTATATTTTGGTACCCTCCTGATGGCCTTCCACTAACTAACCTATCAAAAAAACCTGATAAACCTGTTCCATTGCTACCACCTTCGGCTAGAGCTTTTGAATTCAAAGATCCAGAACTTGATTCATTAATTGTAACTTTTACACTTGTTGTTGGAGGTGCTTGGGTAAACCTTTTTGTTTTTGTAGGACTTTCTGGTAAATTCGTCTCTGTATTGTAAGGTCCAAAACTCATTACCACAATAGTTGGTATATCTTCAAATACACCTGTATTACCATAAGAAACATCTACATTGTAGTAAATAACTTGATTATTATCCCAAACTGCTTCTTTAGCAAAATGTTCTACTTGGTTCTCCATGTCCCTTAAATTCATATCTCTAGTTCCTGGAAAAAGATTTTCTCTAGTACCCGGTCCATGTAATCTATGGTTCAACATATGTGCTCTTACCCATGCCCCACTTCTTCTCAAAGAAACTGGAATATTAGTCCATCCTTGCGGATCTTGCGTAGGTGTAGACCCTCTAGTATTCCCTGGTATTTTAGATAATGGCGCTGCTCTTAACATATATGCTCTACCCTTACTGTCAGTTTCAAAAGAAACTCGAGAAATTGGGAGTTCAATTGTATGCTCAAGTACACCTATTATTACTAAATCGGCAGCTATATTAGTTAAATTTGTTACTATTAAGTTATATGCACTCCTTATCGGTTCATTACCATGACCTGCTGTGTAAGCATTATCTACTGCTCTTTTATAAGCACCAATATTGGTTCCTAATACTCTTTTCTCATTGAACAAGTTTTCTATTGCTCTCGACTTAGCTTCATATTCTGAATCCGATTCACGATTTTCGTGAATTTCTTGTCTCTTATCATTAAGTAGCCCATTTAAAGTTTGTTTTTCACTATAAACATTAATTTCTACCCTTTCTATTGTTCCTTCTATTTTTAACGTGTGTCCTCCATCTACGTTAATAGATTTAGACATACCTATTATACTTTCTACTTCTTCTGAGTTTGTATTTCCTCCATTCTCTTCAACTCCTTGCTCATCAGAACTACTTGATTTTATTTTACCTGTCTCTGTTCTACTCTCATTCCCATAATCAATAAAATAATCCCAAGTATTACCTCCGTCTACAGCCCTTACATTCTCAATAACAAGATGTTCTCTTTTCCATAATTGTAACATAGAATCTGCTGCAGATTCTTCTATAGTTCCATCTTCATTAGCAGCACGACTCTCTTTTCTTCTCAAATCTTGTAAAGCTTCTCCTAGTATTCTCAAACGTTCCGCCTCACTCATTAACGGTATTTGTAGTAAGTGTCTTGAATTATTTTCTTCTCCATGTTCTACATAAATCGATACGCTTTCAGCTTCTTCGTTTCTGGTTTGAATTCTACGGATACCATATCTGCGTTTCACCCTATTGATTTTATCTTCTACTACTCCAATAGTAGGTTTCGGATTGGCATTTTCCATTTGTGAGAGTTCATCTAAAGCACGCATATATTTTTGCTCTTCTGTAAGAGTGCTTAAATCTTCTTCTCTTCTTCCTGGTGGTAACCCTTCTCCCTCACCCGTAATTTCTGGATTCTCATTTTGACTGCTATTTGGATTTTCTCCTTGCCATTCTCCATCTGGGTTTGATTCACTATCCCCCATAGTTCTTGGTGGTGGATCTGCCATCACATCAGCAGTAAACTTATCAGGATCAAACTCTACAGGAGACATTTTTAACTCTGGTGGCTCTTCTCCTCCTACTAACCAATCTACATCTGCACCTATTCCTAAACTATCTCCAATTGGGTATTGTACTTCTCCTAAAGGGAATTCTTCTCGTCCATCGGGTGCTGGAGACCACCAAGGACTATCTAACTCATAAAATAATGCTCCTGATAATTGTAAAAACAGCTGAGCTGCTGCTTCAAAATGTCCTTTCAACCTTGATTCTCCAATTTTCCCTCCTTCTGGTGAGTGTTCTTCTTTATACTCAAAAGTTGGTGTAGCTTCTGCATACGCTCTCAACCCTGCAGCTGCTGTTACGTTTACCCCAGCTTTTACATCGTGTCCTATTAAAGTAACACCTACTCCTGCTTCGGCTTCTAACCCTAGTACCGCAAAAGCATTGATTCCTAAAGTTCCCGTAATACTAAAATTCTGTAAAACCGATGGATCTGTAGAATAGGTTCCTGTAAAACCTACATCTTTTAAAACCAAAGGTCCGAAACCTGCGTTGGCAAACATTCCAATACTTGCGAATAAGAATACTTGTCCTACTAGTGGGATACCATATCCCGCTCGTATTTCTACTTCAAAAATATCCACCTTTTTCCCTCGTTGCTCCATCAACTCAATATCTTCTGTTACAACGACCTCACCAACAATAGTTACATGACCTAAGTGGTCAATTCCTATTTTAGCAGTTCCTTGTAGCCAAGGAGTTATGGTGGCTTGTACTTCTCCCCATCCTGCTAATACTTGATTATCTTTTGTTTTTGGCACAGCAGTTTGCTCCTGAGCAGGAGCCTCTGCTTCTTGATCCATACTTTCTACCCCTAATGCAGCGTGCATCATTTGACGAGAACGGGTTGCATCGGTAACTAATAAGGTTATTTCACCAGAAAACTTTTCTGAATTCATTCTACCTGTACCCTGAATAGTTACTGCTCCATCATCATATTCAACAGTTAAAGAAGCACTTACATTGGCTATATCAGCAGCGACACTTACTTGTCCACTTAATTTACCATCTGCTCCTCTTGCTACATTAAATTCTCCAGATGCTAAACCTGCAATATCTACGGTAGAATTAAGCTCAAAACTTAAATTAGAATCTGTAATTCCTAAACTACCCGTAGCTTCTATATAGCCATCTATATTTGCTGATAAATTGTTTGCTCTAAAATTTAACCCACCGTTTTCAAACTTATTTTCTAAGCCTTCTGCTACTTCAATAGGACTTACCCCTAAAAAGCTCATTGCCTCAAGATTTTCATTAATTTTATGGATAATTCCTAGTGCATCTCTAGTAAAAACGTTCTCTCCTGTTCGAATACTTAAAAAACCTGTTGTATTTTGTTCTTCTCCAAAGCTATTTAATACTAATACAGGAAATACCCCAGCTTCTCTCAACGGATTTAAAAATGACATTCCACGGACATCTAAATGTTTATTTCCTCTATTTCTAGAAAGCTCAAATTTTTGAGATTCTCCTTCTGCAGGTCTTCCCAACTTTCGGATTTTAATGGTTCCTTCGAATTGTGCACCTATTTTAACATTTACATCAAAGTTAGTTGTTCTTGATTCTTGCTCAATATAAGCTAGCCAATCGTCCGATAACTGTAATCCATTTGTGATATCTACTGGTTCGGTAGGAGCCACTAAGGTTACTGTACCTGTTTCTCCTTCTGATTTTTGAACACTATTGGAAGCAGGTGAGACTCCTTGCTGTACGGTATGAGTCAACTCGTGCGCTAATAAGTGCTTTCCTGACTCTGATGTTGGATTGTATTTGCCTTCATTAAAATAGATGTCATTTCCATTGGTAAAAGCCTGAGAGCCTAATTCTTGATTCATTTGAACCGCATTGCTATCGTTATGAACTCTAACACCTCCAAAATCTGCTCCAAAACCTGATTCCATTTCGTTTCTTGTATCTGTGCCTAACGGACTTCCTCCTCCTTTTGAACTGCTGAGATTACTTTCTAATGAAGAAGTGTCATCCCCACCAGACATCTGTACTTGTTGAGACTCTTCTTCCTCTTTTTCCTGAATCTCTTCCTCTTCTTTTTCTTGAATGTCTTCTTCTACTTTTTGCTGAATTACTTCTCCAGCAGATGGGGACTCCGTTGTTTCTTTTTTCGTTTGGATTTCCTCTTCAAGAGATTTTTGCACATCCTCTTCTTCCAGTTTTTGGACGTCTTCCTCTTCCTTTTGTTGTAATTCTTCTTCTTGCTTTTGAAGATTATTATCTGATTTTAATTGAACCACTGGACTTATAGAGTCAACTAGTGGTTTTTGCTGAATTTCTTGTTCATTTGATTCTTGTTTTTGAATCTCTTCTTCACTTTTCTTTTGCACTGTGGGCGCAAAAAATGAAGATGGAGTTTCATTTCCTCTAGCAATAATTTGGTCAGCAGCCTTATCTGCCTCTACCTCATATTTATCACCCGGTTTCCCAACGTTTAGTTTAGGCTGAATAAAATTTCCTTCTCCAGTTGGTTTTGAAGAAGTTGGTTTTGTACTATGCTGGGTTTTTGGTGAAAACATAAATAATTACTTATTTGTTTTATATCTTATATTCTTTTTAAACGTTAACAAATATGGTAGCACATTGTTTACTACTAATCTGTATTCCAGAATAAGGATTCTCTTCCTTCTTTTGTATAGTAGCATGAGAAGTTCCTTTTTGACTTGTATTTTTAGGTAAAGCTTTCATACCTTATTTAATGTCTTCTTAACTTTCCATTTTTGATTGTAATACTCAATCCTGCACAGTCTGGGTGCATTGTGAAATTTAATCTGTGCTTAACAGCATTTTTCATTTTAAATTTGAGGATTGTTTTCTGAAATTTATCTTTGGTTTGTATAGTTTTGAAGACCACGAAATCTATATTTACACCAAAACTTACACAAGACTGAAAACCATGAACATTTGCTTTATGCTCAAAAGTTAATGTGATATTGGGACAGTTTTTGGTACTAAAAAAAGGAATAGGTAATAGATTTGAAAAGGTTCCACTAAAAGGTATGGTATCTTCACAAGAATCTTGCTTTTTAACCCCTTTTCCAGAATAAATATCATCCATGGCTCCCATAGTCTCTGAACCAACAATACCATCTACTCCTAGATCGTAACTTTGTTGAAAAGAAGCTACAGCATTGTGTGTTTCATTGCCAAAATCACCATCAGGTCCATAGACAGGAAGTGCAAAACCTAGATTTATGAGTCCTAATTGTAATTTTTTAACCGAGTTCCCTTTGCAACCTTTACGGATTAAGTATGCGTGATCGTGTGCTTTCTCTAATAAATAGTCACCTCTAAACCGGTTTGCTTCTAAATTTTCACTATAATCTTCTGCAACTGATTTTTGAATAGCTCCACTTTGCTGGATGGTATGTGTTAACTCATGTGCTAAGAGGTGTTTTCCTTCTTTAGAATTCGGATTATATTTCCCTTTATTAAAATAAATGTCGTTTCCATGAGTAAAGGCTTGTGCTCTTATTTCCTGGCTCATTTGTGCGGCTTCTGAATCGTTATGGATGTTTACACGACTAAAATCGGCTCCAAAACCCGATTCCATTTCACCTAGTGTTCCTGCGTCCATTTTTTGACCTCCTTTTCCTCCTCTTAATTTACCTTCAAATGAAGTAGAATTATTAGTTGGACTGCTATTTTCTGATTTCGATTGTACGGCTTCTTCCTCTTCCTGCTTTTGAACTTGTTCTTCTTTTTCACAATCATCACATTTGGATTGTATAGCCTCCTCTTCTTCCTGCATTTGCACAGGCTCTTCCTCTTCCTTGGATTGTACTGCTTCTTCTTCCTCCTTCTTTTGAACGGGTTCTTCTTCTTCTGACGCTTCAACTTTTTGTACAAGAGAGCTTACTTCAGAAGCTAATGGTTTTTGCTGAATCTCTTCCTCTTTTTCTTTCTTTTGTACTGAATTAGAGTCTGTACTATTCCCCACAACTTTATCAGCCATCTTATCTGCTTCAACTTCATATTGATCTCCTTTACGACCAAATGCTAACTTTGGTTGAATAAAAGGATTCTTTTTTTCATCTCTTTTCAACGGATTATTCGCCTCTGGTTTTTTATCTCTTTTAAACATGGCTTCTAAAGTTTAGTTATATATTTTACCAATTCGTAAAAATCAATTCCTTCTTCCAAGGAAGTTTACATAAGCTTAAATTCCAAGGAAGTTTGGTATCCAATAAAATATCTTGTGTTTTTCTCTCAACTGTTAGTGTAGGATTATCCTTGGTTAAATCTAACTTTCCTTCCCTTTGTAAATATTCATTACGAAGAAGATCTGGGGAAGAGTTTTTTAAAACTTCCCAATTTTGTAGTACCGCTTTTAATAATTCTTCTGATTTTTCTTTTACCTCATCACTCAATATTATTTTTCTTTCTATAGATTGGTAAATTGGTATGTTACACAGAAATTTTTCAAAAACTAGATTACTCTCATACTGCTGTTCTTTTTTAGTGGCTGCATAATGTAATAAGTGAACTGCTTCATCAGGTTTGATGATTTGGTTTTCTTGATTCAAAAAACCACATGAATAGAAAAATTGCTTTAAGAAAGGATGCAGCAGTATTAAACCTGCATTTTTAACAATATGAGATTTTGACTCACTGACTACCTCTTTTTCTTTAGAAAATGTATTCTTTAACGCTTCTTGATGTCTTCTTTGATAATCTGCTCTTTTTTGTTCTTTAAGTGTTTTTTCTTCTATTGAGTTTCTCTCTACATTATCATCAATACTTTTATTTTCTTTTTGCTCATTTATTTTTAATTCTTCTTTCTCAACTAACTTCTTTTCTTTATCTGATGCTTCTTCTTTTAAACTATTTTTTTTGTTTTGACTCTCTCCTCCTTTAATTTCATTAGTTAAACTAAAACGATCTATCCCTTTTTCCACTGAAATAGGTTCTTCATTTATCTTTTCATTCTTAGCATACGCCTTATTATCTACTCCATCTTCATTATCTATACTAACCCTTTCCTCTTTTCTATCATTGAATTTTTCTACAGCAACTCCAACACTTCTCTTATTACTTTTAACTTCACTTCCCTTGAGTCTTTCACTATCAAATTGATTAACAAACACTGCACTTTTTGAAGCCAATAATTTTAAAAAGCTTGTTAGTTTCTTTTGGTCGCTATTTGAAATGCTTTCACTTTTTGAAATCTTTATTACCTCTTGAATCTCCACTATTATTCTCGAAAAGTCTTTACTAAGTATAGCATCGATAAAGAGTTCCCTTATTTTATTTTTTGTTTCATAAGCCAATAAATTTATCTCTTTAATAGATGATAAAAACTCTACATATCCTGTTGTCTTATCAATAATACCCAGAAATAAAATCTGAAGTTCTTCATCTTTAAATTGCTGAATTAATCGCTTTTTTTGGATAGGATTACTTAAAGCTCTTAAAAATCTCTCTTCAAAATTTGAGCTCTCAGTAATTTCAAACAGCTCTTTGTTAGTAAAACTCTCTTCTTTTGTTGTATTCCACCACGCAATTGTTCCATGCTGCAAAAAATGAAAGAAGGAGTCTGTTTTAGATTGTATAATAGGAACTGTAGTAACAGCTACTTCATGTAACTCTGGGTTACTAAAAACTGCTTTTATTTTTTTTACTATTTGTTCTTTAATTTCTTGTTTTACACTACTAAAACTTATGGTCTTATTATTGTTTGACATAGTAACTTCAATACTCAAATTTTCTACTTGTTGAATGAATTCTTCATTCTCCAACTCTTGAGAGTTAAAGTATTTTTCAATTTCTGGAAATACCTCATCCTGTAAAAAGCTCTCTAGCGAGTTTTTATACTCATCAGCTATCTTTTTACTTCTCGTATTTACCTCAGCAAATACTTTTTGAATACTATGTTCTTTTTCTAACATTATAAGTTTTGCATTAATTTTTCATTAATCAATTTAGAAATGTATGAAGCTTGAATTTCAACAGCATATAGTTTTAAAAACTGTATAAAAGCCTCATCAGCTACTTTTATTTGATTTTCTTTAAACATTATAAATTCATTATTAATAGCATCTATCAATTCTGAAATAATTCCATGATTCTCGTCTGTTTCCAAAACTGTTTGTTCTTGACAATGAAGTATATTAAAGAACAGCTTCACTTGAGCCTTATAATATTTTACTAATAAGGTTCTGTTTTCTATATCTTTTACAAGTAATACTGATGTGTTTCTTAATAGGTCTGGAAAAACAACTGGTAATTGATTGTTCTTATCTCCACTTAAGTAAGAATTACTTACATCATTTACAATTTCCTCATAAATATCATTGGTAGGTATAACCACATTAGTACTTATCACTGTTCCCAAGTTAGCATCTTTTCTACTTAGCAGTTCAAAGTCTTTTATTACAGTATCTTTAGTAATATCCTCACATGTCTTGTCTTGTGTATTATTAATATCAATGGCTTCTTTCTTAGTATTCGTACCACAAGTACTTACAACCGACAAGGATACTTCTATAGTGCTTCCATCAAAATTGCTTAAATCTTCGGTAATTGTAACTCTTTTAGTTTGTGGTTCTCTTTCAACTCCATTGATAACCCATAAGTATTCTTTTCCTATCTCTGACGTATTTGTCAGTGATAATATTCTTGTTGTTTCATCAAAACTATGTGTAAAATTTGCTTGAGGTGTTGTGATTAAACTTACCGGTTGCGTAACAAATGTTCCTACAATACCAATGCTCACAATACCTGAACCTGTTAATCCTGAATTTGCAGGAACAAATTCCCACAAATTAGTTGCTGTATTCAACTTAACATTTCCTCCCGTTAACTGGACTCCCTCAAACTGTGGTCGTACCATTACAGAATGTGGTGATCTATCATTTAAGCAAAATGTAGTATCATCCAAGCTTATAGTGAAATCTGGAAATGAAATCTTTTTTAATATCTCAGTATTGGAAGTACAACCTCCACCATCAATAATGGTTAATGTAACTGTATAAGAATTTTCAGCTCCTTCCTTAACTAATAATTGAGGGTTAAATAACTCGGTAGTCGCTTCAATTTCATTTACGTTCCATTGATACTTTAATCCATCTGGTTTTACCCCATCAGGTAATACTACTTCAAAAGCAGCCTCGTAAAATAATTGTCCATTTTTCCAAACAAACCTCGATTCACTTCGTTCACGAATACTTATTTGTTTTACTTCGTGAATAGTAATTCTAGCATTTGTTGTTTGTCCATCTTCTAAAAATTCAATTGTTTGATCATAATTCTCAAAACTAGCTACATTAATAACTAGTTGATTATTTTCAATAGTAACTCCATTTATAGCTCCTCCAGCTATTGTTACCACTCCATTTACATTGTTAAATGGAATTATAGCTACTTTTTCTATGGTAAGATCTATACAATATGATGGTTGAATGGCTAACTCTGATGGTGTTAGTGTATCAAAAACTATAGAATTAATAGCTACTATTTTCTTACACGGACCCAATGAAATTTCTAATGAAGGATGTATTTCGTTATTAACATCATCAATTGGTAATGTATAGTTTTGGAAAACTTTGTTGTTTACAGGAGTACGTTCTATTTTGGTACCGTCTCCCATAAAATCCCAAGAGTACTTAATATTTGCAAAAAAATCAGCATTGACAAAATCAGCATCTTTCCAATGTAATACATAGGTTACTCTAGCTTGCGATTTATCATCATTATACTCTATAGGCTGTTCTACATCTACTACCAATTCTAATGCTGGATATACCGTAAGTTCACAATCGGTAGGTTCATCGTTTACTGTAAACTTCATCGGTTTACCTAATAAGCTTTTGTCTATTTTAGTAATATCTATTTTCCATTTTTCATCTTCTGGATCTTTAAACACCCCAGATATTACTCCTTCAGGAGCAATTGCTTTTACTTCTCCATCCACAGGTCTCACGGTAAAAATTAATGGTTCAATTACAATATCTTTTTGCAAGCAAATAGTACTTACTGGTAAGCTTAAAAATGGTGGTTCTTTAGGAATGATGAAGTTCACTGGCGCGCAATCTGAACAACACATATATGGCAGAGAAAAATCTGCTACTACGGTGTTTTTTAATGTTTCATTTTCACTAATCACTTCATTTTCGTCGAAATACAATCGTTTGGTAGTTTCTAAAACAACAGGATTATAAATCTGGAAAAAGTATTCGCCTTTTGGTACTAAGTGATCTTTAATAGTAATGCGCATTCCAACTGATCCATCTCTATACATAGTAGTTTCTTCTGCGCTAAGAATTTTAGAAACACCCGCTCTAAACCAAGTTCTATTTAGGAATGCTGTAAAATTACTTACGGTTTCTGCTAATGTTTTTCCAACCAAAACAACATCTTGTTCAAAAAACAGCCTGTCTTTAAGATTGAAATAACTTCCATCTACAAATGAAAAATTAATGCTTGAACTTCTATCCCATAAATTGATTACTCCACCATTTTTATACAACACTTCTTTTCCCAAAAAGGTCTCTTTTGAAGATAAGAACTCGTCTTTTACAATCCCTATATCCGATAATATCGGCTGGTTTTTAAATACAACATCTAACACTACATCATCAAATGTATTTTTATCAGCTGCATTTTCGGTAACATATACCATTACAAAAGTTCCTCCTGGAACAACTCCCGCTTTATGTTCAAGCCCTGGATGTTGTTTTACAAATTCTGAAAGTTGTATTCTTTCTAAAATCTTTTTCTTTCTTTTATCTATTTCAGCAAGTAGTGTCTCTAATTTTTTTCCTGAACAACAAACAATTGATAGTTGATTAATTAATAATCCTAAAATTTGTTTAGTTGATAGTTCTAATGAAGTACTGTTATACTTTGCTTGTAGTTTTTTTACTTTTTTACATAGCTCAGCAATGGTTAGCTTATAACTTGTTAACACAAGATTATCTATGTCTCTTATGTATAGTGGCACTTTGGTATCTAAGATATATGCATGTACCAAAGTTTCAGTAAGATCTGTTAAAATAAAGTCGCTAAGCGTTGGTTCTTCTTTCCAAACTTCTTTTTCTTTTATAGCCTCAGTTTCTTTATTAAGTTCTACAATAATATCACTAGCCGATCCATCTTTATTCTTATCAAATACTTTTTCTATTAAAGTCCCTAACGAATCGTCTTCTTTTGTTAAACTCTCTTTAACTATATTTTCTTTATCAAATAAGTTTGTATAATTTTTATCGTAGGTAACATCGTATTTATAGATATTTTCTTCTTGAGTATTGATTGTCTTTGAAAGTATATCCATTTTACTTGTTATTTCTTTATCCATCGAAACAACATCAATAACATCTCCTTTTTCAATAATGATACCTCTATCTTTTAATGGAATAAATTCATCTACAACTGTATTTACTTTTGGATTGGTTAACTTGAATGCTGAAAATGTTTTACTTACCTCTGATAAAATACAATTCTGTTCTGCTCTCCATGCGTTCAACAACATTTTTAAGTCTTCAAACTCACACTCGTAATTATTTATATTAATAGTTTGTTCAGTAGCATTGATAGAAAGTGTTTTAACATCAAAACTCAATCCGTTATCTTTTTTAAGTTTTAAAATTTTTGCCAATGCATCTCTGTACATTTTTCCTTGATGTCCTTCAATTCTGTAGAAATCATTTTTATCAATATTGTATGATAATGGCTTTTGAATTGCCAAGGAGCTGGAAAGGTTTTCTTTATGATAGCTTAAGTTTTGATTTGCTCTGTAATTTTTTGTTTTGTTAAAGTCCCAATTCTTTAAAAACTGTGAAGAAACATTGTAATAAAAAGGAATTGCTTTATCGCTTAAAGGAGTATGTGCTTGTGATGGCGTGATAATAACTTCTTCTGACTTTGTTTTTCCTATATAACTATTCACCATTGCAATTGCTCTATTAATTAACAATTGTACTTTTTGAAGGTTTTCATTTTCATGACCTACAATAGTTGATTTATAAAATCGGTGACGTAATTCAGGATAATCTTCTGTTTGCTTCAATTTTCCCAACATGATGTGCTTTGGAAAAGCACCTATGTTTGGACAACAGTTTACGTTGATGTGAAGAAGTAATTCTTTAATCTCATTGTAAGTATCTACCAAATCTTTTATAACATCATATCGATATTGAAAATCTAATGGAACAGCCAAAGAACTAAAACTAAATAATGATTTTATTTTAGTAGCTATTGAGGATTTTTGAAATTTTGAGAATATTGCATCGAATCCTTTTATTAGATCTACACTAATACTTTCATCTTTAACAACACTATCAAACTGCGCTTTTAACTCTGCAAATGTTTGCGTGTTATTTTCATTTAATACAACTCTTTTTGCTTCTACAACAGGTAACTCATCATTAATTTTATACCAATTGTGCTTTAAAAATATAGTATCCTTTATTGCAATTGCTTCTAAATCTTCAACGCTAATAAGTAATACTCGCAGCTTATTAATTTGTTCGATACCTTGATTATCGCATGTCAACTTACTACACAATTCATCTTCATTCGAATACTGCTCTAAGTACAACAAAACAGCCATTTTTTGTATCTCAGGAAACTCAACTAAATTGGTGTGCGACTCATCTTCTTCCGTATGTAATTCCCATAAGTTGTACTTTTTTTCTTGAGAATCTTTAAAACGCTCATAATTACCATCAGTGTCTTCAAACTTTTTATAGAATGAAAATGTTTTTGATGATAGGTTTTCTTCTATTAAATCAAAAAACTGAACTAAATCTCCGTCAGTAGTTACTGAAGTTCCTTGCGTTATTTCAATACTTGTAACAGCAGCTTTATCTATAGTAAACTGAGGAGTTACTTTAAAACCACAAACCAAACCAACACCACTCAAACCTAACCTCGATAAACGGTTTTGATCATCGAAATAATCAATAAATGTGTTTAATTGTGTTTCTGTTAATACTTGATTGGCATTAAACTTACTATATTCAGTTGTAATTTCTTTTAGTTTTAGGTTAGTCGTTTCCATACGTATTATGTTTTGGCTGTGTTAATAAATAAACACGTACTATTTTTATGAGTTTTCTTCGTTATTATTTTCTTTTTCTGCTCCAATGCTTCCTATACTGGATTGATTTAAAATGATTCTTCCGTCTAGGGCTTCATCCTCTGCACTACAATCAGTTAATCTTCCTACCGGATAAATTGTATTTAGCTGATGCATTGCGTGTATCAAATTTTGTAATTCACCATTTTCTGTTGGTTGTTCTTGCTCTAAATTTGTTTTAGCAAATAGGTACTCTTTATAAGAGTTTTCGAACTGTAACAAATCATTTTCATTATCAGGCACAATTCCTTTTCGCTCTCCTACCCAACATATTCTAGGTAATATATGTGCTGGAAGTTCTTGTCTGATAACATCTTCCATATAGCGTCTAAAATCTGGATTTGAAAAGCGATACGTATATCCTGGTAAAACAATGCTAACTCTATAAGAATAAGGATCTATAGTTCCGCAATCTTCACAGTCTTTTGCGCAAATAGGCAAGAAGTTTTCTGCTTCGTTATTAGTAACATCTGGACGCAATAGCATATGCTCTACTAAAAACATCCCTTCTTCAGTAAAATCTTTTTTTAGAAAAGAGATTACCTCCAATAATGCTTCTTTCAAATCATTGATATCAGCATAATATTTGTACTGTTTGGCTATGATATAATCGGTACTACTAACAGGTTGCTCTGGATCAATTACATCAAAAGAATATTTAACAGGAATGGATGGTTTGGAAGGAGTAGATTTATGAATCCCTATAAATCCTACTTGCATATTATCTACAAACCCATTCTGAAAAGTTTTTTCTATGTCTTTTTCTTTTGTTTGTACAACCTGTAATACTGCGAAATACAATTCTTCAATAGCGAAAGCTACTTTTGCATAATTTTCAGTAGCAGATAAAAGTATGTTTCCTTCATTATCTCTCAACCTCCATCTATATACTGTGTGATTATCACTGTCTGTTAGTTCGTATATTTCTACATTGGTTTCTGTTAAGTGTCTTCGCTTCTCATTAGCAATTCCCATTAAACGTGCTACCCGCTTTTGAAATCCAGATATATTACTAGTATCCCATAAGTTATCTTGGGTTTGTTTGTAATAATTAAAAGCAAGCCCTCTTTCGCTACTTATCACTTTGTAATCCTTTAAAAAGGCTTCTTTGTTTGACAATACGATTTCATCAGTAGCTGTTCCATAAAGCGCTTTCATAATAAATGTATACTCTCCAAATCGTTCTGCAAAACGCGCCAATAAATGGTCTAAAATGGAGTTTCTTCTCTCTATATTATTATCAAACTGATTGAATAATAGCTTTGTTAATTCATCATCATCTGACTGTGGATATTCACTAACGAGTTCGTCAAAATCTTTGATGTCTTTAACAGCTTGTGTAAAAAAAGTGCTCATTTCTTGTCCATTAACAGAAAGTAACGTTCTTACTTCTGATAAATGCTTGAAATAACTCGCCAAAATTTGATCGAAAAACGTTAAATAGGCTTTTAATTGCTTCGCTTTTGCTTTCCTTTCATTGGTAACATGCATAGCTAACCCTTCCTGACCAATCCCATATGTATCGGGAAAATCATTTTGAATAGTGGTGTACTCATTAGCTTCTATAGAACTTCCTTTTGGCAACGATAAAACCTTGTCTTCATCTGTTATTTGTTGCGATTCAATCTCATCCTCTTTTAACTGTTTTAAGTACTCGTCTACTTTATTGTAGTTTAAATTCAGCGGAAGAAATCCTTTGCTAAAATTAAAAGTGCTCTTTTCACATAACACAGGTTTTTTATCAGGATTGATACAAACAACCCATTTGTTTTCTTGAACAATATTTTCATCACAAAAACCTACAGAGATATCTTTAATTAATTTTACCCCTTCTATGTTCATGATAATTTTCATCACATCAGAAAGACGTACTTCTTTTCTCAACTCAGCTTTTTTCAACTCTTTTACATCAATAAATCCATTTTTTAAAACAGGTCCATCAAAAACCTCATCGGTTGTATACCCTTTATCTAACATCTGTTGGATTGAATAGAACTTTAAAGATGGTGATAGGTAGTTTTCTATTTGAAATAAAATATTAGCATATACCCATTCTTCGTCTGCTTCAGGAGTTACATCAACATTAGCACAAATAGCTATCGGTTGAGTGTCTACTTCTTTTATTTCTATTAAGTCTTCACATAAGTTCCTATTTTTATGATATGCAGTTTTTATGTGAGGAAAAACTTGTTCTTTTGTATAGCCTTCTTCTAAATCGACTAATAATGAATACAATCCTTTTAGTTTAAAATCTTTTTGAAATTCTGGTAAAATACCTTCAAACTTTTTGTACCCTAATTTGTTATTTTTACAATCAACAAACACCTGTTTATTATAAATTCGTAACCAACAATTTTTTACCCCTTCTAAATCAATAAACAGCTTTCTATAATCTAATTCATTAACTGGTTTGGTTGGAAAAATTTCTGAAGCTTTATAAAATTGTGCTTGTAGCGATAAATTGGAATCTTTGGATGCTAATAAATTTTCCAATGGGGTATCTATACGCATCCCTAAATCGGTAATGGCATAACACAGCATTTCTAAAATAGTAACCCCTGGATCGTGCGAATTGAAGTCAGTCCATAACTTACCTCCTAATGTTTCCAAATAAGAGATTCCTTCTTTTCTTAAAAAAGAAAAATCTAAGTCATCTTTGGTAGATATATTCTTAGGAATACTTATATGTTCGTTTATAGCTGACATGTTTGTTCTATGATTTTTTTAGTTCCTTTACAGGTAGTTAATACAGTACTTACGTTGTGTTCTTTTGCTGAAACTAATATTGATTTTGGGTCACTTGGTTCTATTTTGTACACTTTTGCATCACCATTCATGGTTACATTTTGTAAATAATCTACATAGGATAGTTTTTCTAAGTAGTCAATCAATATGCTTTTGTGCAGCATAATCCCGAAGGTTACTTCTTTAGTTTCGTCAAACGCCCAAGGTGATAGGAATTTCGTGATATCGGTTTTTAGCTGATTCTTATAATAGTTCTCATCATATCCTTCATAAAAACTAACCTCTAACCCAATTGTTACTTCTTCATAATTAGGATTGATAACCTCAGCATTTACATGCAAGGTGTTTAAAGAATTAATATAGGTAGTAACACTGTTTAAAGTAGCTTTGCTAACTCTTGGTTGATAAATATCAAATACATTCTTATTTACGGTATCTGGTACCACAATCAAAGTAACGTGACCAGCTGCAGTAAAACTTGTTTCTGAAGTATGATTTAAACACTTCACTTTATAAATTTCTGGAAACTCTTGAAGGATTAAGTGTTCGTAATCCCATAAAGTTATAGCTCTGTTTTTGTGACGTAATCGCTCGCTTATTCTTCTATAAAAATTGGCATCAGATTCTTCTGTACTTCCGCCAAATGCATTGTATGGCTGCGAAACTGATTTTATTTGCGGAATGCGTGTCACCATTTTTTTGATGGTCTCACTAGGCAACCCGTTTTTTAAATGACTTACCTCATTATCGTTATTCTTGAAGGTAGCCAATACTACTTGAGCGTGAATTCCAATTGCTTTACATACTGCGTCATATGACTTATGCATTTGAGCTCTAATCCAAGTATAGCCTGATGGTAATAAAGTATTATTAGTAGTTGCTTCTTTAGGAATTGAGAATTTAACAATTCCTGATTTTAAGAAATTATCGGTATTGTTTACAATGATATTATTCTCAAGCGTTTTCCATTTATTGCTGCAAAGAATTGACCATTGGATTTTTTCATTCTCTTCAAAACTTTCTGCTAGTGGATTTTCACTTCCTTCCAAAACCTGAATTAATAATGACAGATTTTGTTGAGGTTCTAAGTTTTCTATTCCTAAAAATAAATGTCCTCCTAAGCAGTATTTAGGCACTAAAAAAGTTTGAATGGTATCTTTATCAAAAACATCTATAATACCTTTTTCTTCTTGTAAGTATTTCTTTTCTGCATAGTTTTCTTCATGTTGCCCAAAAGGATGTTCATGAAACAATTGAATGCGATTTTCTTTCAAATCCATTTCTTCCATTACCATGGTCTCTTCTGCTAAATAATCCACAGAAATAGATTCCACTAAAGGAGTATAAGGTTCATTAGGAAGATTGATATTTTTATTATTTGCACTTACCGCCAACGCATACAACTTAGGATATAATTCGTGTAAAAATGATTGCTGTAACGATAATTGTAAAGGTCCTGCCTTATCAATTTCATATGAATTTCCTGAATTAGTTACTGTAAAAACAGCGGTATAAAATATCTCTTCATTATCTCCATCTTCAAAAACTTCTTTTTTAAAGAGTTCTACAATTTCGCCTATCGTTTCTTTAGTTTCTCCAGCGGCATGTAACAGTCTCTTTTCCGCTTTAAAATAATTTTCATCTTGAACTAAGATAGCTCTTGAACTTATATCTTCTATAAGCTGGTTTTTATATGTATTAATTGAAGAATAGCTAGACGGTTGCACGTATGCTTGATACCAATCTTTAAAATCTTCTGGAGTATTTTTCCAGCGGAGGTTTACTGTAAAATCTTTCCATTTTTTCGAAAAAGCTTCGTTATAATCCACACTAAAATTCGATCCTTCAATAGGTCGTGTTGTAAATGGATAAAATGGCTTCTTGGTTCTTACCTCTCCATTATCATTCTCAACGGTTGCTGATTTTACTCCTTTGACGTCTGTTTTTATAGTTACTTTTTCAAGTGTATTTCCTGCCAACAACCTATAAAAATCGTATCCATTCGTGTTGGAAACATCAAAAACGAAACGAACTAATGGATGTGATGTATTATATTTTTTAAATAAAAACTCTTCATTATATGCTACCAACGCTTCTGAATCAAGTCCTAATGTGAATGTAAAACTTACCTGATTGGTAATTTCTAAATTACCTTCGCTCACATGGTTAATGGCAGTTAATGTAGGTGTTATCCATTTTTCATTTCCACTTCCAAAAAGTTGAATGGTTGAAATCAAATCACTCACCTCAAAAGAAGATGCTTCAAAATTGTTTTTAAACTTAATGGTAACGGTTACAGTTCTTTCTCCTTCTTGTAACCACAACATCGGTGAAGCAATGGTAAATCCAAGTTCAGCATCTGCCAACTCAGTAGCATTCTCTTTACTTGCTGGATATCCAAAAGGATACCAATACGGAGCCTCTTCTGGTAATTCCTCTTCAATTCCATCTTTCGTATTAGCTACTTCACTTGCTTTTATCTTTTTTAATTCTGCTGTATTGTTATTATAAACTGTTTTTATAGCTCCTACTGATGCTTTATTGACAATTAACTCTTCTTCTGTTTCGTATACTAATGGATTTCCAAGACTGTCTTTTTTCGCATCTAATAAAGTTCCTTCCCCTATTTGTTCATCCGTTATTTTTTTAGCCAGCTCAAAAATCACATGCGCTTGATCAGGGATTGGTTCTCTTTTTTGAACTTGAAGTATTTCTTTGTAGTAAAAGTCTAAATGACGTTTGGTTAAGTTGTTAAATCGTTCTTTTGAAAGTTCTAATAACTTTAAAAAACATACGAATAAAGTTAAGTGCGGACTTAATTTTCCTTCTTTGGTATATCCCTCAAGAGTTGCCTGAATATTTTCTTTTAACTTATTGTACTCTCTTGTTCCTCTAAAAGGAATATTTTCAGTGGTTAGTTTTTTGAAAAAATGTTGCCAATCTCCTGAAGTGACTTCGTGATTTTCTGTAGGAAAATAATTGAGCTTTTTAGCAAAATTATAGGCAAACAATATCCAATCTTCTATGGTAAAATCGTGAAGTTCGAAATTTTCAGGATTTAACGCTTCAATATAACGCAGCTCTTGTCCTGTTCCGTTTCGTTGTAATATGCTAGAAATGATTTTACTCATGGTGTATCTTAATTTATATCGGTTCCTTCTCCTTTATAAAAAGGGAAAACCACATTGGTTCTACTATTAGTAGCTCTAATTCTATACTCAATCTTTATAATCAACATTCCTTCTAAAGGATCTGTTTCTGAAACATCAATTCGGATAACATCTATTCTAGGTTCGTGATATAAAATGGCTGTTTCAATCAACTCTTTTGTATAAGTTATCAATGTTCTATCTAGGCGTTCAAAAAGTAACTCTTGTAAACTGCAACCGTAATTAGGTAACATTACTCGTTCTCCTAATCGAGTCGTTAACAGTATTTCTAAACTGCTTTTAATGTCCTCTTCATCAGAAATCATTACTACTTCGCTCAGGTCTTCTGAAAACTCAGGAGGAAAACCCCATCCTATTCCTAAAAATGCTTTTTTATTTTCCATTGTTATCCTATTAAAACTGTTGGTTCTCCTAAAACTATAGTCCCTCCATGTGCTGTACTATCTCCCATTCTTGCTGCAGGTATACCTCCTATTAACACAGTTCCTGACCCAGCTATAATACTATCTGGTGGTCCTGTACAAGTAGCCATATCACCTACTCTTGCTGCAGGTAAGCCTCCTATTAATACCGTAGGTTCTCCTGCTGGTAAAATTGGACCTCCTACGTGTGGAACTACACCTGTTACCATTGGACATACATGCATGTCTGTTATTCTTGCTGCTGGGTTTCCCATTTTTTAATTTATTTGAACTAATGAGCCTTTCAAAACAGCTATAGCGCTTGTTGAGACTTCTGCTCCAGCACTACCTTCTGCTTTAAATTCTGCATTGGCTGTAATATTTACATTGGTACCTTCTATATTTACATCTCCAGATGCTTTTAATGATATATCTCCGGCACTTTCCATTGATATTCCATCACTGTTTATGGTTATTGTATTGGAGTTATCATCTTTAATAGTAATCGCTCCTTCATCTTCATCTAGTGAAATGATTTTTCCTACGGGTGTTTCAATTGTGATTATTTTTTTATCATCATCAAACAACACTTTCATTTCGCTTCTGGTAATGATTCCTTTTTCGTGATTATCATCTGTTGCCGTAATTGGAGATGGCTTTGCGCTACTATGTAACATTCCCAAAACAATAGCATCGTTAGGATCATCGTTTATAAACCCTACAATGACTTCATCACCTATTTCAGGACGAAAGAAAATTCCCCTATTCTCTCCAGCATCAGGTGAAGCTACTCTACACCAAATACCTTCTTCTTCGTTATTTATTATAGGAATTTGTACTAGAATTCTATCTTCTCCATCGGGATCCTCTTCTAATTGAGAAACAATTCCTACTTGCAATCCTTGAATAGCGGGTAATAGTCCTGATGCTGGTTTTGCAGAAATTTCAAAGGTTTCTGAAAACCATTCGGTTGAAAGCCCAAATTGTGCATTAACAACCCAGTTCCCTTCTGAAATTACATGTTGAACTCCCGTTACATATATATTTCCATTAAACCTATCGCCCACACCTTCCAATTTTAAGATGGTGTTTGGTTTCACGGATGGAATTCCTTGAAATTTTACACGACCTCTTACTTTTGCTAATTGTTGAAATAACCATTTGGCATCTGCCCAATCTTGTAATTCGGTATCGGTTACTACACCACCATGTCGTAACTCCATGCTTTCCAAACCAATGATTTCATTTAAATCTGAAACAGATAAATTTCCATTCAAACTTACATTAGGATCTTTTCCTTCAATTTCGATAACCTCTTGGTCAGCATGATTCCAACTATAGGCAGCTACTTTTTTTACTTGATGACGTGCATCAATTTCTGCATCAAAGTCTAATAATGAACCCCCAAAGGTTACCGTTTCTATTTCAGACTGACTTATATTTGGTTTGGCTATAGTTATCGTTCCATCATCTACAAAGCACAATTTCCCATTGGCTTGTGCTCTTGAAACAACAAAATCCCAATCTGAAGCACTGTATTGTACCAATTCAGCATGGTTATAATTTGTAACTTCTACTTCTTTAGCTAAACCGTAGTTCCCAATAATTTCTTCAAAAATGTCGCTATCAGTACTCTCGTAGAAATATTTACTTTTTCTACCTACCGTCATTTTTACAGCTTCATCTTTACATTCAACTATTAGTTGTGCTGAGTTGGCTCTAATTCTCAGATTGTGCTTAATAACAATTCCTTTGAAAATAGTTTCTTCATCAGAATGATACCCTGCTGTTATTTCAATTTCTTTTCCTGGAATTAACAACTCTTCATTACTCAACTTAAAATCTCTTTGAGAAGCATCTCCATCTAATAAAACAATTTGAGCAGTTGGTATTTTATTTACCTCTTTAGAAACAGTAATATTTTTTACCTCATATTGTTTTGAAAGTTCTTCTCCTTCAATCAAGATTTTAAACGTGACTAAATCGGCACTTTTTGAAGTTTGTATGGTTCCTGTATTATTCATCTAAGCAAATTTTTGTAAGGGTGGAAAAAAGATTTCTTGCCCAGGTTGCAATTTTCTGAACTGTATGATTTTATTTACACGAGCAACTTCTAAATAATATTTAGAGTCTCCATAAATACGATGACACATTAGTGGTAAGGTGTCTCCTGATTTTACTTTACGATAGTGCGTTAAATCTGGTGATTGATTATTCTCTCTTGCTACTCGTAAATCGTCATCAACAGTTCCTTTTACCTTTAGTTTTGCATTAGCTCTTAATGGGGTTCCATCTGGAGCAAATAATTTGTATTCAATAGTAAGATCTACTAAAGAACCTTTAAACAGCAACGCCCCCCATTTAATCATTAAGTAATAAGGCTTGTGCTCTTCTCCACTGTAATCGAATACAATTTTTTTAAACGTATCAATCTTATCTATAATTCCATCTTTTAGATTGGAATCGCCATCTATAACACCACTACTATCAAATAATAAATCTAAATCTAGTTCTTTTGGAGCAATTCTAGTAAAACTTGGTTGTGTTGCACTTGTACCTTGCCCTTGTTCTTCAGTATATTCAGGTTTATAAGCGATCAAGTATTTCTCTGGGTTAACCAATGTTGTAAATTCCCCATCAGCAACCTCATCGGTAAACTTATCGTCCTTATAAGCTTTTATAACTAATTTTTTTAACTCTCCTTGACTCATTATCGTTGTTTTTGTCTTTCAAGAATGTCCATTACTTCTTCAACACATGCTGCTACAATAGCTGCTGTGTTACCATTTTTTGAACCACTAGTTCTTCCTTGTGGTTCCGATTTTTCATCTACATTAATCTTGATATGCAATTCTTTAATAGTAATAGGCATGTTAGGCTACTTTAAAATAGTTGTAGGTTAATTCAAGTGTTTCTATAACCAGTTTGCTTTCTTCAGCATTAAAGTCTCCCACGTTCCATTTTATAGGATATGCGTGTACTACATTCCATGTTTGTATTGTCTGCTGATCTTCACCTAATAACATTACATTGATGTTTACGGGCTGTATTTCGAAGTTTTCTAATGCCTTTTTGCACCATTTAATCACTTCTGAATCAACAAGCATTCCCCTCTTTAAAACTAGATTAGGATATTTAGAACGTACTGGAATTTTATGTTTGAATCTGTTTTCTCCTCCTTCGGCTATTTCTTCAGTTTCAAGGTCTACCGAGAGACCCGAAACTGATTGAAATGAATTGTCGCCATTTGAAGTTGAAATATCTTCAAACTCAACCTTAAAACTAAATCCTACTGGTGGGTGATAGCTCATTACGATGACATTTTTAACTTCTCAATAGCCCACTCTGCAGTTTCAATAGCTATTTCATTACCATCAGCTTTTAAATCTGTAGGCTGTACTTTCGTGATGTATGCATTTTGAGCTTCCCATACTACTGCTGGATCACCATTTTCATCTAATAACTTAATTGTTAGATCACCTCTAAATTGCTCTCCTCCTTCTTGAAAATAAACCGTTTTAGCCCATTGTTTATAAAACTGTTTACTTTCATCTACAAAGGTTCCTCTCTTCATAGTTATGTTACTATACTCAAACAATCCTGGTTGTTTTGATTTATGATATTCTTTATCTGCTCCTCCGCGATATTCTATTACTTTATTATCGAAACTTAACCCAGATACTTCTGTACAATTAAATTTCGTATCTCCAAAGGTTACTTCGAAGGAAAACTTTGGAATTGGATATGACTCTGCCATGATTCTTTATTTTTTGGTTATGTTTTTTTAATTAGTTTACTCACTAATTGAGTATTTAAATAGTTTGACTTTGCATCGAAATGCTTTTTGGTCTTTAAGCTAACACCTCATGAACTTGATCTGAGGTTATGCTTCTTGCATTTTGTGAGAGAATTTTAGAATGATAAATTCAGCTGGACGTACTACTGCCATACCGATTTCTATAATCATATTTCCTTCTAAAACATCTTGAGCTGTCATAGTTTCACCTAACCCAACACTAACATAAAATGCTTTTTCTGGTGTAGGTCCTGCTAAGGCTCCTGCTCTCCATTGTTGCGTTAAGAAATTATCGATCATTGCTTTTACACGTACCCATGTGTTTTTATCATTAGGCTCAAAAACAAACTGCTCAGTTGCTTTTTTAATTGACTCTTCTGCCATGTTGAAGAAGCGTCTTACAGATATATATCTCCATTCGTTATCATTTCCTGCAAGAGTTCTTGCTCCCCATACTAAGTTTCCTTTTCCTACAAACGATCGAATAGCATTGATTGATTTACCTGCTTTGGTATCTACATTTAAATCTTTTTGTTCATCATGTGATATTATAACAGATGGTCCATATACATAGTTTAAACCTACATTTGCTGGTGCTTTCCATACTCCTCTATCGGCATCAACTTTAGCATAAATTCCTGCCATGGTTGCACTAGGCGAAAGCTTTACAGGTAATAAACCGATTTCTGACTTTATTTTGTTGTACAATGCGTTGTTCTCTGCTTTTAAGTCAGCTAATGAAGGTAATGTTGTTACTCCTCCTAAAAGATCTATTGCTCCTTTTAACGCAAATAATTTATCTACTGTTTTTTGCTCTTCTAAGTCTGTGTAAATTCCATTATTAGTCATATCTGCTTCATCAGTAATTCCTAATAAGTCGTATATATTTGGCGAGGTAGATGTAAATGTATTTGATAATTTAGTTTTAGTATCATCTTGCTGAAGCTTAAAAAGTTTACCGTGTAAACCTGCCAAAATACTTTCTAACTTGCCATCCATCCAAGCTGTCATATCTGCACTTGGTGTTACTAATGAAGCTTCTTCTGAATCTTCTGCAGCAGAAATCAAATCGTTGATTGATGAAGTTATATCTTCTAAGTAACTTATGATGTTCTTAACATTTGAAATGGCATTGTTCTTAAAAGAAAGTGCCTCAGTATTATCAGCTGCTCCTTCAATAGCAATTTTAGTATCAACCAATACAGTTAATAAATCTTCTAATTTTGTTAAATCGATACCGTCTATTACATTGTCTGCTTGTACTGATAAACTCTCTTCAAGTCCTTGAACTTCAATACTACTTTCATTATAAGAAAAGTCTAAAATCGTATTTAAATACGGGTAATAAGCCGCTCCATATTTTAAGTAATCTTTTTCTAAAGAAATTTTGTCTCTAAGAGCTTCTACCGGATCTACATCTCCTCCACCATCATCGTATTCTTTATCTGAATATGTATCAATAATTGTAAAACGATCTTGTAGTTTGTTACATTGAGTAAGTGCTAAAGAATATAAACTATAAAAATCTGCATCTGACGTTAATGAAGTTGCATCAGGAAATACAAGCAAGGTTACTTCATCTATATATTCTACTTCTTCTAACCCTTCTTTTAAACCTTTAAATCCATTATTTCCTACTTCTTCAAGAAGTACTGGGTTTACATTGTTGTTTGTTCTTGCTGATGAATAGGTTCCAACTGAAGTTATGTAACATGGACCTCCTCCATTTGCAAAATACATCTGCATATTATAATACATTTTAAAAGGAGAAGGAGTACTTGGTTGTGTTACTATAATTTCTTCATTTGCTTCATTTGCATTAATTACATTGACTCCAATCGTTGTTTCTTTTTCAGAAAAACCAAAATAAGTTTCATACTCCAACATTGAAGTAATTCTTTTTGGCTCTAACAATAGGTCATCATCCTCTTTCTTTTTAGCTTTTTCTGTATATCCAATAAAAGCTGGAATTGCTGTTTCTACTTGAGCTACTGAAGGGGGAAACTTAACGATTTCCTCTACGTAGACTCCTGGTGTTTTGTACGCTGACATAATTACTAGTTTTTAATTTAACTTTTTGTTTATATAAATACTTCCGAATAATAATCTTGTGCCTCTTTCTTAATGCTTTCTGGAGTAGGATTAGGGAAATAATAATCTTCTTGTGGTACTGGAGAAACATCTTGTTTCGCTATTTCCACACGTCCATTCATTGTTAGAGGTTTCTCTTCAGATGTTGTCATAATTAGGTTCTCGCTAACTTTTGTATAGCGCCAAAATGTGGTTCTATTTTCAATGCAAATAGCAAACTGAGGAAACTCTTTTAACAAACATTGCTTAGGTACATCAAACAATTGTGTCTGCTTATTTTTAACCAAAATATCTTCTGTTAGATTGGTATTATTATCTCCTGATACCTGAACTTGCACAATGCCTATTATTCCTGTATTCTTTACTCTTGATACAAAATCATTCATAGTGTCTAATACTTTTTGCTCATCTTCATCTAAAGGGATAGTATTAGTTATTTTAGATTCTATAGTATCTATTATTGAATCTTCTATATTTGCTATGGTTACTAAGTTTGGAGTCGTTGTTTGAAACTCCTTTTCACTTTCGAGCTGATGCAATAACTTTCTTGTTTCACTGTCTGAGATTAAAAAGGAACTCCACTTTTTTACTTCTGCAATTGTTTCAAATAAATTAAGGGCTGATGAGCCTTTGTTTGATAGATAGTAAAGTTGCTTCTCATTCTTTTCTATTACTTTAGAAAAATTCTCGAAGTACGTATGATGTACTTTTAAATAAAAAGTTAACATCAATGAGTTTGGTAATCTTAATATTGGGCTATACCTAGTAACCTCTTGATTTCCTTCTTCTGCTATTTCTGTTAGAGTTTCAGATAAAACTCGTATTCCTTTTTTATGCTCTCTAAATAATAATCTGTGATTTTTTAACGCTTCTTTAGTTTCCTTAGTTGGAATTATTCTTAAAAAATCATTGACATTATATTGCGCTTCTAAACTTTGTTTTTCTTTATCAGTAAGTGGTGTTATTCCATTATTTCCCCCTCCAAACTCAAAAAACATTCGTTCTCCTTCGTCTAAAAAATAAGAGTGATATATATTGATATTGAACAACGTTTTATACATAATCCTTTAATTTTTAATTATTGGTTTTTGTTCAATACCAGAGATAACAGTACCTTCTTTAGTTATGATATCTCTTTCTATTTCTAAAAGTGTTACTTTATAGAGTACTGAAGGATATTGTTTTCCTCCTAAAGTTCCCCATATGTAGTTGAGTTCTTCAAATGATGGTGTATATAATTGTGTAATAAATTTAAAGGTCTTTAAATCTCCTAACCCATCTATAGCTTCAAAATTTGTATTCTTATGTGTAAATACTTTTTTACCTTGAAAGAAGGCTAATATCTTAGTTAAGCTCTTTAATGATTCTGAATAACTAGATTTATCTACACTGAATAAGATATAAAGGTTTAAATATACTTTTGGATTTTTGTAACTAACCGTAGTGCCATTAATACGGTTATTAGAAGTGTTTTTTAAAGCAAACTCTTCTTGTGTATTAATTAATGTTAGCGAAATATCTGGATTATTTCCTGGAGAATTACCATCTCCTTCAGCCATGGCTATATTAGATAAATCCACAGATTTTTCGTCGAAATAATCATTTAATTCTTCTGTAATGATTTGTAATATCTCAAAAATCATTGATAATAAGTTTGGTTAGTTTTTGCGTGTAGATTGAGGGGTGCGCAATCAGACATTGTAAAATTAACCTCTCATACGAAGAGTAACCGCAATGAAAAACTCTTTTAAAAAAGTAGTTTCTCCTAAAAATTTTTAAATAGAATTACAGGTAGTAAAAAGGGGAAAATCCCCCTTGCAATTGAACATGAGAATACACTATGAACATACATAAGAATATACCCACATATTTTAATAACACGAAGTAATTTAAGCTTTTAAAAAAGATACTTTGAAGTCTAATATCTATGCTGTCAACTCTCTAAACAAACTCTCTAAATCTTTGTTTTCTGTGTTTAATCCTAGAATTTTCAACCCATTTTCTTGAGCGAAATCAAAAATTACAGGACGCATATCTTCTTCTGAGTTAAAGACAAGTGTCCAATTATTTTCTAAAGTGTTTTTAAAGGAAGTAATGTTAGGTAATCGTTTGATAAATTGCTCTTCTAACTTATAATCAAAAGTAACTTTAATTACCTGTTCGTTACTTTTTTTAAGATCCTTAAGAGGTTTATCTATTACTAGCTCGCCTTTATTTATGATTATTACACGATCACAAACTGCCTCTACCTCTTGCATAATATGCGTGGATAATAATACTGTTTTATCTTTTCCTAACTCTTTTATTAATTGGCGAATTTCAACTAATTGATTAGGATCTAACCCAGTAGTAGGTTCATCTAAAATCAATACTTCTGGATTGTGTAATATAGCCGCCGCTAATCCTACACGTTGACGATATCCTTTTGATAGTTGATTAATCTTTTTATGTGCTTCAACCGTTAAACCTACTTGCTCAATAACCTCATTTACTTTAGTCTTATCAACCTTATGCAACGATGCCTGAAACTGTAAATATTCCTTTACGTACATATCTAAGTACAACGGATTATGTTCTGGTAAGTATCCTATCTTTTTTTGAGCTTCGATAGGATTTAAAGTAACATCAATCCCACTCACTAAAACACTTCCTGCCGAAGGTTGAATAAAACCTGTTAAGATTTTCATCGTAGTTGATTTTCCAGCACCATTAGGCCCTAAAAAACCTACTATTTCTCCTTTATTAGCTTCAAAAGAAATAGCGTTTACTGCTTTTTGTGTTCCGTAAGTTTTTGATATTTCAGTAAGTTGTATTGACATTTATTTTTCTGATTTCAGCTGAATTTTAACAGCTTTTAAAATTGACGAATCGAGCTTTTTATCTTCAAAAATAACAAAGCCTAATTTTTTATAAAAACCAACGGGAGACTTATATACTTCATTATTTTCTTTAAGATAATTTTCTTCTACAATAACCCAACCATTTAACTCTTTATGCTTTCTTTTTACTTTTTCAATTATCTTTTTTCCTATCCCTATTCCTTGAATTTTCTTATCAAGTATCATTGCAAACCAACGTTCTCCTTCTCTTCTAAAATCACAATACCAACCTAAAAGGTTATTCTTCTTTAAAATAAGAATATGGTTTTTGTCTTTCAACGAAGATAAATACTTCTCAAAATCTTCAGTACTTTTCTGACAAATAATAAATGGATACTCTTGATTCCAAAGTAATCTAACTTGTTCTTTATAAAAAGAGTCTAATTGATTCGTTTCTTTGAATTCCATTACCTTTTCTCATAAGAAACGAAACTATAATCGTATTTATTTTTTTCGTCAGCTTTAAAATCTTCTCGAGCCACTTCTTTCCAAACAGTCTTATCTATTTCTGGGAAAAAAGCATCCGCCTCAAAATCTTGATGCACTATAGTTATATCCAATCGATCTACTAAGTTTTGTTCCAAGGCTTGTTTATAAATTTGTGCTCCTCCAATAATAAATGCATCTTTCCCTTCTGCTAACTCAATTGCATGCTCAATACTATTGGCTATAAAACATCCATCTTTAAAATAATCGTTATTTCTAGTAATAATAATTGATGTACGATTTGGCAATGGTTTTCCAATACTTTCAAAAGTATTACGCCCCATTAAAATATGATGCCCAGAAGTAATTTCCTTAAAGCGTTTTAAATCGGCAGGTAAGTACCAAATTAAATCATTATCTTTTCCTAAAGCATTGTTTTTTGCAATTGCAGCAATAAGTGTAATCATAAATTTTCATTGAAGGGTTTACATACTTTTAACCCATTCTTTAATGTATCCTGTAAGGTCTCTTTTCTCTGTAACAGCTTCATCTAGCCCTTCCGTTTTAATATTATCTACTAGGGTATGGATGGCTCTTAATACATTTTCATCATGTATGTCTGCTATTTTTTCGTAGAGAGCATCTTTTAAAACATCAATGTCTGTGGTCATTTTTTATAGAATTTAGCTGGTTTCTTACAAATTTACTAAACTAACTATAAAAAATAAAGTTAAATTATACAGCTACTATTCCTTTGATGTGCGGATGTGGATTATAATCAATCAACTCAAAATCTCCAAACGTAAAATCTTCTATATTCTTAATTTCTGGATTGATTTTCATCTTTGGAAGCGGTCTTGGGTCACGAGATAACTGTAACTCTAGTTGTTCCATATGGTTATTATAAATGTGTGCATCACCAAACGTATGAATAAACTCTCCTGCTTCGTAACCACAAACTTGGGCCACCATCATGGTAAATAATGCGTATGAAGCAATATTAAATGGTACTCCTAAAAAGATATCTGCACTACGTTGGTATAATTGGCATGATAGTTTTCCGTCAGCTACATAAAACTGAAAAAAAGCATGGCATGGTGGGAGTGCTGCTTTACCATTCGCTACATTTTCGGCAAATGATTTGGAAGTATCTGGTAATACCGAAGGATTCCATGCTGACACTAACATTCTACGGCTATTCGGATTTGTTTTTAAGGTTTCAATAACTTCTTTTAACTGATCTATCTCATCACTGTTCCAATTACGCCATTGATGACCATATACCGGACCTAAATCGCCATTCTCATCTGCCCATTCATTCCATATACGCACACCATTTTCTTGCAGATATTTAACATTTGTATCTCCTTTTATAAACCACAACAATTCATAAATAATAGATTTTAGATGTAACTTTTTTGTTGTTACCATCGGAAAACCTTCACTTAAATCAAATCGCATTTGGTATCCAAAAACACTTTTGGTTCCTGTTCCTGTTCTATCTCCTTTTTCGTTTCCGTTATCTAAAACGTGTTTTACCAAATCTAAATACTGCTTCATCCTTCTTCGTTTAATCGTTAAAATGTTGAACTACTTAACAAGGTAAAAATAAAAAAGCATCTACTAAAAAAGTAAATGCTTTTAAAATTTATATTAAGAAGTTATCAACTATGATTACGCCCAAATACAATTTCCGTTACTTTGGCAATAACCATAATCGCAAAATTCAAAACCGCTTGCAAACCTTGTGCAACACATGTTATTTCCTTTGCAATAGGTGTAACCTCCACCATTAATTTCGTTTTGTTCGTTTTTTGATAAAATTTTAATTCCGTTTAAATCTTTTAGTTTTTTCATTATAGATTAAATTTCGAGGGTTAATATTGACATAAATATATCAAAAAAACAATACAAACAAAACTATACCGCTAAAAAACAATGATTTACAAAAAACGGATTATTAAAATTACTTTATCCGATAATCATTCCTGCGATAGTTGCCGACATTAAAGAAGCAATAGTTCCTCCAATTAAAGCTTTCATCCCAAATTCTGATAAATTCTTACGTTGCCCTGGAGCTAATGAACCAATACCTCCAATTTGAATTCCAATAGAGGCAAAATTTGCAAAACCACACAACATGTAAGTTGCCATAATTACCGACTTATTAAACGTTAAGTGTGTAGCACTAGCTGCATTTTTTAACTCAGCTAATTGAATATAGCCAACAAACTCACTTGCCGCTAATTTAACTCCTAATAACTGTCCCATAAGCGCCATATCTTCTTTAGCAACACCAATCAACCACATTAACGGAGCAAAAACGTATCCTAAAATAAATTCTAATGACAACGCTTCGTAAGGAGTTGCACCAGCTATCAATTCATTTAAAGAAGTAAACTTCCAACTAATAGATTCAATTCCATCAAATCCTCCAAGAGTACCTAAAATTCCATTTATCATTGCAATAAAAGCAATAAACACTAATAACATTGCCGCAACGTTCATTGCTAAATTCAATCCTTCAGTGGTACCATTAGCAATCGCATCCAAGATATTTGACCCTATTTTTTCTGAAGATACCTGTACATTGGTATTTACTTCTTCTGTTTGTGGATATAGTATTTTAGAAATAATAATTGCGCCTGGAGCCGCCATTACAGAAGCTGCTAATAAGTGTTTTGCATATAACAATCGTAATGCTTCATCATCACCTCCTAAGAAGCCAATATACGCAGCTAATACCGCACCAGCAACCGTTGCCATTCCTCCTATCATTACTAATAAGATTTCAGAACGGTTCATTTTTTCTAAATACGCCTTAATTAATAAAGGTGCCTCAGTTTGTCCTAAGAAAATATTTCCTGCAACTGATAAACTTTCTGCTCCAGATATTTTTAATCCTTTCGATAATAACCAAGCTAATCCTTTTACAACCTTTTGTATAACACCTAAGTAAAATAATAAAGAGGTTAATGCAGAAAAGAAAATAATTGTTGGCAATACTTGGAAAGCAAAAATGAATCCAAAAGAATCCATATCAGCTACCAATCCGCTGAATAAAAATTCACTTCCTGCTCTTGTAAAGTCTAGCACACTTACAAATAAGCTTCCTATTAATTCAAACGTTTTTTGCACAAAAGGAATTTTTAAAACTCCAATAGCAATCAATAACTGAACAGCTAATCCTATCCCAACCGTTTTCCAATCAATACCTCTACGATTGGCACTAAATAAAAATGCTATAATTAACAACGAAACCATTCCTAATACTCCTCGCCATAAACTATGCATAGAAAACCCTTGACTAGGAATTATTTCACTCGCCTTTTGCTCTGCTTCTGCTGAAACAATATCTGAAACCACTTGAGGTTCTGTTGTAAACTTATACAACACATTTTTTTCAGAAAGTGTTAATGCTTCCTCTGTCAACTCTACCACATTATAATAACGAACGGTATCGTTTGGTTGTTTGTAATTAAATATTAACAGGTTGTTTTGGTGAATATAGTTTCCTGAAGCTTGTAAACTATCTTTTTCAACTAATGAGTAGTTAAAGTTTCCTTCTGACAGATTAAGAATATCTGCAGGATGTATCGTAACAATTGAGTCTCCTTCAGTTGTTGTGATTGATGAGAAATTCCACTTTTTTTCAATGCTTTGACCAAAAGTTATCATCGTAACGCAAAGCATTATGAAAGTAAATAGTTTCTTCATTATAAATGATTTTTATTAAGAACGTTTGCTGATTTCATCACGAATTTTAGCCGCTAATTCATAGTTCTCATTAGCTACAGCATCGTTAAGTTGTTCGTGTAATTCTTCTAAAGATAAGTGTGAATAATAATCGTCTTCTTTTTCTTGCCCCTCGTCTAAAGAAAATTCTATTTCGTCTTCTTCATCATCTGAATCCAAATCCTCTTCAATAGTTAATTCTTCATCCATTTTTAAATAAATACCTGCTTTATCTAAAATGTTTTCATAGGTAAAAATTGGCGCTTGAAAACGAACTGCTAGTGCAATTGCATCAGATGTTCGTGTATCAATCACCTCTTCAACACCTTCTCGCTCACAAATTAAGCTTGAATAAAACACGCCATCAACCAATTTATGGATGATTACTTGTTTGATTACAATAGAAAATCTATCCGCAAATGTTTTAAACAAATCGTGGGTAAGAGGTCTTGGTGGTTTAATTTCTTTTTCTAAGGCAATGGCAATTGATTGTGCTTCAAAAGCCCCTATTATAATAGGTAATGTCCTAGTTCCTTCCATTTCGCTTAGCACTAAAGCATATGCCCCACTCTGTGTTTGGCTATACGAAATTCCTTTTATAGTTAGTCTTATCAAGCTCATTTACAATCAATCATAAAAGCAAAAACTGTCTAAATTTAGGCTCTTCGCTTAAAATTTTAGACAGCCTTCTTAAGTGGGCACAATTTACTAAAAATTATGAGTTGAGCTCTAATTTCTAGAAAAAGAAAAAAATACCACTAATTTATGCTTGTTTAAACGCTTTTAATTTCTCTACTAATTGAGGTACTACTTCAAAAGCATCACCAACTATACCATAATCTGCAGCCTTAAAGAAAGGTGCTTCAGGATCTGTGTTGATAACTACTTTTACTTTTGATGCATTAATACCAGCTAAATGCTGAATTGCACCTGAAATACCAATGGCAATGTATAAGTTTGAGGCTACTGGCTTACCTGTTTGCCCTACGTGCTCACTATGAGGACGCCATCCTAAATCTGACACTGGTTTAGAACATGCTGTTGCAGCTCCTAAAACCTCTGCTAACTCTTCAACCATCCCCCAGTTTTCTGGTCCTTTTAAACCTCTACCTGCAGAAACAACGATATCAGCATCGGCAATTGTTACTTTTCCTGTCGCTCTACTAATACTTTCAGACTTTACTCCTAATTCTGGTAGTGCAGCATCAAAGCTTTCAGTTGATCCACTTACTGCATTTTCATGCGCTCCGTAAGAATTTTTAGCAACACCAACTACTTTTTTCTCTGTTGAAATTTCGGTATTGTTAAATCCTTTATTAGAAAATGCTTTTCTCTTAACTACAAAAGGACTCGTGCTACTTGGTAAAGCTACTGCATTTGAAGCATATCCTGCCTCTAAAGCTACTGCTACTAATGGTGCCAATGTTAATCCGTCAACACTAGAATCGATAATTACAGTGTTCGCTCCTTTTGCATCAGCAACTTGTTTAATAATTGAAGCATATGCTTTAGCATTAAACGAAGATAAATCGTTTTTTACTTCAACTACTTTCTCTGCTCCGTAAGTATATAATTCAGAAGCATCTCCTCCATTAATAGTCAATACTACTAAATCGCTTCCTAATTGTTCTGCTACTTTTTTTCCGTATGAAACAACTTCAAAAGCTGTTTTTTTGAATTTTCCTTCCGATGAATCGGCAAAAACTAATACAGACATATTTTTATATTTTAATTGTCATCAGGAACAAGTCCCAACAACATGATGTTAATTTTAAATTAGATTACCTTTGCTTCGTTGTGTAATAAATTGATTAAATCATCAACATTATCAACTAACTTTACTGCTCCTTTTGGTGCTGGTTTTTCAAAGTTTTGAGTTGATGTAGCCGCTGCTGCTCCAGTTGGTTCAACTACACTCAATGGCTTTTTACGAGCCATCATAATTCCACGCATATTAGGAATACGTAAATCTTTTTCTTCTACAATTCCTTTTTGTCCTGCAATTACCATTGGTAAAGTTGATGACACTTTTTCTTCTCCTCCATCAATTTCCCTACTTAATGTCACATTTGTTCCATCTACTTCAACTCCAACACATCCATTAACAAAGTTAAAATCTAATAAAGACGCTAACATCCCTGGAACCATTTGCCCGTTATAATCTGCAGATTCTTTTCCTGCTAACACTAAATCGAACCCTCCATTTTTAACAACTTCAGCTAACTCTTTAGCAACCATTAATCCATCAGTTGGTTCTGCATTTACACGAATAGCATCATCCGCTCCAATTGCTAATGCTTTACGCAAAGTAGGCTCTGTAGATGCCCCTCCGACATTCACAACCGTTACGCTTGCTCCTTGTTTTTCTTTAAACCACATTGCACGTGTTAAACTAAACTCATCGTATGGATTAATAACATATTGAACTCCGTTAGTATCAAACTTTGTATCGTTATCAGTGAAGTTGATTTTTGAAGTAGTATCAGGTACATGACTGATACAAACTAATATTTTCATATATCGTTGTTTTAAAGAAACTTAATTTTGTGCGACGAAGTTAAGGATTTTTTTTAATTTATTATGCGTGCATAATAAAATTTTTCCCTAACCTTAATCTGCCTCAAATTTAAGGTATTATTATCACTTAATCATTTGTTGTTTTAAAGCTACAATATTACTCGTATTTTTATTATTTTTGCACTCTTGATAAACAACTACTTATAAAACGTATGAAAACAGTACAATTTAGAGAAGCCGTTTGCGAAGCAATGAGCGAAGAAATGCGCAGAGATGAAAGCATTTATTTGATTGGTGAAGAAGTTGCTGAGTACAACGGAGCATATAAAGCCAGTAAAGGAATGTTAGACGAGTTTGGAGCGAAGCGTGTAATCGATGCTCCTATTGCCGAATTAGGTTTCGGTGGTATCGCTGTAGGATCTGCAATGAATGGTAACCGTCCTATTGTTGAATATATGACTTTCAATTTCTCATTAGTTGGAATTGATCAAATCATTAACAACGCTGCAAAAATTCGTCAAATGAGTGGAGGACAATTTAACTGTCCTATCGTTTTTCGTGGGCCAACTGCTTCTGCAGGTCAATTAGCAGCAACACACTCACAAGCTTTTGAAAGCTGGTTTGCTAACTGTCCTGGATTAAAAGTAATTGTTCCTTCTAACCCTTACGATGCAAAAGGTTTATTAAAAGCTGCTATTCGTGATGATGATCCAGTAATTTTCATGGAATCTGAGCAAATGTATGGTGATAAAATGGAAATTCCTGAAGGAGAATACATCATTCCTATTGGGGTTGCCGATATTAAAAGAGAAGGTACTGATGTAACTGTGGTTTCTTTCGGAAAGATTATCAAAGAAGCTTACAAAGCTGCCGATGAATTAGCTAAAGAAGGAATTTCAATAGAAATTATCGACTTACGTACAGTTCGTCCAATGGATCATAAAGCTATTTTAGAATCTGTAAAGAAAACAAATCGATTAGTAATTTTAGAAGAAGCATGGCCTTTTGGAAGTGTTTCATCAGAAATTACATTTAGAGTACAAGATGAAGCATTTGATTATTTAGATGCACCAATAAAGAGAATTACAACTGCTGACACACCTGCACCATATTCTCCTGTACTATTAGAAGAGTGGTTACCTAACGCAAACGATGTTATCGAAGCTGTAAAAGAGGTATTGTACCGCAAATAATTAAAGAAAAAAGAAATTGAAAATAAAATTAAAATCCTTTTGGCTTTCGCCAAAAGGATTTTGTAGTAAATAAATTAATGAAAAATCTGCTAGCTTTATTATTACTATTAATAACCAGCTCCTTATATGCTCAATTAACATTACAAGGAAAAGTAGTTGATGAGTTTAACACTCCTATACCCTATGTAAATGTTATTTTAAAAAACACCAATTATGGTACTACTACCGATGACGATGGTAAATTCTATCTAAAAACCAAAAAATATAGAGGTCTTCTCGAAATCTCATTTGTAGGATTTCAAACACAAACCATAAAAGTTAGCCAAAAAACTAAATTTTTAAACGTTGTTTTAAAAGAAGGAAGTAATGAATTAGAGGAAGTTATTATTGTTTCAAAACCTAAAAAACGTTTAAAGAAAAAAGAAAATCCTGCTTATCGTATTTTAAAAGAAATTTGGAAACGTAAAAGAAAAAATGGATTAGATTTAGTTGACCACTATCAATATAAAAAGAACACATCTATTGAAATTGGACTAAACAATTTAGACACTCTCTTTTTAAAGAAAATTTTTAAGAACGAATACAAACAAGCAATTAAAGAAGTTCAATACGACAGTGATGGTGTTAATTACTATATCCCTATCTTCTTAAGCGAACAAGTATCCAAGGTTTATGGCGATAATAAAAATGACCATATTCGAGAAGATGTAGAAGCAGAAAAATCAGACGGATTAGGTGCTCAAGGGTATGTTTTTGATCGAATGTCGAACACCTTTCAAAATGTTGATGTATTTAAGAACAACATCAATTTACTTCAAAAACCTTTTATCAGTCCTTTATCCACCAATGGTTTTGACACCTATGATTATGTACTATATGATAGTATTGTAGACAATGATAAAAAACTATACAATATTTACTTTTTCCCAAGACGTGATGGGGATTTAGCATTCCAAGGAAACTTTTGGGTAGTAGATAAAAATTTCTCTATCAAGAAATTAAAAATGAAAGTTCATAAAAGTATCAATTTGAACTTTGTAAGAGGCTTATCTTTTGAAAAAGAATTTGAAGTCAGAAATGATAGCATTTACATTCCTACAAAAAATGCCTATGAAGGTGATTTTACTTTTATTGACAAAAATGAAAGCAACAAAGGATTGACTATCAAAAAGAATATCACATATCAAGATTATATTCTAAACAACCCCTACCCTGAAGCTTTTTACACACAGAAAATAGTCAAGATAAGACCCGATCAGTATAAAAAAGAAAATACGTATTGGGACTCAATTCAAAGTAACGAAAGTAAAAAGACCCACAAACTGATTGAAAATGTTAAATCGAAAAAGCAAATAAAACATCTTACAGGACTTATAAACACAGTTGCTAGTGGCTACATTAACACTAACGCTGGTGTTCAAATTGGACCTTTATGGACTGCTTTTGCCAACAACCAAATAGAAGGGTTTAGAACCAAGATGGGATTTAGAACCTTTGTTACTAAAGACGACCGTTTTCGTTTAAGTGGCCATATTGCTTATGGGTTTAAAGACAAGAAAACAAAGTATGGAGCAGAGGCTCGTTATCTTTTATCTTACAAACCTAGAATTGCTATTGCTGCAGCTTACCAAAAAGATATAGAGCAACTTGGAAGCACACTATTTAACACTTCACAACTTTTAGGTAGAAGTTTTGGTACTACAGCATTATTTTCAAGAGGAGACAACTTCTTTTTATCAAATATTGAAAAAATAGCTTCTAATTTTGATTACCAAATTCAAAACAATTTACACGTTGGATTCAATTTTACACACGCAAGTATAAAGTCTGCTTCCGAAGAAAACTTCTCTATGGATTATATTGATAAAAGTGGAGTCGTTCAGTCACAAGTAACCGATGTAAACTCAGACATATATGTTTCTTATACTCCTGGAAGATTTGTATATGGTTTAGGAGTAGAAAGGCGATTCGGAACTAATGTTTTTCCTACATTCGTTTTAAATTACAAAAGAGGCTACAAAGGTTTCTTTAACGGAACTCATGAGTATGATAAAATACAGTTCAAATACAACCAACCTATCTTACTTAGTAAATTTGGAATCTTAGATGCCACTTTTGAAGCCGGAAAGACCTTTGGAACTGTACCGATAGCTTTATTAAGTCCTATACCTGCCAACCAATCTTTTTCTTTAGTTAAAGATACTTTTACACTACTTAATTATTACGATTTTGTTACTGATGAATATTTAGCAGGACATTTTGAACATCATTTTAATGGATATATTTTAAATAAAATCCCTTTACTAAAAAAACTAAAACTTCGAAGCTTAGTTACGTTTAGAGCTGCTTATGGTAACATATCTAAAGAAAATATAGCTATTAATGAATCTAATATTAATTATAATGCCCCTAATAAACTTTACTATGAGTACAGTGTTGGACTAGAAAATATTGGATATGGAAATTTACGTTTCCTTAGAGTTGATGCTATTTGGAGAAGCAATTATACACCTCCTGCTGGTTCAGTAGTTGCTCCTACTCCAAAATTTGCAATTCGCATAGGAATTAGACCCGGCTTATAATCATGTAATTAACCATAAAATAACCTGTATTTTTTCTTTGAAAAGCTAATAAATCACTACTTTTGCACACCGATTTTAGAAACGAAGAAAAGTTAATAGGATAGAATATATGACAGCAAAAGAAAGAAAAACAGTTGATGTTTTAATTGAAATACCAAAAGGAAGTAGAAACAAGTACGAATACGATTTTGATTTAGGAAAAATTCGTTTTGACAGAATGTTATTTTCTTCAATGATGTACCCTGGAGACTACGGTTTTATTCCTCAAACTTTAGCATTAGATGGTGACCCATTAGATGTATTAGTTTTAGGTGCTGAACCAACATTTCCAATGTGTGTTATGGAAGTAAAACCTATTGGTGTTTTCCACATGGCTGATGAAAAAGGTCCAGATGAAAAAATCGTTTGTGTACCAATGTCAGATCCAATTTGGAATAAATACAATGATATTACCGACTTAAACCCACACCGTAAAGAAGAAATCACTCACTTCTTCCAAGTTTACAAAGACTTAGAAAAAAAGAAAGTAGATGTTGGTGATTGGGGTAATGCTGATGAGGCTTATGAAATTTTAGACAAGTGTCTTGAGCGTTACGAAAACAGCGAACACAAAGCAAACGGAAACTTTACTATTTAATAGTAAAACCTACTATAAAAACTTTAAAACCTCTCAGTTAGTTCTGAGAGGTTTTTTGTTTAGTTATTGATTTTGTTATATTTACGAATACTTATAACTAATCAAATAACAAAAACATGAAACAAAACATGATGTATGTGCCAATAATATTGGCACTTTTAGGACTCATTTTTATGTACACAAAAATGGTCTGGGTTAGAAAACAAGATGCTGGAAATGATAAAATGAAATCCATTTCAAAAAGTATTAAAGAAGGAGCTCTTGCTTTTTTAGCTGCCGAATACCGATTGTTATTAATCTTTGTAATTATTGCCTCCTTAGCCTTATTTGGAATTTCTCAATTTGTAGACACCACAAGTATTATGATTGTTCCTGCATTTATTGTAGGAGCTATTTTTTCTGCCTTAGCTGGAAACATAGGGATGCGCATCGCTACGGATGCTAATGCTAGAACTGCCGAAGCTGCCAAAACCAACTTACCACAAGCTTTAAAAGTATCTTTTGGTGGAGGTACCGTTATGGGTCTTGGTGTAGCTGGATTGGCTGTTTTAGGCTTGAGCCTGTTCTTTCTTTTATTTGTTGGACAATTTATTTCTAATGAAGGTATTTTTTACGATGAGATGACCGTTGTATTAGAAACACTTGCTGGTTTCTCTTTAGGAGCTGAATCCATTGCTTTATTTGCCCGTGTTGGTGGAGGTATCTATACCAAAGCTGCCGATGTTGGTGCTGATTTAGTTGGTAAAGTTGAAGCTGGAATACCTGAAGACGACCCTCGTAACCCCGCTACCATTGCGGATAATGTTGGAGATAATGTAGGTGATGTTGCTGGTATGGGTGCCGATTTATTTGGCTCATATGTAGCAACCGTATTAGCTTCTATGGTTCTTGGAAACTATGTAATTAGAGACATGTCTGCAACAGCTCAATTCTCGGATGATTTTAACGGTATGGGACCGATATTACTTCCATTAGTAATTGCAGGAGTAGGAATTATTGCTTCTATTATAGGTACTTTTTTAGTGAAAATCAAAGACAACTCTGCAAAAGAAGCCCAAGTTCAAAGGGCATTAGATACAGGCAACTGGACAGCTATTCTACTAACCTTAATAGCAAGTTTCTTTTTGATTAAATGGATGTTACCAGAAACCTTACAAATGAATTTCTTTGGAGAAGGCATCAAAGACGTTTCTTCTATAAATGTTTTTTGGGCCGCTTGTATTGGTCTAGCTGTTGGTGCCTTAATTTCTGTAGTTACTTCATACTACACAAGTTTAGGCAAGAAACCAGTATTAAATATTGTTCAAAATAGCGCAACAGGAGCTGGAACTAACATTATTGCGGGTTTAGCTGTAGGAATGAAATCTACATTTTTATCAGTGCTATTATTTGCAACTGCTATTTATGGTTCCTACCATTTCGCAGGATTTTATGGGGTGGCACTTGCTGCATCCGCAATGATGGCTACTACCGCCATGCAATTAGCTATTGATGCATTTGGACCAATTGCCGATAACGCTGGAGGTGTTGCCGAAATGAGCGAATTAGAAGATCATGTACGTGAACGCACCGATATACTAGATTCGGTAGGAAATACAACTGCTGCAATCGGTAAAGGATTTGCTATTGCCTCTGCTGCATTAACAGCACTTGCCCTTTTTGCTGCGTATGTAACCTTTACTGGTATTGATGGAATCAATATTTTTAAAGCAAATGTATTAGCAGCCTTATTTGTAGGTGGAATGATTCCTGTAATTTTTTCTGCCTTGGCAATGCAATCAGTGGGAAAAGCAGCTATGGAAATGGTACATGAAGTACGTCGTCAGTTTAGAGAAATCCCTGGAATTATGGAAGGAACTGGCACACCTGAATATGCAAAATGTGTCGACATTTCTACCAAAGCAGCTTTAAAAGAAATGCTATTACCAGGATTAATCACTATTATTACTCCTATTCTTATCGGAGTCGTTTTTGGACCAGAACCTTTAGGTGGATACATGGCTGGAGTTTGTGTATCTGGTGTAATGTGGGCGATCTTTCAAAACAATGCTGGTGGTGCATGGGATAATGCTAAAAAGTCATTCGAAGCAGGAGTAGAAATTAATGGCGAAATGACCTACAAAGGTTCCGATGCTCATAAAGCCGCTGTAACAGGTGACACAGTAGGTGATCCTTTTAAGGATACTTCTGGACCATCCATGAATATCTTAGTTAAATTGACATGTTTAGTTGGATTGGTAATTGCTCCTATTTTAGGCGGACATACTTCTTCTGAAATACCTGAGGAGACTGAAACACATGAAATAACCTTAACAACTGATGCTGTTACCCCTACAGAAGTACTATCCGAGAATATAGTAAAAGTTACTATTGAAAAAAATGAAGACGGAACCGCTAAAGCTACCATAACTACTACAACAATTGAAAATGGTGAAGAAGTAATCACAGAGGAAATTTTTGAAGGTACTTTGGAAGAAGTAGAAAACAAAATTAAAGATTACGAAAATGCTAGAACAGAAAACAAAACTGTTAAAAAAGTAGTAAAACAAATAGAAGAAATTGAGAAAAAAGAATAGCACTCAACTCTTATAAAACCTAAGCCCGATAGTAGTATTTCTATCGGGTTTCTTATTTTTGTACGATGTCAAGAACTATCCGTATTTTTTCTATAGATGACCCAGAGGTGTTTAAACAAAAACTCTTTGTTTGGACACAACAATTTGAAACTGCTATTTGGCTAGATTCGAACAATTATGAGCAACAATACAGTTCTTTCGATTGTGCTTTGGCTGTAGAAGAATTCACCTCGATCAAAACTGATTATCATGGTGCTTTCGATCAACTAAAAGAATACCAATCTTATACTAAAGATTATATTTTTGGATATATTTCATACGATGTTAAAAACGATGTTGAAAAACTATCTTCTGCTAATTTTGACGGATTGCATTTTCCAGATTTGTATTTTTTTCAACCTCAAAAACTAATCTTTATCAAAGGAGATACTGTTGAATTTCAGTATTTACATATGGTTGATGATGAGTTGGAGGAAGACTTTGAAGATATTATTGAAACAAATCCAAATCTTACTTCAAACAGAAACAATAATTTCCCACAGGAAAACGACATCAAAATAAAACTTCGTATTCATAAAGATGAGTACCATCAAAAGGTTGAAAAAATTTTAGAACATATTCATCGAGGTGATATTTATGAGGCTAACTTTTGTCAAGAATTCTATGCAGAGAATACAATTATTAATCCGTACGAGGTATACCTTCATTTGAATAAAATATCAGAACCTCCTTTTGCTACCTTTTTCAGAAATGAAAATCTTTACTTGCTATCTGCAACACCAGAACGATATATTAGAAAAGAAGGTTCAAAAATTATATCACAACCCATTAAAGGAACTGCAAAACGTTTAATTGACCCTATTGAAGATGAAAAAATTGCATTTGATTTAGCACGCGATGAAAAAGAACGTTCAGAAAATATTATGATTGTTGATTTGGTACGCAACGACCTATCTAGAACTGCTAAAAAAGGAAGCGTTCAAGTTGAGGAGTTATGCAAAGTGTATCCATTTAAGCAGGTATATCAAATGATTTCTACTGTAGCCTCAGAAATTGAAAACACCACACACCCGGTAGATGTTATAAAAGACACTTTTCCTATGGGAAGCATGACAGGGGCACCCAAAATATCCGCTATGGAAATTATTGAAACTTTAGAAGAAACTAAACGAGGTTTATACTCTGGAACTGTGGGTTACTTTACTCCTAATGGTGATTTCGATTTCAATGTAGTTATACGAAGTATTTTATATAATGCCGAAAATAAGTATATTTCTTATTCTGTAGGAGGAGCGATAACTTCAAAGTCTACACCAGAAAAAGAATACGAAGAATGCTTATTAAAAGCCAAAGCTATGAAGTATGTACTAACACATACTAATAAAAGTTAACTATATTTATACAATTAAACAAAAAGAACAAACTATTCCAAAAAATGAAAAATACTATCAAACTTATACTTTTTATTACTGTTATTACAACTGTAGCTTCTTGTAAAGTAAATAAATACTCTTTTTTAAGTGATTATCCAGCTAAAACAGTTCCGTTAATCGACAGTACCAACTTCAGTAATCATGTAGAAGGTAAATTGTTAACCAAACAACAGCAAGAACTTTTAAAACTTCCTTCTATTTTTGAAGAGCAACTCAACGATGAAAATGCGAAAATTGGTATTTCATATCTTCCGAAATTATCAGAAAACTTTCAATCAATAGTATACTATTTTTACCCAAACAACAACGAACTTATATCGATGTTGGTTAATTATGATGACCAGTTTAATATCATTAACAGTCAAATATTGGCTTATGATGAAATAGCTGAAGGTATGCTTAAAACTACCTCGACTCTTGATAAAAACAACATTAAGTTAGTTGAATATATTTCAGACACTCCTTCTACTATTATTTTTAATATATTAGAAGATGGTAATATTACTAGAGAATAATGACACATAACATTTTTACATTCAACTTCCATAAAACTGAGTTTTTTGGGCAATATTGGCAACCTGAAACAGTAAAAGCCGTAGTTGTTATTGTTCACGGAATGGGTGAGCATTCTGGAAGATACGAACATGTTGCCACTAAATTGACCGACAACGAATACGGTGTAATTGCTTTTGACCATTTTGGGCATGGAAAAACAGCAGGGAAAAGAGGGCATAATCCAGGTTTTGATTATGTCTTAGAAAGTATCTCTAAACTGATTGATAAAGCTATTGAAGTTTTTGGTGATAAACCTATCTTCTTATACGGTCATTCCATGGGAGGTAACGCTGTAATTAATTACACGCTTAGAAAAGAGCATAACTTAAAAGGTACAATAGCTACAAGTCCATTTTTACGATTAGCATTTCAGCCACCTGCATGGAAATTGTCTTTAGGTAAAGTCATGCAAAAAATAGCTCCATCCATAACTTTAGGAAATGAGTTGGATGCCAATGATGTATCTCGTGATTTTGTAGAAGTAAAAAAGTATATTGACGACCCGCTAGTTCATGATCAAGTTAGTCCTAACTTTTCCTTGTCATTTATTGATGCTGGAGAATGGGCTATTGAAAATGCCTCATCATTAAAAACTCCTATGCTACTACTTCATGGTACTGGTGATAAAATTATTGATTATAAAGGTACCGAAACCTTTGCTAACAATACTTCTAAAGCTAGTTTAAAGCTCTATGATGATGCATACCATGAATTACAAAACGACCTGTGTAAGGAAGAAATGTTACAAGATGTTGTAAACTGGTTAAACTCTCAGTTATAACAGTTATTTTCCCTCTTTTATGACTGAAGAATTAGCAAAACATATTGATAATTATTTTCCTTTTTTAAAAGAGAAAAAACTGCTTATTGCTATTTCTGGTGGTGTTGATAGTGTTGTATTAACTCATCTATTTCATAAACTGGGTTTTACTATTGCTTTAGCTCATTGTAACTTCCAATTACGAGGAGACGAAAGTCATTTAGATGAAGAATTTGTCAAAAACTTAGGGAAAGAACTATCTATTAACACATTCACAACCCGTTTTGACACTAATGAATTTGCTATCAATAATAAATTATCAACACAGTTAGCAGCTAGGGAGTTACGTTACACTTGGTTTCAGCAATTAATTGAAGAAAAAAACTTTGACTATATACTAACAGCACATCATGCTGATGATAATTTAGAAACTTTTTTAATCAATTTTACTAGAGGTACAGGTTTAGAAGGCTTAACAGGTATTCCTCCCATAAACGGAAACATTGTTAGACCTATGCTTACTTTCTCTCGTGATGAAATCTTAAACTTTGCTAAGAAGAATAATATTGAGTGGAGAGAGGATAAAAGTAATGCAGAAACAAAATATCTAAGAAATAAAATACGACATCAGATATCTCCTACATTAAAAGAACTGAACCCCAACATCTTAACCTCTTTTAATAAAACGATTGACCATTTGAATCAATCTCAGCAAATTATCAATGATAAAATAGAAGAAATTAGTACTGAAATCCTCACAAAAGAGGATGATTTGTTAAAAATAAATATTGAAAAACTGTTAAAATTTTCAGATCCAAAAGCGTACCTCTACCAGCTACTAAAGCCTTATAAATTCACGGAATGGGACGATGTTTATAGCTTAATTTATGCGCAATCTGGTAAACGGATTTTAACAAAATTTTATACTTTGTTGAAAGACAGAGATTTTTTATTACTTTTACGCACTAATGAAAAAAGTTCATTAACTGATGAGCATTTCATTTTAAGGGAGGGAAACAATAAAATTACAACGCCAATTCAACTGTTGTTCGAGAACGTTCACACAAAAACGACTATCGACAATAACAGTATATATGTTGATAATAAATTACTTAGTTATCCATTAATCCTTAGAAAATGGAATGCCGGAGATTTTTTTTATCCTAAAGGAATGTTAGGACGAAAAAAAATTAGTAAGTATTTTAAAGACGAAAAGATATCTGTAATAGACAAAAACAAAATTTGGTTACTCTGTTCAAGTAAAAATGAAATTATTTGGATAATTGGAAAACGACAAGACAGACGCTTTTTACCAACAGAGGAAACAACCGAATTATTGAAAATTAGTATTTAATTAACCCCATCAAACTACATAGAATGAAAAAATTCTTTACTCTATTTTTATTACTGGTAGGTTTATCGGTTTATTCTCAATCCGACGATAACCCGGTAGTTGTAACTCCTTCTGTCGAGAAAATCTCGGACACAGAATATGATTTAATTTTTAACGTGCAAGTAGCAGAAGACTGGCACTTATACTCTCAATATAACCCAGATGGTGCTTCTTTACCAATGGTTATTTCCCCAGCTGAAGGGCAAACTGGCTATGGTTTAAATGGAAAAGCTAAGGAGAGCGAAACTGAAACAGAATTCAGTGAAATTTGGGGAATGGATGAAACTTTCTTTGTTGAGGAAGCTAAACTAGTCCAAAGAATAACTGTAGAGGATCCCTCTTTAACAACTGTAATTTTAAACTTTAAAGCTCAGGTTTGTAAAGAGTATTGTTTACCTTTTGATGAAGATTTTACATTCTCTTTAACTGGTGAAAAAGTTTCTCAAACAGTTGCAGAAGTAGACGATAAAAGTAAAGAGTTATCTCAGTCTTTAAACTTAGACTTAAAAAATACTGTTTTATTAAAAAGCTCAACTGAATCATCAGAAGATGAAAAAGACAATACTTTATTAAACATCTTCTTATTAGGGTTTGTTGGTGGATTGTTAGCCTTTTTAACTCCATGTGTATTCCCTATGGTTCCTTTAACTGTATCTTTTTTTACAAAGCGTACTGAAAAGAAAGGTAAAGGAGTTGGTAGTGCAATTTTATATGGTTTCTTTATTGTATTAATCTACGGATTAATCAGTCTTCCTTTCCATTTCTTAGATACGTTAGATCCAGAAATCTTAAATAGTATATCAACTAATATTTGGTTAAACTTATTCTTCTTCGTTATTTTAATATTCTTTGCGGGTTCATTCTTTGGTTTTTACGAATTAACCTTACCTAGTTCTTGGAGTAACAAAGCGGATAGCGCATCTAATATCGGAGGAGTTATTGGTATCTTCTTTATGGCTTTAACCTTAGCTATTGTATCATTCTCATGTACAGGTCCTATTTTAGGTTCTTTATTAGCAGGTTCTTTAAGTGGAGGAGCTATGCAATTATCAGTAGGAATGATTGGTTTTGGTTTAGCTTTAGCATTACCATTTGCTTTATTTGCAATGTTCCCTAACTGGTTAAATACTTTACCAAAATCTGGAGGTTGGTTAAATTCAATTAAAGTTGTTTTAGGATTTATTGAATTAGCTTTTGCTTTCAAATTTTTATCAAATGCAGATTTAGTTGGTCACTGGGGATTATTAAAAAGAGAAATCTTTATTGGTATCTGGGCTTTTATAGCATTATTAGTTGCTTTATACTTATTTGGTATTATAGGAAAACGATATGGAAAATTAACATTCTTTAGAGTGTTAATGGGTCTTGCTTCATTAGGATTAGCTGTATATTTAGCTCCAGGTGTTTTAGAAAAACCGATGTGGAATCAAAATAAATTATTAAGTGGTTTTGCACCACCTCAATTCCATAGTATCTATCAACAAGACAACCACTGTCCATTAAACTTAAATTGCTTCAAAGATTTTGAAGAAGGTATTGCTTATGCAAAATCAGTTAACAAACCTGTTTTGTTAGACTTTACAGGATGGGCATGTGTAAACTGTCGTAAAATGGAAGAAAATATTTGGAGTCAACCTAATATCTATTCTTTAATCAATGACGATTATGTATTAATCTCATTATACGTTGATGACCATCAAAGATTATTACCTGAAGAAGAACAATTCGATTTTATCAAATCTAACGGAAAGGTAAAAAGAATTAGAACTTATGGTGATAAGTGGGCTACATTACAAGCTGCTAATTTTAAAACAGCATCTCAACCATTTTATGTGTTAATGAGTCCTGAATTAGAGGTATTAAATTCACCTCAACAGTATACAGATCACGCAACTTACTATAATTGGTTAAAAACTGGTTTAGACCGTTTTAACAACAACTAATAAATAGTACTTATAATATCTACAAAGCCTCTTTAAAAAGAGGCTTTTTTTATACTGTGAAAAAACATAACTTATTGCCTACTGCATCTTATACATCCCACATCGAACTACTTTTTTCTCATTTTTTCCTATCTTTAACAGAAAGAGAAAAATATGCTAGTAAAAGTCTATGGAAGTGCTGTTTTTGGTATTGAAGCAACTACCATTACTGTAGAAGTAAACATCGATAAAGGAATAGGCTACCATTTGGTTGGATTACCTGACAAAGCTGTTAGTGAAAGTTCTTATAGGATTTCAGCAGCACTCACCAATAACAACTACAAACTTCCAGGAAAAAAAATCATTATTAATATGGCTCCTGCTGATATCCGTAAAGAAGGTGCTGCCTATGATTTAACACTAGCTCTAGGAATATTAGCTGCTTCTAAACAAATTCAATCATCAAATATTGAAGAGTATATCATTATGGGAGAGCTTTCATTAGACGGAAGCTTACAGCCCATAAAAGGAGCTTTACCCATTGCTATTAAAGCTCGTGAAGAAGGTTTTAAACATCTCATTATACCAAAAGAAAATGCCAAAGAAGCTGCTATTGTAAATGACCTAAATGTGTTAGGAGTTGATAACATTATGGAAGTTATTAATCATTTTAATGGTGACGAGCTAATAGAACCTACAGTGGTGGATACTCGCGCTGAATTTTACAAACATATTGATTTTCCTGAATTTGATTTTGCTGATGTGAAAGGGCAAGAATCTATTAAACGTTGTATGGAAATTGCCGCGGCTGGTGGTCATAATATTATTTTGATTGGACCTCCTGGTGCTGGAAAAACTATGTTAGCAAAACGACTTCCTTCAATATTACCTCCTATGACCTTGCATGAAGCGCTAGAAACAACCAAAATACACTCTGTAGTTGGTAAAGTTAAAAATACGGGGTTGATGTACCAACGCCCCTTCCGCTCACCTCATCACACAATTTCTGATGTAGCATTAGTAGGTGGAGGACAATATCCTCAACCAGGTGAAATATCATTAGCACATAATGGTGTTTTATTTTTAGATGAGCTTCCAGAATTTAAACGTACTGTTTTAGAGGTTATGCGACAACCTTTAGAAGATAGAGAGGTTACCATTTCAAGAGCTCGCTTTACGGTAAACTACCCCAGTAGTTTTATGCTAGTAGCAAGTATGAATCCAAGTCCATCAGGATACTTTAACAACTCCGATTCTCCTATAACCTCCTCTCCTGCAGAAATGCAACGCTATTTAAGTAAAATATCTGGTCCGTTGTTAGATAGAATTGATATTCATATTGAAGTAACTCCTGTTCCTTTCGATAAATTATCAGAGAGTAGAAATGGTGAAAGCAGTGTTGATATTAGAAAACGTGTTACGGATGCTAGGGAAATACAAACAGAACGATTTAAAGAATTTGAAAACATTCACTACAATGCACAAATGAATGTAAAACAAATACGGGAGTATTGTAAACTTTCTCAAGAGAGTAAAGAGTTGTTAAAAATAGCCATGGAAAAATTGAACCTTTCTGCACGTGCTTATGACAGAATTTTAAAAGTATCACGCACTATTGCTGATCTAGTACAGTCAAAAAATATCGAATCAGAACACATTACCGAAGCAATTCAATACAGAAGTTTAGACCGTGAAGGTTGGCTTAATTAACATGAAAAAAAAAGAAACATACTGTAGAGCTATTAACGATAAAAACATTAAAAGGAAACCAACTTGGTTTTTAAACATACTTATTGCTTTTGATCAGTTAGGAAATGCTTTTGCCAAAGGAAATCCCGACAATACAATTTCTGCTCGCATTGGTTTTTTTATGCATCACGAAGAAGGAGACCCTTCTAAATTTTGGGAGCTACTAGAAAGCGTAGTTAATTTCACTTTTAAACCTATAGATGGTATTGAGCATTGCTTTGTTGCTTACTGTCATGATAAAAACGAAGTATACCAAAAAGCTGATATCGTTTCTAAAATCATCTTATTCATTTTTGTTGTTGTATTTTGTGTTTCTTTTTTAATTGTTATTGTTCGCATAGTTGCCTTTATTTTTCCTGGAGTAAAATCTCAATACGAAGAAAATGGTAAAGAAATCTCACTAAAAACTATCAATATTTTACGCAAAGAACACTGCAGTGAGTATTAATATTTTTTTAACACGTATTCTTTGAATAATATTTATAAATTTACCGTTTACTAGAAAAATTTTATAGATGAAAAAATTTATTTACACATCACTATTTGCATTAGCTCTTGTAGCATGTAGCAAAGAATCAAAAGATTACGTCACTTTCTCTGGAAAAATAACCAATAAAAATTCAGATTCTGTTGTAATATCAAATCCACAATTTCAATTTAACAGAGTTATAAAAGTTGATGAAAACGGGATGTTTAAAGACACCATGAATGTAAAAGGTGGTTTCTATAGATTTTTTGATGGTAAAGAATATGCGACTTTGTATTTAAAAAATGGAGCCGATATTAATATGTCTCTAGATGCAAATGAGTTTGATGAAACAATCAACTTTACGGGTGAAGGTTCTAAAGAAAGTGCTTTCTTAGCTCAAGCTTCTTTAAAACAAGAAGAATTATTTGGAGACAAAGAATTAATGGATTTACCTGAATTGGATTTTAGAGCTAAAGTTTCTTCTTTTGTTGATGGATTTAATAAAAATATAGATGCAGCATCTTTAGATTCAACTTTCGTTGCCAACCAAAAGCAAAGTATTACTGGTTTAGAAAAGTACTTAACAAAGGTGTACAACGATAAACAATACTTAGCTAAAACATTAGCGACTGGTAAAGAGTCTCCAAAATTTGTTGATTACGAAAACCACAAAGGAAACACTACTTCTTTAGATGATTTAAAAGGTAAGTATGTATATATCGATATGTGGGCAACTTGGTGTCAACCATGTAAAAACGAAATTCCTTTTTTAAAGACTGTAGAAGAAAAATATCGTAAAAAAAACATCGAGTTTGTAAGTATTTCTGTTGATAGAGAAAAAGACTACGAAACTTGGAAAAAAATGGTAACTGATATGGAATTAGTAGGAGTTCAATTATACTCTAAAGGAGATAAAACTTTTGCTGATGCATATAGAGTAAACAGTATTCCTCGATTTATTTTATTAGACCCAGAAGGAAACATTGTAGACGCAAATGCACCTAGACCTTCTAGCCCTAAATTAATTGAGCTATTTGAGTCTTTAAAAATGTAATCATTTAAGATAAAAATATATTACAAAAAAATCCCGCAACGATGTTGCGGGATTTTTTATATACATTGAAGAAAAAATAAAGGCCTATATATGTTCTAACTCAGGATATTCATTCCATTCTTCACCATCTAACAATCTTCCATTTGCTTTTTTACTTCTTTTTATATTATCAGCGCCCCAAGTTCCCCATTGTTTAAAGAAAAATGCAACATTTTGTTGTAAACATTGATTTTTAATGTTTATTGCCCAGCTTTTTTTCATTGGCCTTGCTTTGTTTCCACTTTCACCTCCAACAATTGCCCAATGAATATCTCTGAGATTAAGTTCTCCCAAATCTTCTAATAATGGTTCTAAAGAAAGAAAACGGATAGAAGCATCTATATTTCTTAAAACATCAATCCTATGTTTTGTTTTTTTATTTTCTACAGACACCCCTAACCAAACATTCCTTGGTGCTCTTTTATTTTTAAAATAATCTGCTAAAATATCTTCTCTTTTGGTTAAAATTTGGTATTCATGTCTTGGTGTTTGCTCCATTACCTCAAACACTTTGTCTAAATATTCAAAAGGCATCTTCTCATGAAATAAATCACTCATAGAATTTACAAAAAAACGCGTTGGTTTCTTAATTTTTAAAGGTTGATCTAGTCTTTCTGGCATTAATGAAAACTCAAATCCATTATCATATCCAGGTGTTCCCATTGCTTTTAACCTAATAGACATTGTCTCAGCATAACAGTTCTTACACCCTGCTGAAACCTTTGTACAACCTGTACTAGGGTTCCATGTTGCTTCTGTCCATTCTATATTTGTTTTTTTCATTTCAAAAGGATATTGTCATCTAACTTATGAATGTTTGACAAGACTAATTTTAAGTCTTTATTTACCTTCCCTGATTTTTTTAACTCTTTAAGTAAACTATTTGCATGACTTGGTAAACAACCATAATTGAATGTGTAAATGTAAACTTCTTTTAGAGTTTTTAATTTATTTTCTTGAATTAAATCTTTTAATTCCTTCTCAAAATATTGTAGTTTTTTTGCTCTTGTATCCGAATTAAATAAATCAAAAGTATCTCCCTCTAGTATTGCTTCATCTATATTAAAATTTGCTTCTCCTGCATTTCCGTCTTGCTTCCATGCTAGTTTTAAAAATTTTTCAATTCCAAGTAAGTTATGAGTTCCAAATATTAATCCATAAACATTATTTGAGTTTTGTTTTTGTAAAGAAAAAGGAGCTAAGTATAGTTCCTTCCCTTCAGGGATCATATTCTTAAAATATTCAAAAACCACTCTATGACACTGATAAGGTTTTGTCAAATCAAAATCTTTTTTACTTATTTGAATGTATTTTTTAAATTCATATAGTTCTGAAAATCTTTTTATAAAATGTGATGAAATGAAAAAAAGAAAATCAGTTCTTTTTAAATAAGATAATTTATAAAAAATATCTTTTGTTACAAACTTAACGCCATACTGATCAATAAACATAAAACGAGGTAAACCACTCCTTCCGTTAATTAGCATAGATGGATACAATCTATTAAAAAGTTCTGTAAAATTTTCTTGTTTGATTTCTATACTAAATTTATAGTTATTTAAGTTGATACTCTCCTTCAATCTTTTAATTTTATCGGGTGCATAATCATTAAAAAGAACCTTTAATCTAAAACCTTTACTATAAATTACCTCATTATAATTTGATATTTCTTTAAGAATTATCAGAGGACTACCAGGGTTTCCTTCCTTATCATAACCTTCTCCTGCAAAAAAATCGTAAATAAAAATATCTTTCCACCAAATTTTTTTAGATTTTAAAAAAACTGGTAACCATTCTTTTAAATATTCTTGTAAAAGAAGAAGTTTAACTTGAGTTGCATCATCAAACTTTTCAGCATGAATATCAGTCATAGTAAATTTTTCCTTTAAAAATAGGAAAAATTGTGTATATCAAAAACTTACAATAAAAAAATCCCGCAACGTAGTTGCGGGATTTTTTGTCTTTATTCTTTAGATTCTATAAACTAGTATCTATAGTGTTCTGGCTTAAATGGTCCTTCAACAGTTACACCAATATATTTCGCTTGGTCTTCGCGTAACTCTGTTAACTCAACACCAATTTTAGCTAAGTGTAATTTTGCTACTTTTTCATCTAAATGCTTTGGTAACATATACACTTCGTTCTTATACGCTTCTGAATTCTTCCATAATTCGATTTGCGCTAATGTTTGGTTGGTAAATGAATTAGACATTACAAAACTTGGGTGACCTGTAGCACAACCTAAGTTTACTAAACGTCCTTCAGCTAATACAATAATGTCATTACCTTTAATGGTGTATTTATCAACTTGTGGTTTGATTTCAACTTTAGTATCTCCGTAGTTTCCATTTAACCAAGCCATATCGATCTCATTATCAAAGTGACCGATGTTACAAACGATAGTTTTATCTTTCATTGCCTCGAAGTGCTCTGGACGAACGATATCTTTGTTTCCTGTAGTAGTAATTACGATATCAGCATTTCCAACAACAGTTTCTAATTTCTTCACTTCAAAACCATCCATTGCAGCTTGTAACGCACAAATTGGATCAATTTCAGTAACAGTAACAATGCTTCCTGCTCCCTTAAATGAAGCTGCGGTACCTTTACCTACATCACCATAACCACAAACCACTACTCTTTTACCTGCTAACATTACATCTGTAGCACGACGAATCGCATCTACTGCTGATTCTTTACATCCGTATTTGTTATCAAACTTCGATTTTGTAACCGAATCGTTTACGTTAATTGCAGGCATTGGTAAAGTTCCATTCTTAACACGCTCGTATAAACGGTGTACTCCAGTAGTTGTTTCTTCTGATAAACCTTTAATACCATCAGCTAATTCAGGATATTTATCTAATACCATGTTGGTTAAATCCCCACCATCATCTAAAATCATGTTTAATGGCTTACGATCTTCACCAAAGAACAACGTTTGCTCGATACACCAATCAAACTCTTCTTCGTTCATTCCTTTCCAAGCATAAACAGGAGTACCTGCAGCAGCAATTGCCGCAGCAGCTTGATCTTGAGTAGAGAAAATATTACAAGAACTCCAAGTAACCTCAGCACCTAAAGCTTGTAATGTTTCAATTAAAACCGCAGTTTGAATCGTCATGTGTAAACATCCTGCAATTCTTGCTCCTTTTAAAGGTTGCTCCTCTTTGTACTCTTCACGTAAACTCATTAACCCAGGCATTTCTGCCTCTGCCAATTCAATCTCTTTTCTTCCCCAATCGGCTAAAGAAATATCTTTAACTTTGTAAGGAACATATGTAACGGTTTTTGTGCTCATATTTTTGTATATTTATATATCTTATTTTGAGTCGCAAAATTACGAAATAACTTTCTAAAATATGCCTCTTTACAAAACATTAACGGTTAACGAACACGCTAAAGCACTGATTTGGAAGATTGATGAACCTTTTGAAGAACTTTCGAAAGGGATAATTCTTACCGATGAAAATCAGCAACGTGTTAACAACATGAAGTCCGATTTACATCAAAGAGGCTTTTTAAGTGTACGTCATTTGTTAAAAGAATTTGGGTATACCGATAACGATTTGGTATACGATGAGTATGGAAAACCGCATTTAAGAGATGGTAATTTTATTTCAATAACGCATTCGTATATTTTTTCTGCGGTTATTGTTTCAACCCAGCAACCAGTGGGGATAGACATTGAAATGCAGCGTGACAAAATTGTGAAAATTGCCCATAAGTTCACTCCTATTGAAGAATACAAATCAATCGCTAATCACGAAGCTTTGGTAAGTAAATTAACTATTGTTTGGGGCGCTAAAGAAAGTTTGTATAAAATCTACGGAAAGAAAAAACTACTCTTTTTAGAAAATATTTATATCGAAGATTTCTCTTTTGATACAAATGAAACTACGGGTAAAATCTTGTACGAAGGGGAGACTTCTGACTACGATATTCGCTTCTTAGAAATGGAAGGGTTTACCTGTGTGTATGCCTATTAAAGAACAATTCCTTTAAAACAGCTTAAACAATTTTGAAACTTTGTAACTTTGTTTCTTTTCAACAAAAAAGAACGATGAAAATCTCTGTAGAACTTACCCTAAGTCCGCTTCAAAACGAATTTGAAGAACCTATTATCAACTTCATTAAAAAGTTACGTGCTTCTGGTTTAACGGTACTTGAAAACCCGTTAAGTACCCAAGTATATGGTGACTATGACACCGTAATGAATTTGATTACTTCTGAGTTAAAAAATACGTTTGAATTAATAGACAACGGATTGCTATTTATGAAAATTGTAAAAACGGATCGTAGCGATTATGAACCAACTTTTTGATTTCCTTTTTGGTCAATATGCAGACTACAACCCTATTGATATTTGGCTAGAAATTATTGCGGTAATTTTTGGTTTTTTATCGGTTTGGTATTCTAAACAGAATAAAATTTGGGTTTTCCCTACGGGAATGATTAGTACCGCAATTTTTGTTTACTTATTACTTAAATGGGGCTTGTTGGGCGACATGATGATTAACGGTTACTACTTTATTATGAGTGTATACGGCTGGTATATTTGGACACGTAAAGTAGATGCAACGCATGTAACACCAATAGCAAGAACTACAGCCAAAGAGAAAAAAATTAGTGTATTCATATTTTTGGCAACCCTGTTGTTTGTATACATTGTTTACACAAGTTTTGATAAATGGAATAGCTGGACAGCATATGTTGACACAGTTACCACTGCCATATTTTTTGTTGGAATGTGGTTGATGGCGAAACGAAAAATAGAAAACTGGGTGTACTGGATTATTGGAGATATTATTTCAGTTCCCTTATACTTTTATAAAGGTTTTACCTTTACCAGTTTTCAATATTTAATTTTTACCTTTATTGCAATAGCAGGATATATAGCATGGAGAAAACACTTAAACAACAACCTATCAACCTTATAAAGGTAGTATTATTCGGTCCAGAAAGTACAGGAAAAACAACGCTTTCTGGTCAATTAGCACGTCATTACAATACGGTTTGGACTCCAGAATACGCGCGAGAGTATTTACAAGACAAGTGGAATAACGAACGTAAAACCTGCGAGCAAAGTGATTTGATTCCAATTGCTAAAGGACAAATTGGCTTAGAAAACGAATTGGCAAAAAAAGCCGATAAGGTATTGATTTGTGATACCGATTTGTTAGAAACCAAAGTGTATTCTGAAGAATATTATGGTGGTTTTGTAGATCCTAAACTAGATGAAGCTGCTGTTGAAAATAGCTACGACATGTATTTTTTAACCTACATCGATACACCTTGGGAGGAAGATGATTTACGTGACAGACCCGAACAACGTTTAGAAATGTTCCAAGCTTTTGAAAATGCGTTAAAAAAATACAACAGACCGTATGTGTTGTTAAAAGGAGATAAAGAAACACGCTTACGAAAAGCAGTAGCAGTAATTGACGAATTGCTGTCTAAAAAAGAAAACTTATACTCTTTTTCCGACACCCTTACCGATGTAGACATGCATTTTATGCATCAATCACCCGATGCTCCCAATTACGATTTGTAAGCATCGCTAAACGTCATTCCGAACGACGAAGGAGGAGGAATCTCATCAATAAGAGTAACATCTGTTCTTTAAAACTCCTAACACCAAACTTTAAGATTTCTCACTTCCGTTCCTCTACAGTTCGAAATGACGTGTGAATTGTCATTAATGTGACATTTATTTATACATGTAACCTCGAACGTATGTGAGAGGTCTCTATGTTAGCCCCTTCGTACCTCCTTCGTAATGACGAGTTGCATCATTGCGAGCGTTGGCGAAGCAATCTGTTTATCGAGAAAAAGATAACCACGTCGTAAACACTCCTCGTTATGACGAACCTAAAAACATACCATCCCTTCATTACTACTATCGCTAAACGTCATTCCGAACGACGAAGGAGGAGGAATCTCATTAACAAGAGTAACTTCTGTTCTTTAAAACTCCTAACGCCAAACTTTAAGATTTCTCAGTCGTAACCTCCTTCGAAATGACAGCTATTAATTATTATAACTTGACATAAACAATCTTAAACTTCATTTCGACCAAAGAGAGAAACCGCAAGGTTCAGCGGGGCTAAATCTCATCAAGCGGAGTAACTTCTATTATCAAGGAACCTTTACAAACAGCTGTAGATTCCCTATATTTGAGGTACTCATTGAAAATCATGAACAAAGAACAACTATTAAAAGAACTCAATTTTAAAGCCGTACGAAGCTCTGGTGCGGGCGGACAACATGTAAACAAAGTATCCTCTAAAGTAGAACTAACCTTTACTATTGAAAATTCTGAAGGGCTCACTGATGAAGAAAAAGAACTGCTTTTTAAAAACTTAGAAAACAGATTGTCTAAAGACAATACATTAACTCTAAACTCTCAAGAAAGTCGCTCGCAACACCGCAATAAAGAACTCGTTATTGAACGCTTTTTTAACTTAATAGAACAAGCCTTAGTTATACCTAAAGTACGAAAGGCTACCAAACCTAAAAAAGCAGCGGTTGCCAAACGTTTAGACGAAAAAAAACAACAGGCTGAAAAAAAAGAAAACCGAAAAAAAATTCGGTTTTAGGGTTATAAAATTATTAATATGCTATAATTAAAAATAGTAACTACAAGAAACTTTACTACTACTTTTCATAAGAGTGTTGTTAGGTGTAGTTTTTAGCTCTTTAATCCTATGTCAATACCTTTAATTTTTCTATATAATTCAGTCGCATAGATGTCAGTCATTCCAGAAAGATAATCAACAATACCCATTACCTTATCATAATTCGATTCGCTTTCTGTTCTATATTGTTTAGGAATTAATCTTAATGCTTTTTTATCAGACTTATCTTTTTTGTTTTTTAAGATTGGATGGACAAAATGATTTAATAATTCATACATCACATTATAACCTGCATTTTCAATTTCCACAACCGACCTTTCATTATATATATGCTCAACAGAAAAGTCTACAATTTCTTGAACCGCCCCACAACCCTCTGATATCAACTCAAATAAGGATGTTTCATGCTTACCATTAACTATATCCTCTAGGTTTGACTTGTATACTTCAAATGCCTTAAATATTAAACTATTTATTGATTTAGCTCTTAAATAACTGATGCGTTCATTTTTGTCTTTAATCGTAGCTAAAGTTTTGTCCATCTTATCAACATCTTCTATCCCCAAACAACGAATTAAATTATCTAATAAACTTTCGCAATGAGAAGTTCCAATAATTTTTAGTCTTTGTGCATCTTCCAAATCAATAATATTGTAGCATATATCATCTGCTGCCTCAACTAACCAAACAAAAGGATGCCTAAAATAGGACAAATCAGAGACTGAATTATCTTTTTTCATCCCAGTATTCAATGCTATTTCTATGAATGTATTTTTTTCTGATTGTAAAAATCCAAACTTTTTTCTATGAGTAAACCCTCCATTTTGAGCAATCGATTCACAAGGGTATTTAGCTATTGCAGCTAATGTTGAGTAAGTAAGTCTTAAACCTCCTTTTGACTTTCCATTTAACTGCTGTGTTAATACTCTAATTGAGTTTGCGTTACCTTCAAAATTGATTAAGTCGTAATATTCTTTTTCACCAAATTTTGCCTTAAGTTCTTTTTTGTTTTTTTTGAAAAAACTTACCATAGCATCTTCTCCAGAATGTCCGAAAGCAGGATTTCCTATATCGTGACACAGACAAGCAGATGCTAATACGTTTTTCAAATGATTTCTGTAAAATGTTTTACTGTCGGAATTCAATTCATCCTGATAGTTTTCGTAAATGTATTTGCCAACAAGAGAACCTAGTGAACGACCTACTGAAGAAACTTCTAAAGAATGTGTTAGTCTGTTATGTACAAAAACGCTTCCTGGTAATGGAAATACTTGTGTTTTATTTTGAAGTCTTCTAAATGCCGAAGAGAATACTATTCTATCGTAATCTCTTTGATAACCAGAACGAGGGTCGTTTTGGTCATCTTTATGGTCAACACCTGTTCTTTTTGAGGAATAAAGATTATTTAAATTCATCTGTTGGTTGGTTTAAATTGCATCTAGCAATCTCGAATATGAGTAGTTACGTAGTTTAACAGTTAACTTAGCAAGTACACACCAAACTGAAAATCCTCGCGAATTTTCAGAAGTAGGTGAGAACAAACTATTACTTATTGCCATTGTTACCTTTGGTTCTTATTCTGTTTTAGATATCAATTTTTCAATTATTTCTAAAATTTTGTCTTTATCAAAACCTGCTTTTTGTAATTCAGAAACAGTATTTTTCAATTCATCCAATACTTTAGATTTTTCATTCAATACATTCGCTTCGAATTCTTTTTCTTGTAATTCAATTAGTTTTTCAGCAATTTTTTGAAAAAGCTCAATTTCTTCTTTTGGAACATCATTGTACAAGCTTTCGTTTAGTCTATAAAGAATGCTTCTTGAAAGATTTAGAGAAGAAGATTTAGAAGTTAGCTGTTCAACATTATTAGTCAAAGATGTTAATAATTGTGCTTCGGCTTTGACAGCAGGTTCACTACCACTTTCAATATCCGCTTTAGCTTTTGCAGTTAATGTTCTTACAAATTCTCTGGCTACATCTGGTTGTTCTTCTGCCAAATATTTCACATCATAATCATTCTCTCCACCTGTTTTCTTTATCACATTAGAAACCCCCATTCTCATACTCCCATCAAAAAAATAAGCTCCACTTGAAAGATTAGTCTTGGTATTCTTGTCTTTACCTATTCCAGTAGCCTCACTAAATCCTTTTGGCGCAATGTAAGCAGCTGTTACTCCAGTTTTAACTTTTGCTGTGTTTTTAGTTGAATAGCATCCTGTTAGTACTATCGCTGAAATTAAAAAGAGTAGTTTGTTTTTCATATTTAATTGATTTTACAATCTCTCGTAAACCTAAAAAAACTCCACCATACATTCTTACGGAATCCCATAAGCTCAAATATTTAAGTCATAAAAGTTGTTTTATTAATCATTAATGTAGTTTAAATCAAGTGCAACAAAGGCCTTATAAAAAAGAAAAGACGCTCCTAAAAAGAAGCGCCTTTTAAAAAAATGTGTAATCTTTATTTTTTACAACGGAATATTCCCATGTTTTCTATTCGGTCGTTCTACTTTTTTACCTTCTAACATGGCAAAGGCTTTAATCAATTTTCTACGGGTTTCCTCTGGTAAAATTACCTCATCTATGAATCCGCGTGCTGCTGCTCGGTATGGGTTTGCAAACTTATCAGCATACTCCGCTTCTTTTTCGGCTAGTTTCGCCTCGTGATCCTCAGCTTCAGCAATTTCTTTTTTAAAGATAATTTCACTCGCTCCTTTGGCTCCCATTACCGCAATTTCTGCACTAGGCCATGCAAAGTTCATATCAGCTCCAATATGTTTTGAGTTCATTACGTCATACGCTCCACCATAAGCTTTACGGGTAATCACACTTACTCTTGGCACTGTAGCTTCACTCAACGCATACAATAATTTCGCTCCGTTGGTAATAATGGCGTTCCACTCTTGGTCGGTTCCTGGTAAGAATCCTGGTACATCTACCAATACCAACAACGGAATATTAAAACAATCACAAAAACGCGTAAATCGTGCTGCCTTTTTAGAACTGTTTACATCCAAACATCCCGCTAAACTCATCGGTTGGTTGGCAACAATTCCTACGCTTCTTCCTCCTAAACGAGCAAATCCAACTACAATATTATCGGCATAATCTTTATGAATTTCAAAAAACGAATCAGCATCTGCAATACCGTCAATTACCGCTCGCATATCATACGGTTTGTTGGCATTATCAGGAACGATATTAGCTAACTCTTCACGGAATTCATCCCCTAATTCAAACGGTAATTTTTGGGTAGTTTCTTGATTATTCTGAGGCATATAACTCAACAAGGTTTTAATGTCCTCCAAACATTGTACATCGTTCGCAGCCGTTAAATGCGTTACTCCCGATTTGGTAGAGTGTGCACTCGCACCACCCAATTCTTCCGAAGTAACTTCTTCATTGGTTACCGTTTTTACCACGTTAGGTCCTGTTACAAACATATAACTCGAATTCTCTACCATGATGGTAAAATCGGTCATCGCTGGTGAATACACCGCACCTCCGGCACAAGGTCCCATAATCGCAGAAATTTGCGGTATTACTCCCGATGCTTGTACATTACGATAAAAAATATCGGCATAACCACCTAATGAACGCACTCCTTCTTGAATACGAGCTCCCCCCGAGTCATTCAACCCAATTAAAGGAGCTCCTACCTTCACTGCCAAATCCATAATTTTACAAATTTTTTCGGCATGCGTTTCTGATAATGATCCTCCAAACACGGTAAAATCTTGTGCAAACACGTACACCAAACGTCCGTTTACAGTTCCATATCCGGTTACCACACCATCACCATAAAACTGTTGATTTTCCATTCCGAAATCGGTTGTTCTGTGTGTTACCAGAATTCCTACTTCTTCAAAAGAACCTTCGTCTAGTAAATAATCAATACGTTCTCTGGCTGTTAATTTTCCTTTTTGATGATGACGATCGATACGCTTTTGTCCACCTCCTAATTTCGCCTCAGTTATTTTATGTTGTAATTCTTCTATTTTAGATTTCATGTATATTCTTTTTTTGGGCGTTCCCTTCGGTCGGGCTTTACGCTATATCTTTTTTGTGGGTCATTGCAAAGCAACTAATTATTTGCTGTGGCAATCTCTTAAATTGATGAGATTACTTCGTTTCACTCGTAATGACGGATTTACTAACACAAAAAAGGATGCCGCTTTAATCCCTAACGCAAATCATTTATTATAATTAACAGGTTTTTAAAATACGTTGCTCTTTTAAATACTGTTGTAAAGCAACTTGTGCTGCAATTTTTGCTTCTGCTTTAAAGCCCGCTTCTAACAATTCAGGGGTATAGTATTTTTTTACAAAATGGGTGTCAAAATTTCCTGAAGTAAAGGCTTCGTGCTCACATACAAACTTTCCAAAAGGCAAGGTTGTTTCAATTCCCTTCACTTTATATCCGCTAATGGCTTGTTTCATCAATTCAATGGCTTCTTCACGAGTATCTCCATAAGTAATTAACTTCGCAATCATCGGATCGTAATAAATAGGGATTTCCATTCCTTCTTCAAAACCATCATCTACTCGAATATTTGCTCCTTTTGGATGCTGATACACTTCCAACACACCAATACTCGGCGCAAAATTGTCTAACGGATCTTCTGCATATACACGTAATTCTAATGCATGTCCGTTAATTTGTAAGTCTTTTTGAGTGAATGATAATTCTTCTCCTCTCGCTATTTTTATCTGCTGTTCTACCAAGTCTACTCCCGTAATCATTTCGGTAACTGGGTGTTCAACTTGCAAGCGCGTGTTCATTTCTAAAAAGTAGAAATTCTTGTTTTCATCTAATAAAAACTCTACGGTTCCCGCACCTAAATAATCACAAGCTTTGGCTACTCTTACCGCAGCTTCTCCCATCTTTTCACGAATTTCTGGAGTTAACACACTTGATGGCGCTTCTTCTACCACTTTTTGATGACGACGTTGCACCGAACATTCACGCTCAAATAAATGCACTACATTACCATGGGCATCTGCCAATACCTGAATTTCAATATGGCGTGGTGAGCCCACATATTTTTCAATAAATACAGAACCATCACCAAAAGCTGATTCCGCCTCTGAAATAGCACGTTGCATTTGTTCTTTAATATCTGCTTCTTTTTCTACGACACGCATTCCTTTTCCTCCACCACCTGCCGATGCTTTGATTAAGATTGGATAACCTATTTCCTTCGCTACTTTTGAAGCATACTCTACATCGGTTACTGCTTCGTCAATACCAGGAACCATTGGAATGTCATAGGCTTTTACAGCATCTTTTGCTGCCAGCTTACTTCCCATCACCTTGATGGCATGTGTTTTTGGTCCTATAAATACAATTCCTGCCTTAGCTACAGCTTCGCCAAACTCAGCGTTTTCACTTAAAAATCCGTATCCAGGATGAATTCCGTCAACATCCAACTCCTTGGCTACTTCAATAATTTTATCTCCCAATAAATAGGATTGATTCGAAGGTGCTGGTCCTATACATACTGCCTCATCAGCAAAAGTTACATGTGGTGAATTTCTATCTGCTTCAGAAAAAACAGCTACGGTTTTAATTCCCATTTTTTTCGCGGTACGCATCACGCGCAACGCAATTTCTCCTCTATTGGCTATTAATATCTTCTTCATATTACTCCATTTCTATTAAAACTGTGTTCTTTTCTACTTTATCTCCTGATTGCACTGCTACTGATTTCACCATTCCGTCTCTAGGTGCTTGCAAAGTATTCTCCATTTTCATGGCTTCTAACACTAAAATTCCGTCTCCTTCTTTTACTTCTTGACCAACTTCAACATCTACAGAAACAATTAACCCTGGCATAGGTGCCTTGATATCGTTTTCTTTTTTCTCTGTTGCAACCTCTAAACCTAGCTCATCAATTAACATATCTAGTTCGTCAGAAATATTTACTTCATACGAATTTCCGTTGATTTGAATGGTATATGTTTTTTTATTGAAATTTGCTTGAAGAATAGTAGCTTGATACGATTCATTACCCTCAAGTACGTGGTAATTATTTTTTGATTTTTCAACTACGTCTAGTGCTTTTATCTGCGCTTCAGTAAAATCAAAATCATGCGTTTTATTAACGCTCGTTTTAAAAGATTTGCTCATAAACAATTGATATTTTCAGCACTAAAATATTAAAATTACATGGAACGGATGGGGAAACTCGTAAATTAATCAGGATGTTTTTACTGGTACACCATGACTAGCGACATATGGTACAAAATCATTAAAAATTAGTTTTACTTAATAGCGCAATAGCATCGTTATTTTAAAAATCTGTTTTACCTTTGCCCTGTTCTCACAAAGGGGTGCCAAAATATCGGCTGAGATCATACCCAACGAACCTAGAACAGGTAATGCTGTTTAGGGATTTTATCGTCATTGCGAAGTAATTTGGAAAATTACTGTGGTAATCTGTTTATTGATGAAAAGATTACTTTGTCCTAAACTCCTCGTAATGACAAATTTTAATTATTCAATTTTTAACTAAAGAATAACTACCTCTTTTTATTCGATTTTGTTTTTTATAAAATGAGACCGATGTCTTTCAAACAACAATCACAATCAATAAATGATGCAGAATGTTATTTTGCTAAAAACAGCTTAAAAACAAGTCTGAAAAAAATTATGTTTGGCTATCGCCCTGCTATAAAGAAAGTGAAGATAGTAGCTTTTTTACTCATAGCATTCACAACCTTAGCAGCAAGTGCGCAAACACTTACTTTATCAGGTAAAGTGATTGATGGAAATCAAGAACCATTAATTGGTGCTACCGTTACTGTTACCAATCAAAACAAGGGAACTTCTACCGATGTTAACGGTGAGTTTAAATTGAATTTAACCAAAGGAACCTATTTTGTTGAGGTTTCTTATGTGGGGTTTAAAACGACCTCACAAGAAGTTGACCTTATCAACAATCAACAAATTACTTTTCAGTTAATTTCTAATGAAACAGTGTTAGATGAAGTGTTAGTTTCTGCCGTTCGTGTAAAAGCTGATGCACCTGTAACGCATTCAAATCTTACCAAAAAGGAAATTGAAAAACGTAATTTAGGACAAGATATTCCTGTACTGTTGAACTATTTACCTTCGGTTATTTCATCTTCTGATGCTGGCGCTGGTGTTGGTTACACCTATATTCGTGTACGTGGTTCGGATGCTTCTCGTGTAAATGTTACTATTAACGGAATTCCTTATAACGATGCAGAAAGTCAAGGAACTTTTTGGGTAAATATGGGAGATTTTGCTTCATCTACTCAAAGCTTACAATTACAACGTGGTGTAGGTACTTCTACTAATGGATCAGGAGCTTTTGGTGCTAGTTTAAATATTTTAACAGATGCTACCTCAGAAGAAGCTGGTGGAGAAATTTCAAATGCTTTTGGTTCATACGGAACAAGAAAACATACTGTAAAATTCACCACAGGAAAACTAAACGATTATTTTGAATTTGCGGGACGACTATCTAACATTTATTCTGATGGATATGTTGACAGAGCTTTTACTGATTTAAAATCCTATTTTTTACAAGGTAGCTATACTGATAATAACACCTTGATTAAAGCTTTAGCTTTTGGAGGAAAAGAGAAAACATATCAAGCTTGGTACGGGTTAACCGCTGAAGAGTTAAAAGAAGACCGCCGTCAAAATCCGTACACCTACGATAATGAAACAGATAACTATTGGCAAGATCACTACCAATTACATTGGAATGAGAAATTATCTGAGAATTGGTCAATAAACCTTGGGGTGAATTACACTAAAGGTAAAGGATATTTTGAACAATTTAAAGAAGATAGTGCCGTATCAAAATATAATGGTATTGTTGAAGCTACTGGAACTGACTGGTATGGTTCTCCTGCTACAGATTTAATTGTTCGCCGTTGGTTAGATAATGACTTTTATGTAGCTAATATTAATGTTACTTATAAAATCAAAAAGTTTGAGTTAATATCAGGTGCTTCATATAGTAACTACACTGGAGATCATTTTGGCGAGGTTATTTGGGCTAAAGAATTTGCAGATGGAGCTAACATTAGAGATCGCTATTATTTTAGTGATGCTAAAAAGAATGATTTTAGTGTTTTTTCTAAGGCAACATTTAATGTTTTAGATAACCTAAAAGCTTTTATTGATTTACAAGGTAGATTTATCGATTACCAAACTAACGGGTTAACTTCTGACAGAAATCCTTTAAACATTGATACCTCTTTTAGCTTCTTTAATCCTAAGTTAGGTGTTACTTATACTATCAATAAAGAAAATAGTATATATGCATCGTATGCTCGTGCTAACAGAGAGCCTAATCGTGATGACTTCCAAAATGGTACTAACGTAAAACACGAAACTTTAGATGATTTTGAATTGGGGTGGCGTTTACAAAATAAAACAGTTCAGTTGAATACTAATATCTACTACATGTTATACGACAATCAATTAATTCAAACTGGTGGATTAAATGATGTAGGGGAATACTTACGAAAAAACGTTAAAGACAGTTATCGTCTAGGAATAGAAATTGATGCCAACTTTAATGTTTCAGACAAGTTTAGTATTAATCAAAACCTAACGGTAAGTAGCAATAAAATCAAGAATTTTATTTTAGACCGTGATGGGGTTCAACGTAATATTAGCACTACGAATATTGCTTTTTCTCCTAACATTATTGCTAGTAATGCTTTGGTTTACAAACCAGCAAAAGGACTGCAGTTAGCTTTACTGACTAAGTTTGTAGGCGAACAATATTTGAGTAATACTGATACTGAAGCTTCAAAGTTAGATAGCTATTACATAAGTGATTTTAATGTTAGTTATGAACTTGAAATGAATAAAATTTTCAAGTCAATTGTATTTACTGGACTGGTTAACAACTTATTTAATAAAGAATATGTAGACAGAGGATACACATATTTAGATTACTGGACAGGACCAGCTTCTTTTGAAGTACAAGGTTACTACCCACAAGCTACTAGAAACTTTTTAGTCGGTGCAACGTTAAAATTTTAAGTGGGAAAATGCTAGAAAAACAAAAACCGAGACACTTGTCTCGGTTTTTTTATGTTTGAACTTACTCTTTGTTTTTTTCTTTCCATTCTAGATAACCTCCAACAATGTTATAGGGTTGAAATCCCTTTTCTAACAACATTTCAGAAGCTAGTCTACTTCTACCTCCAGAACGACAATAAATATATACTGGTTGATCTTTATCTAGCTTCTCTAATGCATTTTTCTCAAAATTACCAGCAGTTATGTCTATTTTAATTGAATTTTCAATAGCTCCCTCTTCCCATTCTTTAGGAGTACGAACATCTAGCAACTGTACCTTATCTTCATTTGCTAAGACCACCTTTAAATCTTCCACCGTAATGTTTTTCACCTCTTTGGCTTGTGGCTTACATGCCATTACCATGGTCAAAAATAGTCCTATTAAAAAAACACTTTTCTTCATCTTACTTATTTTAAAGTTGATGGGCACACTTCATCAGTTCTAGGAATATCCGTTTCTTTGATAGCTTTATATCCACCTGTTACATCAATCACATTATGATAGCCTCTTGCTTTTAAGATAGAGGATGCTATTACCGAACGATATCCTCCTGCACAATGTACATAAAAATCTTCTTTCGTCGGAAATTCCTCAATATGCTCGTTTAAAAAATCTAACGGTGTACTTGGTGCTTTTATTATATGCTCACTAGCATATTCTCCTGGTCTACGAACATCAAAAACAGGGGCATTATTTTTTATCGCTTTGGATAAATCTTCTGCAGAAACTGAACGCAATGTATCAATTTCTTTTCCTGCTTCTTTCCAACTATTAAAACTTCCTTCTAAATACCCTAAAACATTATCAAAACCTACACGTGATAAACGTGTAATAGTCGTTTCTTCTTCTCCTACAGGAGTTACCAATAAAATAGGTTGTGTCACATCTTTAATCAATGCTCCTACCCATGGGGCAAAAGTACCTCCTAAACCAATAAAAATTGATTGAGGTATAAAACCTTGGATAAACTCTGATTGGTGACGTACATCTAATATTAACGCGTCCGTTTCGTTGGCTATCTTTTCAAAATCAGCTACAGATAAGGCTTTAGCTCCGCTTTTGATCACTTCATCAATTGGTTGATATCCCTCTTTATTCATTTTCACATTTAGAGGGAAATACTCAGGTGGAGGTAATAATCCGTCTGTAACTTCTTTAATAAACTCTTCTTTGGTCATATTCGCGCGAAGTGCATAATTGGTTTTCTTTTGCTCTCCAATAGTACCTACCGTTTCTTTACTTAAATTCTTACCACACGCCGAACCTGCCCCATGAGCTGGATACACAATTACTTCATCTTCTAAAGTCATTATTTTTGTGCGTAAGCTATCATATAACAATCCTGCTAACTCTTCTTGTGTTAAGTTTGTCGCTTTTTGTGCCAAATCTGGACTACCAACATCTCCTAAAAACAAGGTATCTCCACTAAAAATCGCATGGTTTTTACCATTTTCATCTTTTAGTAAAAACGATGCACTCTCCATAGTGTGTCCAGGAGTATGTAACACTGTTATCGTTATGTTTCCTAAGGTAAACACTTCACCGTCTGTAGCTATATGAGCTTCGTAATTGGTTTTTGCTGTAGGTCCGTATACAATAGTTGCTCCTGTTTTTTCAGCAAGGGTAACATGACCACTTACAAAATCGGCATGAAAGTGAGTTTCAAAAATATATTTGATTTTAGCGCCATCTTTTTCAGCTCTGTTTATATATGGAGCTACCTCACGCAATGGATCAATAATTGCTACTTCTCCTTCACTTTCAATATAGTAGGCTCCTTGTGCTAAACAACCTGTATAAATTTGCTCTATTTTCATAATATTAAATTATTTATACGCTTGATGTATGTATTGTGCGTATTTCTTTTGATTTTGATTATCTCCTGTTTTAAAAAAATTTACGGCGCCATTGGCACGCATAAAAAAATGATCTAAGCTTACTACTTCTAATAAACCTCCTCTAAAAAACGCATCTCTTACAGGACCTTTAACTCCCGCAAAATAAAACTGTACTTTATGTTTGTTGTAATAACGAATGCGTTCTTTTAATATCTCTATTCCTGTACTATCTACCCTATTAATACTTTCTGCATCTAGTACTATTAGTTTTAGTGCTTTCCCTTTTTCTTCTGCCATTTCATCCAGTTTATCACGAAAATAATTGGAATTGGCATAAAACAACTGCGCATCAAAACGGAACACTAAAATTTCATCGTCTATAATAACTTCTTTAAACCTATTTTTATTACGATAAAAATCAGAATTTGGTACTTTTCCTAGTTCGGTAACATACGGTCTTGATGTTCTAAAAATTAAAACGACTAATGATAAACCTACGCCTATTAAAATCCCATACTCTATTCCAAAAATAATAGTCGCTAAAAAAGTCGCTAATAACAACCAGAAATCTAGATTATTAGCTTTCCACAACCTTCTTGCTTCTCGTACATTTATCAAATTAAACACTGCTACTATAATAATGGCTGATAAAATGGCTTTTGGTAAGTGATAAAAAACGGGAGTTAAAAAAAGTAATGTAAAAACTACCAAAATAGCAGAAACAATTGCTGAAACTCCTGTAGTTCCTCCTGATTCTTGATTAATTGCCGAACGTGAAAAACTCGATGCTGATGGGTAGGTTTGAAATAAAGATCCTGCAATATTACTCAACCCTAACGCTACTAACTCTTGATTTGGTCTTATCCTATAATCATCTTGTTTCGCCTCCAAGGTTTTACCTATAGATATGGTTTCTAAATATCCTACCATTACCAAGGTAGCTGCGATAGGCATTAACTCTCGTATCAAAGCTATATCAATAACTGGCATTGAAAATTTAGGTAAACCCGAAGGAATATCTTTTACAATAGCCACATCTGAAAGTTGTGTCCCAAAAAGACGTATGGTTATAATTCCTAATGCCACTACTATTAATGCATTTGGAATCTTTCTATTAATTTTCCTAAAAACTATAATGATAACACAAGCAAGTAAGCCTATAATTGTTGTATGGATTTTGAAATACTTTATTCTTTCAAAAATATCTTCCAATAAAATGTGAATCTGGTCACTTTGTAAAAACTCAACTCCAAATAAATTTCTAAATTGATTCAATCCAATAATCAAAGCAACTGCTGATGTAAACCCAGTAATTACAGGTCTTGATAAAAAGTTTACTATAAATCCTAGACGGAAAATCCCCATTAAAAACTGCATCGAACCTACTATCAATGCCAAGAAAATAGCAATGGATATATAACTTTCTGAACCTGTTAATGCAAGTGTAGAAACCCCAGTGGCAACAATAAGCGAGTCCATGGCTACAGGACCAATAGCTACTTGACGTGACGTACCAAAAATGGCATACATAACTTGAGGCATTAACGCTGCATATAACCCATAAATTGGCGGCAAACCAGCAATTAACGCATAGGCTATACCTTGTGGTATCAGTACTATTGCTACGGTTATACCCGCTATGATATCGCCTCTTAATTGCGATTTTTTATAGTTGGGCAACCATTCTAATATTGGTATGAGTTTCTTTAATAGCTTCATTTTTTAAAAAAGCTCTCCTTGTGTGGTTCCTTTAATTCTTCCTAAATGTTTATATGCTAAATCCGTTACTTCTCTTCCTCTCGGTGTACGCATAATAAATCCCTGCTGAATTAGAAAAGGTTCATAAACTTCTTCAATAGTTTCAGCATTTTCAGCTACAGCTGTTGCTAAAGTCGTAATTCCTACAGGACCTCCTTTGAACTTATCAATAATCGTAGCTAAAATTTTGTTGTCCATTTCATCCAATCCGTGTGCATCTACATTTAATGCTTTTAAGGCATATCTGGCTATTTCAATGGTAATGGTTCCATCGCCTTTTATTTGTGCAAAATCGCGTACTCGTCGTAACAATGCATTGGCGATACGAGGCGTACCTCTACTTCTTCCTGCTATTTCTATAGCTGCTTCCATAGAAATAGGTACTTTTAAAATATAAGCACTTCGTTGTACAATGTTCGTTAACAGTTCTGTTGAATAATAATGTAGTCGGCTACTGATACCAAAACGTGCACGCATAGGTGCTGTTAACAAACCTGAACGTGTGGTGGCTCCCACCAAAGTAAAAGGTTCTAAGTTGATTTGAACTGTACGAGCATTGGGACCAGATTCAATCATAATATCGATTTTATAATCCTCCATAGCCGAATACAAATATTCTTCAACAACGGGGCTTAATCGATGGATCTCATCAATAAACAACACATCGCGTTCGTCTAAATTGGTTAATAACCCTGCTAAATCTCCTGGTTTATCTAATACAGGCCCAGAGGTAACTTTGATTCCCACTCCTAACTCATTCGCTAAAATATGAGCCAACGTGGTTTTTCCTAGCCCAGGAGGTCCGTGAAACAGTGCATGATCTAAAGCTTCTCCTCTTTGATTGGCTGCTTCAACAAAAATTTTCAAGTTATCTATTGCCTGATCTTGCCCCGTAAAGTCTTCAAACGAGAGTGGACGTAGTTTTTTTTCTACATCTAATTCTTCATTTGAATAATGGGTATTCTCAGGGTTTAAGTTTTCATTCATACTATTGCAAATATACTTGAAATAAAACGCTTGTTATGTAATAATTGTTACTTAGCCAATTTTAAATAGCTAAGATACATATTATGAAGAGTTGAAATAACTCGTAAAACAAAAAGATGAACCTAAGTCCATCTTCTTGCTTGTTTTAACTATTTAATTTACTACTAAGAAATCTCTTCTACAATAGCATTTGGTGCATTCTTTTTTACAGAAGCTGTACCTTTTTGCATGGCATCTTTACTTGAATTATTCTAAATTCTTTTCAGATTTCATAATTTTTTTAATCACAATTTCAGCCGATTTTTCTTTAAACCCTGGCTTCATTTTTGGGGCATATAAATATTTTATTAAGGCAATATCCATTTTAGAATAACTAAAACCTGTCTTTTCTTGTATGCTATCTGACTCATAAAATATACTATCTGAGTATTTATTAGAATCATTTGATAAACCTAGGCTTTGTGTTAATTCTTCTACTATAGAATGCTTTTGTTCGTTAATTGAAACTTCTGTATCAACAAAAATCAAAGCTTTATTTATTACAAAGTTTGTCAATTTAAATTCAATATAGGAGAATCCTGTATATTCATAGTTAACAGAATCTTCTATTAATTTATAAAAGTTAGGAGCCAGTTCTTTTACTTTATTTTTATCACATAAGTATAAAACAGCGGAAGCATCCTTATAATCCTCTATTATTTCAATTTTAAAGCCATCAGAAGCAATACTATTTATGGTTTTAATAGTAGAATAAATTAATTCCATTTGCTTACTTAATTCTGCTTCTTTATAAATGAAGAGATTCATCGGTTTTCTCCACTTAGTAACTCTTTCAGGATTATCAAAATACTCAGATTTAATAGCAATCTCATTAAAATAATTTATTACACTTATTTCATAATCTGTTGGTATGTATTTTTCTTCTGATTTATATACCCATGTGGAAAAAACTATTAATATTATTATTAATAAGATAATGCTTTTCTTTTTCATGTCGCAAATTTAAAACTCTAAAATAAAACTTTACAACAAATAAAAAAGCCTTCCAAAATTGGAAGGCTTTTTATTATTGAATTATATCTTAAGATGGCTCTTCTCCATCTAATAAAGGTGTTGTTTGTGGAACAAAATCTTGTCCGTGTACATACTCACCATTTTCATCTGTTTTACTGTAATCGTAAGCCCATCTGTGAACTTCTGGAATAGCTCCAGGCCAGTTACCGTGAATATGCTCTACTGGGGTAGTCCATTCCATAGTATTTGCATTCCAAGGGTTTTGAGATGCTTTTTGACCTCTGTAAATAGAGATAAAGAAGTTTGCAATGAATATTAACTGAGCAGCTCCTCCAATAATAGCCATTACCGTCATAAACACGTTAATATCAGCTAAATCATCAAACATTGGGAAGTTTGTGTTTGTATAGTAACGACGTGGTAAACCAGCTAACCCTATAAAGTGCATTGGGAAGAATACTCCATAAGCAGTAATAATAGTTAACCAGAAGTGCCAATATCCTAATGTTTTGTTCATCATTCTACCGTACATTTTAGGGAACCAGTGATAAACACCAGCAAACATTCCTAATAAGGCAGATACACCCATTACTAAGTGGAAGTGCGCTACAACAAAGTACGTATCGTGTACATTAATATCTAATGCAGAGTCTCCTAAAACTAATCCTGTTAAACCTCCAGTTACGAATGTAGATACTAATCCGATAGAGAATAACATTGCTGGGTTTAATTGTAAGTTACCTTTCCATAACGTAGTTACATAGTTAAATGCTTTTACTGCTGATGGAATTGCAATTAATACCGTAGTAAATGTAAATACAGAACCTAAGAATGGGTTCATTCCTGATACGAACATGTGGTGACCCCATACAATTGTTGATAAGAACGCAATTGCCATGATAGATCCAACCATTGCACGGTATCCGAAAATTGGCTTACGAGCATTCGTAGAAATTACTTCTGAACTAATTCCTAATGCTGGTAATAAGATAATATATACCTCTGGGTGACCTAAGAACCAGAATAAGTGTTCAAATAATACTGGTGATCCTCCTTGGTAGTGTAATACTTCTCCTGAAATAAAAATATCTGACAAGTAGAAAGACGTACCAAAACTTCTATCAAAAATTAATAATAATGCTGCAGATAATAATACTGGGAATGAAATTACACCAATAATAGCTGTAATGAAGAATGCCCACATTGTTAATGGCAATCTTGTCATTTTCATTCCTTTAGTACGTAAGTTTAAAATGGTAACAATATAGTTTAATGATCCCATTAATGAAGATGCAATGAATATCGCCATTGATACTAACCATAATGTCATACCTGTTCCTGAACCAGGAATCGCTTGTGGTAACGCAGATAATGGAGGATAAATTGTCCATCCTGCAGATGCTGGTCCTGCTTCAACAAATAATGAAATAACCATGATTATTGATGATAGGAAGAATAACCAGTATGATACCATGTTTAAGAATCCTGAAGCCATATCACGGGCTCCAATTTGTAACGGAATTAATAAGTTTGAGAATGTACCACTTAATCCTGCCGTTAATACAAAGAATACCATGATTGTACCGTGAATTGTAACTAATGCCAAGTACATATCTGGGTTCATAATTCCATCTGTTTGATGGCTTCCTAAAAACGCTTCAACAATTGAAAACGATGTATCTGGCCATGCAATTTGTAAACGGAATAACATAGACATAAAACCTCCTATGATACCCATAAATATACCTGTAACTAGGTACTGTTTAGAGATCATTTTATGATCTTGACTAAAGATGTATTTAGTTACAAATGTTTCTTTGTGATGATGATCTGACATAATCTATATTTTATATGCTTTAAAAAATATCTTATTTAATAACTTGAGCTAATGTTTTTTGTTCTGACATCCATTTGTTGTACTCAGCTTCTTCTACAACAGTAATTTTCATTTGCATGTTATAGTGAGATGCCCCACAAATTTTGTTACATAATAACAAATAATTAAACTCGTAAGGATCTTCTCCTTTTACGCTTCTAATTTTGTTGATTCCTTCAACTTTAGCTTTAACTTCGGCATTCTCACGCATTTCTGCAGTAGTATACTTAGGTGTATACGCAAATTGTGTAACCATACCTGGAACACAGTTCATTTGTGCTCTAAAGTGAGGCATATAAGCCGAGTGTAACACGTCTTGTGAACGGAACTTGAATAATACTTTTTTACCTTTTGGTAAATATAACTCAGTTACTTGTTTATCATCTTGTGCACTTGGGTCTGACATGTCAACTCCCATAGTGTTGATTCCTTTGATGTAGTTTACGTTACCTAACCCTAATTGGTTGTCTTCTCCTGCGTAACGCGCATCCCAACGGAACTGTTGAGCATACACCTCAATAACGATTGGATCTTCTTCACTACCAACATACATAACGTTGTTCCAAGCCCATAAACCGTATCCGATTAACAATACAATTGTTACCGCAGGAATTGTTGTCCAAATTAATTCTAATTTGTGGCTATCAGCATAAAACAATGCTTTGTTATTCTTGTTTCCTCTATACTTATAGGTAAAGAAGAAAATTAAGAATTGCATTGCAAACTGAACAATTCCAATTAACCAGAATGTGATTGTAAATAAATTATCATCATGTTCTCCTTCGATAGAAGCAGATTCTGGTAACATAATTACGTTCATGGCTATTAAGCAGTAAATCATCATTGCATAAAGGAAAACTAAAAATCCTAATGCTAATTTACCTTGTGTTTCGTTGTCTTTATCTGTGGCAATTACAGAACGTAAATTCATGATACGAGTAATTTGCCAAAAACTTACTCCAATTGCAACTGCTATGAAAATATAAAATAAAGCGAGCATATTATCTAAACTATTTGTTTATTAATTCTTTTTATTAATGATGATTACTATCTTCTCCTCTATGTTCGATATTATAGTAATGGTAGGTTTCACTCTCATGTAAGAATGGGTTACCTTTTGCTACTGAGCTTGCCTTAGCAAATGCAGTAAATGTCGCATAAATGAACAATCCGATAAAGAATAACAATCCACTTGCTTCTCCAATTCCGAATCCCCATTGAGCACCTACAGTTCCTGGCATTACCATGATGAATAAATCAACATAGTGACCTATTAAGATAACAACACCTCCAATAATTACTAACCAAGGAATACTCTTGAAATCGCTATTGACTAATAATAAGATTGGGAATACAAAGTTTAACACTACCATTCCTAAGAAAGGTACTTTATATTCGTTGAAACGTAATAAGAAATAGGTAGTTTCTTCTGGCATATCTGCATACCATATTAACATGAATTGAGCGAACCATAAGTATGTCCAGAATACAGAGAAACCAAACATAAACTTCGCTAAATCGTGAATATGACTATCGTTAACTAATGGTAAAGCTCCTTTTGAACGTAAGTATATAGTTACCATAGCAATTACTGTTAAAGCTGATACTAAGAAAGTAGCTAATACATACCATCCAAATAATGTAGAGAACCAGTGTGGGTCGATTCCCATAATCCAATCCCAAGATGCCATACTTTCAGTAATCATAAAGAATAGAATAAAGATAACAGACATATTGTAGTTTTTCTTGTGCAGACCTAAATCTCCATTCTCTTGAGCTAATGATCCTTTTCTAATTAAAAAACGGTAAGCATTCCAACCTGCTAAATAGATAATACCTCTAATTAACCATCCTGGAGTATTTAAAAACCATTTTTTTCCATCAATAATAGCATCGTAGTTAGGACTTGCAGGATCTACAACTCCTTCTGCCATCCATGGAAATAAGTGGTTACCGTGCATAAAAGTAATCACTAAAAATGCTAACATAATAGCACTTACAAAGTAAATGTTGTTAGTAATAGCTTCCATTACTCTAAATAACACTACTGACCAACCAGCTTGTGCTACTCTTTGTGAAGCGTAAAATGCTAATACTAATAATGTAATTCCTAACGAGAATAATAAAGCTACATAAAATGCAGACCAAGGTCTGTTTTGCATTTGGTGTAAAGCGTGTTCTGCATGGGCATCACCATGGTCTTCACCGTGATGTGCTTGTGCAACTTCTGCATGCTCTTCATTTGTTGTTTCGTGTGCTTCTTCAGCAGCAGCCTCTTCGTGCTTATTCTCTTCTGTATGAACAGCTGTTGTATCTTGTGCATGTTCTGCAACTTCTTCAGCATGCTCTTGCTCATTAGCATGGTTTTCTTCAACATGTGCTGCAGTACTATCTTGAGCTACTTCGTGCTCTTCTGTAGTTACAGTTTCTACATGTTCTTCAACTTTAGCCTCTTCAGCATGAGTTTCTTCTGCTGCATGCGTAGCTGTTGCAGCTTCATGACCTCCATGATGAGCATCTTGTTTTGCTAAAATTTCTTTTGCTTCTTCTATTGTTTTAGGTGCCGACATAAAATTATAGGCAGTACCTAAAGCCCCTAAGATCATAAGAGCAATAGCAAGCATTTTTAATTTTCCTGAAAACTGGTACATATCTTAACTATCTATTATAGACTTATTTTAATTCGCTTCTTAATTTTTCTACGTATTGTACAACTTGCCAACGCTCATTGTATCTTAACTGAGAGGCATGAGATCCCATTAAGTTTTTACCATACATAATTACATGATAAATAGTTCCTTCATTGATATCTCTGTCTTTGTAATTTGGAATACCGTTGAATTTATCTCTCTGAGATAAAACTCCGTTACCATCACCTTTTGTCCCATGACAAGCAGCACAGTAAATTCCAAATAACTCCTTACCTTTTTCTAAATTAGCTTCAGTTGCTGGTAATGGATTTTTTAACTCAGCCTTTGCTTTTTCGTATCCTTCATTAGTATCAGGAATATCATAAGCTACCACACCATTTCTACTTACTGTACCAGCTACTGGTAATTTGTTTACCATTTCTTTGTTGATTCCTTCAACTCCGTTAGCATCGTAAGGTACAGACACGTACATATCTGGCATATATTGTACCTGTGGTTTACGTTTATTGTTACAAGAAGCTAAACTTGCAACTACTGCTAAAGCGATAATTATTTTAAAACTCTTCATATCTCTTTATTAGTGCGTTTCTACTACGTTAATTTCTACAGCTCCTGTTGTTTCTAACAACGCTTTTAACTCCTCTTCATTTCCGTGTACAGGAATTTCCATTAAGAAGTGATCATCTGTCGTTCTTGGATCTGGGTTTTCAGCATCTTTAAATGGCCATAACTTACTTCTCATATAAAAAGTAATTACCATTAAGTGCGCTGCAAAAAACACTGTTAATTCGAATAAGATAGGCACGAATGCAGGCATATTAACTCCCCAAGAGAAATTTGGTTTACCTCCAATGTCTTGTGGCCAATCAGCAATCATTGTATACCAAGTTAACCAAATTGCTACTGATAAACCTGTAATACCATATAAGAAAGACGTAATGGCTATACGTGTTGGTGCTAATCCCATTGCTTTGTCTAGTCCGTGAACTGGAAATGGACAAAATATTTCTTCGATATGATGATGTTCTGCTTTTACTTTCTTAACGGCATCCATTAAGATATCATCATCATTATATAATGCGTGAATTACTTTATTAGTGCTCATCGTTTTCGTCTCTTAATTTTTTAAAATTCTCTCCTGAAGATTTCAAGATTGTTTTAACCTCTGCTTGTGCTATTACTGGGAAAGTTCTTGCATATAATAAGAATAATACAAAGAAGAATCCTATAGTTCCAACGAAGATACCTACATCTACATACGTAGGCTCAAAACGCCACCATGTTGATGGTAATTGACCTTTACTTAATACAATTGCGATAATATCGAAACGCTCGAACCACATACCAATGTTAATTACAATTGAAATGATAAAAGACCAAATGAAGCTTCTTCTTATTTTCTTAATCCACAATAATTGAGGAGTGAAAATGTTACAGATTAATAATGACCAGAATGCCCATCCGTAAGCTCCTGCTTCAGCTCCAAACGATAAGTAAGTGTAATTTTCGTAAGGTGATCCTGTATACCATGCGATGAAAAATTCAGTTGCATAAGCTACAGCTACAATACCACCTGTTAAGATAATTACGATGTTCATATACTCTACGTGTAAACGTGTAATATATGCTTCCATATTTGTAACCTTACGCATAATACCTAATAAGGTTTGTACCATTGCGAATCCTGAGAAGATCGCTCCAGCAACGAAATATGGAGGGAATATTGTTGAGTGCCATCCTGGGTTGATAGAAGTAGCGAAGTCCATCGATACGATTGTGTGTACAGAAAGTACTAATGGAGTAGCTAAACCTGCTAATACTAACGACACTTCTTCAAAACGTTGCCAGTCTTTAGCTCTACCAGACCATCCGAAAGATAATAAAGCGTAAATTTTCTTTTGGAAAGGCTTTACTGCTCTATCACGAATCATTGCAAAATCAGGTAATAAACCAGTCCACCAGAATACTAATGATACCGATAAATACGTAGAAATTGCGAATACATCCCATAATAATGGCGAGTTAAAGTTAACCCATAATGATCCGAATTGGTTAGGAATTGGTAATACCCAGTATCCGTTCCATGGACGACCCATGTGGATAATTGGGAACAATCCTGCTTGGAATACCGCAAAAATTGTCATCGCTTCAGCAGAACGGTTAATTGCCATTCTCCATTTTTGACGGAATAATAATAGTACTGCAGAAATAAGAGTTCCTGCGTGACCAATACCAACCCACCATACGAAGTTGGTAATATCCCATGCCCAACCGATGTTTTTACTTAAACCCCATACACCGATTCCTGTTCCTACGGTGTAAAAGATACATCCAAATCCCCATAACATTGCTGCTAAAGAGATATAGAATGCTATATACCAATTTTTGTTTGCTTTACCTTCGATAGGCTTGGCAATGTCTTCAGTGATATCATGATAACTTTTGTTACCTAACACTAAAGGCTCTCTATAAGATGATTCGTAATGAGACGACATAAATCTATATACTTATTAATTTTACTATTAAGCTTCGTTTGTATTTCTTACTTTCACTTGGTATACTACATTTGGTTTTGTACCAATATAGTCTAACACGTGGAAAGCTCTTCTATCTTCTTTTAATGCTGCTACTGTATCTTCAGAGTTATTTACATCTCCAAACACCATTGCTCCTGTAGAACATGCTGCAGAACAAGCTGTTTCAAACTCGTCTTTTCTAACAGCTCTACCTTCTTTCTTAGCTTTTAAGATAGTAGCTTGTGTCATTTGGATACACATAGAACATTTTTCCATAACTCCACGAGAACGAACAACTACGTCTGGATTTAATACCATTTTACCGTATTCGTTATTCATATTGAAGTCAAACTCGTTGTTTTCAGCGTAGTTAAACCAGTTGAAACGACGAACTCTATATGGACAGTTGTTTGCACAGTAACGAGTACCTACACAACGGTTGTAAGCCATTTGGTTTTGACCTTGACGTCCGTGAGATGTTGCAGCTACAGGACATACTGTTTCACATGGTGCGTGGTTACAGTGTTGACACATCATTGGTTGGAAAGCCACTTGTGGGTTTTCAGCCGGATTTTCTAATGCATCAAATAAATCTCCTTTGCTTAGTTTTAAAACTTTCTCTGTATAACGTCTTTCGATGTCTTTCTCAGCAATTTTAGGATTCTCAGCTTTAAACTGCTCCATAGTCATTACAACATTCTCGTCAAATTGCTTATCTTCAACAGTAGAAGAATAGTAACGATCGATACGTAACCAGTGCATATCTCTACCTACACGTACTTCGTGTTTACCAACAACAGGAACGTTGTTTTCAGCGTGACATGCTACTACACAAGCTCCACATCCTGTACAAGATGTTAAGTCGATAGATAAATTAAAGTGATGTCCTAAACTTCTATCATGATCATCCCATAAATCAATCTTACTACCTTCTTTTTCTTGATGATCGTAAGAAACCATGTATGGTTTGTTCCAAGTATGTTTAGGATCTAAATGTTTATCGTTTATTTCTTTTAACGTAGCCTCTCTTAAAATGTCATTACGACCAGCTAGTGTACTTTGTACCTGAATACAAGCAAACTTATGCCATCCAGAAGCTTTTTCAATAGAAACGTTATACTGAATATTGTTTCCGTTTTGGTAGAATGGATAAGCATTTACCCCTACTTGCATTTCTGCTTTTAAGTTTTGCTTTCTACCATATCCTAATGCTAAACCAATTGATCCTTTAGCTTGACCTGGTTGAATGATTACTGGAATGTTATTAATTGTTACTCCATTAACCGTTACATTAGCATAATTTCCATCAATAGCTCCATTATCTTGTACTGGATTTTCAAAACCTAACTCTTTAGCATCTGACATAGACACTGTTAAGTAGTTATCCCAAGAAGCACGAGTAATAGGATCTGGGAATTCTTGTAACCAAGGGTTATTTGCTTGCTTACCGTCTCCTAAACCTGTTGATGAATATAAATTTAATTCGAATTTTGAAGAATTACTTGCTGCTCTTACTAATTGAACTGCTGCTGCGTTTACATCAGCTGTCGATTCAAAAGTAGTTTCTCCCGCAACAACTTCAGCTTTAAAGAATCCATCATGTAATGCTTGATTCCATGAAGTTCCTCCTAACACATTAGTACTCCAAAACTCTTTTAAAGTATCATAGTAATTTACAGTACTACCTGTCCACTTTAATAACACATCTTGTAACTGACGTGTATTGAATAATGGTTGAATAGTAGGCTGCATTAAACCATACATACCTTCTTTTACCATAACATCTCCCCAACTTTCTAAGTTGTGAGGTGCAGGTAACGTATATTGTGTAGCATTAGCTGTAGCGTCATCTTGAATAGAAATAGCTACAGATAATTTTAAATTCTTAACTCCTTCTGCTAAATCAGCTGCATTTGCTAAACTGTATAAAGGATTTACATTATAAGTAATTAAACCTTTTACTTTTCCAGCTTTAACATCTGCTACTAATTGAGCAACTTCAGTATCGTTACCTTGACGTTTTAAGTTCAATGCTTGGGTATCGATTACTTCACTATTTAATGCTTTGTTGATTGCTAATGCAATTAACTGAGCATTTTTATCATTTAATCCAGTAACAACAACTCCTTTTGAACCAGCTTTTTTAAGATCGTTTGCTAAAGTTTTAACTTCAGCATCAAACTTAGTTGCTTTCGTAGGAAGTGAACTACCAGTTATTGCATTATATAAATTGATTAAAGCAAAAACTTGCTCAGATGGTTTAGCAACAATTCTTTTGTCGGCATTTGCACCTGCTAAAGACATGTTACTTTCAATCTGAACATGGTAAGACATTTTACCAGTTTCTACTCTACGACCTTCAGCATACGATTTTTCGTATCCACCTTGCCAATCTCCTAAGAAATCTGCTCCAATAGATGCGATAACTTCAGCTTTGCTAAAATCGTAGTTTGGTAAAGCTCTTTTACCATACATAGCTTCAAAAGCATCAGCTGCACCACTTTCTGAAATAGCATCGTAAATTACATGCTTAACATTTGGATACGCTGCTACAAAATCAGCTATTACTTTTTCAGTAGAAGGACTCGCTAGGGTACCTGTTAATAATACTACCGCTTCGTTAGCATCTTTTAACTCGTTTAACTTAGCTACGATTTCTTTATCAGCATCAGCCCAAGAAATTTGAGTTTCTCCTTTTCTTGGTTCTTTTAAACGTAATTTTTCATCATATAATGATAAAACTGATGCTTGAGTACGTGCACTTGTTACTCCACCTGCCTCTTTATTTGGCATGATTTGAATTGGACGTCCCTCGCGTGTTTTAACTAATACGTTTGCGAAATCAAAACCATCTGCAATTGTAGTTGCGTACCAATCAGCAACACCTACTACGATATCATTTGGTTGCACTACATAAGGAATTGATTTTCTTACTGGACCTTCACAAGCAGCTAAAGAAGCAGCGGCAGTGGTAAATCCAACATATTTCAAGAAATCTCTACGTGAAGTAGATGATGTTTCTAAAGTTTCTTTGTCACCTAAAAACTCATCTGTAGGAATCTCTTGTACAAACTCATTATTACGTAGCGTTTCAACAATAGAACTACCTTTTAGTTCTTCAACACTTTGCCAGTATTTTTTGTTTGAAGCCATTTATATACGTGTTTTTCTACTTTCTAATTGATTAATAGTGGCACTTACCACACTCTTTTCCTCCTAATTGCGCAATAGTTACTTGCTCAACACCATACTTCTTCGCTAATTCTTCGTGAATTTTAGCGTAGTATTCATTACCCTTTAAGTCAACTTTTGTTGCCTTATGACAGTCAATACACCATCCCATTGTTAATGGAGAGTATTGATATACTTCTTCCATTTCCTCAACAGGGCCATGACATTTTTGACAAGCCACACCTGCAACTGTTACGTGTTGTGAGTGGTTAAAATATGCGAAGTCTGGTAAATTATGTACTCTCACCCATTTTACAGGCTTTGTATTACCAGTATATGCTAATTTTTCAGTATCCCATCCTGCAGCTTCGTAAATTTTAGCAATCTCCTTATCTAAGTCTGCTTTTACTAGAGTATGGTCATCCATTACTACTTTAGTATCATCAGCTACTTCTGAAATGTTTTTATGACAGTTCATACAAACATTTACTGAAGGAATTCCAGATGTTTTACTATGTTTTGCAGACGAGTGACAGTATTGACAATCAATCTTGTTATCACCTGCGTGAATTTTATGTGAAAAAGCAATTGGCTGAATTGGCTGATACCCTTGATCAACACCAACTTTAAACAATGTTCCAAACAAGAAGTAAGCCGCAACTAAAGCCACAAAAATCACTGTTAACACATGTAAGAATGTGTTTTTCTTGATCCCTTCCCACAACTCTGCTGTTTGCCCCATTAAACCTGGAGTTTTTGGCGCACCTTTTAATTCACTAATAGTTTTTAATAAACTACCGATAATTAAAAATGCTACTACTATAGCTGCTGCTAAAATGTACAACACCCATTTAGGAGCACTATCTTTACTACTACCTTCTGTAGCAACCGCAGCACCTGCATCAGCAGCACTCTTTACCTCTCCTACAGTTGTATAATAAAGAATATCATCAATATTTTGATCTGACAACTGAGGGAAAGCCGTCATATTAGAACCGTTATACTCTTCAAAAATCGCAATCGCATCTTTGTCTCCAGAAGCTCTAAACTCAGCATTGTTCTTAATCCAAGACTTTAACCAGTCGTTAGCTCTTCTATCTTCAACTCCACCAAGAGCTGGCCCTACAAGTTTTTTATCTAACTTGTGACAAGAAGCACAAAGAGATTTGAATAATTTTTTTCCTTCTTTTTGGCGTGCTTCGTCAATATCTTGCGAAAACGCCGAAAAACTTACTAAGAAAACTAAAAGGAAAGCTAGACTCTGTACGAGTGTTCTGGTTAATCTGCTGTGATGTTTCACACTTTTCATACTATAAAATATAAGTTTTGTATCTATTTTGGTACAATTGTTTCTATTACACTATTCAAAAAACAGTATACAGAAAGTTGCACAAAAGTACTACTTCTGTCTAAATTGTGAAATGTTAAGAGATTGCTAATTTATAATTTATATTTATTCTAAATAACAACCCTTAACAATCTATTAACTGACAAGTCGTTACTTTTGTAAAAAGATTAAACAAAATGAAAAAAAGCAGTTTATTTATTACTTTTTTAATTGTCTTTGCTACAGGTATTTGCAGTTTAAATGCACAGACAAATTACACTAATAATAAAGATATCATCTCTTTATTAGAGAAGAAGCGAGAATACAACAAAAATAATGGTACCGGATATAGAATTCAGCTATATAACGGACTTGAAAGAACAGCTAAAAGTTTACGTAATAGGTTTCAAATTGAGTACCCTGGTGTTTATACTAAATTGACCTATAAAGCACCTGAATGGAAAATACAGGTAGGGAATTATAAAACACGTTTACTTGCAGATAGAGCCTTAAATGAAATTCGCGAAAAATTCTCAGGTGCTATCGTTGTTCCTATGTAAAAAACACCATATATATCATAAAAAAAAGAGCAATCAGTGATTGCTCTTTTTTTTATTTATAACTAGAATACTTATTCTTAGTAAGCTCTAGCATCACTTCCTTCATAAAAATTAATAAAGGCTTGATTTACCACTCTATGACCTCCATCGGTCGGATAATCTCCTGTAAAATACCAATCTCCTAAGTTATCTGGACATGCTTTGTGTAATTCACTTACTGGCTGGAAGATTACATCTACTTCAGCTTTGATTTCTTCTGTTTTTAACATCTGAGCAATCTTAGCTGAGATCTCTTCATCAGTAAACGGAGCATAAACTTCTTTTACATAGTTCACCACATCTTTATCTTCACTATGTTCTTGCTGCTTACACTTTTGATACACTTCATCAATAATATGATACTGATCCGTCTCTTTTAACAATTCTAAAGCAGCTTTAAACGCGATAAAGTCATTAATCTTTGCCATATCAATACCATAACAATCAGGGTAGCGTATTTGAGGCGCAGATGAAACCACTACAATCTTCTTTGGATTCAATCGATCTAAAATCTTGATGATACTCTTCTTCAACGTAGTTCCTCTTACAATACTATCATCAATAATTACCAAATTATCAGTTGGCTTTACTACTCCATAAGTAACATCATACACGTGTGCTACTAAATCATCACGACTGCTATCGTCCGTAATAAAGGTACGTAGCTTCGCATCTTTAATGGCTATTTTTTCGAAACGAGGTCTTGTTGAAAGAATTTCAATTACCTTTTCTTTTGATAATTTTCCTTCACCTGCTAAAATAGCATCTGTCTTTTGCTGATTTAACACATCTTCCGCAGCCTCCATCATTCCGAAGAAAGAAGTTTCTGCTGTGTTTGGAATGTATGAAAAAACAGAATTTTCTATATCGTTATTAATAGACTTAAGTACTTCAGGGAATACATACTTCCCTAAGTTTTTACGCTCTTTGTAAATTGAAGCATCACTTCCTCTTGAAAAATAGATACGCTCAAACGAACACGCCTTTTTAAGTCTTTGCTCTAAAATTGGAGACATCGTTGTTTGACCATTTTTCTTAATAATTAATGCATGACCTCTCTCAATCTCTTTTATTGAATCAATATCTACATTAAACACTGTTTGAATTACTGGACGCTCGGAAGCTACCACTACCACTTCTTCATCTTCGTAAAAGAAAGCTGGACGAATAGCAGATGGATCTCTCAATACAAATGCATCTCCATGCCCTAATAATCCTGCCATTGCATAACCACCATCCCAGTTCTTAGCTGAACGTTTTAAAATACGTTGAATATCTAAATGTTCTTCAATATATGGTGACGCATCCTTTTTATTGAAGCCTTCTTCTTTAGCCTTTAAGTACAAATCTGAAACTTCTGATGCTAAAAAATGACCAATTTTTTCCATCACTGTCACTGTATCAGTAGACTCTTTTGGATGTTGCCCTAACTCAATTAAATCATTTAATAATTGTTTAGAGTTTGTCATGTTAAAGTTACCTGCTACAATTAAGCTTTGGTGCTTCCAGTTACTTTGACGTAAAAAAGGGTGTACATTTTCAATAGAGTTTCCCCCAAAGGTACCATAACGAACGTGCCCTAAGAATAAGTTACCTAAATATGGCACATTTTTTTCTTGCCATTCAACATCATCGACTTTATCTGGGTTCTCTTCAAAAACACCGTTGATTCTTTTATTAATCTTTCCAAATATATCTTGAATCGGTTGCGATTCGTTAGATCGAACTCTACTAATATATCTAGTTCCTGGCTCTACATTAAATTTAATACTTGCTAATCCAGCACCATCTTGTCCTCTGTTGTGCTGTTTTTCCATTAACAAATACATTTTGTTTACACCATAAAACGCGGTACCGTATTTATCTTTATAATATTGTAATGGCTTTTTTAAACGAACCATTGCAATTCCGCATTCATGTTTAATAGCGTCACTCATTTAATCTCAAGTATTTAGTTGTGTTCTCGTTTTGTGTGTTGTATAAAAAAATCCGCAGCAAAAAGCGCGGATTTATAGTTTATGATAGTTCAATATCAAATTGTGTTAATTCTTTAAAAGCTTGCAAACGCGTTTGCACCTCTTGGTTTGATAACTCCTCCATTCGCTGTGTTCCAAATTTTTCTACACAGAACGATGCTAAGTTTGATCCGTAAATAATCGCATTCTTCATATTCTCAAAAGAGATATCTTCGGTCTTCGCTAAATATCCACAGAAACCTCCTGCAAAAGTATCACCTGCTCCTGTTGGATCAAATACCTCTGCTAATGGTAATGCTGGTGCAAAGAACATATTTCCTTCATTAAATAATAAGGCTCCGTGTTCTCCCTTTTTGATTACCACATATTTTGGTCCCATTTCATGAATTTTCTTCGCAGCATTTACCAACGAATACTCTCCACTTAACTGACGAGCTTCTTCATCATTAATAGTAATTACATCTATACGTTTTAACACTTCATGTAAATCGTTTAATGCGATATCCATCCAAAAGTTCATAGTATCTAACACTACTAGCTTTGGTCGTTCATTCATTTGATCTAAAACAGATGCTTGTGTTAACGGGTGTAAATTCCCTAACATTACAACTGGCGCATCTTTAAACGATTCTGGAACTACTGGCTGAAAGTGTTCTAATACATTTAATTCAGTAACTAAAGTATCACGAGAATTCATATCATTATGATATTTTCCACTCCAAAAGAAAGTTTTACCTTCTTTTACTACCTCAATCCCGTCTGTATTGATTCCTCTTTCGTTCATCATATCTAAATATGATTGCGGAAAATCTCCACCAACAACAGAAACTACTCCAGTTTGTACCCCAAATTGTGAAGCTGCCAATCCTACAAAAGTTCCTGAACCTCCTAAAATTTTATCTGTTTTTCCAAAAGGGGTTTCGATTGCATCAAATGCTACGGTTCCTACTGCTAATAATTTACTCATAACTCTAGTTAATCTTCTTGTATTTTGAAGAAATATTTTACTTCATTTAGTCTTAATAAAATGCTAAGACTTAAAATTTTACTAATTCTACTGATTAAGGCTTAAACTATCATGTCAACTGCCTTTTTTATCGTAATTTTGCCTTTTTAAACAAAAAAGGTCTTTTTGACTTTGCAAAAATAGTTTTAAAAAATGACTATCAAAGAAATACAAGAAGAAATTATTGATGAGTTTTCAATGTTTGAGGACTGGATGGAGCGTTATGAGTACATCATTGAACTAGGAAAATCGTTACCACTGATAGACGAAACATACAAATTGGATGAAAATTTAATAAAAGGGTGTCAATCTAAAGTATGGTTACACTCTGAATTAGACGGAGAAGTTATCAACTTTACTGCTGACAGTGATGCCATTTTAACCAAGGGAATTGTGGCGCTATTATTGAGGGTATTTTCTAACCAAACACCAAAAGCTATTTTAGATGCTGATACTGAATTTATAGATGAAATAGGATTAAAAGAACATTTGAGTCCTACGCGTGCTAACGGATTAGTATCAATGGTAAAACAAATAAAAATGTATGCGATTGCACAGCAATCGAAATTAGCGAATTAAAGAAAGTATGAGCTTGACTGAAGATAAATTAGAAGAATTAGGAGATAAAATCGTACGTGTATTAAAAACAATATATGATCCTGAAATTCCAGTTGATATTTACGAACTAGGATTGATTTATGACGTGTTTATTTCAGAAGAAAACGATGCCAAAATATTAATGACATTGACTTCTCCTAACTGTCCTGTTGCAGAAACTTTGCCTGTTGAAGTAGAAGAAAAAATAAAAACTTTAGAGGAAATTAATAACTGCGAAGTTGAAATTACTTTTGATCCTACTTGGACACAAGACATGATGAGTGAAGAAGCCAAGTTAGAATTAGGTATGTTATAATTAGGCCTTAGCCAAAATTAAACCCTTAAAAGCTATAAATTGATGGCAGAGGAAATCATTAACAGAATTGCAAATAGTAATCTTACAACTATAGATCTTGAAGATTTTTATCCTAAAGGCAATCGTATTGTATTTGATATTAAAGACTGGTTATTTGAAGGGTTAATTCTTCGCGAAAAAGATTTCAGAGAATCTGTGAAAAATCACGATTGGTTTCAATATCAAGATAGTTATGTCGCTTTAACCTGTTCTACAGATGCTATTATTCCTTCTTGGGCCTATTTGTTATTAACTGTAGAGCTAACACCTTTTGCTAAAAAGGTAGTTGTAGGTGACTTAACATTACTAGAAACAGCTATTTATCAAGACATTATAAATCATATAAACATATCTGATTACCAAGATAAACCTGTGATTATTAAAGGTTGTGCTAACAAGCCTATCCCCCCATCAGCATATACATTATTAATTGAAAAAATAAAACCCGCAGCTAAAACCATTATGTTTGGTGAAGCCTGTTCAACTGTCCCCCTGTATAAAAGAAAAAAGTAACCCGATTTATAAACTCCTCAATTCAACTATTAATGAAAAAGTTGTTTTTAACTCTGTTTGTATTTTATTCTTTCACAGTAGTTTGTCAAGAAACTCAAAAGGATAGTATTTCTACATTAAAATTAACCAACGTACCAATCAAAACAAATTTTGCCTCTGTTGTTTTTAACGATAGCATCTCTGCTAAACCTATAAAAAAAGCAGCTATCCCAAAAAAATGGACGGTAACAGGTAAGTATACTTTTCTTTTTAATCAATCATCATTTTCCAACTGGGCTGCTGGAGGAAATAATACTGTAGCTGGAAATATGGGATTAGTATATGATTTCAACTACAAGAAAAATAAGTGGAATTGGGACAATAAAATAATTACAGCTTATGGTTTAAGTTACGTAGAGGGACAAGGTTATAGAAAAACTGATGATCAATTCGAGTACAACTCATTACTTGGTTTAAAAACCTCTAAATTATGGTATTTCTCTTTTTTCAGTAACTTTAAAACACAATATGCTAGAGGTTACGACTATAAACAAGATCCTATAATTTCAGTATCTGATTTCTTTTCTCCTGCTTATTGGAGTTTTGGTCCCGGTATGTTGTGGAAGCGAAATGATGATGCTAAGATAAACATTGCACCGGCAACAGCTCGTTATACCTTTGTTTCTGATGAGTTTTCAGGAAAATATGGAGTTGAAGAAAACAGGAATACAAAATTTGGATTAGGGTTTAACCTTTCTGCTTATTTTAAAAAAGAAGTTATGAAAGACGTAACTATGGAAAATATTGTTGCTTTATACTCTGATTATATTAAAGACCCTCAAAATGTAGATATTGATTATCAGTTAAATTTCTTTGTCAAAATCAACAAAAATCTGTCTACAAATCTTGGGTTGCGTGCCATGGTAGATGATGATGCCTCTAGCAACTTACAATTTAAAGAAGTCTTTGGGTTGGGTTTAAATTATATTTTTCATAAAACGTGACTTTTATCCAAGAATATTGTCTAACACCTATGTAAGGCGTATTTTCGCGCCCTCAAAAAAATAAATTAAAAATTACTACAATGAAAAAATTACTAACAATCATTATATTTTTAGGAGCAGTAACAGTAAGTGCACAAGACGACAAAAAAGAAGAACCAAAAGAAGGATGGAAAAGAAGTGGTAATATCACTTTCTTATTTAACCAATCGGCTTTTAATAACTGGTTAGCAGGTGGAACTAATAATGTTTCTGGTACCCTAGGACTTAACTACGATTTTAACTACACAAAAGGTGATTGGACTTGGGATAACAAAATAATTGCTTCTTATGGTTTAACAAAACTAAAAGGAGAAGACATGAAGAAGACCGATGATCGTTTAGAATTTAATTCTTTAGCTGGGAAGAAAGCCAGTGGGTACTGGTATTATTCAGCATTTTTTAACTTTAAATCTCAGATGTCATCAACATATACTGAAGATGGTACTCAAACATCACACTTCTTTTCTCCTGCATACTTTCAATTTGGACCTGGTATGTTATGGAAAAAACACGATAACTTAAAAGTAAATATTGCTCCTGCAACCTCAAAACTAATTGTAGTTCATGACCATTTAACTGAAGCTGGAGAAGCTTTTGGTGTGGCTCAAGGAGAGACTACCCGTTACGAAATAGGGGCTGCTTTAAATGCGTATTATAAGTTAGAAGTTATGAAAAACGTATCATTTGAAAATATTTTAAATTTATACAGTAACTATTTAGAAGATTTTCAAAATGTAGATATTGATTACACTATTAATGTAGTAATGAAGGTTAACAAATACTTATCAGCAAATCTTTCTGTACAAACTATTTATGATGACAATGCTTATGAAGGATTTCAAACAAGAGAAGTATTTGGACTGGGAATTAATTACGGCTTTTAGAAAAACACAATATACTTAACCAAAACCTCAAGAATACTATTCTTGAGGTTTTCTTTTTTATGTATTTTAGCCTAAAAAATTTAACAAATGTCTTTATTAATAGTATACGCAACCCTTTCAATATTTTTCTCTTTTTTATGCTCTATTTTAGAAGCTGTTTTATTGAGTATAACACCCACTTTTTTAAATGTTAAAAAGAAAGAAGAAAAAGCTTACGCAAATCAGCTTGAAGCCTTAAAAAAAGATGTTGACAAGCCTTTAATTGCTATTTTAACGGTTAATACAATTGCACATACTGTAGGGGCTATTTTAGTGGGTGCGCAAGCAAAAAAAATATTTAGTGATGAAGGCAATGGAGTTTTCATTGTTTCAGCAATAATGACTATTTTAATTTTAGTTGCTTCAGAAATTATTCCTAAAACAATTGGTGCTACTTATTGGAAATCTTTAGCTGGCTTTACTACCAAAGCACTCAATATCCTTATCTTTTTTTGCAAATACACTGGTATTATTTGGACTCTTCAGTTATTTACCAAACTATTTGGTAAAGGAGCTCATGGTGAAAGTGTTTTAAGCAGAGAAGATTTTTCTGCCATGACCGATATTGCAGAACAAGAAGGCGTTTTTCATGAGAGTGAAAGTAAGGTAATCCGAAATATGTTGAACTTTAAACAAGTACAAGCAAAACATATTATGACTCCTAGAACGGTACTTAAAACGGCAGACGAAAACCAAACTATTGAATCTTTTTTCAACGAAAATAGACCTTTACGTTTTTCTAGAATTCCAGTTTATGCTGATAACTCTGATAATATAACAGGCTATATTTTAAAAGACCAACTATTACTTTCTTTGGTTGACAACAAAGGAAACGAGCCTTTAAAAAGTATTAAAAGAGAGATTATTATTGCTAGCAGAGAGTTATCTATTCCTAATTTATTTGAAAAGTTAATAGCGCAGAGAGAACATTTAGCTTTAGTTGTTGATGAATATGGAGCAGTAAGTGGATTGGTTACTCAAGAAGACGTTATAGAAACTCTTTTAGGCTTCGAAATTATGGATGAGAGTGATAATGTAGCCAACTTACAAAACTTAGCTAGAAAGAGTTGGGAACAACGTGCTAAGCGCCTTGGAATAATTGATGATACTGAAAACGAATAAGAACTTCTTAATTATATACAAAAAAAAGAGGTGTGAATTAAATTCACACCTCTTTTTTGTTATTAAAATAACTAATAATTAGTCATTAATTGTCCAAGAAATATAATACATAGAACCAATCAACCCTGATCCTGGTGCAACCATATATTCTTTCCCTGTTAAGTTAGTTCCTCCAATTTTAAATCTTGAGTTTATAGCAGGAACTCTATAGTTCATTTGTGCATCTAACACAGTTCGTGCATCTACCGTTGCATCTAAGAAACTTGATTGCCATAAGAACTCATTTTGCCATCTAAGATTTACGTTGAACCCAAAGTTGTTGAATAAATTTTGGTTTCCAAACATAAATTTTACCTGATGTTCAGGAGTATTAAACCCTGATTTGAAAGTTGGATCTGTACTTTGATCAAAAACTAATTTTGTATATGTATAGTTTGCACCAAAATTGAATGTTTTAAACACTTTTGTATTTAATCCTATTCCAATACCATACGAATCAACAGCTGCCTTTGTATTTGTATTTAATACAAACTCTGTATAATCACCATTAGCAAAAGCTGTTTGTGCTTCAGCATTTGGAGTTCCATCAGATGCTACATCACCATAGTTAGGTGTAAAAACGTTTTTAAACGCTACGAAGTTTTTGTACTGGTTGTAATAACCATTTATATCTAACTCTAATAAGCTTTTACTATTCAAATCAATAATACTTCTGTACCCAACTTCATAAGAAGTAACTTGTTCTGGCTTTATAGGATCAACATCTACCTTTACAAGATTCGATAAGCTTTCAAATGATTTTCCAAAAGCATCACTTCCTGTAATTTCATCAGTACTACCATCTTCATTTCGTACTGTAGTAGAAAAACGACCTATATTCTCATTTGAAGTACCTAAGATATATTTTTTTGGCCCTGAACGTAGCCCGAAATACTGTTCTGTGATACTAGGGTTTCTAAATCCTGTTTGATATGAAGCTCTTAATATGTGGTTTTTAGTTTGTCCCAAAGAGTAGTTTACCGCTAACCTTGGAGAGAAATTCCCTTCAAAGTTTTTAGATTTATCGTAACGAACAGATCCTGTAAGCTTTAATCTGTCATCTAACAATTTCTTTTGAATTTGAGAGTATGCACCTACCATATCGAAAGTAATACCACTGTTTTCATCAGTAAACAAGGTTCCGTTAGAGTTAATATCATACTTACGATAAGAACCTCCTACCTGAATTTCTCCCCAACGAATAATATCTCTAAAGTTGTAGTTTGCATCTGCATGGTAAAAAGACGTTTGATCTTTAATTGCAGCTCCACCTTTATTAATTGGAGTGTTGATTACCTCTTCTAACGCATTTTTAAATTCAGCCGTTCCTGGTACAAATCTATTTCTGTTAGCATAATCTCTTGCTTGTTGATCACTTCCTGTTGTAGAAAAAACGGTTGCATATTCTCCAAACCAATTTTTAGATGGATTGTACTTTTCATTTAAAGCAATAGCCGCAAATCGTAAATCGTGGCTTTGCCCTGAATCGTTTCCTGTATAATATCCTCTTACGAAAAAGTTTTTCCCTAAAAACTCTAATTTATACTGCTCAATAAAATATCCTTTTTGTGAAAATCTATTAGTTCCTTGATACATATTATCTCCTCTAGAGTAACGAGTATTCAATACAATTTCTAGCGCATCATTTGCCCATGGCCTAACATGTATAGAACCATCAAATTTTAAGTTATAACTATTATAATTTGTTAAATCTTTTTCATCATAACCTGTTCTACTAACATCCATTAAAGGTAAAGCTGCATTTATATCATTTAAATTATAAAAAACTTCATCACCATATACATTCACACCATCATAGTCTGTATTAGTCTTTCTATCACCCTCGATAATTGTTCCTCCAATACCAGTTGTATTACTAGTATCATCTGCATGCCATTCTTCAGCTTCAAAATAAGTCAAGTTAACTTTTCCAGCAACATAGTTATTAAACTTATATGCCATACGGATTCCTACATCGTAAAAAGCATTATTCCCTGCTGCTTCTTGCGACATAACTCCTCCTTTAATATAAGTACTTATACCCGCATGATCAAATGGATTTTTACTTCTCATTAATAAAATACCGTTGAAGGCGTTCGCCCCATAAAGAGCAGAAGAAGCTCCTGGAAGAATTTCAACATTCTTAACATCTAAATCAGAAAGTCCAACAAGGTTTCCTGCTGAGAAGTTTAATGCTGGGATTGAGGTTTCTACTCCATCTACTAACTGCACAAAACGAGTGTTATCAAACGTAGAGAAACCACGAGCATTGATAGATTTGAAACCATAGTTCGCCTCACGCGACTCAATTCCTTTTAAGTTTACCAATCCATCGTAAAACGAAGGAGAAGTATTTCTTTTAATATCTATTTCTCCCATTCTTTCAATAGTTACTGGAGATTCAATAACTCTTTCAGGAGATCTTGAAGCTGAAATTACAACTTCATCTAACGCAACATTTTCTTTTAGAATAACATTTATTTCTTGATCTTTTGAAGTTACTTCAATAGTTTCTGTTTTGTATCCAAAAGCAGAAACTTGAATTTCAAAAGGGAAATTTTGCTTTACTGTTAACGTAAAGTTTCCATCAAAATTAGAGGTTGCTCTAGCATCACCCGAAACAACAACTGCATTTGAAAAAGGTTCTAAATATTCGTCATAAACCTTTCCGTTTATTGTAGTTTGCCCATAAAAAGACACGCTACATGCTATAAAAAGTATAGACAGTAGTTTTTTAAACATAGTGTTTAATTTTAATTAATTATTGGTATTAAGTTATTTGTGATTTATTTACTCGTCTAAAGCAAACATGATTGGGAATCCGTATTTAACAGAGGTACGATTACCACTTTTTTCAGCAGGAATGAACTGTGGTAATTGAGAAACCACTCTTACTGCTTCATTATTTAATAATTCTCCGTTTTTAGGCCCTAAAGTTTTAATATTTTTTACTTGTCCATTTTTATCAATAATAAATCGAACCCAAACTTCTCCTTGGATTGATTCTTTTACTGCTTGACTTGGGTACCTAAAATATTTTTGAATATGTTTTACCATTTCAATATTAAAACAGTCTAACCTGTCTTTTTCATCAGCATCTTTACATGCAGAAAACAACGGTATATTATCGACAGTGCTAAATTTTTCAGCTTGACGTACTTCTTCTGCAGATAATTTATTTTTAAGATTTTCTAAATTATTCTTTGCTGCTAAAGACTCCTCTGAAGGTGAAGGATTATCCAACACTAAAGATTCAGCTATTGCTGTCTCATTACTTGTGCTTTCTATCTTAGCGGTTCCTGCTAAATCTGCAACTTCTGAAACGGCTTTCTTTTGTGGAGTTTCTCTTTTCTTTAAGTATCTTCTATTTGCAGATACTTTTACAGAGATTTGGCGTGTTCTTTTATTGTTTTTATCTTTAGGAGCAATAGTACATTTGGTGATACTATTTAAATCTAAAGAACTTTCTGGAGTCTCACATACTTCACGTTGTGATAAAGCTGTAGTAACGTAAAAACAAACTAACGTTATAAAAAAAATAATTTTTCTCATACCTTAAGGGGGGGTTTAACATTATACCTATCAAACTTTTAACAGTTGATATTGAAGGGGCTAATGAACGCGCAAAGGTATTCTTTTTTTATAAAAAAACTAATTTTTTGTAAACTATTCTGTTATAGTATTTAAGGTAAAATCCATAGGAAAACTATACAACACATTTGTAGCTTTTCCTTCTTGCTTTCCTGGTATAAAATTGGGTAATAATGAAACTATTCTCTCTGCTTCTTGCTTTAAAATTTCATGAACTCCTTCACCTTCAGTTTTAATACTGGTTACTTTTCCTGTAGCATCAATAATAAAGCTAACTCTTACATTTCCTTCAATTCCTTTTTCAAGGGCTTTCTCTGGGTAAGTAAACGTATTAACTATGTGCTTTTTCATTTCATAATTAAAACAATCTTCTTTATTAATTGAAGCACTAGCACAAGATGAAAACAATGGAATTTCATCAACTACATCAAATGGTACTCCATTCTCAATTAATTTAGGTTCTGTTTTTATAACTATAGGAGACAAATTACTCAGATAACATGATTTTAAATCATTAACTACCTTTAATCTTGAAATGTCTTGTGCTTTTAAACCAGTAGCTAAACTAACCACTCTTTCAAAATACACTCGTCTTTTTAAGTATCTTCTGCTAGATATGGTAGCTACAGTAATAATCGATGATTCTTTAGCTTCATTAAGATTATCATTTGTTTTCTTAACAAGACATTTATCAACTGAATTTATATCAGCCAATTCGTTATTTTTAGATGTACAAACTTCTTGCGTCATAGCCAATTGAATACTACAACTTAACATCAAGAATAATAGTATTTTCCTCATCACAATCTATTTAAAATAATACAGGGGGAACTCAAAAAACTTGAGCATACATTTCAAGTAACTGTAAGGTTTGTTCCTAATAATTAATTGAATAAGATCAGCCTAGTTAATAGACTTTATAAATTGATTGTTCTAAAAAAAATCTCGAAGATTCTACTTGTGAAGATTTATATTTTTTCATTTACAGGGGGATAAAATGGTTAAAAATACTAGTTTAAAATGTTTGCTTATAACCGTATAATACCTTATAAGCGAAGGTAAATATAATAAAAAAGAGCTTAAACAACAATTTTTAAGCTCTTTTTTAATTACCTTCTAATGTTTTACAATTAAAGATCTAATACTCTTGATATAAAAAGTCGTTATATGGAAAACGTTGAATGTGTATTTTTTTCACTTCTTCGTATACTTTATCTTTAAAGTCTTCTAAGTTATCTTTATTCAATGCAGATATAAAAATGCTTTCAGTTTCTATATCATTCATCCATGTTTTTTTCCAATCTTCTAAAGTATAATGTGCCTTTGTTTTTTCTGTAACCAAATCATCTTCATCAATAGTTTCATGGGTATAAGCATCTATCTTATTAAACACCATTACTGTAGGTTTATTAGCACTATCTATTTCATCCAGAATTTTGTTTACCGATGCTATATGATCTTCAAAATTTGGATGCGAAATATCAACAACATGCAACAATAAATCTGCTTCTCTAACTTCATCTAAAGTAGATTTAAATGACTCTACTAATTGTGTTGGTAACTTCCTAATGAACCCTACAGTATCTGTCATTAAAAAAGGAATATTCTTAATTACTACTTTTCTAACTGTAGTATCTAAGGTTGCGAACAACTTATTCTCAGCAAATACCTCACTTTTACTAATCACATTCATTAAGGTAGATTTCCCAACATTTGTATATCCTACCAAAGCAACACGCACCATTTTTCCACGGTTTTTACGCTGCACCACCATTTGTTTATCTATGGTTTCTAACTTCTTTTTTAGTAAGGATATCTTATCACGAATAATACGACGGTCTGTTTCAATTTCTGTTTCTCCAGGACCACGCATACCTATACCTCCTTTTTGTTTATCAAGGTGTGTCCACATTCGTGTTAATCGAGGAAGTAAATATTGATATTGCGCCAATTCTACCTGAGCTTTTGCTGAACTCGTTTGAGCTCTACTTGCAAAAATATCCAAGATTAAATTAGTTCTATCTAGAATTTTACAATCTAAAAAACGCTCAATATTTCTTAACTGAGCTGGCGATAATTCATCATCAAAAATTGCTGTACCTATATCGTTTGCATCTATATAAGCTTTTACATCTTCTAACTTACCTGTACCCAAAAAAGTTTTTGGGTTAGGTTTATCTAATTTTTGCACAAAACGTTTTACAGCAACACCTCCTGCAGTTAGTGTTAAAAACTCTAACTCATCTAAGTACTCTTCTGACTGTTTCTCGTCTTGATATTGGGTTATAATACCTATTAAAACCGTTTTTTCTGATATGGCTTCACGTGTTTCTATCATACGCTGCAAAAGTACAAATTTATCAACGTAAGTTACGCTACTTTCTTAAGGGATAAATTTGAAAAAAATATTACAACAAGTCTTTTACCACACTTTTTAACTGTGGTAATACTACCTTTTCAAACCATGGGTTTTTGGTTAACCAAAATCGATTTCTAGGTGACGGATGTGGTAGCACAAAATAGTTTGGTAAATATTCTTCGAAAGCATTTACTGTTTCAGTAAGTGTGCGTTTGGTTTTGTCTTTTAAATAATAGTTCTGAGCGTACATCCCAATTAAAATAATCAATTTTACATTGGGCATTTCACTTAATAATGGTTGATGCCATTTCGGAGCACATTCTTTTCTTGGAGGTAAATCTCCTGATTTTCCTTTTCCAGGATAACAAAATCCCATAGGAATTATTCCGAAATTATTGGTGTCGTAAAATTGCTCATCTGTAACATCTAACCACTTTCTTAACTGTTTTCCACTTGCATCGTCCCAGGGGATTCCTGATTGATGTACTTTGGTTCCTGGTGCTTGCCCTACAATGATAATTTTAGATTGTTTACTTGCTAAAACAACAGGGTTGGGCTCTATATGCTCCTCACAAATTTTACATCTCTTTATTTTTTCTAAAAGATTCTCCACATTGTAAAGTTAGTATTTATGCATAAAAAACACTCGATTACATTGTAAAACGAGTGTTTTTTAACTTTAGTTATTTTAGTCTTAATTCTTGATTGCATAACCGGCAGCTTCGCCTAAATCTGATAAAAACACTAAAATAGTTTTCATTAATTTTTTCCCTTTTTTGGTTAGTAGTTCTCTTTTCATTTTTTTTAGATGATTTATTAATTTTCTCCCTAGGGTAAAACTAATACTCATCTATCTGCCAGCTAATAGGGTTTTTACCCTTTTCGGTCAATTTAAACCACTGTTTTTTTGCCAGTGAAAAGATTTATTAACCTTCAAGAATTATTCGAGACTGCTTAATTCCGAACATTAAAGGTGTTTTATTTTTAAAAAACTAAAGTAAATTTATTACTCGTTTAGTAAGTATATGATAATTTTTATAAAACTTTTATAAAGTCATCGAAAGCGACATAATATGGTTTGTCTTTAAAAACAGGTAAATCAACACTCTCAGCATTTGCAATACCTACACCTGCATACCAAACCTTTGCGTTTTGCCTTTGAGCGTGTTCTTTAAAGGTTTCCATCCACAACACATCATACTCTTGTGGAGACTGAATATTGTTCGTGGTTTTTACCAATACAAAAATAGTAGGCTCTCCTTTTTTATAGAGTACAAACTGCGGATGTTTTTTTAATTCACTATTCACCGCTATAAATTCATACCCCATTTTTTGCAGCTTTTTACCTACAATATTCATTCCTAAATTATGGAGTTCTTGTTTGGTAAGCTCTTGCATTACTTCTTCTTATTACGTTTGTTGTAATTCTTATCGCCTTTTGTTTTTGGCTTCTTATATTTCTTGGCAAGTTCTCTTCTGTAAGAACCTCCTTGATTAGTTTTTTTATTCTTTTCTTTTTTCTCGTGAAAAGCTGGCCCAGGAATAAACTCTTGAGAAGTTCTGTTTTTATTAATTTCTCTTTCCTCTTTTGGACGTTCTTCTTCTGTTAATTGGTCAGAAATTTCAACTTGTTCTGGAATTTCTAACTTCGGAATTGTATAATCCATCAACTCCTCTATTCGTTGTTTTGCTTCTTGTTCTTTTTCTGTAGCAAATAAGATAGTTTTTCCTTCATGCTCTGCACGTCCTGTACGACCTATTCTGTGCATATAGTTTTCAGGGAAATGTGGCGTATTGAAATTGATTACATGCGTAATTTCTTCTAAATCTAATCCACGTGCAATTACATCTGTCGCAATTAAAATTCGCTTTTCTCCTTTATTGAATTGTTCTATGGAACGCAAACGATAATTTTGCGTTTTGTTAGAGTGAATTACGCAAGCTTGCGATGGGTATTCTTCTGCAACACAATCAAACAACCTATCAGCATTTCGTTTATTAGGTGCAAACACCAACACTTTGCTAAACTCTGATTTATCAAACAATAAATAGTTTAATAAATTGACTTTCGTGTAAAAATTAGGAACATCATAACTTGTTTGCTGAATATTATCTAACGGTGTTCCGCTAACTGCAATCGCTATTTTATGAGGAGCAATAAAAAAATCATCAATTAACGCTTCCACATCTTCTGTCATCGTTGCTGAGAACATGATATTTTGACGTCTTTGAGGTAGTAAATCAAAAATATTTAACAACTGAAAACGAAAGCCTAAATCAAGCATCACATCTACTTCATCAATCACCAATTTCTGAATAGACTTTAATTTCAACACGTTGCTTAAGGCTAAATCATATAAACGTCCTGGAGTAGCAACAATAATATCAGCACCTTGCATTACTGCTTCTTTATGGCGATTTAAGTTGACTCCTCCATACACCCCAATAGTACGTAAAGTCATATATTTTGCTAACTTTTCAATCTCTTCCACCACCTGTACCACTAATTCTCGTGTAGGCACCAATATCATCACCCTTGGGTGTTGTTGTTTTGAAAACTTTAAATCACGTAATATCGGCAATAAATATCCAAAGGTTTTCCCTGTACCTGTTTGTGCAATACCCACTACATCTTTTCCTGAGCGAATAACAGGGAATGCTTCTTCTTGAATAGGTGTTGGGTTTGTAAAACCTAATTCTTCAATTGAATTTCTTAGTGGATTTGATAAGTCTAAATCTTGAAAAGTAGTCATTAACAATAATTTGCTGCAAAGGTACAACCAATATTTTTTGTTTAATTAAATACAGTTATTATTTTTGAATGCACCCTACCTTTATAAAAGGTTTTGCAGCAAATTATATCCTTCCCCTACTCTTTTACAATTTTAAATACCTTCACCCCTTTTTGTGTATATACACGAGCAAAATAAACACCCGCTGTCAAACTTTCTAAATCAATTTCCTTTTCTGAACTTTCCATAATCTTTTGCCCGGACAGATTGTATATTTCAAAACTATCTATTTCAATAGTAGAATATACTTTTCCTTGAGTTGGATTAGGATATAGAATAAATTCATCACTTTCATCATCACCTCCCGTGCTCAGAGATTTATCAACCGTTATAACAAATTCATGGAAACTATAGTTGTTATAATTGTCAAAAACTTCAATAGTAATGGTATGGTCTCCTGCTGTCAATATTTGTCCTGGTGAAGGATATTGTTCCACACTTAATATATCGGCACAATTATCTGTAACTATAATTTGATTTCTAAAATCTTCCAATATATATCCATTATTCTCTGTATTGTTTACTCCTACAACCATATCACTTGGTAAAGTACCTACTTCAAATACAGGATATGAAGTATCTACCACTCTTATGGTTGTTGTACATGTAGCTACCAAATCATTATTATCAATAACAGTTAATGTGACAGTAACTGGATTTCCTATATCTGAACAATCAAAAGAATTTCTATTAATACTCAAAGATTTGATTCCAGATAAATCTGTTGATCCATTATCAATATCACTTGCTTCAATCACATAACTTCCTGTTTCATCTAGAGCAAAAATAGCTTCTGAAATACAGTTTACTGTAGGCACCGTGGTATCTACCACATTCACTATTCGTGCTACTTGTGCTGCTACATTTCCTGAAGCATCCGTAGCATTGTAATAAATTGTATAAGTTCCAACTACATCTTTAAATTCAGAAGTATTAATAACAATAGCTGATCCATCATCTGTCGTGGCTCCTAATTCTGAATAACCTACTCCTAGTTCTATCGTCTGAGGGTTGGCTCCTACTAAACTAATAACTGGTGCAGTTGTATCTATAACATTTACTGTTCGGGTTACTTGGTCTGCTTTATTTCCTGAAGCATCCGTAGCATCATAATAAATTGTATAACTTCCTATTGCATCTCTAAACTCAGAAGTATTGATAACAACATCCGAACCGTCATTTGTGGTTGCCCCCAATTCTGAATAGCCAAATCCTAGTTCTATCGTCTGAGGGTTTGCTCCGTTTAATGTAATTACTGGTGCAGTGCTATCTACCACATTCACTGTTCGGGTAACTTGCTCTGCTGTATTCCAAGAAGCATCCGTAGCATTGTAATAAATGGTGTAAGTTCCAACTACATCTCTAAATTCGGAAGTATTGATAACAACATCTGATCCATCATCAGTCGTGGCTCCTAATTCTGAATAGCCTGCTCCTAGTTCTATCGTCTGAGGGCTTGCTCCGTTTAATGTAATTACTGGTGCTGTGGTATCTACCACATACACAGTTCGGGTTACTTGGTCTGCTGTATTTCCTAAAGCATCTGTAGCATCATAATAAATAGTATAGGTTCCTACGGCATCTACAAATTCGGATGCATTGATAACAACATCTGATCCATCATCTGTCGTAGCTCCTAACTCTGAATAGCCTGCTCCTAGTTCTATTGTTTGTGGGTTTGCTCCTACTAATGTGATTACTGGCGCTGTGGTATCTATCACATTTACTGTTCGAGTTACTTGGTCTGCTGTATTTCCTGAAACATCCGTAGCATCGTAATAAATAGTATAGGTTCCTATTTCATCTCTAAACTCAGAAGTATTGATAATAATATCCGATCCATCATCTGTAGTCGCTCCTAATTCTGAATAGCCAGATCCTAGTGCTATCGTTTGTGGATTTGCTCCATTTAGGGTAATTACTGGTGCAGTGGTATCTACCACATTCACTGTTCGGGTAACTTGCTCTGCTGTATTCCAAGAAGCATCCGTAGCATTGTAATAAATGGTGTAAGTTCCAACTGCATCTCTAAACTCAGAAGTATTGATGACAACATCCGAACCGTCATTTGTGGTTGCCCCCAATTCTGAATAGCCAGATCCTAGTTCTATCGTCTGAGGGTTTGCTCCGTTTAATGTAATTACTGGTGCAGTGGTATCTACCACATTCACTGTTCGGGTAACTTGCTCTGCTGTATTCCAAGAAACATCTGTAGCATTGTAATAAATGGTGTAAGTTCCAACTGCATCTCTAAACTCAGAAGTATTGATAACAACATTCGATTCGTCATCTGTGGTAGCTCCTAATTCTGAATAGCCTGCTCCCAATTCTATTGTTTGTGGGTTTGCTCCATTTAATGTAATTACTGGCGCTGTGGTATCTACTACTTGAACGATTCGGGCGACTTGGTCTGCTTTATTTCCATAAGCATCCGTAGCATCATAAAAAATTACATAGGCTCCTACGGCATCTCTAAAATTAGAAGAATTGATAATAACATCCGATCCATCATCTGTGGTTGCCCCCAATTCTGAATAACCAGCCCCTAATTCTATTGTTTGTATGAATGTTCCGTTTAGTGTAATTACTGGCGCAGTGGTATCTACCACATTCACTGTTCGGGTGACTTGGTCTGCTTTATTTCCATAAGCATCCGTAGCATCGTAATAAATTGTATAACTTCCTATTGCATCTCTAAACTCAGAAGTATTGATAACAACATCCGAACCGTCATTTGTGGTTGCCCCCAATTCTGAATAGCCATCTCCTAATTCTATCGTTTGTGGATTTGCTCCTACTAATGTGATTACTGGTGCGGTATCTACTACATTTACTGTTCGGGTTACTTGTGCTGCTGTATTTCCAGAAGCATCCGTAGCATCGTAATAAATAGTATAAGTTCCAACCGCATCTCTAAATTCAGAAGTATTGATTACGACATCTGATCCATCATCTGCCATAGCTCCTAATTCTGAATAGCCTGCCCCTAACTCTATCGTTTGTGGATTTGCTCCGTTTAGTGTAATAACAGGTGCTGTTGTATCTATCACATTCACTGTTCGGGTAACTTGGTCTGCTACATTCCAAGAAGCATCCATAGCATCGTAATAAATCGTGTAAGTTCCAACTGCATCTCTAAAGTTAGAAGAATTGATAATAACATCCGATCCATCATCTGTGGTTGCCCCCAATTCTGAATAACCTGCTCCTAATTCTATCGTTTGTGGATTCGCTCCTTTTAGTGTAATAACAGGTGCTTTACAATCATCTCCAAAATTAGTATGTGCATCAATACTGGACCAACTTATAGCACTATAAAAAGGACTATCAACTTCAATACAGTAAAGTAAAGGATTTGATGTTGATTGAAAAGCTGTAATTTTTGTGTTGTTATTATTTTTAACATTAAAATATTCCAACAAATCATTATTAAGTACCCTTAATTGAAGAAGGTTAGGAAGCCCGCTAACATCTAACTCTTTTAACTCACTATAGCTAATTTCTAAAACAAGTAAACTCTTTGTTAACTGTGATGGTAATAACTCAGTAAGTGGATTGCTACCAATAGATAATCTCGTTAATTTTGTATTGACTGATACATCTATTTTTGAAATATTATTTAACTCGCAGTAAATTTCACCTAACTCTAGATTTCTAGAAACATCCAATTCAGTTAAATTATTATCAATTACAAGTAATCTCCCTAAGCTTGTAAAGCCCTTTAGACCTGTTAAATCAGAGATATCTTTTCCATTCAAATTTAATTGATAAACAGTATTGATATTTTCCTTTAACACATAATTATCTAACACATCATCATACCCTAAATCTATCAACGCTTGCTCAAAGTTATCATCTGGAACATACACAGAATCAAAACGACAATAATCACTAAACGAGGTATGGTCATCTATCATTGTCCAATTTGTGGTACTGTAGCTAGGATCATCCACTTGAATGCAATACAATTCTGGAGTATTTATGGTCTCAAAACTTAGGATTTTAGTTTCATCAATATTTTTTAAGGTTAACTCACCTAAATATGGGTTATCTCTTAGCTTTATATGTTTTAAACTAGTCATACCTGATAAATCTATCGATGTCAGACTATTATCATTAAGGTTTAAGCTAAAAATACTCGTTGGCAAACTTGATGGTAATAACTCCGTTAATCCATTTCCTTCTGCTGCAAAATATATTAGCTTGGTATTGGCACTAATATCAAGTTTTGTAATATTGTTACTACCACATAATAAATCTGTTAGCTCTGTATTACTCGAAACATCTAGCTCTGATAGATTATTTACTCTACAATCCAAATCCTTCAACGCTGTGAATCGCTCAATTCCAGTAAGATTACTAATATTTTTATTGTAAAGATTTAAAATAGTTACAGAATCGATGTTTGCTGTTAAAACATAATTGTCTAACACATCATCATACCCTAAATCAATTAGCGCCTGTTCAAAATTATCATCTGGAACATATGCATAGTCATTAAAACAATTTTGACTAAAATTTGTATGAGCATCTATATTTGTCCAATTGGTTTCGCTATAGGATACATCATCCACATCTATACAATACAACAAAGGCGTATTACTAGCTTGGAAAAATCTTAGTCCACTATTATTCCCGTTTTTTATTGAAAATTTTTCAAGTAACGGATTATCGCTCACTATAACCAAAGCCAAGTTTGAATAGCTACTCAAATCAATTTCTGTAAGACTGTTATCAGAAGCATTGAATTCATATAGATTTACCGCTGAACTTGGCATGATAAGTTCTTCTAATTTATTACCCTCGAGCGCTAAACGAACTAGTTTTGTATTTGTTGATAAATCTAAAGATGATAGTACATTGTAGCCTACATATAAATTCATTAACTCTGTGTTACTATAAAGGTCTAACTCCGACAAGTTATTTCCTCTAATTCTTAAAAATGTTAATGCTGTAAAACTTCCTATACCAGTTAAGTCTGAGATACCTTTCTCTTCTATTTCTAATGACGTTACTGCACTTATGTTTGATTTTAAAACATAATCGTCCAATACATTATCGTAGCCTAAATCTATTAATGCTTGTTCAAAATTATCATCTGGCACATATACATATTCTTCACATAAAGTATTGAACGTTGTATGTGCATCTTTATCTGTCCAGTTGGTATCGCTATAACTAGAATCATCTACCGTTACACAATTTAGCAATGGATTACTTCTAATATCGACAATAGATATATTGGTATTATTGCCATTCTTGAGATTCAAATACTGTAAATTTGAACAGTTAGTCATCCATAAAACTTGTAAATTTGGTAAGTTACTAAGATCTAAGGTAGTCAGTTCATTTCCACTCAAATTGAAAATTTTCAAACTCGTTGGTAATAGTGTAGGTATAATTTGACTAAGATTATTATTCTCAGCTATTAAATTTTCTAATTTCGTATTATTAGTCAAATTTAATCTTGAAATAAAGTTGGCTCCACAATGTAGTATAGTTAACTCTACATTGTTGGAAATGTCTAATTCTGTAAGTTTATTACTTCTAACATTAAGCTGCTTTAAGGCAGTAAAGTCTTCTATACCTGTTAAATCTTGAATATTCTTACTTCTAACATCTAAGGTTGTGATTGATGAAATATCCGAAGTTAATACTACTCCATTAACAACTCCATCTGAATCGATATTCAAATCAATTAAAGCTTGTTCAAAAGCTGAATCTGGTATGGAAGTAGTTTGCGCTGATACTACTAATGAAAAAAATAAGGTAATTAGTGAGAGTAATTTTTTTGCCATATACGAGTGGATTAGAACGATTTTATCGAAGGCAAAAAAATAAAAATAGTACTAAACCGTAAAGAAAAACAAGGTAGCAAATGGGTATCAATCGCTCAAAATCACCAATATACAGAACATCTTCTATACTTCCACTGTATAGTTTTCAATATAGTTTATAATATCATCATCAGAGTTAATTTCTAATTTTTTTCTGATTCGATATCGTGTTGATTTTACTGATGCTAAACTTATACTTTGTAAATCTTTTATTTCATTGGTAGATAATCCCAGCTTCATTAAGCACAATAACTTCTTTTCTTTTTCATTAAAAAAATTAAAATGTGTGTTTAATTTTATTTTAAAATTAGGACTCACTTTATCCAAGTAGTCTGTTAAATTTAGTGAGGTATTATAATCTATATTTTTAGATTTTAAAGATGCCAAAAGAGATTTAATTGCTTTGGTCTTATCTTCTTCTGATTTAATATTTAAAATACTTTTTAACTCATTTACAAAAAGCTCTTGATATTCTTGTTTGATTTGACTGTTTAAATACTCATTTTTAAGCTCAGCTTCTTTAAGTTGTAAAACCTGTTCAGCTGTTTCTCTCTGTAACTGTTCATTCTCTAGTTTTCTTGTCGAAAGTGCTAATCGATTTTTAGTATTTTTTCTAATCAACAGAAAAATGGTTATTGCAGATGCCACAGATAACATTAATAATCCTAAGTACCATTGCTTTTTAGCCTTTTCATTTTGAAGTTTCAATTCTGTTTGTAGCTTTTCTTTTTCAAATTGATAATTTAGTTCTAAAGCTGTGATTCGTTTTGCTTTTTCTGTATCGTTTAAAGTATCATTATATGCTTTATACAATGTATAATCCTTTAATGCATGTTCAAAATCACCAATGGTCTTATAAACAGAACTACGACTGTAATACTGTTTACGTAAAAGTTCTTTATGTTTTATTCTTTTGGAAATAGTAATAGCACTGTCCAATCTTAGAATAGATTCTTTATAATTTTTAATTCCATTATAGGAAGCTGCTAAATTCAAATAAGCAGTACTTAACTCATTCTTTAGACCTAATTCCTTAAAAATCTTAATATTTTCCTCAAAAGTTTTAATTGCTTTGTCATATTGTTTCGATGAATAATATAATAGCGCTAAATTACCATTGACTTTAACAATACCTTGTTTAGAGGTATACAATTCTTTTGCTTTACTATACTTAACGAATGTTGAATCATATTGTTTTTCATAAAAGTAGGTAACACCTAGCATATTATATGTGGTTGCTAAATCATCTAAATTAACATGAGAGTGCTCTCTTATTTCAATAGCTTCTTTAAAATACCTTTTAGCTTTATCATACTCTTTTTGTCGCCTGTAAAACATCCCTAGATTATGTAAGGTCAATCCAAGCATAGTAGAATCCTTAATATTCTTACTAATTTCAAGAGCTTTTAGATAATTAGATAATGCTTGTTCGGGAAAACTTTGTTTAGCTTCTATAATAGCCAAATAATTAATTGCTTCTGCTTTTTTACCAGTAAAGTATACACTATTATGTTTGCTAGCTTCTAACGCTTTTAGAACCTCATTAACTAATATTTTAGCTGTATCAATATCTCGATTAAGTATATACTTAGTCAATTCAATTTTAGAATGAATGTGAACAGAATCTGAAGATGCTTCTTTTATATTAGATTTTAATTCATAAAGTGTATTATCCTCCGATTGCGCAACAACCGAAGACGATATAGTTAGTAATATAATTACCAGTTTATATACACAATTAGAAAGTTTCATTATAAATATATTCCTTAATGCTGCAAAAATACATTTTGATCTTAATAAAGACCTAAAAAGTACATTAATAACAATCATTATATGGAAAAGTAAAAAACTTACTAAACACCTTGTTTTTTCACGAATCAAACACCTAATAAAACTCATTAACAACAAGTTAACTTAAAACATAATCAATATTTTGTATATTTAAAGGAGTTAATCCTTTTTGATTATGGAAACACCTAAACGACTAGAGCAAGCGCTTATAAAACTTTACAATGCTTTTCATAACAATGAATTGAACCCAGAATGTTGCTCAGCTTGTGCTGTTGGAAATATTTTAGACAATAGAGATAGCTGGAAACATTTAACAAATGGTCACGGTTCGTTAGAGCTGAGTTATGTTGGCAGAGTACATCAAAATTTAGGCAGAAAATTTAACGGGTACTCTCCTTTAGAATTATTGCAAATTGAAAAAGTATTTCTAGAAGCTTGTGGGTTTGTGGTTCCTTTATGTTATTATAACCCAAAACCCCAAGACCCTACAAATAAAGAAACCCTATTTAATGGCTTATGTGCTGTGGTTGCTCACCTATGCAAGTTAGATAACGTAGCTAACGTTATGGATTATTCTAAAATTTTTGAATACGAAAAAGACACTCCTGTATATCAGTTTGATGTAATTTACGAGTAATTATTTTGCTAAAAACATAGTTTTACATTCAAAGCACTTAAACCTTCTTTTATTGAAAAAGATCAGTTTCTGAACAAGACTTCTTCTTTTTCTTCTCACAAATGTAGATTGACAATTTGGGCAATTCATAAGCTTATTTCTTTATATACAAAGGAAACCTATAAACTTTAATTGAAGGTTAACTAATCTGTAAATGGTTAAAAATTAATTATAATATGTAAACTTTCATGTATAAAAAAGCCGATACAATATTGTATCGGCTTTATATTTAGAATCACTAAGTGATTATCCTCCAAAGTCATCAAAACGGATATTCTCATCTGGAATACCAAAGTCTTGTCCCATTTTCTCTACCGCCTTGTTCATTAACGGTGGTCCACAGAAGTATAATTCAATATCTTCTGGTGCATCGTGCTTGCTTAAGTAATTATCGATTACACAGTTATGAACAAATCCTACAAAACCATCACCTTCATCTTCCATACTATTCTTTACTTTCCAGTTATCTTCTGGTAAAGGTTCTGATAATGCAATATGGAATTTGAAATTAGGGAATTCTTTTTCTAATGCCCAGAAGTGCTCTAAGTAGAATAATTCGCGCTTAGAACGACCTCCGTACCAATAAGAAACTTTTCTTCCTGTTTTTAAGGTTTTGAATAAGTGATATAAGTGAGAACGCATTGGTGCCATACCTGCTCCTCCACCTACATATAACATTTCTGCATCTGACTCATTGATGAAGAATTCACCATAAGGTCCAGAAATAGTTACTTTATCTCCTATTTTTCTAGAGAATACATATGAAGATGCAACTCCTGGATTTACATCCATCCATCCTCCTTTAGCTCTATCGAACGGTGGAGTAGCAATACGAACGTTTAACATAATTTCACGTCCTTCTGCTGGATAAGAAGCCATAGAGTATGCTCTCTCTACTGTTTCTGGGTTTTTCATTACTAAAGGCCATAACTTAAACTTATCCCATTCTTCCTGGAACTTGTCTGGAGTTTCGTGCTCTTCAGGGTGTGCAGTGATATCCATATCTGAAAACTTAACTTCACAAGGTGGAATTTCAATTTGAATATACCCTCCTGCTTTGTAGTTCATATCTTCTGGAATCTCTACTACGAATTCTTTAATAAAAGATGCTACGTTATAGTTACGTACTACTGTAGCTTCCCATTTCTTAATTCCAAAGATTTCTTCTGGAATTGAAATATCCATGTCTTGTTTTACTTTAACCTGACATGCTAAACGAGCACCGTGTTGTAATTCTTTACGAGTAAAGTGTGGTGTTTCTGTTGGTAACGCTTCACCTCCACCAGAAAGCACGTGACACTCACATTGAATACAAGATCCACCTCCACCACAAGCTGATGGTAAGAAAATCTTTTCATTACCTAAAGTAGATAATAAAGTTCCTCCAGATGCTACTTCTATTGTCTTATCACCATTGATTGTAATCTTTACAGGTCCAGATGGTGCTAATTTTTGCTTTACAAATAATAATAAGGCTACTAATACTAAAAGTACTGCTAAAAACGCTAATACTGTAATAGCAACTGTTCCTCCTGTGCTTACTTCTAAAAATACCATTATTCTGTAATTTCTTTAGTGTTATTAGCCAATTCTTCAGCTTCCTTTTTTACCTCTTCTTTCTTCTCTTCTACCTTAACCTTCACTTCAGCTTTAGGAGCTTCTTTTTCTTTACTTGCATCATCACCTCCTGTTAACATACCTCCAAAACTCATAAATCCGATAGCCATTAAACCAGTAGTAATGAATGTAATTCCTAATCCTCTTAATGCTGGTGGTACAGAAGAGTATCTGATTTTTTCACGAATAGCTGCAATAGCTAAAATTGCTAAAAACCATCCAATTCCTGAACCAATACCATATACGAATGATAATCCTAAAGTTGGAATTTCACGAGATTGCATAAATAAAGATCCTCCTAAAATTGCACAGTTTACTGCAATTAATGGTAAGAAAATACCTAAAGAGTTATATAATGCTGGCGCAAATTTTTCAACAATAATTTCTACCAATTGTACCATGGTTGCAATTGTAGCAATAAACATGATAAATGATAAGAAACTTAAATCATAATCTGCATACTCAGCACCTAACCATTTTAAAGCTCCAGGTTGTAATAAATATTGATCTAACAACCAGTTTACTGGTACTGTTACAGCTAATACGAAGATTACTGCTGCTCCTAAACCTACGGCTGTTGATACTTTTTTAGATACAGCAAGGTATGAACACATTCCTAAGAAAGTAGCAAATACCATGTTGTCTATAAATATCGACTTGAAAAATAATTCTATATGTTCCATTCTTCTCTTTTTTTAATGAACACTAACTAAGTTAGTCTTCAATTAATGCTTTATTTCTTGAACGCTGTACCCAAATAATAATACCAACTACGATTAATGCCATTGGTGATAATAACATAAATCCGTTGTTCTCATATCCTAAAGCATACAATCCTGTTTTCTCAATAGGATCTCCTAATACTTTAATTCCTAATAAAGTACCAGAACCTAACAATTCTCTAAAGAATCCTACGATTACTAATATTAAACCGTAACCAGCAGCGTTACCAATACCATCTAAGAAAGATCTCCAAGGTCCGTTACCTAAAGCAAATGCTTCAAAACGTCCCATAATGATACAGTTGGTAATGATTAATCCAACGAATACCGATAAGGTTTTACTTAATTCGTATGCGTAAGCTTTTAATACTTGATCTACAATGATTACTAAAGCAGCTACAACCACTAACTGAGCAATAATTCTAATTTTAGAAGGAATGATGTTTCTCATTAAAGAAATAACAACGTTTCCTATCGCTAATACAGCCATTACCGAAATAGCCATTACGATAGCAGCTTTTAATTCTGCTGTAATTGCTAATGCAGAACAAATACCTAATACCTGGATAGTAATTGGGTTGTTATCTGCTAACGGATCTGTGATTAATGCTGCGTCTTTTTTTGATAAAAGTCCCATAATTAATTTAATGTTTTAAAATAAGGTACGTACTGTACTAATTCTGATTTAATCATTGCTGAAACTCCATTACCTGTAATAGTTGCTCCTGCAATTGCATCTACCTCATTATCGTTCTTATCTTCATTCTTAGGGTCACCGTTTCCTTTTGCTACACTAATTCCTTTAAACTCACCATTACTCATCATGTTTTCTCCTGCGAAATCATCCATAAAGAAACGTTGCTTAATGTTAGCACCTAAACCTGGAGTTTCTCCTTTGTGATCAAAGAATACTCCTTGAACTACCATGTTTTTATCCATAGCTACATAACCCCAAATAGCATCCCAAAGACCTTTACCTCTAATTGGAGCGATATAAAAAGTTTTACCTTCTTTTTCTCCAATAAACAAAGGTAACTTTCTTACTTTACCTTCTTTAGCAGCAGTTTGTTGTTTCTTAACATCAATTAAGTATGCTTTGTCATCTTCAGTAACTTTATCACCTTCAATAACTATTTGCTTTTTGATGTATTTAGCAAACTCATCTGCTACTTTATCTTTTGAAACAAAAATTACACTTGTTTCATCATTTTCGTTTACACCCATAGCATACAAAATATTTTGTTGCTTTTCGATACGCTTATTTCCATCGATTGTTGGGCGAAGTGATGAAGCTGTAAAAGCTAACAACGCACCCACTACCAATACCATTCCTACTGCGAATAGTACCGTATATACATTACTATCTGTCTTCTTACTCATAATTAGGCAGTTTTAGCTTTTAAACGTTTTAATCTTCTCTTTACATTTCCTTGTACTACATAGTAGTCAATTGTTGGAGCAAACACATTCATTAATAAGATTGCTAACATTACTCCTTCAGGATATGCTGGGTTGAATACACGAATCATAATCGAGATAAATCCGATAAAGAAACCGTAAATCCACTTTCCTTTATTAGTTTGTGACGCTGTAACAGGATCGGTAGCCATATAAACTGCACCAAATGCAAAACCACCAATTAATAAATGTTTCCAGAAATCTAAGCTCATTAATCCGTAAAACTTACTCGTTTCACCAATCCATCCTAAAGTTACAACTTGGTTAAAGATGAATCCCATTACTAAAGCTCCTACAACAGCAGACACCATAATTCTCCAGCTTCCAATCTTTGTAAAGATTAAGAATAAAGCTCCTAATAAGATTAATAATGTTGAAGTTTCTCCTACTGAACCTGGAATAAATCCGAAGAACATATCAGAAACAGAATAGTGTAATGGTTGCGATTGTGCTAAACTACCTAAGATAGTTTCTCCTGAAATTGCATCAGCAGTTCCTGCTAATTCTCTAGCTCCTTGTACCCATACTTTATCTCCTGACATCCAAGTTGGATATGCGAAGAATAAAAATGCACGAATTGTTAATGCTGGGTTTAAGATGTTCATCCCTGTACCACCAAATACTTCTTTACCAATTACAACACCAAAAGCTACCGCTACTGCTAACATCCATAATGGTAAATCTACTGGTACAATTAACGGAACTAACATTCCTGTTACTAAGTAACCTTCTTCTACTTCGTGTCCTTTAATTACAGCGAAGACGAATTCAATTGCTAAACCAACTACATACGATACAATTACTAATGGTAAAATTTTAGTTAAACCAATAACGAAATTGTTCATATTCCAAAAGTCTCCACTAAAGAAAGACATTCCTTCAGTAAAGCCATTAATAGCAGCGTTATGTTGATACCCTGCGTTGAACATTCCGAAGATTAAACATGGTACTAAGGCCATAATTACGATGTTCATCGTACGTTTTAAATCATCGGCTGCCTTGATATGAGTTCCTCCATGAGTGGTCTCATTAGGCAAATATAAAAAGGTGTGGATTGCGTTAAACGCAGGTGCCATCTTAGTACCTTTATATTTCTCTTTTAAATTATGTAAGTTTTGTTTTAAGCCCATATCTTATCCTAATTCTTCTCTCATTAAATCTAATCCTTCACGAATTATTTTTTGGTGAGGTTGTTTCGATACACAAATAAATTCTGTTAATGCAAAATCTTCTGGTGCAATTTCATAAGCTCCTAACCCTTCCATTTCGTCAAGGTCTTTGTACATACAAGCTTTTAATAATTGCATCGGATAGATATCTAATGGAAATACTTCTTCATACGAACCAGTTACCACAAATGCTCTGTGCTCACCGTTTGTATTCGTATTTAAATCGTATTTTTTCTTTGGGTTTAACCAAGAGAATGTAAATGCTCTAGAAGCTGATATCTTGTTAAAGATTGGCTTATTCCATCCGAAAAATTCATAATCATCTCCTTCAGGAATTGCAGTAATCAAATTGTCATAGTATCCTAAAGATCCTTCTTGACCAACTTCTAAACCGCTTAACACATTTCCACTAATTACACGAGCATTGTCAGCATCTAAGTTTCCTTTAACAACATCAGCAATTTGAGCTCCTGCTTTTGCAGTTACATATTGAGGTTTGTTAAATTTAGAACCTGCTAAAGCTACAATACGTGTAATATTGAACTTACCAGTTAATAATAACTCACCAATTACCACTAAGTCTTGAGGTGTTACCACCCACACAACTTCTCCTTTATTAATAGGACTAATTTGCGCAATTTGTGTACTTACGTTACCTGATGGGTGTGGTCCTGAAACTTTATGCAATTCAACACCTTTTAGCTCTTTAAACGGAGATAAGGTTGAATTAGCTGCTACAGAAACATGAACTTTACCAGTAGTTAACTTTGTTAACGCTGTTAAAGCCGTTTGTAACTCAGCTCCTTTACCTTTCAATGCATAATCATAATCAGCAGCTAACGGTGCACTCGCATAAGCAGATACAAAAATAGCTTTTGGTGCTTGATTAGGATTTGCAATCACATCGTACGGACGCTGTTTTACAAATGGCCAACAACCTGAAGCAAACAAGTGATTTTTCACTTCTTCTCCAGACATTGCATCAACATCTTTTTTACCAAAATCTTTGTATTCCTGCTGTGCATCAGCAGTGATTTTAATTGCTAAAACTTTTCTTCGTGCTCCACGTACGATTTCTGTAACTTTTCCACTAACAGGGCTTGGAAATAAAATACGTTCGTCACTTTTTGCATGAAAAAGTGCCTCACCAGCTTTTACTTCTGTACCTTCTTTAGCTAAAATTTTAGGAATAACGCCGTGAAAATCATCTGGCTTTATTGCAAACACACTACCTAATGGAAGTTCGGTAGTTACTTGTTCTGCCTCGCCAACTAGCTTGATATCCAAGCCTTTCTTAATACGGATGTCTTTTGACATAGTAACTGATTAATTTGATTTTCTTAAAAAACATGCAAATTTAAAAATTTTGAAAACCATTGTAGAACAAAACCATTTTTATCTTTAAGAAACAACATTATTTATATTTATTCTAAATAAAAAACTTGTCTTTGGCGCATATTTTGATATTTTTGTTAACACATATGACTAAAAAAATTCTATCCATACTTACATGTTTAATGTTTAGCCTCATACAGGCTCAAAACATAAAAACTGTACAATTGCGTCCAAAGCATAATCCTAATCAGTATGAACCTATCGTCCGTTTAGGAGAAGTTTTAAAGCTCTCTTTTGATGATTTGGATGCTGACAGCAAAAGATATCAGTATAAAATTGAACATATGACGCATGATTGGAAACCTAGTTCAATGACTAGCAACCAATACATTGAAGGTTTTGAGCAAAATGAAATCATTAATTTTTCAAATTCTTTTAACACGCTACAACCTTACACCCATTACACTGTTGATATTCCAAATCAAAATACCATTATTACCAAAAGCGGTAATTATTTAATTTCTGTAATAGATGAAAATTATGAAGTAGTTTTTACAAGGCGTTGTGTTTTTTATGAAGATATAACTACTGTAGGTGTCGCTGTTTTTAGGAGTAGAAATGCTGCCGCAGCTAACCAACAGCAAACAGTGCAATTTTCTATAAATCACCCTAATTTACAAATCAACAATCCTGCACAAGAAATTCATGTAACTTTGTTTCAAAACTACAATTGGAACACTGCTATAAATAACCTTCAACCTCTATTTGTAAAACCTCAACAATTACTATACAATTACACAACAGGAACTAACTTTTGGGGAGGCAATGAGTTTTTAAACTTCGACACCAAATACATTAGAAATAGTAGTTTAAATGTCGCCAAAGTAGAAAGAGAAAACTTATACCATAGCTACTTGTATACTAACGAACCAAGAGCAGATAAAACTTACACATACAACCCCGATATAAATGGGCAATTTGTTATACGAACAACTGAACGAGATGCTATTGATGAACAAGCAGACACTGAAGCTGATTATTCGCTAGTTCATTTTTCATTAGACGCTTTTGAACCTTATCAAGACAAAGATGTGTACATATATGGTGCTTTCAACAATTATGAATTGTCAGAAAAAAACAAAATGACCTACGATTCAAGTCAGAAAATTTACAAAACTATTTTACCTTTTAAACAAGGTTTTTACAACTATAGCTATACTACTGTTGACAACAACAATACTATTGATTTACATGAGGTTGACGGCTCTTTTTATCAAACCGAAAACGAGTACACGGTTATTGTTTACTACAAGCCTTTGGGTGAAATTTACGACAGAGTAATTGGTCTTGGCAACGGGTTTTTTAACCAAAATAGATAAGCTTGCACATAACCATTGACTAAAAACGGAAAAAGAACTATCTTTATCCTATGTTTCAGCAAGTAACTAAGGGGATAAAAATTTCAGTAAAAACTACATTTAATGGCACTGTTTATAGAGACTATGAACAGTATTACTCTTTTAGTTATTATATATCCATCGAAAACAAATCAAAAGATGCCGTGAGGTTACTAGAACGTTATTGGGTCATTTTTGACGCACTTAACAATACAGAGTATGTAGAAGGTGAAGGTGTAGTTGGCGAAACACCAACTATAAAACCTAACGATGTTTATAACTACAAGTCTAATTGTTTCATACTCTCATCTACTGGTGCTATGGGAGGACATTATAAAATGATTAACCTTGAAACCTCTAAAGAATTTTTAGTAACCATACCAACTTTTCAACTAACAACTACTCCTACTTTAAACTAATGATTAAAAAAAATAAGGTTGCAATTATAAAAGACCCTAATTGCTTAAACTGTGGATACCCATTTTCACACGACGAAAAATTCTGTCCTGAATGCGGACAAAAAAACCGTGGAAAAAAAATTACTCTTGGGAATTTTCTTAAGGAAATTTTTGCCGGTTTTCTTTCTTGGGACGCTAAATTTTGGAGAACACTCATACCATTACTCATAAGACCTGGTAAAGTTTCAAAAGATTATATAGAAGGTAAACGAAGTAGATATACCAATCCTTTTCGATTTTATTTAACCACATCAATTATCTTTTTTTTGATTATTGGTTCAACTGATAGGTATAACCGATTTGAAGAATTAAGAAGCGGTAAATTTTTAAACGGAGATTCACATAAAATAAATAAAAATGGAATTGAAACTGATAGAGTAGATATGGACTCTATTCAAAACGCAGTTTTTAAGCAATTAGAAAAGCAAGATTCTATCAAAGTCAAATCATCACTTATTAAAATAGATTCATTAACAACGAAGAGTTCTTCAAAACAATCTTTAGCTAATACAAGTTTTGACGATTCTTTTAGAATAGTGAAATTTATGAAATTTCAAAAAAAACATCCAGATATAGATATTGATGATGCTTTGGATAGCTTACAAGTTAATAAAGATTTTAGCAACCGCTTTATATATTCAAGAGCAGCTGTACTTAATTCCGTATTCTTAAAAAGAAGTGAAGTCCAGAAATTTACTCGTAAGTTATTATCATATGGGTCAGTAGCACTTTTTGTATTACTTCCTCTTTTTACATTATGCTTAAAGCTTCTTTACATCAGAAGAAAATATACCTATGTAGAACATCTAGTGTTTGTTTTCCACATTCAAACAGTATTTTTTCTTCTTTTCTCCTTCTTTTTTATAATTGAGTTTTTTAAAGAAACTAGTAGTGCTGCAACTATATTCCTATTACTTTTTATGACCTACTTATTTGTAGCTATGAAAAAGTTTTACGGACAAGGATATATAAAAACAATTATAAAATACATACTAGCAAACACAATGTTCTTTATACTTGCATTCTTGGGTTCTATAGTAGTATCGTTTATTGCTTTTGCCTTATACTAGTTAGACAACTGAAAAAAGAAGTTTTTTGAAGTATTACTAAGCTGAACAGTAGCTTTGACTTCATTGTTTTTAGCTACTGAAAATTGTATGGTATTTATTTTATCTAAGTACTTATTTTGGAAAGTATAAATTCCCCTTTCCTTTTGTTGAAATGCAGCTACATCAAACCAGAAGAGAAATTTATTAACCTCTTCGGTTTTTCTTTTTTTGGATTGATTTTTTACAGAAGTTAACTTCAACAAATCTTCTTTACAAGAAACATATGTGGTAAATAAGGGCATCAATGTTAATACCGAATCATTTTCTACTAATTTAATCGCTTGTTTTTTATTCAAATAATCACACAGTTCTTTTCCTTCTACACTTAAAGATAGACTAGGAATTATGATATGCTGAACTTCTTTTTTCTCAACTTTATTAAAATCATCGTCATACTCATAGGTTACTATAGTGTCAGACTTTTCAATAAATGAAGAGAGGTTAAAATTCATCGCTCCACTCCACTTATCAGCAATAGAATCTAACGACAAACTTGTTAACTTTTTAAACTTCGCTTTTACATTTTCTCCTAAAGCACCTGCTACTTTCTCTGCATTTAACTTTCCTGAAAGTGCAGCAATAGTACCATTACTAGAAGTTGCTTTAAAGGGAAGAAAAACAGCATTTCCCTCTCCTAATTTACCTTGAAGAGTTAACAGACCATCATCAATCGTAACTTCAAAAAAATCACCTTGTGTTGTAGTTACTGTTATTGGATTATCTCGATTCTTTATCTTGTCAAAAATTGAAGCTTCTTCTGGAAAGTAATTTTCTTCATTTAACGACGTTAATAATTCTGAAGAAATTACTGCATCTTTTTCCAACTTACATAATACCTGAAAGGTATTTCCTTGTAAAACACAAGCCATTCTTCCTTTTACATAAAATGTATCTTCTTTTATATTTTGCTCTTTAAAACCTTCTTCTTTCAAAGTTGCAACAAACCTCTTTTTAAAAAGAATTTTATTACTTATCAAGAATCCCTTATACTCATCTTGATTTGTATAAAAAAACAAGCTACTAGGAATTTCTACCTGATTTAATAATGATTCTTTTTTCTCTCTTTTTTTTGTTGATGTGTTTTCAAAATCTAATTGTGAAAATGGATGCTTTAAAAAACTACAAAGAATATTGTACTCTATTTCACGTAGATTAACATGCACTACAGTTTCAGCAGAAACTGGTACCTTATCTGCATAAATTACGGTTGGATTATATCTAAAAAACCCAACCGTAACTAAAACACAGCATCCTATTATAATAATATATGCTATTCTTTTTATCATTCAGCTTATTTAGCTACCGTGTTGATAAACTCTAATAATAATTTTAAAGTATTTTCTTTATTTCCTTGAGTAGAAAGTTTAACTTCACTAGAAATTGTATTCCCTTTCATTCTAGACACTCTAAATATCGCTTCATCTAAATATTCAGTAGAAAAACGTAGTGTTTCTTTTTCTGATTTGCTAAGCCATTCATTAGGCATTTTATTTAAAATAGCATTTACATCAACATAAAACACTGATGAGTTATTTCTTACCAATTTACTATGTTTCTTAGTATTAAACTTATTGTTTCCGCTAGCAATATTTACAGTACCTTGTTTAGAGGTAGTTATATATAAAACATCATTTTTAACCACAAAGTACAAGTCAAATGGTATATCTGATTTTTTTGGTATAAATGCCGCAATGTTATCTTCAATTCTTAAAGCGTTGTGTTTCTCACCTAACTTAAAAAACTTGTTTAACAAATCCTTCTCTTCAGAACCTATCATCAGAGTAAAATCAGGCACAAACTCTTCTTTTGTTTTTGTTACCTCTTTACGTTTATAGTCTTTATCATATTCATACGACTTATACTCTACTTTTTTCTTAGAGAAATCGTTTAACACCAAAAGAGCATCACCCGTTATTAACTTACCTATTGCTTTTTCGTCAATAATCAAAGAAAACAAGTCTCCTACTATATCAATTTCTTCTTGAAATTTCGGCAACATACCTCCATACATTTTATGTGCTAATGTTGGGTATTGCTTTAACATCTCTTCTGTATTTAAAGAAATACTCCAAAATGCCAACGCTTTATCATGATCAAAACCATTAACCAAGTTTCTATTCATTCTTTTGTTATAAATCTTCTTAAACGACTTTTCCATCCCTGGACTAACCGACATATCTAACAAGATTCTAACATCATTTTTATCAAAAAACAAGTTTGCTGTTACCTCATCAATTCCGTAAATATTTTGGCTTCCTTCTGGATACATAGGAAATAGAGAGTTTCCAAAAGACTTAAATAAGTCGGTCATTAACATCCCATAGTTACGAACCCAAAGTGTTGCCGACGCATCTTTATTTTTACTCTTTTGAAACTTATTACTAGCAGCAATTGACTTCGTAAAACGCTTATTAAAAATACCCAAAGCGTAGTCTTTTGTCCATTCGCTGGCAATTCTCTTTTCAAATGAATAATTATATTCTCCTTCTTCTTTTAATTTTTCTAAACGCTCTTTATGAGCCGAGAAATACCCTCTTGACATATCTCCTGTCACTATTAAAAGAGAGTTTTCATTCCATATTTTAAAAGTTCTACGTCCCTCTATATAACTATAATTATCTTGGGTTTGAATTTTTCCCTTGTCTCTTTCAGTCAACATTGACTCATACATCTGCTTATCATTCAATTCAACATAAATGTTATGATACGAAACACTATCTGTTTTACTAAAAAAGTAATAGGCGTTAGACTTAATATTTATTCCCGTATTAGCCACTGAAGACACTTTATCATCTTCTCTTCTTCTATTTACCTTCTTTAAAATCTCTTTTCCAACAGCATTCTCATCAATGTCAGATACCTTTACCAACTTAAATAAGTTTTCAGCATTAGCAGAGATTAAAACATCAACATTATTAGGTATTTTAGTTTCTAATTGTTGAGCTTGTAAAATTGTAAATGTGTTTAAAAATAATAGTGTAGCAATAATTTTTTTCATGTGTTTATTTTTATTCTTTTTTAATCGTCACATGAAACCTTTGATTATTAAAATAACCAAGTAGGTTTCATTTTGAATTTAATTCTCTAATTGTATTTTATTTTTTATTGTTTGCTTATGAGCAACTATATCTTGCGCTTGTAAATGCAACATAATAGCTTTCTTACTTTTAGATATTTTTGCTTCTTTGTTTTCACTTGATTGTATTGGCGTTTCAAATCGGTATACACTAGTGTATGTCGCCGTTTCAAAAACTTTACGGTCTTGCATTTTAGTTTTTTGAAACTCTTTTCCTAAATTGAAGTGATGACTACGTGTAAAGGTTTTACTTTTCTTATTGAATGTAAAATGCTGGTTCTTTTTTATTTTCTCAGCTTCCTTTTTTGAACTGAAATTTGAAATTACTTCATTTAACGCTTCTACATTATCAAAATCGCACGAAACTGTTACAATAAACTCATTGAAATCTAAGGTGTTTTTTACATTATGTACCCCTTTTGTTTGTTGTATTTTACGAACTATTTCGTTCACTTTACTTCTAATTATGGCTTTAGAAGGCACTTTATACCCATTCACACTATCTAATAACATGATAGAAGCTAACTTCGTTTTACTTTTACTTAAGTTAATAGTTAACACAGCACTTCCAGAACCATCTTTATTAAAAGTTACTTCTTCAACAAACTCAAAGCAACTGGTAAATAAAAAAAGTGATGTTAATGAAAGAAATAATAGCAGTTTTTTATTCATCATAATTTTTTGCAAATATACCAAAAGCCTTTTTTAAGCCCCAGTAATTTTGACTGCTGTTTTGTTCTTTTCTTCCAAAATATCGTAGTACTCCATGGTAACCTCATCTTCTTTCTTAATGATAGACGTAGTACTTACAGTTTCTACATAATTTCGTTTCATTTTTATAGAAATTTCAGGTGTCCCTTTGGTTTCATCTTGATGAAAAGCAATGATATCTGATTGCTTATATGCCGGATGTTCTGTTAACCAATCGGCAAACCATTGTTTTCTTAATTCTTTCATATTCTCATCATACAAAGTCGCAGACGACCATATTTTAGGTTGATTATCTAGCTCTTTAAAGTGTTTTCCTTTAACATCCCAAACTAATTCGTATGCTTTTAATTCCGTAGCCCAATCAACCAACACAATGGTAAAAGGCTCTATCCCCTCAAAATCAAAGTGATTGATAATTTCAACAGGATCGTCAACTTTTAACAATTGTTTTACAATTACTCCTCTACTCATTCGATATGATTCTGCTCTTTGATGCTTTGTGAACCCACCATTCAATAAACAAATCAATCGTTTTTTTTCACTCACACCAATCCACGTTCCTCCTGCTAATTCGTCTTTAGGATATGTTAATTTTATCCCATCTTCAACATAAGTTTTTGGAGAAATCGTTCTTCGTTTTGGATCTTCATCCCTATTAGAAGTTAATATAAAATCATTATTCCCTAAAGGTAAATAAGTTACCGTGCACATATTGTTTTCCTTTTATTGAATTCCAGCCTTATGTCCATTTAAATATTTCTAAAATAACCGTAACTTTGTACGTCTAGAAAATTTAGATAGACTTTTCTATAACAAAGAAAGAAATTTAATTCAACAAACAACATACAAATGGGAAAAGGATTTTTTCACGTACCAACTGCCATTAACGAACCCGTAAAAGGATATGCTCCTGGATCTCCAGAGCGTGAAGCGGTTTCAAAACAATACAAAGAATATTTTAACGGATCTGTTGATGTACCAATGTACATCGGTAACGAAGAAGTTAGAACAGGGAATACTCGTAACATGACTCCTCCACACGATCACCAACACGTGGTAGGTCAATATCATATTGGAGATAGATCACACGCTGAAAAAGCAATTGCTAATGCTTTAGAAGCTCGTAAAGCATGGGCGCAAATGCCATGGGAACAAAGAGCTGCTATCTTTTTACGTGCCGCTGAGTTAATCGCTGGTCCTTACCGTGCAAAAATTAACGCTGCTACGATGATTGCACAATCAAAAACAGTTCACCAAGCTGAGATTGATGCAGCTTGTGAGTTGATTGACTTTTTACGTTTTAACGTAGAGTATATGTCTGAAATCTACAACGAGCAACCAAACTCTGACGACGGAATTTGGAACCGTGTTGAGTACCGTCCGTTAGAAGGGTTTGTATACGCAATTACTCCATTTAACTTTACTGCAATTGCTGCAAACTTACCTGCATCGGCTGCAATGATGGGGAATGTTGTTGTATGGAAACCATCTGATAGTCAAATCTTCTCTGCAAAAGTAATTGTAGATGTATTTAAAGAAGCTGGTGTACCAGATGGTGTTATCAATGTAATTTATGGTGATCCTATTGAAATTACTGACGTAGTGTTATCGTCTCCTGATTTTGCTGGAATCCACTTTACTGGTTCTACATATGTATTCAAAGAAATCTGGAAAAAGATTGGTGAAAACATTCACACATACAAAACATACCCAAGAATTGTAGGTGAAACCGGTGGTAAAGATTTTATCATTGCACACCCTTCTGCTAATCCAAAACAAGTAGCTACAGGTATTTCTCGTGGTGCTTTTGAATTCCAAGGACAAAAATGTTCTGCAGCTTCAAGAGTATACTTACCAAAGTCGTTAGCTGAAGAAACTTTAAACTATGTAAAAGAAGACATCGCTTCTTTTAAAATGGGTTCTCCAGAAGATATGAGCAACTTTATTACTGCGGTAATTCACGAAGGTTCTTTTGATAAGTTAGCAAAGTATATCGACCAAGCTAAAGCTGATGCTGATGCTGAAATCTTTGCAGGTGGTAACTACGATAAATCTAAAGGATACTTTATTGAGCCAACTGTTATCTTAACTACCAACCCTAAGTACACTACTATGGAAACTGAATTATTCGGTCCTGTAGTAACTATTTACGTATACGAAGATGCAGATTGGGCAGATGCTTTAAAATTAGTTGACGGAACTTCTGAATACGCTTTAACTGGTGCTGTATTCTCTACAGATCGTTACGCAGTTGCAGAAGCTACTAAAGCTTTAGAAAACTGTGCTGGTAACTTCTATGTAAACGATAAGCCAACAGGTGCTGTTGTAGGACAACAACCATTTGGTGGAGCTAGAGCTTCAGGAACGAACGATAAAGCAGGATCTGCTCAAAACTTATTACGTTGGGTATCTCCTCGTTTAATCAAAGAAACATTTGTTTCTCCAACTGATTACCGTTACCCTTTCTTAGGATAATATATTCCGATTACGGAACTTTAATATAAATGAAAGCAACCTCAAATGAGGTTGCTTTTTTGTTTTTTCTCTAAAAGACAAACATTTACTCTTGCTTTTTAGCCCACAATTCACCTTCTCCTTGGTATCCATTTTGAAGCCACATTTTATCAAAAGCATGACTAAGTGTTTTACCTGTTTCTGCTCCTAAACAATTAAAAGACACGTTTCCTTTTCCGTGGTCTTGCATTATCCATTCTTCTCCTTCTCCTTGCACACCATCTTGCAACCATAATTTACCGAATGCATGACTAAGATATTTTCCTTTTTCAGTTCCTTTACATTCTAAAGCTACACGATTATCCTTAAGTTTTTTAAGTTCAAAAACCTCTCCTTTTCCTTGTACTCCGTTTTGAAGCCATACCTTATCATTCGCATGACTAAGGTATTTACCTACTTCTGCTCCAAGAGCTTCTAGTGCTATACTTGACATAATATAAAAATTTGGTTAGTTAATTTCCTACTCTATTTATAATAGGTTTTTCAGATTCCACCTTTAAAACAAACTCATTATCCTTATTATTTTAATGAGTATATTTTTCCACTACTAAGTTCATAAAAAACCTAACACCTTTTCAATCAAATACTTTAAACGATTGATATTCAAGAACAAACAACCTGTAAATCAGTATAAAAGAAGTAGTTACTTTCTTTTAAGTTTTATTTGTTTTCAAACAGAATTCAACTAATTTCGTTTACCGACTGTTTGTTAGATTTTGAAGGCAATGGATTACAAAGAAATAATTGAAAGTGTATATCAAAAAGTTGATACTATTGAAAATACAGGAGAGTTAGCTACCTACATTCCTGAATTGGCTACGATTGACCCTGAAAAATTTGGTGTGCATATCTCAACCATTTCCAATACCAATTTCGGTTTAGGTAATTTTCAAGAAAAGTTTTCAATTCAAAGTATTGCTAAAGTATTATCACTTTGTTTAGCCTACAAACAACTTGGAGAATCCATCTGGAATCGTCTGGGTGTAGAACCTTCTGGAAGTAGTTTTAATTCATTGGTACAACTTGAAAGCGACAATGGTATCCCTAGAAATCCTTTCATCAATGCAGGAGCTATTGTAATTGCAGACATACTGATTAGCAACCTAAAGAATCCTAGAGAGGATTTATTAAGTTTCATTAAAAGTCTTTCTGCCAATAAAAATATTGCATACTCCCCAAAGATAGCTGCTTCTGAAAAATCAGTCGGATATAGAAATGTGGCATTGTGCAACTTTATTAAATCCTATGGGAATATTCATAACGATCCAGAAGAAGTACTCGATTTCTATTTTGATTTATGCTCTTTAGAATTTAGCTGCGAACACCTTTCTGAATTGTTTTTATTCTTAGCCAATAATGGACAAACAAGACAAGGTAAACAAATATTAACTAAAAGTCAATCCAAAAGAATTAATGCCTTGATGCAAACCTGTGGTTTTTATGACGAATCTGGTGAGTTTGCTTTTAAAGTTGGATTAGCAGGCAAAAGTGGTGTTGGTGGTGGTATTATTGCTATACACCCTAACCAGTATGCGATTGCTGTATGGAGTCCTAAATTGAATAAAAAAGGAAATTCCTATAAAGGAATGCGTTTTTTAGAAGAGTTCACCACCCTTTCTGAACAGTCTATTTTTTAGATTGACTCTTGCTTTAATTCAAACTAACTTCGCTAATGTTGAATTGAATCATTATTCAACGAATACAAACAAAAAATTCATGAATATTAAAATTCTAAGAACCCAAAAACATCTTACTCAAGAAGAACTTGCTGAGAAGTCTGGGGTTTCCATTAGAACAATTCAACGAATAGAAGCAGGTCAAGAACCAAAAGGACATACTGCAAGAGCACTTTCTAAAGCACTTGACGTAGATTTAACTATCTTAAACAATATAGAAAAACCTAAGGAAATAGTAAACTACTCGTTAGTTAAGTTAATTAATCTTTCTTCAGCATTTGTATCCTTTATTCCGTTATTCAATATTCTAGTTCCGCTAGCTATTATGTATTTCGGAAAGCAAATAAATACTCTTACCAAACAAATCATCTCTCTCCAAATTTTGTGGACCATCACTTCTGCAATAATTTTTCTTCTGGCAGGATCTCTTAAACTTTCACTATCTCTTCCTCATCGTTTCCCTCTCTGGGTGATGATTTTTCTAACCCTAATAAATATCATTTTAATTATTATAAACACTGCCTCTATCGATAAAAACAAGAGGCTGTATTTTAAGCTCAATTTTAGTTTTATATAGAGAAACTATACTGTTTTCGGAGTATTGTCGTGAAGTTGACGCATTATTGTCAGGCTAATTTTTATGAGTACAGCAGCATCATTTATGACTTTTGCACAACAAAAAACATAAAGATGAACAAAACACATTTCTGTAGTATTCTATTGCTAATTTTTACAAGCTTCTTTGCACAAGCTCAAAAAAGAGCTCAATCAATAACTCTTTATTCAAGAATAGACAACTATCTAACCAAGGGAACTCAAAATGGCTTTTCAGGGGCAATTTCTGTGATTAAAAAAGGGAAAATCATCATCAATAAAGGTTATGGATTCGCCAACAAAAACACTCAAATACTTAATAATCCAAACACCATTTTTGATATCGGTTCTAACACAAAACAGTTTACCGCAACTGCAATTTTAAAACTCGCTGAATTAGACAAACTAAAATTAACAGACTCTTTGAGTCAGTATTTCTCTAACCTACCTGTAGATAAAAGAAGTATTACAATTCACCAATTATTATCACATACCGCTGGTTTTATAGAAACTATTGGTAAGGATTTTGACAAAATCGAACCAAAGCAGTTTTTTGAAAACCTTTTCGCAAGTGAATTATTGGCTAGGCCTGGTGAAAAATATTCTTACTCAAATGTGGGCTATAGTATCTTAGGAAGAATTATAGAACTGGTTACTGGTCAAACCTATGAAGCTTTTTTAAACCAGTACCTTTTTACACCGGCAGGGATGAAACAAACAGGCTATCTCTTACCAAAATGGGACACCATACAACTATCTCATAGTTATAATAGAGGAATTATTGATAGTAAATCGCCCATTATTCGATATCAAGAAAATGGAGAAATTTCTTGGCATTTAAAGGCAAATGGAGGAATCAATTCTACTCAAAATGATATGTTACTTTGGTACAATGCGCTCAAAAAAAATAAAATTATCTCAAAGAGATCATTTAAAAAACTAATCGCTCCACATGCTGATTACCCTAGTGGAAAATTAAGTTATGCATATGGTTGGATGGTAAAAACTTTAAAAAACAACACCAAAAGAATCGCTCATAATGGTTCAAATGGAGCCTATGCTCATTCAATTATCTGGTTTCCTAAAGAAGACATCTATATTGTCTACGCCACCAACGCAAACAGCTCGGAAGTAGAATTTATTGCTTATGCAATTGCAAAAATAATTCTAGACAAAAACTATATTCCAAAGCCAATTAAGAACAATGTATACTCTTACGTCATAAACTATATCAGACAACATACAATAAAGGATTCAGAAAACCTCATTGCACTACTTAAAGAAAACTATGCTGATGATTTTACAAATTCTAGGCTTTTAAACTCTATTGGAAACATCTTATTGATGTTAGATGAAAATATTGACTGGGCATTGGAAATTTTTAAAATAAATGTTCAGCTACACCCTAAAGATGGGAATATTTGGGATTCCTTAGGTGATGGTTATAAAGCTAACAATATGAAAGAAGATTCTATTAAAAGCTACCAAAAGGCCATCAAATTAGGATATAAAGATTCAGAAGAAAAGTTAGAGGAACTAATAAAAAATTAAAACAACCCCATAAAGGAATAAGCTTTTTAGAAGAATTTACCACCCTTTCTGAACAGTCTATTTTTTAAGAGAAAAAATAATATCCTTTTCTTCTTTGATTTTAGTTTCAATTTTTAATAGATTCGCTCTAACAAAAATGAATATGAATAATTAAAAATTGAACACTATGAAATTAAAAATTTTAGTGGGGCTTATTACACTATTTGCATTTACTCAAGTCTCGCTCGCTCAAAAAGTGAAAATCAAAAAAGGAATTGCACTTGTAGATGGAAAAGAATATGTCAAGGTTGAAAAAGAATCCGGAAACATGTCAGTTTATGGATTAAATAGCGGTGATGAAATAATCTTCATGAAATATATTGACCCTACTCCTCAAAACAAACAAAATCATGATAGCTATTATATTGTGAGATTTATTGACTTTGATTCTGAAGTAGAAATTAGCAGAAAAACTAGAAAAGGGATTTTAAAAATGTTGTACAAAGGAAAAGTAATAAATGGTGATAGTATAGATAAAGCTAAAATGAAGAGTTTTATATCAAAATATGGTTCTGATGAATCAAAAAACAAACTATATATTAGATAGATAATCTTTTCAATTAGATATTACTTTTACAAAAAAGCACAAGACATTTTAAAATATCTTGTGCTTTTTTAATTTCTCTGACTAACTCAACTCAATTTTCATATTCAAATACAACCATTTTGTAGGAACATCTAATGATTTTCCGTTTACCAATTTATCATAATCAATACCCCAATCAAATAAATTTACCTGACCTTGTAGTACCAATGAATTAGCCATTACATCTTTTGGGTTTCTAATTCCTGTTGCAAAAAACTTCATCTCTCTTTCAACTCCTTTAATAGACATCACTCCGTTAATCTGGTACCAATCCAATCCCATCACAAAAACATTGGTAGTTCTAAACCTTATTTTTTCGTTGTTATTGCTAATAAATACTCCTTTGGTTTTAACTCTTTTGGTTAAATCAGCCTTATCTCCTCTACACGCTTTAAATGAGTTTGGATCAACTTCAAACGAAATACGCATGTTTTCTAAAGGATTTCCAGAATCTATTCGCACAGGAATGTCTACTTTTAAATCGTCTACAATACCTCCAAACGGCGTACTACAATGTCCGTGTGTTACAAACATATTGATTGTCTTATTTTCTACAGTTTTTACAGTCTCCGCTTTTTCTTTTATTGTAGGCACTGAAGTTTTTGTAGCATAACCACTAATTAGAACTACTATTAACAATACAACTCCTAATAAGATGCTCTTTTTTATGATATTCATAATTTAAATTTTTAAAGTTTCCTCAAAATTATCAGAGCCTGCTGTGAAAAGTGCAAATCAATTGTCAAAAAAGTGCAAAAAGTGCTTTTAACAAGGTTATTATACTTATTTAGACCTTTGAAATACTATAAAATAAATTTTTCATCATTCCTTTTAGCCTACCTTTGCAAAAAATATATTGATGCAGTTTTCAGACCTACAACTAAGCAAGTCTATCTTAAAAGCACTTACTGAAGAAAGACACCACAAACCAACTCCAGTACAACAAGAAGTAATTCCGTTAGTGCTTAATAAAAAAGATGTAATTGTAACTGCACAAACAGGTACAGGTAAAACTGCTGCTTTTGCGTTGCCTATCATTCATGAGCTTTCAAGAGAAGCTGATGTTGAGAAAAGAGCCAAAAAGATAAAAGTACTGGTTATAAGCCCTACTCGAGAATTAGCGATTCAAATTCAAGAAAACTTTAAAACATATAGCAAATACACTAATTTAAGAACTACGGTTATTTATGGTGGTGTTGCCACACAGCCACAAAAAGATGTTTTAGAAAAAGGTGTCGATATTTTAATTGCTACACCAGGTCGTTTTATCGATTTACACAAGCAAGGCAGTATTGATATCCGTCAACTAAAAACATTGGTGCTTGATGAAGCTGATTTAATGCTAGATATGGGCTTTATTGAAGACGTTCAAAAGATTGAAGAATTATGTCCGCGTAAAAAGCAAACCTTACTTTTTTCTGCAACGATACCCGATAAGGTAAGTGATTTGGCTAAATCGATGTTATACAAACCTGAAAAGGTAGATATTTCTCCTGCGGAAACGACCTCAACTAACATTGGTCAATTGCTGTATTACACACCTAAAAAAAACAAGGTAGATTTATGTTTACACTTGCTTCGTAATACTATACATGGACGTATTATTATCTTCCGTCGCACCAAATTTGGGGTTGACAAATTGGAAAAAACACTTCAAAAAAACGGATACAAAGCAACCAGTGTACATGGTGACAAGTCTCAGAATCTACGAAATCAAGCTATAGAGGATTTCAAAAACAACAAAGCCAATATTTTAATTGCTACAGATGTTGCTGCTCGTGGAATTGATGTAAGCAAAGTTGATGCTGTAATTAATGTTGATTTACCTAACATTCCTGAAACGTATGTACACAGAATTGGTAGAACAGGTAGAGCTGGTAAATCTGGAATTGCTTTTTCATTGTGTAGTGCCGATGAAACTTCCTACATCAAAGCGATTCAAGAATTTATGGATAGAACTATAAAAATTATAGAAGATCATCCATTTCCCCTAGCTAAGCCTAAGCCTAAAAAGCAACCCAATACAGTTAGCAACCACAAAAAAGGAAGAAAATCAGAAGCTTCTAAAAAGAAGAAAAAACGCTGGTATTAAACCTTTTATTAAAAAATAAAGCAAAAAAGTTGTAGCTCTTATTTATTAATCGTAATATTGCAATATAATAATTAAACAATGGGATTAACCAAATCTGAAATATTCACTGAAGAACAAAACCAATTAGCAAGTATTGCAAAAGTACTAGGGCATCCAGCCCGTATTGCTATTTTGCAACACTTGTTTAAATTGAATTCTTGTGTATGTGGTGATTTGGTAAACGAGATAGGTTTGGCACAACCTACTATTTCACAACATTTAAAAGAGCTTAAAAAACTTGGCATTATCAAAGGTACTATTGACGGAACTAGTGTCTGTTATTGTATTAACTTAGAAAAGTGGGAAGAAATTAAAAGATTGCTTTCTTCTTTTTTAAATCTTAATTTAAACAATTCAACTTGTTGCTAAAAAAAATTTAACTATATTAATCGTAATATTACAATATACACAAATACCATGAAACTATCAGAAATCAAACAACATTTAAGCACCTTAAAAACCATCGCTTTTCAATTACCTGATGGAAGTTTAGTCCCAAATCACTTTCACGTAACTGAAGTAGGAAAAATCACTAAAAACTTTATTGACTGTGGAGGTACTATTAGAGACGAAGAGGTCGTAAACTTTCAATTATGGAATGCCGATGATTATGACCATCGATTACATCCTGAAAAATTAATCCACATCATAGAACTATCAGAAAGAGTATTACACATTTCTCCTGATTTAAGAATCGAAGTAGAATACCAAGGAAGCACCATTGGTAAATACGGATTGGATTTCGACGGAACAAACTTCCTATTAACCATCAAACAAACGGATTGCTTAGCAAAAAGTAGTTGTGGAATTCCATCAGAAAAACCAAGAGTACGATTGTCAGATTTACAAAAACAAACGGAAGCTTGTTGTACACCTAACTCAGGATGTTGTTAATATGAAAACACTAACCTCATCACTATTTTCTGAAATACAGCAAACTCTTTCAAATTTACCAACTGTTTCAGAGAAACGCAAAGAAGTTTTACAACCTCTTATCAATTACATTCAAGAAAAACTCAATAATAAAGAAGTAATAAATCTGAATTTTATATGTACACATAATTCAAGACGGAGTCATTTATCACAAATATGGACACAAACCATGGCACATCATTATAAAGTTCTAAATGTATATAGTTATTCTGGAGGAACTGAAGCTACTGCTATGAATTCAACAGTTGTTACTACTTTAGTTGATAACGGATTTCAAATTCAAAAGTTATCTAATGAAACAAACCCTATTTATGCAATAAAATATGCTGGAAATATGCCTTCTATTATAGGTTTTTCTAAAAAGTATGATGATGATTTTAATCCAACTTCAAACTTTTGTGCTATCATGACTTGTTCACAAGCTGATGAAGGGTGTCCTTTTATAGCTGGTGCTGATAAAAGAATACCTGTTACTTATGAAGACCCTAAACTATACGACGAAACATCTTTAGAAAAAGAAAAATACTTAGAGCGTAGTTTAGAAATAGCTTCAGAAATGCAGTATGTGTTTGCTTCTATAAAAAACTAACCTTTAAATTTTATAGGTAAGTGCACCACTTTTTTGGTTTCGAAGAAATCTTCTTCAAAAAAGTTAGGTAAATCATAAATGGTGGCTTTAGGGAAATCAGCTAATTCTTCCGTAAGGTCACCACCTTTTAAATATAGAATTCCGTTTTTGAGTGCATGGTTTTGTTTCTTCTGCACTTTATCTTTCACCCAACGGTGAAATGTTTCCATCTGCGCTACTGCTCTACTCACAATAAAATCGTACATTTCATCTACTTCTTCAACGCGACCGTGAGTCGTTTTTACATTTTGTAATCCTAAGCCCTCAACCACTTCATTAACCACTTTAATCTTTTTTCCGATAGAATCTACCAAATGAAATTGAGTTTCAGGAAATAAGATTGCCAAAGGTATTCCAGGAAAACCTCCTCCAGTACCTACATCCATAACTTTTGCTCCAGGTTGGAACTCCATCACTTTAGCAATTCCTAATGAATGTAACACATGACGTAAATACAGCTCATCAATATCTTTACGAGAAACCACGTTAATTTTTAAATTCCAATCTTGGTATAATTCTTGCAACTTAGAAAATTGTTCTAACTGCGTTTCTGATAAATTCTCAAAGTATTTTTTTATAAGTTCCATGAAGTGATTTTTTCCGTTGCAAAAATAAAAAACTAATTGGTATTGTTAATTTTTATGTAAAAGATATTAATCTAGTTAAAAAGTTAGACTATAGCAATAACCATGAAGCAAAAACGTTTATTTTTGCGACACAAACAAACAACAAATGAAGACAGTAAACTTCTCAAGAATAGATAAAACTAAGTTTTTTAGAACTCTTAATAAAAGAGTTAACACCTACTTTAAAGAAAACGACATTAAGCGTACAGGTAACTGGAAGTTATATTCCAAAGCAATAATTATGTTAGCTACTTTTATTATTCCATTCATATTAATTTTAACTGTTGATATGTCTCAATGGATAAAATTAGCCTTAACCGTATTAATGGGAGTTGGAATGGCAGGAGTTGGAATGAATGTAATGCACGATGCCAACCACGAATCTTTTTCGAGTAAAAAATGGGTAAACAAGCTTTTTGGTAGCAGTATTTATATTTTAGCCGGAAACGTATACAACTGGAAAGTACAACACAATGTGTTACACCACACCTATACCAACATCCAAGATCATGATGAAGATATGGATGCGGGTAGAATTATTCGCTTTTCTAAGCACTCACAATGGTTATGGATTCATAAATTCCAAAAATATTATTCGATTTTCTTATACGGATTATTAACTATTAACTGGGCTATTACTACCGATTTTAAACAAATGCGTAATTACTTAAAACGTAAATTATCATATGGTGAATTCCCTAATCCAGCTAAAGAATGGACTAAACTAGTAGTTTCAAAAGTAATTTATTATGTACTTTGGATTGTATTACCAATTGCAATTATGAATGTTGCATGGTGGAAAGTTTTAATCGGATTTTTTGTAATGCACTATACTGCTGGTATTATTTTAAGCGTAGTTTTCCAATTAGCACACATCGTTCCAAAAACAGAAACTCCTTTACCAGACGAAGATGGAAACATGAAAAATACCTGGGCTATTCACCAATTATATACCACTGCAAATTTTGCGCCTAGAAACTGGTTTATTAACTTTTACACAGGTGGATTGAATCATCAGGTAGAACACCATATCTTCCCACATATATCGCATATTCATTACGATAAATTAGCTAAGATCGTAAAAGAAACTGCTAAGGAGTTTAATCTTCCTTACAACGAATACAAAACAACCCGTAGAGCAGTTATTGAACATTTCAGACATTTAGCTGAACTAGGAAGAAAGCCTCAATTAGCATAAATCAACATACAACATAACACCACAATGTCAAACGCATTATCAAACAGAATTAACAGTTTACCTGTATCTCAAACATTAGCTATGGCAGCTAAAGCTAGAGAATTAAAAGCTGAAGGTAGAGATATCATCAGTTTAAGTTTAGGAGAACCAGACTTTAACACTCCTGATTTTATTAAAAATGCTGCAATCGAAGCCATTAATCAAAACTATAACGCTTATACTCCAGTTGATGGGTATGTAGAGTTAAAAGAGGCTATATGCGAAAAATTTAAACGCGACAATAACTTAACCTATAACCCAAATCAAATAGTAGTTTCTACAGGAGCAAAACAATCTATTGCCAATGTAGCACAAGTATTATTAAACCCTGGTGATGAAGTATTATTACCAGCGCCATATTGGGTGAGTTATTCTGCTATCGCTACTTTATGCGAGGCAACCTATACGGAAATTCCTTCTTCTATTGATACTGATTTTAAAATTACTCCAGAGCAATTGGAAGCAGCAATTACGCCAAAAACAAAGATGATTTTCTTCAACTCACCAACAAATCCAAGTGGTTCTATTTATAGTGAAGAAGAATACAGAGCTTTGGCTAAAGTGTTAGAGAAGTATCCAAACATATATATATTATCAGACGAGATTTACGAGCACATCAACTACGGAACAAAGCCATTTAGTTTTGCTGCGATTGAAAGCATGTACGACCGTACTATTACCGTTAATGGATTAGCGAAAGCTTTTGCTATGACAGGATGGAGAATCGGTTATATTGGTGCTCCTGAATGGATTGCAAAAGCGTGTACAAAAATGCAAGGTCAAATTACTTCAGGAACCAATTGTATCGCTCAACGTGCTGCAATTACTGCTGTAAAAGCATCGCCAGAAAAAGTACAGTACATGGTAGATGAGTTTAAAAACCGTAGAGATTTAGTATTACAATTATTAGGTGAAATCGACGGGTTTAAATTAAACGTACCTGAAGGTGCCTTTTATATTTTCCCAGACATTTCTGATTTCTTTGGAAAAACTATCCGTGGAAAAGAAATTAAAGATGCTAACGATTTTTCTATGTTATTGTTAGAAGAAGCAAATGTAGCTACAGTAACAGGTGAGGCTTTTGGCGCTCCAAACTGTGTCCGCTTATCGTATGCTGCTTCTGAGTTACAATTACGAGAAGCTATCAAGAGAATTAAAGAAGTTTTAAGTTAAAATTAAAAAGCCTTTATAAAAAAGACCTCACAGCTTTTTGAAATCTGTGAGGTCTTTTTTGTTCGTAACAGTTTACCTATTGCAAGTATTTCAAGACGAGCTTATGACATTTAAACCCTTGGCTATCGCCCTGCGATTAAAAAGGAACTTTCAATTTTCTAACTTTCTTCTTTTTAGGTTTCCTTAAATACAATGCTTTTTTGTTGTAGTCTATAAACGCTTTTCCAGCTTCTAAAATGTCTGCACCAATAATTCCATCTACTTCTTGTGCATTGTGTTGTTTTAAAGCAGTATTTACATGCGTTAAATCAAACAATACCAAATCACACTCATCACTTCTCCACTTCCCAATTACTAGCGAATTGTTTTCAGACTTGTGCGTATCCATATCCGTCGCTCCAGCTCCAGCCGCTTTTACATCACTCTCTTCAGAAATGAGTTTAAAACGTTCAATTAAGTCCAATCCAACACACGAATTAGACGCTCCTGTATCCAGAATAAAGGTTCCCTTTACCCCATTGATTTCAGCAGTTAACTCCAAATGATTGGTCACCATTTTTTTGAGTTTTATTTTGATGTATTTCTTTTTCCGTAATACTTTTTTCAAACTTGCCATTTCTTGTACTTTTGCACAAAAATACGTCATTACGAACAAAGTAAAGTAATCTTTATAAACAGATTGCTTCGTCATTACTTCCTCGCAATGACATAAAAACAAAAAATGATAACCGATACTCATACCCATTTATACTCAAGCCAGTTTGATGAAGACAGAAACGAAATGATACAACGCGCAAAAGATGCTGGGGTTTCTCGTTTCTTTATTCCTGCGATTGATAGTTCTTATACTGAACGTATGTTCGATTTAGAAAAAAACTACCCAAACGACGTGTTTTTAATGATGGGGTTACACCCTACTTCGGTAAAAGAAAACTACCAAGAAGAATTAGCGCATGTGAAAGAATGGTTAGACAAACGTGATTTTTATGCTATTGGTGAAATTGGTATCGACTTATATTGGGATAAAACTTTCTTACCACAACAACAAGAAGCTTTTCGTACACAAATTCAATGGGCAAAAGAAAAACAATTACCAATTGTTATTCACTGCCGTGATGCTTTTGATGAAATTTTTGAAGTATTAGAAACAGAAAAAGGAGAGGATTTATTCGGGATTTTTCACTGCTTTACAGGAACCTTAGAGCAGGCCAAAAAAGCAATTTCATACAACATGAAATTAGGAATTGGAGGGGTAGCCACTTTTAAAAATGGAAAGATTGACCAATTTTTAAATCAAATAGACATTAAACACATTGTCTTAGAAACCGATTCTCCTTACTTAGCACCTACACCATACAGAGGGAAGCGTAATGAAAGTAGTTATATTACTCAGGTTGTAGATAAGTTAGTAGATATTTATGGATTAACTTTCCAAGAAATTTCTGAAATTACAACACAGAACTCTAAAGAAGTTTTTGGTGTTTAACTTACAAACCACATACTATAAAACCCCTATCGGCACTGCTAAAATTGAAGGTGATGAAAACGGAATCCAATCCATTTCCGTACTAGATGAAGATGCCTCAACTCCAATCAGTACTCAAAGAAATGTTCCTGCTTGCCTGCAAGAATGTGTTACCCAACTAGAGGAATATTTTACTGGAACAAGAAAAGTGTTTGATATAAAATTGAATCCACAAGGAACTACCTTTCAACAATCAGTTTGGAAAGAATTACTTAACATTCCTTTCGGAAGTACTAGAACATATTTGGAACAAACCAAACAATTAGGAGATGCAAAAGCGATTCGCGCTGTAGCCTCTGCTAACGGTAAAAATCCTATTTGGATAATAATTCCATGCCACAGAGTTATTGGTTCTGATGGCTCTTTAACTGGATATGCAGGTGGTCTTTGGCGTAAAAAATGGTTGTTAGAACACGAAAGTGGGTCAAAACAACAAACGTTATTTTAATTTTCGTCAATACAAATTCCGAAACTTTAGGGTAAATATCTTTATAAACAGATTACTTCGTCATTACTTCCTCGCAATGACTACTCTTAATTTAAGTTACGTTTTTCAATAAAAAATTTCTTCAACAGAAAACCACATTCTTCTTCTAAAACTCCAGATACAACTTTCGTTTTTGGATGTAATTTCGTTTTTAACACACTAAAACCAAGCTTTGGTTCACTGGCTCCATACACTATTTTCCCTATTTGAGTCCAATAGCTTGCTCCTGCACACATCTGACAAGGCTCTAAGGTTACATACATAGTACAATCCTTTAAATATTTTCCTCCTAAAAAATCTGCTGCAGCTGTAAATGCTTGCATTTCGGCATGTGCTGTAACATCGTTTAATAACTCCGTTAAATTGTGTGCCCTAGCTATAATCTGATTATTAAAAACAATTACAGCTCCCACAGGAACCTCTCCTTTATCAAAAGCGATTTCGGCTTCCTGTAAGGCTTTTTTCATAAAATAAGTGTCATCAAACGGATTCATATACGTGTATTCATGTAAGTCCTTAAACAAATGTAGCTAAAATTTGTTTGTGCTAACTCTGAGTAAAATACTTATTTTTACCAAAATTTACGATTTGATTTCAATCAACACTTCTGATAATAAAAAAGTTTATTTTGCTTCTGATCAACATTTAGGAGCTCCTACTTCTGAAGCTAGTTTTCCTCGTGAGCAAAAATTTGTTACATGGTTAAACGAAGTAAAAAAAGATGCTGAAGCTATTTTTATTTTAGGCGATTTATTTGACTTTTGGTTCGAGTACAAAACTGTGGTTCCCAAAGGCTTTGTACGTGTTTTAGGCAAGCTTGCAGAAATAAAAGACAGTGGTATTCCTATTTACTTTTTTGTTGGAAATCACGACCTATGGATGCATGATTATTTTGAAAAGGAATTAAACATTCCTGTATACCACTCTCCTCAAGAATTCAAAATCAATAACAAGCTGTTTTTAATTGGTCATGGTGATGGATTAGGCCCAGGAGACAAAGGGTATAAACGTATGAAAAAGGTATTTACTTTTCCTTTATTTCAATGGCTATTTCGTTGGTTACATCCAGATTTAGGTGTTCGATTAGGACAGTATATGTCAGTTAAGAACAAATTAATTTCTGGTGATGAAGATGCTAAGTTTTTAGGAGAAGACAATGAGTGGTTAGTACAGTACTGTAAGCGTAAATTAGAAACAAAACATTACGATTATTTCGTGTTTGGACATCGACACCTTCCTTTAGAAATTCAACTTAAAGAGGATAGTACTTATTTGAATACTGGTGATTGGATTCAATATTTTACTTACGCTATATTTGATAATAACAGATTAGTTTTAAAGGAATATAATTCATAAAAAAAGCACCTTTTAAAAGGTGCTTTTTCATTATCAAATAATTAAGCTTAGAACTTAAAGGTTAATCCTGCTTTGAATGTCATTCCATTAAATCCAAACTGGTTTACTTCCCAAGGATATTTAAAACGTCCTCCTAAATCAGTTACAACATCTCCCTTAGTATCAATTTCATCTGGATACACATCAAATAAATTATTTATTTGTGCATTGAAAGAAATCATATCAGAAAACTCATAACCTAAAGATACATCTGTAATTGCTTTTCCGCTAAATGTTTGATCTTTACCTGGGTCTGTAGCATGTTGCCATGTTACTTCTCCAAAGTAAGTATTATTCAAATAAGCTGTAAACTTTTTGTATTTATAATCAGCTCCAAATAAAAACTTCGTATTAGGTCTTGCACTAATAATTCTTGACTGCTCTTTTCTATTAAAAATGGCATTCTTATAATTTGCTAAATTTGTCGGTGTTTTAACTTCTCCTTCTAATTTAGTTCTATTGATATTTAATGCTAAATTCAACCCTAATTTTCCAGCAGCAAAATCAATATTTTTATAACGCATTGTATAATCAAATCCTTCTGTTTTAGTATCTGCCGCATTAATAAAGAACTTAATACTTGTCACATCATAGTCATCTAAGATTTGCTGAACTGTAGCGTTAGGATTTCCATCATCATCAGTTCCTCCAATTTCTCCAGAGAATAATACTCTATCCTCTACCTTAACGTTATAATAATCTAACGAAATGGTAAAATTATTAGAGGCTTTTACTGTTATACCTGCAGAAATATTTTTTGAAGTTTCAGCAAATAATGGATCTACTCCTAAAGCTTGAATTACTGGGCTTACATTATTAAATGTTCCTTGATTTGAAATTGTTCCTCCAGAAACTAATGTTTGTACGTTACTTAAATATACCTGATGTAAGGATGGTGCTCTAAACCCAGTACTATATGAAGCACGTAATACCCCTGCTTCTCCAATCTTATATCTTGAATTTACTTTCCAAGAAAAGTTATCTCCAAAGTCTGAATAATTTTCATATCGGATTGCCCCTCCAATTAAAAAGTCTTTTGACACATCCCAATCTAATGTACCATAACCTCCTACATTGGTTCTTGTTTCATTCAAAGCATTACTAGGTTGCAGTCCCGGAAATGATTGTGCACCTCCGTCAATATACGACGCCTCTTCACCTTCCGTAACTTCAAAACGCTCTTGTCTAGCTTCAATTCCAAGCCCAATACTTACATCCCCAAAAGAACGACTTACATCAAAATTACCTATAATGTTACTAAATGCATATGCTCCAGCATCAAAAGAAGTTGGGCTATTTGCTCCTAAACTCACATTAATAGTGTTACCAATAGTATAATCTACAGAGTTTCTACCGTAACTAGCACTTAAATCAGCTTTAAAACCTCCTAAATTAAACTTACCTCCTCCTGTGAATAAAATATCTTGAATATCCGTTTCAAAGGTTGGCTGAAACCCATCGTAAGTTTCTCCTGGCGGAGTTAATAATCCAAAATCATCAGTAATCCAATAAGGTGTTCTATATAAAGCAAAACTTTTACCTTGTCTTATATTGAATCCTCCAAAAGCATATAGCTTCGTGTTTTCATTTAATGGGTATTCTCCATTTATAAACAAATCACCTTTTTTCATTTCTGGCTGACCTATAGTCATCCCTAAATCTGGATTATCTCTTGTCCATTGGTTATCTACACCAAATAAATCATCTTTTCCAGGTTCACCTGCTCTATTTGTTTTTTCTTGATAACTTAAACCTAATGTAGCATTTACAAATCCTCCTTCACCAAAAGTAAACGTATGATTAACATCACCATCAACATTAAATCCATCTCCTTCTTTTGTCACTCCTGAGTTCACATTTACCTGCGTAAATTCAATATTTTTCTTTAATATAATATTTACCACTCCCGCTACTGCATCAGAACCATACTGTGCCGAAGCTCCATCACGTAAAATCTCTACTCTTTCAATAGCTGCTGTCGGAATACTTTTCATATCTACTCCAACCTCACCTTTACCTGGCGTATCATTTACATACACTAAAGCACTTTGATTCTTACGTTTTCCATTTACTAAAACCAATGTTCTACTTGGCCCCAGTCCACGTAAATCTGCTGGATCAAAATGAGCTGTAGCATCAGAAATTGTTTGATTACTTGAATTGTAAGAAGGAACCGTATAAGTTAACATTTGGTCAATATTAGTTTGACCCGTTGCTTGCAACTCTCGCACACTAACATTATCTATAGGAACTGCAGAGTCTAATATTGTTCTCGGCTTAGAACGGTTTCCTGTCAACACAACCTCGTCAAGAACATTATCTTCATTCAAAGTTATTGTAATATAAGAAACATTATATAATGTTTTCTCTACCGTAGTAAAACCTACAAAAGAAAACACTAAAGTGGTAGGCATCTTTTTCACATTGAGGACAAATTCTCCTTGTTCATCTGTAGTTACTCCATTAACTGTCTCTTTTTCTAGCACATTAACAAAGGAAAGTGGCTCTCCACTTTTGTCTGTTACTTTACCTTTAATTGTTTGCCCAATCATTGATGTAAAAGACATCAATAAGATGAAAACAAAAATTTTGTTTTTTTGATTCATACACATATCACTAAGTTTTGTTAATACATAAATGTTAAAAAAGTTAATTTTTTATAAACATAGTAAATATTTAGAACTTTAAACAATAAATAAATCAAAATAAGCCTCGCAACATTGAAATATCAAAAGTTAAAACCTTAACTATCGTTAAGAAAAACTCCTTTTTCAATGTTGTGAGGCTTATTTATTATATAGCCTACAAATGGATATACTATTTATTAAAACTGATAATTTAGTCCTATACTAAAATTTGTTCCTAGTTGGCCTAATTGCTGTACTTCTGAAGAATATATGAAACGTGCTCCCGCTTGTGCCGTATTTGTAGCTGGATCCGTTGGGTCTGGATATACATCAAAAATATTATTAACATTTGCGTTTATCCCTATTTTATCCGTCAAGTTATACACCAATCCTAAATCGGTTGTAATTTTAGCATCCAATTCTTGATCAACTCCTCCAGATTGTGGAGCAGTAACTATAACCTCTCCAAATCGAGTATTATTTAAACTAATATTCCATTTTTCAATATCATAATTCAACCCTAGTATAAATTTGGATTTTGGTCTTGAGTTCGTTATCAATCCTTGTTCTTGTCTATCAAAGATATTATATCCATTATCCGCTAAAACTTCTGGTGTATTAATTGCATCAATTGTAGTTTTATTATAGTTCGCCGCTAAACTGGCCGATAATTTACCACTACCCAACTCAATA